>CAZQGN010000077.1:0-1882 GCA_964592865.1 uncultured Chloracidobacterium sp. | reverse complement strand
GTCGCCCACAGCACCACGTCGCAATCGATCCATTCGCCGCCGACCTTGACGCGGCCCGACTCGATCTCGGTCACAAAACTGTTAAGCCGAACCTCGACCCCGAGGTCCTCAAGCTGCGCCTTGCCGCTCTCTGAAAGATCCCCCGCAAAGGTCCCGAGCACTCGGTCCGACCCCTCGAACAGGATAACGCGAGCCTTTGCCGTATCTATCGCCTTAAAGTCCTTGGCGAGCGCCTTTCGGGCAATGTCGGCGATCGCACCGGCGAGTTCGACGCCGGTCGGGCCGCCGCCGACCACCACGAACGTCAGCGCCCGCTGTTCGCCGGTCAGATAGGCGTCGCGCTCGGCCATTTCAAATGCCAGCAGCACCCTTCGACGTATCTCGACCGCGTCTTCGAGCGTTTTCAGCCCCGGAGCTGCAGATTCCCATTGATCGTTGCCGAAATAAGCATGCCGCGCACCGGCGGAAACGATCAAGTAGTCAAAATGCACGCGGGCACCGTCCGAAAGCAGCACATGCCGTGACTCGAGGTCAAAGCCGACGGCCTCGCCGAGGATCACCTCGGTATTCTTGTTTCGGTGAACTATTCGTCGGATCGGCTGGGCGATCTCGCCTGGCGACAGCACGGCGGTCGCGACCTGATAAAGCAGCGGCTGGAAAACGTGGTGATTCTTGCGGTCGATCAGCGTTACATCGACGGGTAGTTTCGCCAGCGACTTGGCCGCCCAGAGCCCGCCAAATCCGCCGCCGATTATTACAACTACCGGCCTTTTATTTGAAGTGTCGTTCATATCTGCGCCTCCGATATGTAACGCGTAGATCGCTTGTGAAAAGTATCACATAGATCGTCAACTGCCGACAAATCTCGCGTACATCGATCGGGCCGCCGCAACGTCGTCCGTCCCCTTGACGATCGCCCGGCCGTCGCGAAACAGTGTCATTTCGAGGTCGCCGGACGCGAATCGCAGCAGATATTCGTTCTGATTTACGGCCGCCGCGAACTGCAGCCGTTCGGCAAGCTGATCGAGGTCGAGCGTCACCGGCCGCGGCGGGGCGATCTGAACGGCGTTCCGGCCGCAAAGGACGGCCGAAAACTCGGGTGTTTCGGTATCCAGAAAGTCGAACGCCCGCATTCCGCACGCACGGCAATCGGGGTTGGGCGCGTCGAGTCGTATCCGCTGGCGGTCGTTTGCCCAGAGGTCAAACTGCATCAGCGATCCGTGCAGCGACGACGTATCGCCGACGAGTATCTTTAGCGCCTCGGTGACCTGAACGGCCGAAACGGTCGCGATAACGGGCATTATCACACCGGCCGTATCACAGGTCGGGGCCGACCCGGCATCGGGCATTTCGTCAAAGATGCACCGCAGACAGGGCGTTTTGCCCGGGATGATCGTCATCGTCGTGCCGTAGCTCGAAACGGCGGCGCCGTAGATCCACGTGACCCCGAGCTTCACACACGCGTCATTGATCAGATAGCGGACCTGAAAATTATCCGTCCCGTCGATCACCAGATCGCATCCGGCGATCAGCGATTCGATATTCGAGTGGTTGACGTCCGCGATGACGGCGTCGACCTCGATATCGGAGTTGATCGCGGCGATGCGTTTTTTCGCGGCGACGGCTTTAGGCGTCCGTTCGGCGGCGTCGTCCTCGCTAAAGAGCGTTTGCCGCTGCAGGTTGGTGTATTCGACAAAATCACGGTCGACGATCCTTAGTTTGCCGACGCCGGCACGCGCGAGCATTTCGGCATGCGAAGCTCCAAGTGCCCCGCAGCCGACCAGCAATACGGTCGAATCGAGCAGCCGCTGCTGGCCCTCGGCGCCGATCTCGCGAAATAGTATTTGCCGGCTGTAACGTTCGTTCATTTGGCTCTGCGGAT
>CAZQGN010000076.1:0-2058 GCA_964592865.1 uncultured Chloracidobacterium sp. | reverse complement strand
CGGCCTTTTTATCTTGTCAGCCGATAGATCAATAACGCCGCACGTTTGGTCAGCATCGGCAAAGTGCTGAGATCCGCGGACTCACCCTTTGCATGAGAGGCTCGGGTGCCGCCGATGCCGATCCCGTCGAGGCTCGGCACGAGGTCCGCAACGAATGCGATGTCGCCTGCACCGCGTTCTCCGGGATCGAGGGCCTCGACCGCTCCAAAACCAAGATCCTTGCTGGCTCGGTCAAGCTCGGCAAGTAGTTTGTAGTTGCCCTCATTTGGTGACATTGCCGGTAATCCGTCCTCGAATGTTATCTTCGCTGTCGTCCCGGCGAGGCTCTTGCTGACGATCTCGGTCATGCGGGCACGGGCCGAAAGTTTTTGCTCCTCACTGATGAATCGGAGATCACCGTTTACATAAGCCTTAGCCGCAACGACATTTGTCTTGCCCGAAGCCCGTCCGTCAGCGTCCTTTGTCTCGATCGTTGTTCCGCCAACAATAAGCGACGGGTTGAAGGTGAGATATTTCTCCTTGCTGAGAGCAAGACGAAATTCGTTCAGGATCCGAGCCGCTTCGAAGACAGCACCATCACCCATGCCGTCACGGAATATCTGTCCTGAATGGCCCGTTTTCGCAGTTACCTCGAGTTTCCACGAACTGAATCCGCGGCGGCCCACAGTCGCCGTGTTCAAGACGGTTCCTTCAAAACTAAGCGCGGCATCGCTGCGTTTGGCTGCCGCGACCATGTCCCGGCGGCTGATCTCGATGGGGTCAGCAGTATCTTCCTCATCCCCGGTAAACATTACGATGATCCGGGTATCCTTAAGTGCTCCCACAGCCTGAAGAGCTTTAAGGGCTTGTATGATGATCAGGTTGCCGCCCTTCATATCGCCGACACCTGTACCGAAGGCTCGAGTGCCGTCCAGTTTGTAAGGTTCACCCCTGAGGACCGTGTCCAAATGACCAAGCAGCAACAGCCGCTTGCCGCGAGTTCCGGTCGACTCGGCAACAAGGTGGCCCGCTCGCTTGAGTTCCGGCGGGAGGTCGATCCACGTGGTCTTCATTCCCAGCGATTCCAGTTCTTTTCGATACAGGTCACCCACTTTCCTGACGCCGGCCAGATCCTCGGTCGGGCTTTCGATGTTCACTGACGCTTCAAGCAGCGAGAGAGCGGACGAGCTGTTCCGATCAATAAAATCGACGATCTTCTTTTCGTCAGCGTTCAGCGTTTGGCCAATGGCCGCAACCACGCATGCGGCAGTCAAAAACGCGGTGATCAACCCCGAATAGAATTTACTCATATTAATTTTGGACATTTCGAACGTCATTTGATCAATCTACCAGCGATCGATAAACGATCGTTCTCAATTTGGCGAAATCATCAATGTTGCCGGCCGGGATAAGTTGGGTGAAATAAACGACGACCAGCTTTTCCTTCGGGTCGACCCAGTAGGTCGAGTGGTACGCGCCGCCCCAACCGAATTCGCCGACCGACGAAGGCGATCCATATGCACCGACATCCTTGACGACGGAAAAGCCCAATCCGAATCCCATACCGTCACGATCATAAGGGATCTTGCGAAGATGATCGGCGGTCATCAGTTCGACGGATTTTCGACTCAGGATCCTGACACCGTCGAGTTCACCGTTATTGAGGAGCATCTGCAAAAACCTGGCATAGTCATTGGCTGTCGATAAGAGCCCGGCACCGCCGGAAAAGCTCTTTTTAGGGCCGACGAGGTATGAGCCCTGACCGACGCCCAGACCCGGCGAAGGCGCCCGTTCTATCGCTGACCCTTTGGCCGAATAGACGGTGGCGAGCCGATCTGACTTATCGGCAGCGATATAAAACGATGTATCGGTCATTTTTAGCGGTCTTGTTATTCGCTCAAGTATGAACCTATCGAGCGGCATTCCGCTGACCTTCTCAAGCACGGCCCCGAGAATGTCGGTCGAATATCCATAGATGAAACGCTCGCCGGGTTGGGCGTCCATTGGCAGGGCAGCCATCCGCTTAACGGTTTCCGCGATCGGTTCATCGCGATCCGCAAAATACCAGCCCGTGATCTT
>CAZQGN010000075.1:0-2155 GCA_964592865.1 uncultured Chloracidobacterium sp. | reverse complement strand
GCTCTCGTGTTTACGCTCTGAACGTCGATCGGCGAATTTTCGGCAGGAATGTTTGCCCTAATATCAGCCGGTGCAGTCGCACAAGCGGTAACGGGCTGACGAATAGAGACCGACAACCCAGTCGCGTCATAATTTGAGCCGCCGTTCGCACCAACATGAAAATCTATAAACTCGCCGGCCAGCATCGGCACCGTTAGATCAAATGGCTTCTGTTCAAGCCCATTTACTATCGGAGTCGTTGACCAAATGGCCGTTCCATTGACGAAGATATAAACATCGCGCGAACCGGTAGAGTCTAGCCCTTGAAAGACGCCGCCAACCTGATAGGTGCCATCGCTGGGTGCTCGCCAACGCAACACGGCTCTTGATCCGTCGGGACCGGGATGTAAATAGATCGCGTCAGTCGGCACTCGCAGAGTTCCGCAGACGAATATGGAACCACTTACATTGAGTCCTAATTGCGGCAATGCAGCTGAGTTATTTCTCCATTCCTGGAACGCTGTTCCTGAGCCCGGCGTTCCGCTGCACGGCGCATAAGTATTTGTATCGGGAAATGCCTCAAAAACGTTGCTCGTCGGACCCGACGTTTTGCCATAGTGCCAGACGCTCGTCGGTGTGCGCGGTGTGAGACTAAACTCGGCGACCGCATTGTAATCAGGAGCGCCAAAGATCGCACTCTCGCTCAAGTCGGCTTGATCACCTAGTAGGATAAAAGGTTCTGACCGCCAAGCGTACGTACCTGAGAACATTAGCACGGTCAGTATCAACGCCAAGTAAAGCTTCTTTTTCATTGTCATTCACGGCCCCTGCGCGCCGAAGCTCCCCGCAAAAAATATTTCTGTATAACTGACGTGCGAAAAAGTTCGGAATATGGGCTCATATTTTTCTAAAAAAGATTTGCCCTTTCGGAGTAGTGCAACTATTCTGTGTTTCTTATTGCCTATGTCAGAACCATCGGACAATAGTCCGATCACTCAGATCTTGACCGACCTTAGATCACGCGGCGATGAGGCTTTCGATGTCTTGTTCCCGCTGGTCTATGATGAACTGCGCAAGATCGCCGGCGGCTATTTCAGCCGCGAACGATCGGACCACACGCTTCAGCCGACGGCTCTTGTTCATGAGGCTTTTCTCCGTCTATCCAAGCAGAACTCGATCGATTTTGAGAGCCGCACTCACTTTTTTGGTGTCGCCGCACGACTGATGCGCGAAATCCTTATCGACCACGCTCGGCGGCACAACAGCCAAAAGCGCGGCGGCGAATCGCGAACGCGTATTACGTTGGACGGTGCGGTCGATTTCGGCGACCGAAAACAGCTCGACGTTATAGCGGTAGATGAGGCATTGACCAAACTCGAATCACTGGACGAGCGGCAAGCACGTATCGTTGAGATGAAGTTCTTCGGCGGGCTCAATGTCGACGAGATCGCAGAGGTTCTGCAGATCTCACCCGCGACCGTTAAGCGTGAATGGTCGAGTGCGAAACTTTTCCTTTCCCGTACACTTTCGACGGCAAATTAGCCGCCCAAATTATGGACCGCGAACGCTGGCAAAAAGTGAAGCACATACTCGAAGACGCCGTCGAAATGCCGACCGAAGATCGCATCGAGTTTGTCGCAGATGCGTGCGGCGAAGACTCGGAATTGAAAGCTGAGGTCGTCTCGCTGCTAAACGAATTGGCCGCCGCCGAGGCCCTGGAGACTCGTGCCGTCGATCACGTCGGCCCGGCCGAAGACAAGCTGATCGGCACAAAGATCGGGAACTATCGGCTCGACCAACTGATCGGTTCGGGCGGTATGGGCCGTGTATATTTGGCTGAGCGTGCTGACGGGGCGTTCGAGCAGAAGGTCGCTCTCAAGCTGATAAAACGCGGTCTCGATTCAACGGAGATTCAGCGCCGCTTTGTCACGGAGCGCCAGATCCTGGCTTCGCTGAAACATCCGAATATCGCTCATTTGATCGATGGCGGCACGACCGATGACGGCCTGCCGTTCCTTGTTATGGAGTACGTTGAGGGAACGCCGTTGATCGCGTACGCAGATGCAGGCGATCTCGCACTCGATCAGCGTCTCGACCTGTTTCGCGAGGTATGTGCGGCGGTTTCGTTTGCACACCAGAAGCTTGTCATCCACCGCGACCTCAAGCCCGCGAACAT
>CAZQGN010000074.1:0-2460 GCA_964592865.1 uncultured Chloracidobacterium sp. | reverse complement strand
ACGACCTTAAATATGTATCGTCCGTCCGCCAACGACTGTCCGTCGATCGCCGCAAAATTATCGGTCAGATCGGCCTTCAACTGCTTGAAATCGCGGTCGCCGATCTCTTTGAAATAAAGGTCATAGACGAGTTTGTCGCCGTTTCGGTCCTCGGCCGCCCACTGCAGCGATGTCGCCGCCCTTTGAAACAGGCGCCTCGGCGGGACCGCCGCGTTCGGGATGCCGAACGTGACCGGGTCCATCCCCGAAAGTTCGATGTTAGGATCGACCTGGATCGGCGGGTTTGCCGCAAGGCCGACGTTTGTCGGCAGTACCTGGATCGAAAGCACCTCGGGAGCGATATTCACCGCCGCGAACGACAGATTGACCTCGCTAAGCGACGGCACCGAGGCATCAGCCTTGAAAACCGCCCGCCACTGAAAATATCTGGCCTTCGGACTCGCGGCCTGTCCGCCTTTCGGGTCGGTCATCGGCGAACTCCATTGGCTCCACGTCTCGTCCGCTTTCTCGGTGTTCCCGCTGCGGGTCTGAATGGCGACATTTCCGCTCGAACGCCACCAAATTCGGCCAAAGTTCGACGTTGCTATGGTGTCCAAAACAGCCGAATCGTAACTGCCTTCTGCCGCCGAGCCCTGGATCCGGTAAAGGCTGCCCTGGTTGCTCGAGGTCGCAAACATCGAGGTACCGTCGCTCGCAAACGTCGATATCTGGCTGGCACCGGTTTGCAGCACAAGCGTCTCGCGGCCCTCATTGCTGACGTTGTAGATACGCCCCTTGTCGGAGGTACCGATCAGGACGCCTTTCCCGGTCGCGTGTGCATGGATGGCAAAGCCGACAACCGCCGGCGAGGCCCACAGCAGATCGGTCCCGCCGTCAGTCGAGATGCGATAGACCGCGGATTTAGCGGCCGAAAGGTCATATTTACTCTTTGCGGGCGTCTCGGGCGTCAAAGGGCTCGCCTTTTCGACGGTCACGGTCTTGGACTCGGCCGTAGTTGCGGCGGGCGTCTCGGCCGGTTTCGCGGCGACCGATTCGGCGATCGCAAGGGCATAGACCGAGCCGTCCGGCCCGATCGAGAGGTCGTGTATCTCACGCAGCGGCGAATCGAGCAGCCCGAAAGGCTTGCCGTCGGAGCCAAACCTCAGCACGAGCCCGTTTGAGTCGGTGCCGGCATACAGATTTCCCTGTTTGTCGGCCGCGAGCGAGATTATGTGCGTTTCGCTGGTGTCAAAGAGCAGCGAGCTTTCCGGATTGGCATTTGCCGCTTTGACCTTAAATATCTTGCCGTTGTCGCCCGTCGCGACCGCGAGGCTGCCGTCGGCGAGCACAGCGAGTGCCCAAATGTACTTCTCTTTTGGTTCGAAATACACCTCGGCTTTGCCCGCCGCGTCGATGCGATAGACCTTGCCGTCAGGCGAGGTCGCCGCATATAGTTCACCCGACCCGCCGATCGCGACCGCCGAGACATTCAACTCGGCCAGATCGGCAAAGAGTGAACCTTTTCCGGCCTTGTCCACCTTGAATATCTTGCCGTCGCCGCCGGTGCCGAGATACACGCTTCCGGCCGCGTCAACGGTGCTGGCCCAAATGTAAGGCTGCTCGGTCTTAAATTCCTCGGTCAGTTTCGGCGCGAGCGTCATGGTGCCCGTATCGTCGATCGAGATGCCGCGGGCGTCGCCCTTGAGGACCTCAGCTCGTGAATTGACGGACCAGACCATCGGTTCGACCGCGGCGGCGGCGGCCGAAAGGCAGACGAACATTATCGGCAAAAGTAAGTATTTCTTCATTTAATATGATCTCGGCACAGTAATCGGAATGTAAAAATTTAACCACACTTCAAACAAAAAAGACACCGTTACGCCGACGCGGCCTATTTCTGTTCAGTTCCGGCCGCTCCGGCTCTGCCCCGAATGAACTTGATCGCTTCGCCGAGTTCGTCCGCGTCGCCGGTTATCAATCTGGCACTTCGCTCACGCGTCAGATACGCCCAGAACCACTCGAACATGACCGCGAATCGATTTCTAAACCCGATCAGGAAAAAAACGTGCAGAAACAGCCACATCAGCCAAGCGGTAAACCCCCTGAACTTCATCCCGGCGACCTCGGCGATCGCCTTGCTGCGGCCGATCGTCGCCATCGTGCCTTTGTTTACGTATTTGAAATCCAGCCGCGGTTCGCCCGTCAGGTCGCGTGCGATATTCGCGGCGGCCGCGTCGCCCATCTGCATCGCGGCGGGACTGACGCCGGGAACCGGTTCGCCATTGTCCTGCATCAGCGAAGCCATGTCGCCGATCACAAATACGTTTCGAAAGCCAGGTATCGACAGGTCGGGCTCGATCGACACGCGCCCGGCCTTGTCGGTCGCCACGCCGAGCTCCCTGCCGAGCGGTGAGGCCGCCACGCCCGTCGCCCACAGCACCACGTCGCAATCGATCCATTCGCCGCCGACCTTGACGCGGC
>CAZQGN010000073.1:0-4517 GCA_964592865.1 uncultured Chloracidobacterium sp. | reverse complement strand
GAGATCACTAACTACAATAACTTCTACGAGTTTTCGACGAGCACATCGGCCGTCGCTGCCAAGGCCGAGTCGCTGGTGACGCGGCCCTGGACCGTCGAGGTCGGCGGAATGGTGCACAAGCCGAAGACGTATGATATTGAGGACCTGCTAAAGTTTGAACAGGAAGAGAGGATCTATCGGTTTCGATGCGTTGAGGCTTGGTCGATGGTGATCCCATGGGTCGGGTTTCCGCTGAAAAAGCTGATCGACGAGGTCGAACCGCTCGGTTCCGCCGGTTATGTCGCTTTTCAGACCAAATACGACCCGATCCGGATGCAATCGTCGTTTGCGGCCGGCATCGATTTTCCCTATGTCGAGGGCCTGCGGCTGGACGAAGCGGTACATCCGCTGACCATTTTGGCGACAGGACTTTACGGCAAGCAGATGCCTAATCAGAACGGAGCTCCGATCAGACTCGTTGTGCCGTGGAAATATGGATTCAAGAGCATTAAATCGATCGTCAAGATCATGCTCACTGACCGTGAGCCGCCGACGACGTGGAACCAGGCGTCGCCGGAGGAATACGGATTCTTTTCAAACGTAAACCCAGACGTCAGACATCCGCGTTGGTCGCAGGCGTCTGAGCGGCGCATCGGCGAGATCGGGATGCGGCCGACGTTGCCGTTCAACGGTTATGGCGACGAAGTTGCCTCGCTCTACAGCGGTATGGACCTGAAAAAATACTTTTGATGACCGACGTACGATTTTACAAAACGCTGCTCTGGCTCAACAGCCTGATACCCGTGACTATCCTCGGTTTGGATGCATGGAACCATAGGCTCGGCGCAAATCCGATCGAGTATTTCCTTCGGGCGACGGGCGTGATGACGCTTGTTTTCGTGCTCGCGACTATGCTCATAACGCCGATCAGGAAATGGTTCGGTTGGAATCAGCTCATAAAATACCGCCGGATCGTCGGCCTTTTCGCCTTTTTTTACGGGCTGATCCATTTCACGACATACATCGTTTTCGATCGAAGCCTCGACATAGCCGGAACGGTGGCCGATGTTATCCAACGGCCCTTCATCGCGTTGGGGATGGCGGCGCTTCTGATGATGGTGCCGCTGGCCGTTACCTCGACCAATGCGATGGTCAAACGGCTCGGCGGTAAGCGCTGGCAGATGCTGCATCGCCTGATCTATCTAACGGCGATCGCCGGCGTCATTCACTTTTGGATGATCGTTAAATCCGACGTGTTCTATCCCGCGATCTTCGCTGCGATCCTGGCCGTATTGCTGGCGGTTCGGGCTTATTTCTCGATCCGAAACCGAAAGCCGGTTTCCGCAAAGGCCTAGGCCGCGGCGGCCGAAGGTTCGGTCTCACGGATATTATCCGGCCGCGGGCTGAACCACCGGGCTTCCAGCTTTTGCCGCCAGGCCAGTGAATAGCGTTCAACAAGATAGTACGAGATCGAACTCATTACGGCGATCCCGATAAGATTTACGGGAAAAGAGGTCAGAAGTCCCGGGTTTTGCGGGTCCAGAAAAGGCTGTTGCCAAAGGTAGATCGAATAACTCATCACACCCAGCCTGACCATCACCGGCGAATTCAGAAATCGGCCGGCCCGGCCCGAATGGTTGGTGACGGACCAATCAAGGCAAAGAGCGACGGCAATATTCATAAACGTCAGGCTGCCGCCAAGAAACACCAGCGGATGGTCACCCTGAAGATTAGCCAAAATAATTAACGGCAGCAGCAAGACGACGGCCCGGGAACCGAGAAACCGGCGGTAAAGCGTGAGTTTGTGCAGTTGCCCCCTGAACAGTGACAACAGGCACCCGATCGCCAGAGCATCCGCGTTGGCGTGAAAGCCTTTCAAAACCCATATCTGGTCCGGTCCCGACAGCCAAAAATCCAGAACTCTGACGACCGGCGCCAGCAGCACGATGGCAATGAGCAAGGCCTTTGCCCTGCGAATTCCGAGCAGCATCAGAAAGCCGGGCAGGATCAGGTAAAACTGTTCCTCGACCGCCAGCGACCATGTGTGGCCGAGCAGCCATCCGGTCGGGGCGACATAATCTGTAACGTACGCCGAAGAATAAAATAGGGAAGCAAGCGGCACTGACGCCAGGCCGAGAGCCGCGGCGACGCCAATCACACCGAGGTAAAAATAATACGGCGGAAAGATCCGAAGTGTGCGTCGGAAATAGAACTTGAGAAGGTTTACCGTCAATGTCCGCTCGATCTCGCGGACCAACAGCCCGGTGATCAGAAAGCCCGAAATAACAAAGAATACGCGGACGCCGAGATTGCCGAAATTACCAGTAGTGCCCAGACCATAGACGTGGAACGCGTGGCCGACCAACACCAGAGCGATCGAGACGGTTCGTAAGCCGTCGAGCGAGGGAATCCGGTTGTCTAATTTTTGCAAAGCTTCGGCCACGAAACAATAAAATCGCAATCGCCCTCAAAATCAGCAAAATATGCGTCGTTTCAGCCCTTGGGCGAGCGAAATTTACCGAGGCCGGTCGCACGGTGCATTTTTTTGCGATGGTCTTCGCCCTCGATCACGACGGTCTGACACATTTCGTAGATCCGCGAACGGGCGCGGACGCCGATCCGGTCTTCGAGCGTTTCATCGCGGTCATTTGCCCTTTCGTCGAGGTAATTGGTGGTAAAGATCGTAAATTTGCGTTCGTTATAGCGCGTGTTGATGATGTGGTGGAGCGTATCGCGGACCCAGTCGGTCGGCTTTGAGGCGCCGAGTTCGTCCAGCACCAGAATGTCGGCGTTCAGGACCGGGGCGAGTACGCTGAGCTCCGATGTGAAGGTGTTCGGGTTGTATGAACCCTGGATCTCCTTGAGCAAGGTCCCAAATTCGTAAAACAAACAGGCAAAGCCCCGTTCGGTCAATCCCTTAAGGATCGACACCGCGAGGTGAGTCTTGCCCACGCCGACATTCCCCGAAAAGAGCAGGCCATTGTCCACGGCCGGGAACTGAACGGTGAAATCCTGAGCGACGCGAAGCGCGATCTTTTTCGAAATGTTGTCGCCGGCGTTATAGGTATTGAAGTGGCATTTTTCGTACCGCTTCGGGATCTGTGTCTTGTTTATCTGTTCGACATGCGGATCGCGTTTGCGGCATACGCACCGACGAGCGCCTTTGCCCGGCACGACCTCCATTCCGGTGCCGAAACATATCTCACAGACCTCGATATCCGAGGCGTTCGATTCGACGGAGCGGAGTTTCGGGACGGCCTTCAGGCCGTGTTTTTTGGAATTGTCGGTGGTCATACGGGTCTGCTTGCCTCGGGGTCATTTGGATTATAGCATCGGCTACCGCCAATTCAAGCGGCGGCCAAGTGACATATGATATAGTCTAGTAAATAGAGCGTTTATGGGATTTATTCGCAGTTTATTGATCAAATTCGGGTTGGCGGACCTCAGCTCCGAAAGGACGCCGATCTCGGTAATGCTGCTTGACGATGACCGCCGCAGACACCGTTGGTTCGCTAAAAGGTTTGACGGCGACTATCTTGATATCGCCGAAAATGTCGACGAGGCGAAATCGTTTCTCGCGACCTCGTCTTACGACGCCATATTTCTCGACCACGATCTGCTGCCGCATCACTACGAGTCAAACGACCATGACGATTTTGCCCAGACGGGTTACGCGGTCGCCCTTTATCTGAATGAGAACCCCGACCTGCAGCGTGCCGCGACGATCATCGTCCACACGCGAAACGCGGACGCGGCGATATCAATGGTGCAAAAGCTCCGCGAGACCGGACGCACGGTCGAATACTGTGCGTTTCCGATGCTTGACCTCAAGATAAAGAATTATTGGAAACGGTAGCTGCCCTCATCGCATGAGGCCCTTGATCAGTACCGCCGCGATGCCGTCGACACGCGATGAGATCTGGTCTCGGGAACCCAGCTCGGCCGAGCTAAGGCTGTAGGGAAGAAGCGAGTTCGTCGCTTCCAACAGAACGGACGCGGCCGCGAGCGGGTCGGTCGGAGCGAGTTCGCCGGACTCGATACCATTCGCGATCACCTCGGCAAAGATCCTCGACTCCTCGCTAAAATAACGCTGCCTTCGAGCCAGCAGTTGAACCCGCAGCCGTGAGAGCAGCTCGTCGAGGCTCTGCGTATAGTGCTGTACGCTGTCAAATCGGTACAGTACGCGTTCCAAGAGCATTTTGTGCAGTCGCACACCGGCCGGTTCCTTTCCGTCCGCGATATGCCTCAGCCGGGCCTTTAGCCGGTCGACGATGCGGTCGATGTGCGAAAGGGCGATCTCCTCTTTGCTGGCGAAATGAAGATAAATGCTGCCCTTACCGATACCGACCTCATGGGCGAGTTCGTCGATCGTCATTTTTTTGTACCCCGAGCGCGCGAGCAGACGATCTGTAGCATCGAGTATCGCGTCGCGGGTATTGATGGGTTTGGAACGATCGGGCATAGGAAAAATGTCGCCGGCCCGGCGAACTGAAAAAATGTTATTCGACCCAAAGACAATTGTAAAGCACCCAAAAACC
>CAZQGN010000072.1:0-5070 GCA_964592865.1 uncultured Chloracidobacterium sp. | reverse complement strand
GCCAAACAGCGATGCGAGCTCGAACAGATCGTGCGAAGCGGCGATGTCATCGGGCAAGTGCTGGCCGAGGCTGACGACGCGAACGCTGACCTGTTGGTGATCGGCATCAGCCACGACCTTTTCGCAGACGGATCGCTCGGTGAAAGGACGACCGAGATCGTCAATCGTGCTCACTGTCCGGTCATAACCGTTCCCCACGCTAAATGAAAAAGGCCGCCCGGACAAATGGGCGGCCTCTCCAATTCCCAAACCCACGCTTTACCGCGGCTTGGCGTTCTTAACGTATTTGTCCAGCCACCGGACCATCTCGAAGAGCGTATGTTCGGTCGACTCTTTGGCCGAATAACCATGTGATTCATAAGGCAGCATCACCAAACGAGCCGTACCGCCGAGGCCGCTGATGGCGGCAAAGAGGCGTTCGGACTGGATCGGGAAAGTGCCCTGATTATTATCGGCTTCGCCGTGGATCAACAGGATCGGCTCGTTGATCTTGTTGGCGTAATAGAACGGCGAGACGCTCGTGTAAACGTTTGTCGCCTCCCAGAAATTACGCGTTTCGTCCTGAAAACCGAATGGCGTGAGCGTGCGGTTGTAGGCTCCGCTGCGAGCGATGCCGGCACGGAACAGGTCGCTATGAGCGAGCAGATTTGCCGTCATGAACGCACCATAGCTGTGACCGCCGACGCCGACCCGGTCGCGATCGACGACGCCCATCTCGACGCCCTTGTCTATCGCGGCCTGCGCCGCATCGACAATTTGTTTGATGAACGTATCGTTCTTGGTCTCGGGCGGCCCGACGATCGGCATCGACGTGTTATCGAGGATCGCGTAGCCCTGCATCAGCATGAAGAGGTGCGAAATGCCGCCGATCTGCGTAAATCTGTTGGTCGAACCTGAGACCTGGCCGGCGAGCGAGCCGTCAGTAAAGCTCTCGGGATACGCCCAGACCAGCGTCGGCAGCCGCGTGCCTTGTTTGTAGCCCGGCGGCAGGTAGAGCGTAAAGCTCAGATCGACGCCGTCGGCCCGCTTGTATTTTACAAGCTGCTTCTTGATGCCGCGGAGCTGCGGAGCAGGGTCGGCGAAATTAGTGATCTGCTTGTTCTGGACCGCCAGACAGTTAGTTCCCGGAGGGCACACTTGCCGCAAATAGATGTTCGGCGGCAGTACGGGCGAATCCTTTCGCGTAAAGAACTGTGCGCCGTTGTCATCGATCATGCCTGCGAACGTCTCGTACTCCTCAGTTCCCGAGCGGAAAATTTCGGCAATCTCAAGCGTTTTGAGGTTCATGCGGCGGAGAAACGGCTTGTCGCCCTGCGGCGTTGAGCCTGCTCCGGTGAGAAAGATCTCGTCGCCGTTCTGCCGGATCAGCGAAACGCCGTTGGGCTGAACACGCATGACCGGCTGGCCGATGTCGTTGTAACGATCATTGATGTTGAGGTCGGAGATGACCTTTGCGTTCGACGCCGAGCGATAATTTGCGAGAAAAATGCGGCGTTTCTGCGTATCTCGATTGAAATCGAAATAGAGCATCATACCGTCTTTTTCGCCGAACGAGCGTCCCTGAAAGCGATGCTCGGTCCTGAGCAGCTCGGTCGGCTGGCCGTTGAACGGAGCCGCCAGCGTCATGACTTTGTCGCGATGCGAGACCTTTGCTTTCGGGTCGCCGCCGTCGAGTGCCTCGGTCCAGCTTACGGTCGAGCCCTCGATCGGGATCCAGGTATAGCCTCGCGGGCCGGCCTGCACGCCGCCGCTGACGATGTTGTCGAGCAGCGGCTGGTCGGGCATCGACTGGACGAGCTTACCGTTGGCATCCCAGATCTCGACCTTCTTCGGGAAACGGGATGACGGGAACAGATACGAATACGGACGGACGATGCGCGAGACGAGCACGTACTTGCCGTCGGGCGAAAACACGTTCTGGTCAAAGATCGCGGGCTGGCCGACGTTCTTTACCTTGCCGTCGAGACTGACCAACGCAAGCTGCGAAGTTGCGTAATAGTCGTATAGTTTCTCGTCGTTCGGCGACTTGAGCAGATCCTGGACGGTGGCGACGGCTCCGCGTCGGCCGGTCGTTTCCTGGATGTTCGGCCCGGTGGGAACGAGGTCGCGATACTGCGGAGCAGGGCCGCGTCCGGCGGGGACGAGTGTCACGCTGATGTGCGTCGAGCCCTCCCAACCGTAGCCGCCAAATGCCGTGTTGACATAGTCTTTCCCGAGCCGTCTGGCCTTTGCGGTCGCCGTATCGACGAGCCACAGCTCGACGCCCGCCGCCGCGATATTACCGAAGGCAATATACTTGCCGTCGGGCGACCATTGCGGATTCGAGATCTTGGCTCCCGCGGGCAACGCGACCGCTGTCTCACGGCCGTCGCTGACGTTTTTGAGCGTCAGTTTTACCGCGTACTGCGTCAGGTGCGGGGCGTTGTTGTTCGGATTGACCCGCGTTCCGGCCAGCCGCAGCATCGGCTGCGAAAGATCGGCGATCGGCGGATACCGAAGCGGCTCCAAGATCGCGAGCCGATCCCGCGTCGGCGAGATCGACGTCGCGGGAATAGCCGGAGCATTCAGCACATCCAAAATCTCTTTTGGCGGCTTTTCATAAGAACCCTGACCAAACGCAATTGCGCTGACCGCAAGAACGACAGCGACCGACAGAATTGTTTTTCTCATGCTACTAAAATAAATAATGTTCGCCGCAATAGCAAAACCACGCGAGATTCAATTACTAAAGGCCATCCACTAGCTAAAGCTAGTGGCAACTCATAAGAACAAGTCATAAAAAAGCCCGCATCACGCGGGCTCTACTATCTACTGACTACCGACTACTTACTACCGACTACTGACTAACGCCTACCAGCTACCGACTACCGCGGCCGCGATACGACCAAATATCTTTTTCATCTTATACCGCTGATCTATCTAACTGTGATCTTTAACTTAAATGTCGTCGACGCTCCGGGCCGACGGGCCGCCGAACGCATCATCCCGACGCGAATGACGTAGTCGCCCGACATCGCCAGTTCGCCCGAATAGCTGTCGGTCTCGGCCGCACCGTCGACGTTCGTTCCATCGGGTGCAAAAACGGTCAGGACGGTGGCCGAATTGGTGCCGCTGACCGAAACGGTCATCGTCTGGCCGGCACCCGATCCGACGATATAGTCGCGGTACGCAAAGCCGCGGACCGTCGCCGAGACGGTCGCCGAATGTGTCCCGCGGGCAAATCTGACACGTGTTTTTGTCTGTGCGGCCGCATTCTGGGCAAAAATTGCGATGCACGCGGCAAATGCTATCAATACCAGAGTCTTTTTCATTTTGTTACTTCCCCTTTCGAAGGCCGTCGATGACCCCTGAGGCGATCGCCGGGATCGGGCCTTTTTCGTTTGCGTGATTTTCGGTAAATATCACAAGGACGAACTTCTGCCCGTCAACGGTCTCGATATAAGCCGCGTCATGACGTGACTTGCTGGTCCAACCGGCCTTGGACCAGAGCATCGCGTCCGTCATTTTGCGGTCGATGATCATCTTGCCGGTAAATCCGTGAGCCTGATCGTCATTATCGGTCGTCCCGGCAAAAGGCTCGCGCTTCATCAGTTCCATCATTTTGGCGGTACCGGCCGGGCCGGCGATCCGCCCGAGGACGATCTCAGCCATCAGGCGGGCCGTCGCGTTGGTCGTCAGCATATTGCGGTTCTCGCCCTTGTATCGGCGTGATTGCTGCTCGATGCCGTAGGCGTCCTCGCAAAACGTCTTTTGGTTGGCGTTGATGTTGGTGTAACCCATTGCCGCCATATACCGATTAACGCGGTTTCGCTTGTACTGCCACTTGTCAAACTCTTTTTGCGGCAGCTCGGCACCGCTCGAAGTGCCGGTCAGGACGTCCAGGATGTACTGCGTCGCCTCGTTGGACGAATCGACGATCATATCCTTGAGCCCGCGGGCGAGTTCGGGCGTCATCGTCACTTTGCCGTCCTCGAGCTGACGTTCGAGGGCCGCCATGTAGTACATTTTTACGACGCTCGCCGGATAGAGCTTTAACTCGCCGTTGTATTGGGCACGGCCGATGTTCTGCGGATCGCGAAGGTCAAGCAGCGTCGCCGACAGCTCGCCAGGCTTGAAGGTAACGGACGAATATTTTGCCAGCATGGCCTTGATCGACGCGTTAAGTATCGACTCGAGCTCGGGCGAATCGCGGATGACCGGCGGCTTGTAGCCCTTGGGCGGAACGATCTCGCCGCCGGCCGCGGATCTCTGGGCCGACACAGGGGAGCCAAGCGAGCACAAAAGTCCCAAACAAAACGCGAAAATCAGCAGCTTCTTCATGCACTTTTTCTCCGGCAATTCTTTACGCAAGGTGTTTTTCAGAGTATAAACGAAAAGCGGTCCTAAAAGAATCAGATGACAGAAGAAAAGCTCGTACGAGGTATCGGACGCTGGGATTTTACTGCCCTGGTCGTCAACACGATCATCGGGGCAGGTATTTTCGGCCTGCCGGCAAAGGTCTTTGCTCAGATCGGCTCGTACAGCCTCGCGGCGTTTCTGGCCTGTGCCCTGATCATCGGCCTCATCGTTTTGTGTTACGCCGAGGTCGCAAGCCGGTTTTCGGCGACCGGCGGGCCATACCTTTATGCACGCGAGGCGTTCGGTTCGGCCGTCGGATTCGAGGTCGGCTGGCTCTATTGGGTCGTTCGCGTCGCCACGTTCGCGGCAAACTGCAACCTGCTGGCGACCTATCTGGGCTTCTTTTTTCCCGGTGCCAACGAGGGTGTGCCCCGCCTTATCGTCGTTTGCGCCGTGGTCGCGGTGATCACGGCCGTAAACCTGATCGGCGTCCGCGAATCAGCGGTGATGACCAACATTTTCACCGTCGGCAAGATACTACCGCTGTTGATCTTCGTTATGGTCGGCGCATTCTTTATCCAGCCCGCGAACTTCAGCTTTGGCGAACTGCCGCAATACGGCTCGTTCTCGAGTGCCGTGCTGCTGCTGATCTACGCCTTTGTCGGATTTGAGGCGTCGGTGGTGCTTTCCGGCGAGACCAAAGAGCCGCAGCGGACGATCCCGTTCGGCCTG
>CAZQGN010000071.1:0-5357 GCA_964592865.1 uncultured Chloracidobacterium sp. | reverse complement strand
TAATGACGCGATCTTCCTCGGCGAACAGCACGATGACGCTGTCGGCCATGCTATCCAGGCTGAGATCTTTCGCCGTGTCGTCGCAAAATATTCGGCTGAGCGAAAGGTCGCTCTTTCGCTGGAGATGTTTGAGCGCGACGTGCAGATCGTGGTCGATGAATATCGCAAGGGCCTGATCACTGAGGCACAGTTCCTGGCAAGTTCGCGTCCGTGGGGCAACTACAAGTGGGATTACAAGCCGCTTTTTGAACTGGCAAAGGAGAAGAATCTCGACATCGTTGCCGCCAATGCGCCTCGCCGCTACGTCAATATGGTTTCGCGCAACGGCCGCGACGCACTCAATGGCCTGACGAAAGAAGCCAAAAAGTGGCTCGCACCGCTGCCGTACGGCGAACCCTCGGAGACATACGCCAAAAAATTCAAGGCACTCATGGGCCCGAGCCCCGAGGCTCAGATGGGCATCGACAAGATACTCGCCTCGCAATCGCTCTGGGACGCGACGATGTCAAATTCGGTCGCCCGGTACCTGAAGGATAACAAGCGTGCTCTGGTGGTCCATCTTGTCGGTGCATTTCATACTGAAAGCCGCCTTGGCACCATCGAGCATCTGTTGCGATACCGGCCGAAAACAAAGGCGATCGTCGTCACCGTCAGGTACGAGGATGACTTTAAGACGTTCGATAGATCCAAGCACACGGACATCGGCGACTATGTGATCCTGACCGATTCCAAACAGCCGCGAAGCAAACGTTAGCTGATCGAAACACCGCGATCTCAGATAATGCCGTCCGCTATCGGGCGGCATTTTTTGCTTTTTGGCTATGAGAGAGGCTTCGCAGTCGACCGGATCACATCCTTTGAAAAATCTCGCACCGGCGGCTGCGTCAACGCGAACTTTTCCGCAGTTTTACGGCCCGATCCGATCAAAACACCGTATATGGGCAGCGGCACGGTCATTGCCACTAGATGGGCGAACCTGCTTCGATCGTTACCGACTCGATCGGGTTCACATAAAGTTGATGGAATCGGCGCTTTCAAAACATTGGTCCAATTCAATACCTCGATCAACGAGAGTTCCGCATACCCCCAACATACTAACCGAAGAGCATTGCCGCAGATCGCGGATCAGCTTTGCGGAACAAATTTCGGGAGTTTTACATATGTCAAAGTCATTTATATCCGCAGTATTTATCGTTTTACTCGTGCTGGTCAGCGGGATCGCCGCTCAGACAGCATTAACCAAGATCGAAGGACGTGTGGAAGATACCGCCAAGGCATCGGTCGCCGGAGCCACCGTTACCCTCAAAGACAAGTCCAAGGGCACCGAACGTGTCGTCTCGACCAATGCCGAGGGCCGTTTCTCGTTTGAACTGAACGGTGACGCGTCAAATTATGAACTCATAGTTACATCGACCGGGTTTGGACGATTTGTCCGGCCGTTGGAAGCGGCGGACAGCGACATCGTCCTAACGCTTGACCCCGCAGAGATCGCGGCCGAGGTCAATGTTACGGCCGCACGCGCCGAGATAGCGTCGGTAGATACCGCGGTTCCGCTGTCGGTGATCGACCGCGAAGCGATCGTCCGAAAGAATATCAATACCGTCGGCGACCTGTTTCGTGGGTTGCCGGGCACGTCGACGACAAACGAGGGTGCATTTCAGGTACGTCCGCGTATCCGCGGGCTTGAAAGCAACCGAGTCTTGATCCTGGTTGACGGCGAAAGGCTGAATAACAGTCGCACGTCGGCACAATCAGGCATCGAACCCGGCCTGGTCGAGACGTCTCAGATCGAATCGGTCGAGGTCATTCGCGGCAGCGGATCGGTCCTCTACGGCACGGACGCACTCGCCGGCACGATCAATATAATCACCCGCGACACGCCGCCGCGACGTGAAAAAGGCATTCGATTCGGCGGGCTGCTGAATACGTTTTACAGTACAAATGAATCAGGCAGACGCGGGAACCTCGAATTTAACGGATCAAGCAGGTTTTTCGCATTTCGCTTGAGCCAATCACTAGATCGGTTTAACAATTACTTTGCCGGAAAGCCGAACTCAACGGATATAGCACGTTTGAGGGCAGACGACCTTCAGATCACTGACGATGGCGAGATCCTCAATTCGCAGTCGCACGGCAGCAATAATCAGGCGACACTCAGATTTTTTGTCAACGATACGAATACGCTGAAGTTCAACTATGAACGCCGCCGCAGTTCAAATGTCGGTTCGTCAGGCTTGGCCGGGGCAAATACCGGCGTTCCCGGACTGACGGGCGTCTTTAACGGATTCTTCCCGTTCAGTAACCGCGACCGTTTCAGTGCCAGATACGACATTGCGGCCGTAAACAAGTACCTGCAATTGGTGACCGCCAAGGCGTTTTATCAAACGCAGTATCGCAACTTCACCAACATTTTGACCGTTCCGAGTGCACCGCCGTATTTCCCGGGTTTGTACCAACGGAGCGAGACGATCACTGATACCAAGACGAGCGGTTTTGACGTGCAGACCAACTGGTTGTTCGGCAGCCATAGTATTATTGCGGGAACGAGCTACTTTCTCGATGACAACTCCGATCGCCGGATGACGATCACATCGTCCACGTCATATTCGCCAAACCGCACGACCCGCTACACGCGCAGTGTACCGGACGCGAGCTTGTCGAATATCGGGTTCTTTGTTCAGGATGATTATCTTGTGACCGAACGTCTGAGACTTACCGGCGGCTTCCGGTTTGACCAGTTCAGGACTACCGCCCAGCCCACGACAAATTTTGCCGTCGATCCGCGTCTCACACCGGCACAGATCCAGCAGCTCGGGATCACCGGCCTGGATCAGGGCCTGAACGTCAAAAATTCGGCGTACACGGGTGATCTCGGCGTCGTTTATACGCTGACGCCGAATGTCAATCTTTCGGCCCGCATCGGCCGGTCATTCCGAACGCCGAATATTTCCGAGCGGTTCTTTACTGACGCCGCCTCAGCCGAAGGGTTTCTCGTCGGCAACCCGGCGTTGCTGCCGGAAACCGGGATCAACTTTGACGCAAGTGCGAAGTTTCAGGTGAAAAAGGTTCGCGGCTCGGTAACGTACTTCAATAATTACTTCAAGAATTTCCTGGCGACCCAGTTTACCGGCGTGCGGATCGCTCAAACTCCACCGCGAGCTCCGATTGACGTGTATCAGACAAGGAATGTGCGTACTGCAAGGATCCAGGGATTTGAGGCCGAACTTGAGGCGACCTATAAGATCAGTTTGGGTTACCTGACGCCGTACGGAAACTTTAGCTATCTTCGCGGCGACGATGTCGGTCAGGCAGAACCGCTGGATTTCATCAGCCCTTATCGGACGAACGCCGGTTTTCGCTGGCAGAACTTCGGTAAGAACTACTACTTTGACTACAATGGCCGCATTGTCGGAAAGCAGACCAGGTTGTCCACGGGATATCTGATCCCGGTCAACGACGGACCTGAGCCCGGATATGTGACGCATAACGTCAGCGGCGGCTACTACTTCCGCAAGGAGCGGTTCAACTTCAGCATCAATGCGGGCATTTCCAATCTGTTCAATAGATACTACAGCGAGCAGTTTACCTATGCTCCGGCACGCGGCCGATCGATCACGATCGGTACCACCTGGGAGATCAAGTAACCGGCTCCGTTTCGAACTGCGGGTAAATGAAAAGACGCCCGGCGGCATCGCCGGGCGTCTTTCTGTCTGCAGAGGCGTTGACGCCTATTTGTTTCGCGTGGCCGAAAACGGGATCGAGCCGAACGACGCATTGGTAAATGTTCCCGTCATTTTATCGCCGTCGAGAGTTCCTTCGATATTGAAATCCACGACATTTCCCTGAATGTCAGCGTGCAGGACGCCGGTAAAGGTCTTTCCGGTTATCTTGCCGCCATCGATCGTTCCGTTGCCCATATCCGATGACGTTGTTCCCGTAAAATCAGACCCCGTTTGCTTGAAGTCGACCAGGATCTGGATCGACTGGCCGCCGGCGTTAGCGACGAGTGACCATTTTCCGCCGATGACGGAATCTTCTGCGGTACCCGACGCGAGTCCGGTATAGGCCGAAAACAGCGAAAGAACGACGAGCATTGAAAATGCGATAAGTGAATTTCTCATAAAGTGTTTGTCCTCAGTTGCGATTACGAATTTGCCGAAAATAATGTTTCAGTTATGACCCAGCCAGGTCCCATGGTCCCAGCGCCTCTTTCTAAATTTGCCTTCATCCCAAAAGGAACGAACGATCTCGACCACCGGTTCAGAGTGCTTTGGCATTAAGACGGTAACGACGTCAAATCTGTATCTACGACCCTCCAATTCAAAAATGCGGCGGTACATCTTGGCCGTTCGCGTGATCTGACGCTGCTTTTTGATGTCAACCGCAGCGATGACGGGTACAAACTCGTCGGAACGACGCGTTTTGACCTCGACAAAACAGATCGTATCACCTTCAAGAGCAATAATGTCGATCTCGCCGGTTACCTGGACACCCTTGCTGTTTCGCCCGACCGGCACCTTGAAATTGCGCATGACGAGCCGATATCCATTGTCCAAAAGGGCCCGGGCCGCGATCTCTTCACCTCGGGCGCCGAGACGTTCGGTGACCGACGCTTTGGGCCGTACGCTTTCATCTATAATGGTTAGGGCCTCAGGCATTTATGTTGGTCAACGCGATCGCCGTAAACAAACGGCTCTGATCCGGGTATCCCGCGTCGGCGATCAAAACGCCGGTTCTTCGTAGATGCCATAGACATCACGCAAAGCGACACAGATCTCCTCGACAGTCGCGTAGGCCGCGACCGCCTCGATGATCGACGGCATCGTATTGTCATTCGACGCGGCCGCCTTCTTGAGCTTCTCGAGTGCGTTTGAAACGGCGCCGGCATCGCGGATCGACTTGACGTGTTCGAGCCTCAATAGCTGATGATCACGGACCTTTTCGTCGATCTGCAGGATATTTACTGTCGACAGCTCCTCGTCCATCGCGTATTTGTTTACGCCGACGATCGTCTGCTCGCCGCGTTCGACCGCTTTTTGGTACTGATATGCCGACTCCTGGATCTCACGCTGAGGGAACCCGGCCTCGATCGCTTCGACCATCCCGCCAAAGCCGTCGATCTTATCAAAGTACTCAAAACAGCCGTCGATCATTTTCTGGGTGAGCGACTCGATGTAATAACCGCCGCCGAGCGGATCGACCGTATTTACGACGCCGGTCTCCTCGGCGATAATCTGCTGCGTGCGAAGAGCGATGAGCGCCGCCTGATCGCTCGGCAACGCGAGGGCCTCGTCGTACGAGTCGGTATGCAGCGACTGGGTGCCGCCGAGCACACCCGCCAGTGCCTGAATGGCGAC
>CAZQGN010000070.1:0-5737 GCA_964592865.1 uncultured Chloracidobacterium sp. | reverse complement strand
TCGAAAACGCCGCGATCCTCGGCCGCTTTGCAAAAAAGGTCTATGTGATCCATCGGCGAGGTCAATTTTCGGCAAGGCATGAGTTGATCGAGGCTGCGGCCGCACTCGACAATGTCGAATTTGTGTTCGACGCGACCGCAAGCAGGATCGCGGGCGATGAGCATCTGCGTTCCTTGGAGATAAAGATCGCGGGATCAGATGAGGTGAGGCATTTGGACATTGACCGGCTTTTGATCCGGATCGGCGTCGAACCTAACTCCGGCCCGTTCGACAATATTGAGAAAACTCCCGGCGGCTACATCGTCACTGACGCCGTCGGCCGTACAAACGTCGGGCGAATTTTCGCGATCGGCGATGTCGTAAACCATACCGCTCCGACCATCGCCGGTGCGGTCGGCCAGGCGGCGACGGCCGTCAAGGCCATATACCGGCAGCTCGCCGGCGATCGACCCGTGAAAAGCGGTTCGAACTGATCGAATTCACCTCTGCAGGCCCCGAAAACCCGCTCACATTCGGCAAACAACCGCCTTTTTGACCGTCGACCGCATAAAATACGGAAAAACCTTAAAATTGCACTTCGCTTTTTGCCGTTTTGTGTTAAATTACCGTCAATTCTTTTTTGAAGCACCAAAAAATTACGATCAGCGGAAAGTCCGACGAGATTTTGAATCAAATTCAGATTCTCATCGAAAATGGCGTATTTGGCCGTACAGGCCGTTCCGTACAAATCGCTGATTATAAAGGTCGGTATTGAATTTCTGACTTTCGGCACGATACGTGCGTGAGAGAGGATTCCTTTAACATTTTTCGACGATACCGTAGTAACACTCAGGAGGAGCTATGACATTTGGCAATTGCAAAGGCAAGGGATTACTTGCTGTTTTTGCGGTCGTTCTATCGATCGTATTAGCCGGCTCGGCAACCGCACAGACGGGCTCGGCAACTATTCAAGGCACCGTAACTGATCAGCAGGGGGCCGTTGTGGCCGGTGCGACAGTTAAGTTGGTAAACGAGTCGCGCGGATTTAGCCGTACGGTCGTTACCAGCAGTTCGGGAGCCTATTCGTTTTCGAGCGTTCCGCCCGATACTTATCAGCTTACGATCGAGGCAAGCGGATTTAAGAAGCTTGTTCAGTCAACCGTCACCGCTCTCGTGGACAAGACCACGTCGATCGACGCGATGCTCGAGCCGGGTGCGGTCACCGAGGTCGTAAATGTGGCCGCGGACGGACTGGAGAGTATCGTTAATACTCAGGACGCCAGCTTGGGAAATAACTTTGTTTCCCGCCAGATCCTTCAGCTTCCTCTGCAGGGCAGAAACGTCGCCAACCTGCTGAGCCTTCAGGCTGCGGTTACGCCGGACGGCTCGGTTGCCGGCGGACGCGCCGATCAGGCAAACATCACGCTCGACGGTATCGACGTCAATAACCAACAGAATGCAAGTGCATTTGAGTCGGTGCTGCGTGTCAATCCGGACTCGGTGGACGAGTTTCGCGTGACGACCCTCAACCCCGACGCCAGCAAAGGACGATCCTCGGGTGCCCAGATCTCGCTGATCACCAAGAGCGGATCAAATGACTTTCGCGGAGCACTGTACGAATATCACCGTAATACGGCAACGACCGCAAATGACTGGTTCAACAACCGTTCAGGCGTCGAGCGTCCGAAACTGATCCGAAATCTGTTCGGCGGCCGTCTCGGCGGCCCGATCATCAAGGACAGACTTTTCTTCTTCTACAACTACGAGGGAATGAGAGAGGCAAAGGGTACGTCGGTCGTTCAGGTCGTTCCGACAGCCAGCCTCGGGCAGGGAAACATCAGGTTCTTTGACAATACCGGCCAGGCATGGACGATCTCGACGGCACAGATCAACACGTTTACGGTCGGCGGCCTGCCGGTCGTCGATGTCAATCCGGTCGCCGCCAACCTTTTTGCCTCGGCAGCGGCACGTTATCCCGTTAATGACAACACGGTCGGTGACGGCCTGAACTCGGGCGGCTTCCGATTCAATGCTCCGACGCCGGTCAAACAAAATGCCCACACGGCCCGTTTTGACTGGAACGTGACCAAGGACCAGAAGCACCAGCTGTCGTTCCGCGGCAACTATCAGCAGGACCTGACCGGTGCTCCGTCGTTCTTCCCGGACACCCCGGCGACCAATACGTGGAGCCACCCGCTCGGAATGGCGTTGACCCATACGTGGCTGATCAACAGCAACATGACGAACCGCCTCAGCTACGGATTGACCCGTATCGCTTTCAGCAACCAAGGCGATTCGGACGCACCGGCGATCACGTTCCGTTACATCTTCCAGCCGGTCGGGTTTGCACGTACGTTCAGCCGTACCAACCCGACGCAGAACATCACGGACGATTTCACCTGGATCAAGGGCAATCACTCGCTCCAGTTCGGAACCAACATCCGTTTGATCAAGAACACGCGTGAGAATTTTGCCCGTGCTTTCGATAACGGCATTACCAACCCGAGCGCATATCCGAGCAATGTAGCCAGAACGGCGATCAACAACTACATCACGGCAACCGCCGGAACGCCCAGAACTATCTCGGGTACCGCGTGGAGCACGCCGGCACAGGGTGCCCTCGTCGCACTGCTCGGCCGCTTGAGCGGTTATGGAGCTAACTTCAATTTCGACACCAAGGGCCAGCTGATACCGGCAAACACCGGGATCGTTCGTGAGTTCAAGACCGAAGAATACGATTTCTATTTCCAGGACACCTGGAAGATGAGATCGAATCTGACGCTGACGGCGGGCGTTCGTTACGGGCTGAGCATGCCGGTGACGGAAACTCAGGGTTATGAGACGGTGCCGAGCATCGTCCTGTCGACCTACCTTCAGAACACGATCGACGCTATGAATCGCGGTCAGAACTATCGTGAGCCGCTGTCGGTTCGACTGGCGGGCAAGGCAAACGGCCTCGACAGCATCTATCCGCTCGATAAGAATAACGTTCAGCCCCGCGTCTCGATCGCGTGGTCGCCGGAGTTTGAGAAAGGGTTCCTTTCGAAGCTGTTCGGCAAGGATTCCGAGTCGGTCTTCAGGGCCGGTTTCGCGATCACCAATGACTATTTCGGCCAGCAGTTGGCAACCAACTGGGATGGTTCGAACACGCTTGGATTTGCGTCGTCGGCGTCGATCAACGTAAATACCTTCAACATCACGAACAATCCGGCACCGCTCTATACGGGGCCGAACATGAATATCCGCACTCTGCCGAATCTGACGATCCCGACCGGACTGTCATTTCCGCAGACCGCTCCGTTCAACAACCCCGGACAGGGCAAGATCGAAACATCGCTCGACCAGAACCTGATCTCGCCGATCAACTACACCTGGAACGTCAGCTACGGCCGACAGCTGCCGGGCAAGATCTGGCTCGATGTCGCCTACATCGGCCGCCTCGCCCGCAATCTGCTGGTCGGACGCGACGCGATGATGCTGCGTGATATACGTGACCCTGTATCGGGTATGAGTTACAACGAGGCGAGCACCATCATTGACCGTCTCTTACAGGCCGGTGCCCCGCTAAGCTCGGTCCCGAACCTGGCGTTTTTCAACAACATGTGGGCTCCGGGCAGCCTCGCCGCAGCGTTTAGCTTGCCGGCCGGCACCACCAACTCACAGGCTGTATTTTTGGCTCAGCCAAGCGCCGGTGACTGGACCTATTTCATGCAGCAGCTTGACGGCAACACCGGCACCCGGTATTTCTTCCAGGGCCAGTACGATTCACTGTCGGCGTTCAGTACGGTCGGAAAATCGGACTATCACGGTGCGACGGTGTCGCTTCGTCAGCGGCTCGCCGGAACGACCTGGGACCTTAACTACACTTATTCAAAATCGCTGGATGAAGCCTCGGGCCTGCAGACCGGCGGTCTGTTCGGTTCGGCGTTCGTCCTGAACGCATTCAAGTTGGGTGACCAGAAATCGTACTCCGATTTTGACCTGCGTCATCAGATCAACTTTAACGGCGTCTGGGACATCCCGGTCGGTAAAGGCCGGAAATTGTGGAACGGAATGAATAAGTTCGCGGATGCCATCGTCGGCGGCTGGTCATTGGCTGCCGTGTTCAGATGGGATTCGGGTTATCCGTTTGACGGCTACTACGATGCGACGGGATGGCAGACCAACTGGAACATCAGAAGCTATATGACGAATATCCGTAAGGTAAAATCGGGTACGTTCTATAACTCGGCATCGTCCACCTGCACGTCAGGTTGCGACATCCCGAATATGTTCGCTAACCCGGACGATGCAAACGCGGCATTCCGTACGCCCCATCCGGGCGAAACGGGCAGCCGTAATCCGCTGCGGTTCTCGCCGTCGATCAACCTCGATGCCAGCTTGTCAAAATCGTTTGATATGCCGTGGAGAGAGGGACACAAGGTGACATTCCGCTGGGACGTTTTCAACGTCGCCAACACGCCGTACTTTACGGGTCAGTCAGTCGGGACGCTTGGTTACACCGGTTCACAGGCAGACGGCGCATTCGGAAGATACACGGCGATGGCTAATTCACCGCGTATCATGCAATTTGCTCTCAGGTACGATTTCTAACAGAGTCTATCTGACCGAAATGAAAGGCCGGGCTCAAGCCCGGCCTTTTTTTGTGGTCTATTTTGGCGGATTTTCCTTGATGTACTTTTCGAGCCGTTCCTTTTCAGCGTATCCCGGCTGTTTGTTCAGAAACAGCTTATACTCGGCCGACGCCTTGTTCTTCAGGCCGGCCGCGTCATAGAGAGACGCGAGCCGAAGGTGGACCTCGGCCTTTTCGATCGGAGCGAGTTTAAGGGCCTCGTTGTAGTGGTAAACGGCCGAATTACCCTTTTTGGTCTGAAGGTACGCCTCGGCCAAAAATATGTGAGCGTCGGGCGAATCGGGCCTGGCCTTTACGGCGTTTGTCAGCACCAGGACCGAATCATCAAACTGCTTGCGCCCGAAATACAGCTTGCCGAGATTTAACAGGGCCATAAAGTAGTCGCGCTTGAGTTCGATGGCCTTAAAGTAACAGGCTTCGGCATTGTCGAGATCGTCGTGTTTGAAATAGACTGTCCCGAGCTCGGTCCAGGCGATATAGTCCTTCGGGTCGGCGGTCAGCAGTTCGTTGAAAAAGGTGATCGCCTGCGCCTTTTGATTGCCCTTCGCCGCGTCAAGTGCCTTGGCTAATAACGCCTGGTTACTCGCGGACCGGTCGTATATCTGGTCGGCCGAGATCACGCCGGGCTTTGCCGGCGGAGCAAGCGACGGCCACGGGATCGAGATCTCGAGTGTCGAGTTTCCCATCGGCAAGGCGGCGACAACCTGCCGTGCGGCCTCATTGCCGTCGACCTCGACGAGAACGGTGACGGTCTCCCGCGGGACATTGCGGATAATGAAAAAGCCCTTGTCGTTGGTGGTCGTGCGGTCGAGGACCGCTCCCGACATAAGCACCGAGACGGTGATGACGGGCCGCCGCTTGGGCTGGTCGGTGCCCATCAGAGTCACTTTGCCGGAGACGTTCATGCGGTTGCCGCGGCCGGCATTTTCTCCGACCAAGGTCGGCAATCCGGTACCCTGACGTGTCTCGTCATCCTGTGCCGCGACCGTTACAACGGCCGTCAGTGCCAATGCGCAAAGAGAGATCGACCCGATAATCTTATTCATACTTGCCTCGCCCAATTTAATGGCCAACTGCAAGTAGATTTCAATCAGGTCAGAAAGTCAAGAATTTGCCGGGAAGGTC
>CAZQGN010000069.1:0-6382 GCA_964592865.1 uncultured Chloracidobacterium sp. | reverse complement strand
CCGCGAGGGCGGCCGCACGGTCGGTGCCGGAACCGTTTCGGAGATCGTGGAATAAGTTTGAGTAGCCGGTGGTTGGCAGAAAGTCACTTTCCGCCAACTATCGGCTGCTAACTACCGACTACTGAGGATTTATGCCGAGAGATAACATTATTTTGCAGTGCACGGAGTGCAAAGAACGCAACTACGTGACGACCAAGAACAAAAAGAACACGCCGAACAGGCTTGAGTTCAAAAAGTTCTGCCGCCGTTGCCGTTGCCACACGCTGCACAGAGAGAACAAGTAGTCATTGTGGAAAGTAGATAGTGGGAAGTGAAGGCTACATTCTTCACTTTCCACTTTCCGCTCTAAACTTGGAACTATTTCACAGGGGTATGGTGTCAATGGTTAGCATGGAGGTCTCCAAAACCTTAGGTCCGGGTTCGAGTCCTGGTACCCCTGCCATTGAAATTTATTGGGAGAATTAACGTGTCAGAAGCTGTAGCTCCGATCGAAGGAAAACATAAAGAGGGCATTGGCGAATTCGTCAAGCACACGCGGGCAGAACTCGACAAGACGTCATTTCCGTCGTCCGAAGACGTCAAGAACACGACGATCATCGTGATCGTCAGTGTGATATTTTTTGCGGCGTATCTCTTCCTGATCGATCACGGCTGGACATATCTTCTCGAAGGTTTGACCTGGCTGGTGAACAAGATCGCCGGCGTTTAGTACATAAGGATATTTGAGATGAAGCAGTGGTTTTTTATCCACACCTATTCCGGCCACGAGAACAAGGTTCGCGAGAGTCTGGAAGCACGGATCCGCGACATGGAGCTCGCCGAACAGATCACCGGCGTTCTGCTGCCGAAAGAGAAGGTCGTCGAGATGCGTGGAAACAAGGAATATGTCTCTGAGCGAATGTTCTATCCGGGATATGTACTGGTCGAGATCGACTGTGACGAAAAGGGCAAGATCCCCGATAACGTCTTTCACGTGATCAAAGCGACCCCGAAGGTCACGGGATTTTTGGGCGGCAAGGCCCCGACACCGTTAACTCAGGCTGAGGTCGATCAGATCATCAGTAATATTGAGGTCGCGACCGAAAAACCGAAACCGAAGTTCTCGTACGAGGTCGGCGAAGTTGTAAGGATCAAATCCGGCCCGTTCGCCAGCTTTACCGGCAAGGTCGAAGAGGTCAACGAAGACAAATCGACGCTTAAGGTCTCGATCACGATCTTTGGACGCTCGACACCGTATGAGCTCAGCTTCCTTGAGGTCGAAAAGGTCACTTTTGCAGAGGAAGAATAACCTGAAAGAACGGCCGCGGCCCGCAGGTTATCAAAAAGCAGTATTTGTTCGAATGAGGACATTCCCGGGATAGAGTCCCGGGATCGTTAATCAAAAAGGAGAAGTTGCAGACCGGGTGTCTGCGATCCGTCAGAAAATGGCAAAGAAGATAGAAGGTTACATCAAGTTGCAGATCCCCGCCGGCAAGGCGAATCCGGCGCCGCCGATCGGCCCGGCTCTCGGCCAGCACGGCGTTAACATCATGGAGTTTTGCAAGGCGTTCAACGCCAAAACGCAAAACGACGATCCGGATATGAAGGTGCCGGTCGTTATCACGGTCTATGCCGACCGTTCGTTCTCGTTTGAAACGAAAACTCCGCCGGCAGCAGATCTGTTGAGAAAGGCATCGGGTATCGCAAAGGGTTCGGGTAAACCGAATCGTGAAAAGATCGGTACGATCTCGCGTGCGAAGATCGAAGAGATCGCCAAATTGAAAATGGTAGATCTCAACACGTCGAATCTCGAATCGGCTATGAAGACGATCGAGGGAACGGCAAAGTCAATGGGACTCACAATCGAATAACGATCAAATAATATCGAATCCTGTATTCGATATTGCAAAATCGTTATTAGGGAGAACGACATAGTCGTTCGTTAATACCTGGAGGTAAAATGAAAAGAGGCAAGAAATATCTTGCGGCTCTGGAAAAGATCGAGCCGCATAAGAAGCACACGCTTGAAGAAGCTGTCGCTAAGTTGAAAGAGATCGCATTTGCCAAGTTTGACGAAACCGTCGAACTGACGATGTGGCTTGGCGTTGATCCCCGAAAAGCGGATCAGCTGGTTCGCGGAACGATCGTTCTGCCCCATGGACTTGGCGGTGCCGCCAAGAAGATCGTTGTCATCGCACAGGGTGACAAGGTCCGTGAAGCCGAAGAAGCCGGAGCTGATGTTGCGGGCGGCGACGATATCGTCGAGAAGATCCGCGGCGGATGGCTGGACTTTGACGCACTCATTGCGACGCCCGACATGATGGGCAAGGTCGGCCAACTTGGTAAGGTCCTCGGTCCTCGAGGCCTGATGCCCAATCCGAAAACAGGTACCGTTACGATGGACGTTAAAACCGCCATCGAAGAGACCAAGGCCGGTAAGGTCGAATATCGCGTCGATAAGACCGGCGTTATTCACTCGCCGGTCGGCAAAGTGTCGTTTGACGACGCAAAGTTGGCCGAGAACACCAAGGTCCTGATCTCAGCGGTCATGAAGGCAAAGCCGACCACCGCGAAGGGAAGGTATCTCAAGAAGATCAATCTTGCTGCGACGATGAGCCCGGGCGTATTGCTCGATGAGCTTGCCTACGCATAGTTAGTGAGGAGCGAATAGAGAAATGAAAACGAGAGAAACAAAACAGAAAGACCTGGTTGCCCTCACTGAGTCGCTTTCCAATTCTAAATCTGCGATGGTCGTGAGCTTTACCAAGCTGACCGTTGCGAAAGATCAGGAGTTTAGAAAGAGCCTGCGTGAAGCCGGTGCAAAATATCAGGTAGTAAAGAATACCCTGGCCCGTATCGCGGTCAAAGGTACACAGTTCGAAGAGGCTTCGGGTGCATTCAAGGGCGTGACCGCGATCGCATGGACCGAAAATGATCCTGTCGTGCTTTCGAAAGCAATTTCGAAGTTCATGAAGGAGAATGCCGATATTTACACGTTCAAATCGGGCGTGGTGGACGGCAAACTGGTCGATCTTCAGCAACTGACGACGATCGCCAATCTGCCGTCGAAAGAAGAGCTTATCTCGAAGCTGCTTTACGTTATCAACAGCGGTGCCCAGCGTATCGTTACGGTCATCAACGCGGTACCGCGTGACCTGGCCGTTGTGATCAAGCAGATCGGTGAGGCAAAACCTGCGGACGGCTCAGCCGCTCCGGCGGTCGAAGCCAAGGCCGAAGCTCCGGCAGCCGAAGTTGAAGAAGCTCCGGAAGTTGAAGAAGTTGCGGCGGCAGAGGAAACTCCGGCAGCCGACGACGCTCCGGCCGCTGAGGCCGAAGCCGCTCCGGAGGAATCCGCCGCTGCTGAAGAAGCGGCTCCGGCGGACGAAGCAGCTGAATAGTAAAAGTTTTGTTCCGGGCGAGGGCCCGGGACTCAAAGCCGTACTCAAGGAAAGCGAGCGGGGCAATTGTCAGGTTGCCTTGCGTCGGACAAAGCGGGAAGGTGATGCAACCCGGTCCGCTAAGTCCCGTGGGTTCTCGCGGCTGACAACCAAGCCGTGAATGGTCAGGGCACGTCATTAAACCGGCTGCCAGTGCGATTCACGATTTACGAATAAACAAAGAACCCTATTGGAGGAATAGATAAAAGTCATGGCAACTACAAAAGCAGACGTTATTGAGTATTTGAAAGGTGTGTCGCTTCTCGAAGCGTCGGAATTGGTCAAGGAACTTGAAGAAGTGTTTGGCGTGTCGGCCGCTGCAGCAGCAGCTCCGATGATGATGGCCGCTCCGGCCGGCGGTGAGACCGCTGCTGCCGAAGAGAAGGATTCGTTTGACGTTGTCCTTACGGCTGCCGGCGGCAACAAGATCGCTGTCATCAAGGTCGTTCGTGAAGTCGTTGCAGGTCTCGGCCTCAAGGAAGCGAAGGATCTGGTTGACGGTGCTCCGAAGGCCCTCAAGGAAGGCGTTTCGAAGGCAGAAGCCGAAGACATCAAGGCCAAATTGACCGAAGCCGGTGCAACCGTCGAGGTCAAATAACTGCGTTCTAAATAGCGGGACGCCCGATCATTGACGGGCGTCCCATTATTTGGATCTGGATGAAATTAGTGCTAGACTGAGTGATTCGCGGCTGACGACCGATATTGACGTCGATCGCGAATTTCAGACGAGCAATACGAAAGCCTTGGTTTTACCGGGGAGTTCGTGGACTTAGGGGCGACATTGTCGCAAAAAAAATTGGAGAGTTGGTGTCTCGTTTCGGCACTCTCGAAAAATTTATTTAACAGCGAAAAGCTGCTGAAAAGCGGTCAGGGAAAACTTTACCCTCGACCGCATTTGGCGTCTTTTCGAAAAGATCTCTGAAGCGGCATCTGCCCAGCGAAAATCGTATCAGGTCTCGCATCAGGAATCAACAGGTTTTGATAGCCCGCTATTAATAATATGATCAACAATCCGCTACAGAATAAATCAACAGGCCTTGGACGACGCACCAGTCAGTCGCCCCAACGCGTGGATTTCTCAAAGATCTACACGACGGCCCAGATCCCGAATCTGATCGAGGTACAGCGCGAATCGTACAACCGTTTCCTGCAGATGGACCTGATCCCGGAAGAGCGCGATTACATCGGTCTCCAGTCGGTATTTTCATCGATCTTCCCGGTTTCCGATTTTCGCGAAACGGCGACCCTCGAATATGTTGAGTATCAGATCGGTAACTGGCAGTGTAAGTGCGGAAACCTCGAAGGCCTCGAACACCTGAGAGCTAATTGTAAGAACTGTAGCGCGAAGATCAAGGTCGATCCGTTCAATCCGGCCGAAGTGCTCTGTAACAATTGCGGCACGTTCAACGCCGTACGCCCGAATCTCTGCAACAACTGCGGTGAGCCGGTTGGCCTGAAGCACAAGCATGACCAGCAGGAGTGTCAGGAACGCGGAATGTCGTACAGCGTGCCGCTCAAGGTCAAGATCCGGCTGACGGTCTATGACAAGGATCCTGAAACGGGCACCTCGACGATCCGCGATATCAAGGAAGAAGATGTTTTCTTCGGCGAGATCCCGCTGATGACGGATAACGGTACTTTCATCATCAACGGTACCGAGCGTGTTATCGTCTCGCAGCTGCACCGCAGCCCGGGCGTTTTCTTTAAGGGCGACCGCGACGAATATCTCGCGAAGATCATTCCTTACCGCGGTTCGTGGGTCGAATTTGAGTACGACCAGAAAGGCATCCTTCACGCCCGTCTCGGAAAGCGAAAGATCATCGCGACCATCTTCCTTCGGGCTCTCGGACTGTGGCTGAACCCGCAGATCGATATGAAGACCGTTTCGGACAGCATTCTGGAAGAGGTCGTCAAGAACGCCGAGTATTCGAATGCAAGCATCCTGCGGCTCTTTTACGTCACGGACGAGATCTCAATTGAAAAGGGAACTCTCGGCCTCAAGGTCAAGCCGGAGGGCGAAACGCATCTCGTCGGAATGCGTTCGGAACAGGACATTAAGGACAAGGGCGACGATGTCGTCCGCGTCGGCAAAAAGGTCACCAAGTCGGCCCTCGCCGATCTTCGTCGAATGGGCAAGGATCGTGTCGAGGTTGCCGCGGCGGACTTTGAGGGTGCATTTGCCCTTGAGGATGTCGTTAACACCGAGACCGGCGAAGTGATCGTCGAGTCAAATACCGAGATCACGGCCGCAACTCTGCAGAAGATCGTTGAAGAGGGTGTTTCCAGCCTTGAGATCTTCTTCCCGAAACGCGACGTTATCGGCGAGGTCATCTCCGCCACGCTCCGTAAGGATGCGATCGGCAAACCGGTCGATGCACTCCTCGAAATTTACCGCAAGATGCGTCCCGGCGATCCGCCGACGGTCCCGACCGCTTACCGTCTGCTCGAAGGCATGTTCTTCGACGCTCGCCGGTTCGACCTCTCGCGCGTCGGCCGATTGAAGTTCAACATCAAGATGGGCCGCCCTGAGCGTGATCGTATCACCGATCCGCTGCTCCAGGCCGGTGACTTCATCGAGGTCGTAAATTACCTTCTCCGAATGAAGAAGGACAGCGAACATTACAGCCAGGATGACATCGATCACCTCGGTAACCGCCGCGTCCGTGCCGTCGGCGAACTGCTTGAAAATCAGTTCCGCATCGGCCTCGAGCGTATGGAGCGTGCGATCAAGGAAAAGATGTCGATCCAGCAGGATATGTTTACGACGATGCCCCGCGATCTCGTAAACGCCAAGCCGGTAACGGCTGCGGTTCGTGAATTTTTCGGTTCGTCGCAGCTGTCGCAGTTCATGGACCAGACGAATCCGCTTTCCGAGATCACTCACAAGCGTCGCCTGTCGGCCCTCGGGCCCGGCGGACTTTCGCGTGAGCGTGCCGGATTTGAGGTCCGCGACGTTCACCCGACGC
>CAZQGN010000068.1:0-6452 GCA_964592865.1 uncultured Chloracidobacterium sp. | reverse complement strand
CGCCGTCCATGTCGGCCATCGTCTGCGTGCCCACGCACTTGCCGTAGCTGTCGGCAGAATAGATCGACCAGATCTCGTTTGGTGTCAGAGCCCGCTTGTAGGTGCTCAACTCGTCGATCTTTCCCTGCATGAATGCACCTGACAAGTAGGTCCATTTGCCGAGCAGGATGTCCCGCGACTGGTACGTGGTCGAAACTCCCGCCGCGGTCTGCTCGGCACGTTTCACACCGTTGACGTACAGCGTGTAGGTGTCGCCGCTCTTGGTGGCCGCAACGTGATCCCAGTTGCCGATGCTGTATTTGGTCGTGGTGTGCAGGGACACCTGCCATTCCGTTCCGTTACCGATGTCAAAAGCAAACTCGTTATTCCACGGATGGCCGGCACCGAGGTACCCGATCCAAATGCCGTCAAAGTTGCCGTTACTTCTGGCAAAAAGGGTGCAGTGATTATTGTCAGAGCAGGCTGTCGGGTCCATCCAACCCTCGATCGTCCAGTCGGCTCCCATATCGAATGCCGGGATCGATACATGGTCATCTGTACCGTCCAGGCTGAAGGCACGCCCGGTCAGGCCCGGCGCATATGTCGCGCCGTTGACGAGCGAACCGATATGGGCCTTTCTCTGATCCAGAATGTTGCCTTCGCCTCGCCACCATGCGGTAATGCCGCCCGGCCGTGCGGAACAGGCGGACGTGGGCGGCGGCGGCGAAGCAGGCAGGTGTTGGGCGATGAACTGCCCGATCGCATACGGAGCCGAACCGACCGGTATTGCGCTCACCATATTGGTCGCGACATTGACGCTGAGGACCATATTCGCGGTCTTTGCCGCCGCGAGCACGCGGCTTCCGTCCGCGCTTACAGATACGCCCTCGACCGTCCGGCCCAGCGGTATCAATTGGCTGGTGTTGTTCGACGTGTCGATCGCCAGCATATCGTTTCCCGAACAACTGCCGACATATGCCCGCAAACCCGACGGGTTGACCGCGACGCCTGTCGGACACGGGAATGCGATGTTCGTGATGATCGTATTTGTCGCGGCGTTGATGACCGAAACGCTGTTGCTGCCGGCGTTTGCGACATAGACCCTGGACGAGTCCGGCGTGACGGCGATGCCGTAGGGTATGCTGCCGGTCGCAAACGTCTCGACGCTGTTATCCGCCGTTTTGATCACCGACATCGTGCCGCTCGAATAATTTGACGTGTAAACGTGCCTGCCGTCAGGGGCGACCGCGACGCCGAACGGGTTTACGCCGATCGGAATGGTCGCCAGCAGTGTTCCGCTGTCGGCATCGAGCACCCACATGCCGGTGCCGAATTCCTGCGCTACATAGAGTTTGGTCCCGGACCGGTCGACCGCGAGGCCGTGGGTTGCTCCCGGCAGTGTGAAATTGGTCAATACGGTATTGGCCGCCGTGTCGATCACCGTCACTTTGCTAAGGGCGGCACCGCTGACGTACGCCTTGCTGCCGTCGTTCTTGATCGCGACAAAGCCAAACTGCTGCGGGGCAGATATGGTCGAGGCGATCGCGTTGGTCCCGATATCTATCACCGAGACCGTACCGTCCGCCGAATTTGGAACGTAGGCGCGTCCGAGATCGGTACGGCATCTGCCGACACCGCCGGCCGCATACACATCCTGGATCTCGGCCGCGGTGAGGGCTCGACCAAAGAATTCGACCTCGTCGGCCAGTCCGTTGAACCGGTCGTTTCCGACCCCGAAGGTTTCGGTCCAGTACATCGCCCCGATCCTGAGATTCAGGCTGTTGGGCGTGACGCCAAATTCGGCCGTGCCGGAATCAGCGACCTTGACGCCGTTCAGGTAGAGTTTTGCCCGCGGCACGGTCGTCGAATCAAAAGTGCCGGCAACGTGATACCAGTCTGCGGCCGGGATAGCGTTGTCATACGAGACGTCCTTTCCCATAACGAACCGTATTGCTTTGGTGCCGCCGCGATTGTCAAAGTACAGCGACCAGTAACTGGTAAGCTCGCCGTTCGACTTGCCCGCCAGCGTTCCGATCTCGTTTCCGGGTGCGGCCGGGTCGATATAGAACCAACCGTCGATCGAAAATGCGTTGGTCGGGTTTAATGCCGGATTGTCCTGTATCTCGGCGTACGAGCCCTGCGCACCGCTAAACCTGAATGCCTGGCCGACCTTTCCGGCTGTAAAGGTCGTGCCGTTGAGATTACCGTTGTATCCGCTCACAATGTCAAAGCCATTGCTCTCGCCCGGCCACATGCTGATCCGGTTGCCCGGCGCCGGGACACACTGCGGACACATTCCGCTGCCTCCGGCGCTGTAAATGGCCTGTATCTCGGCCGCCGACAGTCCGCGCCTAAGCATTGATAGTTCGTCGATCTTGCCCGGAAACGGGCCGGCGAGGTCGCCGACGCCCTGCGGCAGCAGATCCCTGGCAACCTGAAGAGCATTGATGTCCGAAAAATTGTTCGCATTTGCGACACTGCCCGAGGCGACGCCGTTTATATATATGGTCAGCGTGCCGCCGATCCGTGTCACGGCGATGTGGTTCCAACTCGAGTTGTTGAGCAGGTTCGTCGCGGTCAGCAGTATCGTATAGCCTGAGTGAAACTCGACCCGATCAGCCGCGTTATAGACCTCGATCGCCCACTCACTCTCGCTCTGCACGTTCGTGCGGTTATTCACCAACGGCCGTTTGTAAACACTGCCGTTGGCATATTCCCAAAAGTGCACCGTAAAATCACCCGTGCCCCACGCCCAATCAGTGCTCGCCGGAACCGAGGCATAGTCGTCCACACCGTCAAAGCTGAAGGCCTGTCCGACCTTACCGGCCGCATACGTCGCCCCGTTGGCAAGGGAACCGTGGCTGGTACCGACGCTGTCATTCATATTGCCCTCGGCCCGCCACCAATTGGCGGTGCCGATCGGTGCGGCCGTGCACGGACTGCATTTGCCGGCACTTCCGGCATTGATGATAGCCGTGAGTTCGGCCGCGGAAAGTGCCCGGTTGTAGATCGTCGGTTCATCGATCTGGCCGACATATTGATTTCCCTGCGGCCTTGAACCGATATACATCTCGCTCCAGGTCTTGAGCGAAAAGCTGCCGATACTTGCCGGCCCCGCGACGACGCTGCCGTTCAGGTACAGGATCGCAACCCCTGAGGCACGGTCATAGGTCATCGCGACGTGCTGCCAGACGTTCGTCGACAAGACGGCGGTCGGTGTTTGCACAATGTGGCTGCCGTTGGCCGTGTCCGTAAGGTTGGCGGTGAGCGTGCCTGACGAGAAATTGCCGCCGATCCAGAACTGAACGCCGAGATTGCCGTTCTGATTCCACTCGACGAGCGGACGTTGATAGAGATCGGCCGGCCGCACCCACATCTCGATCGTCATACCGTCACCCGTACCGACATCGAGCGTCGCCGAAGCGGGCACCTTGATATCGGCGGCCACGCCGTCGAGGTCAAACGCCTGGCCGACCCGTCCGGCCGTGTAGGTGAGGTTGCCCTCGGGTTGTCCGTTATTCAGACGGATCCGGTCGAGCGTGTTGCCCTCGCCCGGCCACCAGCTGACGACGCCGTTCGGCAGCGTCGAACATGTAGATTCCGGAGCCGGAGCTGCCGGACGTTGTGCATCAGGGGTCTGTGCAGGTAATGCCGTTGAGTTCGATACGGCACTTGAGCCGGCGGCATAGAACAACAAAAATGCGGCAGCTGTTACGGCAAATGCCGTGATCAACACTGTCCTGGATCTGCGGCTGGGGATCGTTTTCAACATGGCGACGTAAACCTCCTGATCGTCCAAGGCCGGCCCGGCCCGAACGGTTTGGAAAGCGCGTCGTTGAATGGGAGCCTCTGCGATCCCGGACCTTCGCCGCCACCGGCAAGATGACATAGTGCGCCGATGATATCTAACTCAATCGTATGCCTGTTCTGTGCGATAGATGTGACTGGCGTCACATAATGAAAATGTATTTTCGATACCCACAAGTGCGGCCCGCCGCGTTCGAGCAACGGGCCGCGAAAAGGGAGGTCGGACTCAGCCGTTCTATCTCACAAACGCACTCGGCACCGGCACGTCGCCCGTTTGACCCCATTGCTGTATCAGGGTTCCGCCGGTCGATTTGTTTGCATACCAAACGGCTGTCGATGGCCGGAAAACGCCTACGTCGACACGGCCGTCGCCGTCATAATCACTCGGTACCGGAATGTCCGTCGTAGTACCGAACGGGAATGCGTAAAAGGAATAATCCTCGCTTCTGAGTATGTACCAAAAGCCGGTCGAGGGCCGCCAAAATGCGACATCTACGCGAGAGTCGCCCGTGTAGTCGGCCGGTACCGCCTTATCGGTCGATTCGCCAAACTGGGTGGCGAATACGCCGCGTGACGTGGTCGAGATCCACCACTCGGCGCCGTATGCACCGTTTGGCCGAAATACGCCCATATCGGCCCGGCCGTCGCCGTCATAATCAGCCGGCACGGGCTTGTCGGTCGGCAGCCCGAATTGTTCGATCATCGTGCCGCCGCTTGTCTTGCTGACATACCAGGTCGCGGTCGACGGACGGAAAACCGCCGCGTCCGCAAATCCGTCGCCGTCATAATCCGCCGGGATCGGTACATCACCGTTCGCACCGAACGGAAACGCGTAGAAAGTCGAATCCTGTCCGCGAAAAACGTACCAAAAACCGGTCGAAGGCCGGAAAAATGCCGCGTCTGCGGCACCGTCTCCGGTAAAGTCGGCAGGTGTAATGATGTCTTCCGATGAGCCGAATCGTCCGGCCATAGTTCCGCCATTGTAACTGCTGTGGATCCACCATTCGCCGACAGACGGGCGAAAGATCGAAAGATCAGCATTCACATCGCCGTCAAAATCGTATGCACTCGTTCCCAGATCGAGACGTCCGTCCGTCCTCACACGTGCTATGTGATAGCGGGGTTGACCCCACACATTGTGAAAATCGCCGCCGATCACCACTTTTCCATCGGGTTGTACGGCTATCGCCCAAACCTCACCGTCCGCCGAGGGGTTAAAACTGTCCGCGGTGCCGTTCGGGTTAAGCCGGGCGATCCTCGACCTCGGTTGGCCGCCGATACTGGTGAATCGTCCGCCTACAAGAATCTTGCCGTCGCTTTGCAGTGCGACTGAGCTGACCTCGCCGCTTTCGACAATGCCGCCCGCAAAGGTGCCGTCAACGCTGCCGTCGTTATTCAGCCGCGTCATATATCCCTTTGTGTCAAGCGGGCTGTTCTCGCCTACGGCGATTATCTTGCCGTCAGGTTGTACGGCGATCGCGTAAACCCAGTGCGGAAATCCCGGGTCAAAACTCGTATCGAGCGATCCGTCCGCATTGAGCCGGGCAATGTGGCTCCGGGCGACGCCATTGATCATCGTAAAGTAGCCGCCGATAAGCAGCTTGCCGTCCGATTGACGAACGACGACATAGACCTCGTTCGAACTGATCGGCGTGGCGGCACCGGCATTAAAGGTCGTGTCGAGCGAACCGTCCGGATTCAGCCTGGCGATGTTGTTTCGCGGTTGTCCGCTAACTGTTGAGAATACGCCGACGATGACTATCTTGCCGTCCGGCTGCAGAGCCATTCCGAAAACGACACCCTCGACCTGCGGTATCTGCTGTATGACCGCGTTGAACGTCGTATCGAGCGTTCCGTCCGGATTGAGCCGGGCGATCGCCGGCCGGGCGACGCCGTTCACGGTCGAAAACTGGCCGCCGATCAGGATCTTTTTGTCCGGCTGCAACGCCACACACCACACTCTGTCGCTGATCGACGGAGTAAATGACAGGTTTGCATAGCCGTTGATCAGCAATCTGGACAGATACGCTTGCGATTGGCCCGAGATGCTCGTGTACCAACCGCCGACCAAAACCCGTCCGTCGGGCTGGACCAGTACCGATTTCACGGTGTCGTTGGGGTCGGGCACAAATGTCGCCCCATTGAGAGAAGTGGTCAAAAAACCGGTTGAAATTGCGATGGTGAGGATCAACCAAGAGAACTTCGATCGAAATATTTTTGAACTGAACGATCGCTTCATCATACCCCCTTTGAGGATCCCTTTACCCAGAGATCCTCGAAACTTGAGATAGTGTCTGACAGACCGCAGCTGATCTTGATCCGGCGCCGAACTGTCAGATGTACAGATAGCGCCGATGTATCCGCTTAAATGCGCGCGCAAATCGTGTGCCTTGAATTGAGGCTAAAATAGCGTCAAATCAAGGGTTTTATTGGGCATCGACGCGGAATCACCCACAGGACATCGTGAAAATTCGCGCCTGAGATCAACAGCAAAAATGCGGCCCGCCGCATTCGAGCAACGGGCCGCGAAAAGGGCATTTTGCGTCTGCCGTTCTACCTCACAAACGCACTCGGCACCGGCACGTCGCCGGCCGAGCCGAACTGCCTGATGAGCAGGCCGTCCTTCGAGCGGCTGATGAACCAGTTCGACGTCGTCGGGCGATAGA
>CAZQGN010000067.1:0-6838 GCA_964592865.1 uncultured Chloracidobacterium sp. | reverse complement strand
TCTATCGCCCGACGACGTCGAACTGGTTCATCAGCCGCTCGAAGGACGGCCTGCTGATCAGGCAGTTCGGCTCGGCCGGCGACGTGCCCGTGCCGAGTGCGTTTGTGAGGTAGAACGGCAGAGTCAGAATGTCCTTTTCGCGGCCCGTTGCTCGAATGCGGCGGGCCGCATTTTTGCGTATCGAAAATACATTTTCATTATGTGACGCCAGTCACATCTATCGCACAGAACAGGCATACGATTGAGTTAGATATCATCGGCGCATTGTGCAATTTTGCCGGGTGCAGCGGACACGGGACATAGGTTTCCTCTCCACATCAAAGCACCGCTCCCACACTGTTCGCGCCGGCCCGGCCTACCCTGTTTGGGAGGTAAAGGCGATGTTCACACTCAGCCGCGAAACCAATTTCCGCATCATTCTGTTTATCCTGTTCGCGATCATCGTGATCGCGATCGCACTTTCATATACCATCGGCACGCGGTCGGCGACGACGTCGATCGGAGTTTATCCGCCGACCGAGATTGCCGTTGGCGGGAACGCCACGATCACGCCGAACAGTCCTCCGGTGGGAGCCCTGCGAATGATCGCGTCCACGAACACCAATTTTAGGGGAACGCTTGAGGCCGACCCGGTGTCGGGCGTGGTCCGCGTATACAACGCACACCCGGCCGGCGTGTATCCGGTGACGCTGGTCGCCGCCGAGACCAGCGGTGCTTCATCAACGGGGTTTGTCCTGACGGTCACCAATACCGCCTCGTGCAGCAACGCGGCGATCGCCGCCGCGGCCAATACGAGCGTGGGCGGCGGCCCGCGACAGGCGGTCCCGGCCGATTTTAACCGCGACGGCTTTCAGGACCTTGTGACGGCCAATTTCGGAGCGTCAAACCTCACGGTCGCGTTCGGTAACGGCACCGGCGGAATTTCGTTCTCGATCAATCATACGGTCGGCTCAAATCCGAATAACGTCGCGGTCGGCGACGTCAACGGCGACGGATTTACGGACATCATCTCGGCCAACTGGGGCTCGGGCGACATTTCGGTAATGCTCGGCGACGGCAGCGGCAATTTTATCTCAGCGGCAAATTACACGGCCGGTTCGCATCCGTACTGGGTGGCCCTCGGCGATTTTAACCGCGATAACAAGCTGGATGCCGCCGTCGCGACCTCGGGCGTCGCGAGCGTGGCGATACTGCGTGGCGACGGGCTCGGAACTTTCGCCGCACCGACGACATACGCGGTCGCATCGGGGCCAAACTCGGTGGCGGTCGCGGACCTCAATTCTGACGGCATTCAGGACCTGGTCACCGCCAACACGGGCACAAGCAACATCTCCGTGCTGATCGGCACCGGATCGGGCGGCTTTTCTTCGCCAGCCAATTTCCCTGTCGGTTCTGATCCAATATATGCCGGTGTGGCCGACGTCAATCTCGACGGCAAACAGGACGTCCTGTCCGCTAACCGCATCTCGGGCGATATCACCTTGAGGCTCGGTGACGGCAGCGGTGGCTTTGGCCCGGCGGTCAGCCTGGCGGTCGGAGCGTCACCCAACTATGTCGCGGCGGGCGACGTCAATGGCGACGGCAAGCCCGATATAGCGACCGCTGATACCGCGTCAAACCAGGTTTCGGTACGGCTCGGCGACGGCACCGGCGGATTTGCCGCGGCCGTGACATATCCGGTACAAAATTCACCGTTCGCGGTGATGTTCGCCAATTTTAACGGCGATGGCCGGTTGGATCTCGTGGCCGCCAACAGCGGCTCGAACTCGGTCTCGATACTGCTCAACGAGTGTCAGACGGTATGCTCAGGTCCGCCGACAGGCCGGATCAGCTGGTGGCGCGGCAATGATACGCCGCTCGATTCGGCGGGCGTCAATAACGGCACGCTGGTCAACGGCGCCGCCTACACCGACGGAAAGGTCGGACGGGCGTTCACTTTTAACGGAGCTGATCAATATGTCGATATTCCTGACAGCCCGACCCTGCGGCCGACAAACGGCCTGACGTTAGAGGGCTGGATCAAATTCAACAGCTCGGGAGCCCAGGCAGCGATGATCTCAAAGCCTTTCCTGAGCGGCTCGTCAAACTCATATGTCATCTGGCGCCAGGACACCTCGCTCTATGCCGGTACGTCGTCGGGTGCGATCGGTGCGGCATTCACGCCGGTCGCCGGGCGTTGGTACCACATGGCGTTTACCTATGACCATTCGACGCGCGTCCACCGGCTCTACGTTGACGGCTCGATACTCGCCACCTCGACCTATGAGGCCAATATCACGTACGACGCGGCTCCGCTGCTGATCGGCAGTGACAAGGACAACGGCCAGGCGGTGCTGCAACTTGACGGATCGGTCGATGAGGTCGGTATTTACGGGCGGCCGCTGTCGCAGGTCGAAATTCAAAAGATCTACAATGCCGGTAACGCCGGAACCTGTGCCTGCACGCCGGCACCGCCAAATATGGCCGGCTGGTGGCCCGGAAACGGCAACGCCTCGGACATCGCGGGTTCGCATCACGGTGAGATCGCGGGTAATGTCGCGTATGCCGCCGGCAAGGTCGATCAGGCGTTCAGCTTTGACGGCAGCCAGAGTTATATATTTGCTCCAAATACGACAAATATCGCGGGCGGCCCGCAGGCCACATATCAGGCGTGGGTACGGCCTACGGCTATCTCGAACGTGGGCGAGTATCTGGCGGTTTTCGGAACCGGAGATTCGACGCTTCCGGTCTGGGACACTCAGCAATGCCGGCTGTTGTACTACAATCTTTCGGGTGCCCCGAACTTCTATTTCGACTGCGGCATCAACAACAACCCGCAGACGCACATCGACCGGGTCACGGCCCATTCATACGCTCCCGGCAACTGGTACCTCGTAACGGCGACCGTAAATGACGGCAACATAGACATTTACGTGAACGGTGTAGCGGATAACGGCGGCGGTGTCACCGCGCCCGGTGCCGTGATCAATACAAATTCGTACAAGTACGTCTGGATCGGCGGACAGGTCAGAAACGACCGAAGCCTCGTCAATGCCACCTTTACCGGACAGATCGATGAGGTCGAGATCATCAGCCGGGCACTGTCGCCGGCCGAGATACAGGCGTTCTACAACGCCGGCGGTGCCGGCAATTGCCGCGGCTGCATCCTGTCACCCGCCGGCGGAACGAACCGCTGGACCGGCAACGACAACCCAAACGACGTCATCGGCGTCGCACACGGCGACCTCGGCAACGGTGCCAAATACGGATCGGGCAAGGTCGGACAGGCATTCGATCTTGACGGTGTCGATGACCGCGTCGATATGCCTAACAGTGTCGCGGCATTTGGCGGCGATCCGTTCACGATCACGTTTTGGGTGTACCCGAGGGCGAACGGCAACAGCCAGTACCTGATGGGCCGATCGCTGCCCGACGGCGGCACGGGATGGGACTTCAGGCTGCATGATCAAAAGCTGCGGCTCGAGGGCACGAACGGCTGGGACCCCAACTTTAACTGGGAGAGTGACCAGTCGCTCACGCCGGGATCGTGGCATTACGTCGCCGTTTCGGCCGGCGCCGCGCAGATCGCGGTGTACATCGACGGGGTGCTCAAGGGGACGCCCTCGCGCGGATCGATCGGGACGTCGTCCAATCCGTTCAGGCTCGGCTATACGACCAATTATGGCGGCACGCCTTTCAGCGGCCTGCTCGATGAGGTCACATTCTACAGCCGTGCACTGGACGCGACCGAGATCAACGCCATGTTCGAGACCGGCGGGCTCGGCGTATGTGCACCGGTGTACCCGCAGCCGAAGCCGCAGTTCGACTTTGACGGAGACCTGAAGGCGGACGTGTCGGTCTTCAGGCCGTCGGGCGGCGAGTGGTGGATACTCAAGAGCGGCGGCGGCAGCTTTGCCACGCAGTTCGGAGCGGCGACCGACAAGGTCGTGCCGGCCGATTTTACCGGCGACGGCAAGACGGACATCGCCTATTGGCGGCCGTCGGGCGGTTTCTGGTACGTCCTCAGAAGCGAGGATTTCACGTACTACGCTTTCCCGTTCGGCGGTACGGGCGACATTCCCGCTCCGGCCGATTATGACGGCGACGGCAAGGCCGACGCGGCCGTTTTCCGCCCGACGAACACGACCTGGTATATGAGCTGGTCGACGGGACGAACGGTAATCAGGCAGTTCGGCCTGGCGGGTGATATGCCGGTCGCGGGTGACTACGACGGCGATCGTCTGGCGGACCTTGCGGTATTTCGCCCGAACGGCACGAACGGTGCCGAATGGTGGATCTCGCAAAGCTCGGGCGGCGTCTTTGCCACGCAGTTCGGACAACCGGCGAACAAGGCCGTCGCGGCCGACTTTACCGGCGACAAGCGGACGGATATCGCCGTCTGGGATCAGGCGAGCGGTTTCTGGTACGTGCTCCGCAGCGACGATCTGTCGTACTACGCGTTCCCGTTCGGTGCGGCGGGCGATATGCCGATCGCGGGCGATTTTGACGGCGACGGCAAGGCCGACCCGGGCGTTTTCCGTCCGGCCTCGGCCAACTGGTACGTCAACCGCTCGACCGCCGGAATACTCATCCAGCAGTTCGGCCAAACGGGCGATATCCCGCTCGAGAATACGTTCGTTCGCTGACCGCCGCGGCAATGCAGGTTGCCGCATCGACCCAGGCATTTTCAGCGGCCCACCCGCCGAAAATGCCGGTTGATGCGGCGTACATTTTTGTTGTATAGTTATCGTTTCCGGCGCATATTATCCACTCGAGAACTGTTCATTATCTTAGGAAAGGAATTATGACTATCAGGTTTAAGGCGATGGCCGCCGCGGCGGTGCTGACCGCGGCCGCGGGCGTTGTGCTGTTTTGGGCGGACGGTTCACGGGCGGACCGCTTTGATTATTGGATAACTGTTGATAACACAGAGCTTAAGCATATCCAGGAGACCTTGTCCGAGGACAAGACACAGCTCAAACAGCTCGAGGTACGCACGGTCAAAGACGGCATCGCCGTCCTGCGGCTGAATGAGCCGCAGATGGAGGCCCTGTCGTCGTCGATGCATGACAAGTTTCACAAATGCAGCGGCTACATCGCCCATCCGACCGAGGCCGACGCGATCGCCTCGATCGACGAACTCCGTGCGGTCAACCCCGCGGCTCAGCTCGTGACCTACACGATCGACAACGCGGCGGTGGTCAACCCGATGATCGCCGAGACGAGCGAACTCGAGAACCGCCAGACGATACTCGACCTTTCGGCCTTTCCGAACCGCCGTTACAATCAGGCGAGCGGGATGGACTCGGCCAACTGGATCAAGAACAAATGGACGACGCTCGCCGCCGGCCGCAGCGACGTAACGGTCGATTTTTATAACCATCCGACCGCGACATCGCCGCAGCCGTCGATCGTACTGACGATCCAGGGCACGACGCTGCCGAGCGAGATCGTCGTGCTCGGGGCCCATCAGGACTCGATAAACTCGGGCGGATCGACGCTCGCGGCACCGGGAGCGGACGACGACGCGTCGGGCGTCGCGTGCCTGACCGAGACGATACGCGTGCTGATGGCCAAAAATTTCAGGCCGACGCGGACGATCAAATTCATGGCGTACGCGGCCGAGGAGGTCGGGCTTCGCGGATCGAACGCGATCGCAACCGATTTTCGTAACGCCAACGCCAACGTCATCGGCGTTCTGCAGTTGGATATGACCAACTACAAAGGGACGCTCGGCAATGACATCGTCATCTTTACCGACTATACCAACGCCGCCCAGAACCAGTTCGTCCGCGACCTGATCACGGCGTATCTGCCGACGATGATCGTCGGCACGTCAAGCTGCGGCTACGGCTGCTCGGATCACGCGTCGTGGTTTAACAAGAGCTACCCGACGTCGTTCCCATTCGAATCGACATTTAACGACGACAACAGCGCGATCCACTCGGCGAACGACAAGATCGACCGCAGCAATAATAACGCGGTCCACGCGGTCAAATTTACCAAACTCGCGCTTGCGTACGTCGGCGAGCTTGCCAAGGGTTCGTTTGCGGTTTCGCGGCGTTCGCCGGCCGATTTTGACGGCGACGGCAAGACCGACCTGTCGGTCTTCAGGCCCGGGCAGAACGAATGGTGGTACCTGCGAAGCGGCAGCGGCGGCAACGGTGCGGCCCAGTTTGGCGCGGCGGGCGACATCATCACGCCCGGCGATTTTACGGGCGACGGCAAGACGGACATGGCGTTTTTCAGGCCGTCGACCGGTTATTGGTACGTGCTGCGGAGCGAGGACCAGTCGTTTTACGCGTTCCCGTTCGGCGGTTCGGGCGATGTGACGATGCCGGCCGATTTTGACGGCGACGGCAAGACGGACGCGGCCGTATTTCGCCCGACGACCGCGACGTGGTACATCAACCGCTCGACCGGCGGCACGACCATCACGCAATTCGGTGCGAGCGGCGACGCCCCGATCGCGTCGGATATCGACGGCGACGGCAAGGCCGACATCGGCGTTTACCGGGCGACAGCGTCCGAGTGGTGGATCGCCAAGAGCACCGGCGGCCTGACCGCGTATCAATTCGGCGTTGCCGGCGATAAGGCGGTCAGCGGCGACTTTACCGGCGACGGCAAGGGCGACATCGCGTTCTTCCGCCCGTCGAGCGGCACGTGGTTCGTACTCCGCAGCGAGGACGGCAGCTATTACTCGTTCCCGTTCGGCTCGGGCACCGACATCCCGGCTCCGGGCGATTATGACGGCGACGGCAAAACGGACGCGGCGGTATTCCGCCCCTCGAACTCGACCTGGTACGCCCAACGCTCGACCGCCGGCACGCTGATACAGCAGTTCGGCTCAAGCGGCGAC
>CAZQGN010000066.1:0-7723 GCA_964592865.1 uncultured Chloracidobacterium sp. | reverse complement strand
GCGTTCAGGTCGGCCGTCACGCTGCTGCCGCTGACGCGCTCGGACGCGGGCTCGACAAACAGAGCAACCGCTCCCAACAGCAGAGCCAACGCCAGCACACAAAGCTTTATCCGGTACAAACTTAGAAAACTCCCGATCAAATATTCCGCAGATCGCCGCAGAACATTCTACCACCTGTCCATTTTTTCATTCAATCGGATCGTCCGATCTCAGACTCCCCTCCTTACCAAGGAGGGGTGGCAGCGGTTTCCGCTGACGGGGTGGTTCTTGCCGTAGACGCGCGGCAAAGATCAAGAATCTGATTTCCAATGCTGTGCCGGCGTCGAAACTTGCGGCCTTCGAACTGCTCCAATAGAGCGCCCGAGGATCTCATCGGTTCTGACGTCCAAAATTTTGGAACACAAATAGACGTTGCACGGCACCGAAAACAAGAAGATTGATAATCGAAGGTTGTTCTGTTAGAGTCTCCCATCACGCAACATTTATTTTACCGAGCCCAACGTATTAATTGGTCCTTTTCAACTATGATCCGACTACGAGGCATTGTGTTTGTTCTTTCGCGGGTTTTTCTTACCTACTTTTTCGCTTTTGCGGCTATTTCAATAGCAAACGCCGCGCAGACCGATCTTGTAGGTCCCGCGGGCAGCGGCTTGTTCGGCGGTAGCGTAACAGTTTTGCCAAACGGCAACATTGTCGTTGTTGATACAGGCTACGATCTATCGGGTCCGACGGTGTCCAATGTCGGCGCGGTTCATCTATATGACGGCACAACGCTTGCGCTCATCAGCACGCTGACCGGCGGCACGGCAAGCGATATTGTCGGCAGTGGTGGAATTACGGTCTTGACCAACGGCAATTATGTCGTCAGCAGTTCGAGTTGGGGAAGCACGGATTTCGGAGCGGTAACGTGGTGCAGTGCGACAACGGGTTGCAGCGGTGTGGTTTCATCATCAAACTCGCTTGTCGGCTCAACGGCAAATGATGTTGTCGGCAGCGGCGGAGTAACCGCGTTGACCAACGGCAACTATGTTGTCAGCAGTATTAATTGGGATAATCCGTCGCCGGCGATAGCAGGTGTCGGAGCGGTAACGTGGGGTAACGGCACAACCGGCACGGTCGGGTTAGTTTCCGCGTCAAACTCCCTCATCGGCGGTACGGCAAACGATACTGTCGGCGCCGGAGTAACGGCATTGACCAATGGCAATTATGTTGTCAGCAGTATTAATTGGGATAATCCGTCGCCGTCGATAGCAGGTGTCGGAGCGGTCACGTGGGGCAACGGCACAGCCGGCACGGTCGGGTTAGTTTCCGCGTCAAACTCCCTCATCGGCGGTACGGCAAACGATACTGTCGGCGCCGGAGTAACGGCATTGACCAATGGCAATTATGTCGTCCGCAGTCCGAGTTGGGATAATGCCTCGCCGGTGATCGTAGGTGTCGGAGCGGTCACGTGGGGCAATGGTGCGGGCGGCACGGTCGGGTTGGTTTCCGCGTCAAACTCGCTTGTCGGCTCAACGGCAAACGATACTGTCGGCAACAACGGAGTAACCGCGTTGACGGGCGGCAATTATGTCGTCAACAGTTCGATTTGGGGAAGCTCGGATTTCGGAGCGGTCACGTGGGGCAACGGCACAACCGGCACGGTCGGGTTAGTTTCCGCGTCAAACTCGCTCGTTGGTTCAACGTCAAATGATGGTGTCGGCAACATAGGAGTAACCGCCTTGACCAACGGCAACTATGTTGTCATCAGTAAGGATTGGGGAAGCTCGAATGTCGGAGCAGTAACGTGGGGCAACGGGACGACCGGCATCAGCGGCGTAGTTTCGTCGTCTAACTCGCTCGTTGGTTCAACGTCAAATGATGGTGTCGGCAACATCGGAGTAACCGCCTTGACCAACGGCAATTACGTCGTCATCAGTTCGATTTGGGGAAGCTCGGATTTCGGAGCGGTAACGTGGGGCAACGGGACAACGGGAATCAGCGGCACGGTTTCATCATCGAACTCGCTTGTCGGCGGGTCGGCAAGTGATCAGGTCGGTGGTCAAGGAGTAACCGCCTTGACTAACGGCAATTACGTCGTCCGCAGTCAAAATTGGGATGATCCTTTGCTTTTGGTCGCGGATGTTGGCGCGGTAACATGGGGCAACGGGACAACGGGCGTCAGCGGCACGGTTTCATCATCAAACTCGCTTGTCGGCGGGGCGACAAGTGATCGGGTCGGCATCGGCGGAGTAACCGCCTTGACTAACGGCAATTATGTCGTCCGCAGTCAAAATTGGGATAATCCTTTGCCTTTGATCGCGGATGTTGGCGCGGTAACGTGGGGCAACGGGACAACGGGCATCAGCGGCACGGTTTCATCATCAAACTCGCTTGTCGGCTCAACGGCATTTGATACTGTCGGCTATGGCGGAGTAACCGCCTTGACTAACGGCAATTATGTCGTCAACAGTTCGATCTGGGGAAGCTCGAGTTTCGGAGCGGTAACGTGGGGCAACGGGACAACGGGCGTCAGCGGCACGGTTTCATCATCAAACTCGCTTGTCGGCGGGGCGACAAATGATCGGGTCGGCACCGGCGGAGTAACCGCCTTGACTAACGGCAATTTTGTCGTCAACAGTTCGGGTTGGGATAAACCATCACCGACGGTTGGTGATGCTAGTGCTTATACCTTCGGTAACGGCGCAAGCGGGACAAGCGGGTTGATCACCAACGGCGCAACCGGCGGCAACAGCGTTGTCGGCACGGTTACAAACGGCACGAATACATTTGCCTTCGATGCGACGCGCAACCGTCTGTTTGTCGGACGCAGTGCGAGCAACATCGTCAGCGTTTTGTCGTTTACGACCACCGCCACTACCGACGGCGATCTGAGTAATGCGGCAAATTGGAATAATGGTGTGCCGAACGGTTTGCTCACCGGGATCATTCCTTCGGGCAGAACAATGAGCATCAGTTCGATAATGAACATTGGGCAACTGCAAGTCCAATGCGGCGGAAATTTAACGGGCGGTTCGGCTTCGGCATATATCGTCGGCAGTGTGCGGCGTGATTTCTGTGCGGCGGCGGGCGCGAGCTTTACTTATCCGATTGGCGACCCGGGCAATTATTCGCCTTTGAATGTTGCCAACGTGAACGGCACGGGAAATCTGACCGCCTCGGTTACTGATACTTTTATGCCCGGCCTGCAGGCAACCACGAAAACCCTATCACGCTATTGGTCTCTGGAAGGCGCGGGCATCACGGCGAATCTGACATTTAATTATGTCAACGCCGATGTCAACGGCACGGAAGCCGACTACAAAGTTTTCCGCCGTCCGTTAAATAGCAATGCACTCATCACACAGCACTCTCTCACGTCGGTCAACGCCGCCGCGAACACCGTGACTGCCTTCAACGTTTCTTCGTTCTCCGACTGGGGTGTCAGTGCACAACCGCTCGCCCCGACGGCAGCAGGCGTTTCGATCAGCGGCCGCGTCCTGACACCAAACGGCAACGGCCTGCGAAACGCGATCGTCCAGTTGACCGATCTTCAAGGCATCACCCGAACCGTCCGCACGAGCTCGTTCGGCTACTACCATTTCGACGAGATCGAAGCCGGGCAAACGGTTGTTTTATCGGTCGTGTCAAAACGATTCACATTCTCGCAGCAGGTCATCAATGTGACGGACAATGCCTCGGACGTGGATTTTGTTGCGTTCTGAGAATGAGTTGAATTTAACGGACGTACGAACTCGGGATCGGCGTGTCGCCGCTTGCGCCGAATTGGGTGATGAGGGTGCCGCCGCCCGATCTGGCGACGAACCACTGGCTGCCGGGCTGGCGAAATACGGCCGCGTCGAACTTCCCGTCGCCGTCATAGTCGCCGGGTGAAGGCACATCGCCGTTTGACCCGAACGGGAAGGCGAAATATGACGAATCCTCGCTTCTGAGCACGTACCAAAATCCGTTCGGCCGCCAGAACGCAATGTCGGCCTTGCCGTCGCCGGTCCAGTCGCCGGGCACGGTCAGGTCGGTCGAGGTACCAAATGTCGCCGCGTATGTTCCGCCGGTCGACCGCGAGATCCACCACTCCGCACCTGACGCTCCGACGGGGCGAAAGATGGCGATGTCCGCCCTGCCGTCGCCGTCATAATCCGCCGCGACGGGCCGGTCGCCGGCCGAGCCGAACTGCGTGATCGACGTTTGCGAGTCCGACGAACGCCGCACGTACCAGATCGAGCCCGTCGGCCTGAAAACGGCCGCGTCCGCCTTGCCGTCGGCGTCAAAATCAGCCGGCATCGGCACGTCGCCGTTCGATCCGAAAGGAAACGCGTAATAGGTCAGATCTTCGCTCCTGAGCACGAACCATGTCCCGTTTGACGGCCGCCAGAGAGCTATATCGGCCTTGCCGTCGCCGGTAAAATCAGCCGGGGCGATCCGGTCTCCCGATGATCCGAATTGAGCGGCAAATACACCGGAGCCGCCGCTTCTGGATATCCACCATTCACTTGAACCGGGCCGAAATACCGAAATGTCGGTCTTTCCGTCGCCGTCAAAATCGAACGGTGCCGGTTGGGTCAGCGTCGCCTGATCGGTCTGGTTGAACAGCAGTTTGACGTAGCCGGCCGAGGATGTCGTAAATCCGGCGATGATGTCGGGTTTCGTGTCCAGGTCAAAGTCGGACACGGCCATCGTCGTCGTTTCGACGCCGGCGGTCCACATCCGCTCGTGCCCGAGGCCGCCGTAGCCGTTATTGAGCAGCGTGACGATGGTATTGCGGCCCGCCATCACGCCGACGTCCGGCACGCCGTCGAGGTTCCAGTCGCCGGTCGCCACGCCGAGTGCCGATACCTGCGTGATCTGAAACGTCTGCCCGACGCCGAACGCTCCGCCGCCCGTTCCCGGCACGACCGTCACGCCCGAACCGCGGGCCGCGATGATGTCCTTGATACCGTCGCGGTTCATATCGGCACAGGCGATGTCGAGCAATCCCGATCCGGGCGAGACGGCCGCCGCCGCGGTAAATCCGCCGAGGCCGTCATTGAGCAATATCGCCGCCTGATCGGCTTGATAAGTGTGTATCGCGAGGTCGCGGTGCGTGTCGTTATTGAGGTCGGCGACCACGATGCGGCCGCTGGCGGTCGTCGGCAGATAGTTGGTCGGCGGCAGAAACGTCCCGTTCCCGACGCCCATTGAAACGAGCACGCCGCCGGCACCGGTCGTGATCATGTCGGGCTTGCCGTCGCCGTTCACGTCGGCCGCGGCCGCGTCGAGGATATCGACCGTGCCAAACCGCATCAGCGATGTCGCAAAGGTATTGTTGCCCAGATTGCGCAGGTAAAGGGCGTTGTCCGCCGCGCCGAATGCGCCGTGGCCGGCGACGATGATGTCGGTCCGCCCGTCGGAGTTAAAATCGCCCGTCGCCGCCGCGTAACCGTCCACGCCGGGATCGACCAGGCCCTTTTTTTCGGGCACGATCTCGGCCGCTTCGAAGTTCGCCCCGGCCTTTGCCGGTGCCGCCGCCGAGCCCTGAATGAGCACGTAGATCGGGCCCGGCCCGCCGCCCGCTCCGCGGTTGACGATCACGAGGTCGGGCAGATTGTCGGTGTTAAAGTGCGCGGTTTCGACGTCCTTGGTCCCGGCCAGCGTCTGCACAAATGAGCCGGAGATGAACGTCCCGTCGCCGTAGTTCAGCAGCACCGAAAAGCTGCCCGAACCGACGACCGCAAATTCGATCGACTCATTGGCGACGATATCGGGCGCGCCGTCGCGGTTGACGTCGCTGACAAAGGCGTCACCGCCGCCGCCGTCCGCGATCACCGTCTGTTGGGCAAATGTGCCGTCGCCCGCACCGCGTCGGATGATCGTGCGGTTTGTCGATGACAGGACGAGGTCTTTTTTGCCGTCGAGGTCGAGGTCGGCGACCGCCGTCAGCGTGGCCCGTTCGTTGGTGTTGAGCGTGATGTCGGGCGCCGCCGTGAAGGCAAATCCTCCCGCCCCGAGCCTGACCGCCGCGATCGGCGTGCTTGTCACCGCCTGCGACGCGATGAGGTCGATCTTACCGTCGTTATTGACGTCGGCACCGCGAACAGACCCAAATCCGAAGCTCACCGAGGCGATCGTAACGGGCGCGTCATACGAACCGCCGCCCAGATTTCGCACCGCCCGCAGGTCCTGCGACGTGCCGTACGCGAGGTCGATCTTGCCGTCGTTGTCGATGTCCACCGGCGCGACGGAACCCGCCGCGAGCCCCGTATTTGCCTGCTCCGAAACGGTGAAGCCGCCCGCCAGGTCGCCCTTGTACGTGACGATCAGGTTATTGCCCGATGCCTGGGCCGGCCCGACGAGGTCGAGCTTGCCGTCCTGGTCCATATCGACGGCCTTGAGGTCGGTCGGCATTGGCGACGGGCTGCTGAAGACCGGCACCTTGAACGTCTTGTCGGCGTTGCCGAAATAGACGGCGATCGCGGGCTGCGACGTCTGCGGGTTTGTCCTGAAGAAAACGAGGTCCGACCGGCCGTCCGAGTTAAAGTCGGCCGCGAGCGGGAAAACGTATGTATTGTTGTTGTACGAATAGACCGTCAGCGGTGCCGCGTCAAACGTGCCCGTTCCGTTGCCAAAGTACACGAACAGCTTGTCGTAGCTGGCGGTCACGACGTCGGGGTTGCCGTCGCCGTCAAAATCGCCCGCACTCGTCGCGTAGTACATCGGGTTATGGCCGCCGAACGAGCGCGAGGCAAAAAACTCGACCGCCGATGCTGCCATTACGGTCTGGATCGCGAATATAGCGGTAATTACAAGCGCCGGGAGTGAAGTCCGGACGAAACTGTGAGAAAGTCTGCCCATGTCTGTATCATAGGCTAGTTTGGCACAACTAACAATGGCGGCCCGGCTTACGGTTGTTCGGCGGGCCCAAAAAACAAAAGAGCAGTGCGGGAGAGCCTGCTCTTTTGTGTGAGAGATAAACTTGCGCGCCGATTTTGATCGGGAGTATCATCACTCAACCGGGGACCGCACGCGGCTTTGGACCGGCCTTTTGAGGCCGCACTTCCGTACAGTAATGCGACATTTCGCGGCAAAATATGTCACGGCCCGCGAAAAAAATTTTCTTTGCAATTTCGGCGTGCAGATCCCGGGCGGTTTATGGCGGACACACGACTCGACAGCTTGATGCCCAAGGCGTACGCCGAACTCCGGCGGCTGGCGGCGTATCACCTGCGGCTCGAACGCTCGGGCCACACTCTGCGGCCGACCGATCTCGTCCACGAGGCGTATCTCAGGCTCAGGCAGCAGCATTCGATCGACGCCGCCTCGCGTGTCGAGTTTATAAGCCTCGCGTCGATGATGATGCGGCGGATACTGGTCGATCACGCCAAACGCCGCGGCCGGCAAAAGCGTGGTAACGGCGTCGCCGATGTGCCGATCGATGACGCGGCGGCCCGCACGCAGATCGACATTGCCGAGCAGCAGGTCGATGTCCTCGCCCTCGAAGAAGCTCTCGTCAAGCTCGCAAAACTCGACCCGCGTCAGGTGCAGATCGTCGAATTTCACTTTTTCGGCGGATTGACCTTCGACGAGATCGCCGAACTCCTCGGCGTCTCGCTCAGCACCGTCATGCGCGAATGGCGGCTCGCCCGCAACTGGCTCTACCTGCAGCTAAAAACGCCCGCCGGCGAGTGAAATGGCCGTTTTCGGCCATAAATATCATAAACATCGTAAATATCGTAAGTATCATAAATAT
>CAZQGN010000065.1:0-7752 GCA_964592865.1 uncultured Chloracidobacterium sp. | reverse complement strand
CGCCCAACGCTCGACCGCCGGCACGCTGATACAGCAGTTCGGCTCAAGCGGCGACATTCCCGTGCCGAACGCGTTTGTGCGCTAGATCCGCCGGGCAAATTGCTCCAATATTAAGGCCGCCTATCTCGTGTAGGCGGCTTTTTCGTTTTCGGTCCGGGCGATGAGGCACCTGGCTCCGCCGCGGCGTATATTTAGCCGAAAATACATTGTCATAATGTGACATCGGTCACATCTATCGCACGAAACAGGCATACGATTAAAGTAGGTATCATCGGCGCAATATGCCGTGCTGGCCGGTGGCGACGAAGGGGCGTGAGTTGAAAAACTCTCCCTCGCAAGCTCACTTTCCAAACCGTTCGGGCCGAATCCGGCCGAGAAGCGGTTGGAGGTGTGAGTCGCCATGTTTAGTACGTCAACCGTTCACCGGATCGCCCCGATCACAGTTTTCATAATCACCATCGCCGCAGCCGCCGTTTTCCTGTCAAACGCCGCGGCTTCAAGTGCCTCCGCGTCGGCAAACGGCCGTGACAACGGTCGTCTGAGGCCGTCGATATTTGGCGAGTGGTCACCCAAATTACCCTGGCTGGCGCCATCGGCAAGGCCGCTCGGCCCGCTGGCCGGGACGGTCAGCCTGACGTCATTTTCGACGCCGTACACGCAGAATTTTGACACGCTCGCCTCGTCCGGCGACACCAACACGACGGTGCCGGAGGGCTGGGCGTTCAGCGAGGCGGGCACGAACGCGAATACGACGTACAGGGCCAGATCCGGCACGGTATCGACCGGCGACACCTATAGCTGGGGACAGGATCTCTCATCGGAGCGGGCCTTTGGCGGCCTGCTCAGCGGTACGCTGATACCGACGATCGGAGCGTCGTTCACCAACAATACCGGTGCGGTGATGGCGTCGCTGACGATCAGCTACACGGGCGAGCAATGGCGGCTCGGCGACGGCCCACGGCCGGCCGATCGGCTCGATTTTCAGTACAGTACCGACGCGACGAGCCTGACCACCGGAACGTGGATCGACCACAACGCCCTTGATTTCAGCTCGCCGATCTATAACACGTCACCGGCAACCGCTCTCGACGGCAATAACGCCGCCAACCGTACCGCGATCAGCAGCACGATCACCGGCCTGAATATCGCAAACGGCGGCACGATCTGGGTCAGATGGAACGACTATAACGCCTCGGGGGCGGACGACGCACTCGGCGTCGATGACCTCTCGGCAAAGCCGAATCCGCTAAATGCCGTTCAACTTTCGGTAGACACCGCGGCGGCGACCGAAGCCGACCGAACCGTCGTGACCGCGACCGCAACGGCGGCGAGCCCGGTCGTCGGCAACCAGACGGTCAGCCTCGGCGTCACCGGCACCAACATCACTGCCGGCGATTATTCGCTGAGCGGAACGACGATCACGATCCTCAACGGGGCGACGACCGGCTCGGTGACATTTACGGTCGCCGACGACGCCGTGTACGAGGGCGATGAAACGGCGACACTGACGATCGGTTCGCCGTCGGGCGGGATCACGCTCGGGGCCGTCACATCGCAAAATGTGACGATCGCCGATAACGAACCCGTGCCGACACTCTCGCTGCAGGCGGCATCGGCGCCCGAAAGTGCCGGAACGATGAGCTTTACGGTGCAGCGAAACGGGGCGAGCGAGCTGGCATCGACATTTCACTATGCGACGAGCGACGGTACCGCCATTGCCGGAGCAGACTATACCGCCGCGGCGGGCACCGGCACGATCAACGCCGGAGCAGCTTCGACGGCCGTTACGGTCGCGATAACGCAGGACAACATTACCGAAGCGAACGAGACCTTTGACCTGACGATCGACACGCCGGTCAACGCGACGATCAGCGACGGCGTCAAGGCCGGCACGATCATCGACGACGAGACGTACTACGTCGATAACACCAACGCCGCGTGTTCTGACAGCAACAGCGGCATCACACCGGCATTGCCCTTCTGCACGATCTCACGCGGTGCGGCACTGGCGACCGCCGGCAAAAATGTCCGCGTGCTGCACGGCACCTACGCCGAGACCGTCTATCCGAAGAGCGGTGCCGCGGGCCAGCCGGTGACGTTTCGGGCCGATCCGAACGTGACGGTGACGGGCGACGCCGGATTTGGAAGCGCGTTCGCGATAAGCACCAAGAGCTATATCGTCATCGACGGATTTAACATCGACAGCACCAAGTACAAGGGCATCTACGCCGACGCGTCGGACCACCTGACGATCATCAACAATCGCGTCAGCCGATCAGGCGTGACGTCGCCGACGCACCCGTACGAACAGGGCATCTATCTGCGGGGCACGACATACTCCGAGATATCGGGCAACACGACCGACCACAATACGTGTATCGGCATCAGGCTGGTGCTCAACAGCGATCACAACATCATCAGCAATAACCTGTCGTACGCCAACTTTTCGGTCGTCGAGACCGACGCCGCGGGCATCGAACTGACCGGTTCGAGCTATAACACCGTCATCCACAACATCGTTTACAGCAACGAGGACAGCGGCATCAACGTCTATTATCACGACCTCGGCGTCGCGTCGACCTACAACCTGATAGCAGGCAATCTCAGCTATGAGAACGGCGACCACGGCATCGACACAAATAATTCGCCGTACAACACGGTCGTCGGCAATACCGTTCACGGCAACGGAACGGTCGGCATCAATTTCGAAGGCGAACCGGCGACGGGCTCGCACCATGCGGTCATCCGCAACAACATTTCGGCAAATAACGGTTACACACCGCCGGCCATTTCATTTGGCGGCAATCTGCGGGTCGATGCGGCTTCGGTCGACGGAACGGTATCGGACCACAACGTTTACAACATCGGCAGCGCGCCGGTGCAGATCATCTGGAACAACGTCAACTACATGACGCTCGCGGCAATGCAGGCGGCGGTCCCGGGCCAGGAGGCGAACGGGCTCGAGGGCGATCCGCTGTTTGCGGCACCGGTGTCGCCGGTACTGCGGCAGGAAGGCGTGCCGTACCAAGGAACTTCGGCGGTCGGTGACTATCACGTTTTGAGCGGTTCACCGGCGATCGACAGTGCCGACTCGGACGCGGCAGGCCAACCTGCCCTCGACCTCGACGGCAGGCCGCGGATCGACGACCCGTTGACGGCAAATACCGGCGTCGGAGCACGCGCCTTTGACGACCGCGGAGCATATGAATACCGTCGGCCGCCGTTGATCGAAAAGGCGTTCGGAGCCGCCGAGATCGACCTCGGTGCGGCAACCTCGCTGACCATCACCGTCACCAACCCGCATCCGGCCGAGCCGCTGACCGGCGTCGGCTTTACCGATACAATGCCTGACGGCCTGACCGTGCCGGATCAATCATCGGCTCAGTGCGGCGGCACATTGACCGTCGCGTCAAACGCCGTGACACTCACCGGTGCGACGATCGCCGGCGGCTGCAATTGCGTCGTCAGCCTGACCGTGACCGGAGCCTCAACCGGCGCCAAGAATAACGTCACGAGCCGCGTGACATCGGCAAATTTCGGTACGGGAAACACCGCGGCGGCGACTGTCACCGTCGTGGACAGACGGCGGAGCGTCGAGCTTTCGGCGGCACCGCTGACAGGTTACGAGGCTGCCGGAACCGCGATCACGGTCACCGCAACGGCAAGCGATGACGTCAACGGTGCTCAGACGGTCGCGTTGGGCGTTTCGGGTGCGGGAATCACCGCGGGCGACTATACGCTCAGCACCGCGACTATCACGATACCCGATCATCAAAAGGTCGGCACGGCGACATTCTATGTGGCCGATGATTCGTACCTCGAGGGCCCGGAAACAGCCGTCTTGACGATATCGTCACCGTCGTCCGGCATCGTGCTCGGTACGACCACATCGCAAAACGTGACGATCGTCGACAATGACGACATTCTCGGGCCGGTCATCACATTTACTCCGATCGCCAATACCACGTCGGTCGACCCGATCGAACTGCCCGTGCATATCACGGACAACGTCGCGGTCGGTTCGACCGTGATCTATTACGCGGTGAACGGCGGCGAGTTTACGGCCGTGCCGTGCGGTGTGAGCTATCCGGACGTGGCGTGTACGATACCCGGAGCACCGGCCGGCAGTGCCGTCGCGTACTATGTCGCGGCTCGCGACACGTCAGGCAACCTGACGACAAATACCTCGGCCTCGGCACCCGACCTTTACACCGTCGGCACGGCGGACGTTCCGGCCGGCACGTACAGTATGGTCTCGCTCGGCGACGGTTCGTGCCTCGTCGGCGACATTCATATTGACGGAACGCTCGACCTCGGCGGTACGGTAATGACCGACGGGCACGTACTGACGTTGGATTGCGGTTCGGAAATAACATCGACCGGCCCCGGCGGATTTGTCGCCGGCGAGATAACACGGATCTTCTGCACGACCGGAACGTACACGTTCCCCGTCGGGCCGGAGCCCGTGATCATAAACAACCGTACCGCGGACAGCCCCGCGGGAATGCCCGTCAGTGTGGAAATCACGGACGTCGTCGCCGGATCGAGCCTGACCGTTTCGACCACCGGCACGATGCTCCCGTTCCTCGATCCGTACAATTCGGTAACGCGGCAGTGGCGGCTGACCAAGACCGGCACGATCACCGCCAATCTTGCATTTACCTACCAGGATGCCGACGTGGTCGGTGCCGAACCGACCTTTAAGGTCTTCAAATACGAATCAGGCGTCACGACCGAGGTAACGCCGAACCGGATCGATCCGCCGACAAACACGGCGTTCGTTACGGGTGTCTCGAGCTTTTCGGATTGGGGCATCGGGCTGCTCTACCCGACAGCGGCCGAGGTCAGCGTTTCGGGACGCGTCCTGACCGCTGACGGACGCGGCATCGTCAACGCCATCGTCACGCTCAGAAACCGGGCCGGCGAAACCCGCACGGTACAGACCGGCAGCTTCGGCACATACGCTTTCGACGGTGTCGCGGCGGGCCAGGATTATGTGATCTCGGTCGCGTCGAGGCGATTCAGGTTCGAACCGCCCGAACGCCTGATCTCGGTCGCGGACAATATCACGGATCTCGATCTCGTCGCATTGCCGCAGTAGATCGTCGCAAAAAAAAGAGAGGAGGCCTCGCGGCCCCCTCTTTTTTTGTTTGTATGCCGCAGCTTTTACGGCAGAGGTGTGCCGACCAGATCGAGGCCGGTGATGTTGAGATTGGCCGTAAAGTTGACCGGCGTGAACGTGTAACGCTTCGACGAAACGCCGATAGTGTAGCCCGGCCCGGCCGGTACGTTCTCAAATCGGTAATAGCCGAGCGGCGAGGTCAGCGTCGTACGTTTCAACACGCCCGTGTCGGTGAGAACGACGGACGCGTTCCTGACCGGCTGGCCGCTGGTGTCGGTCAGGCGGCCCTCGATGAAGACCGGCGAGCCCGCCGCCGCGAATACCGTCAGCGTGTAGTTCGTCAGGTTAAAGTTGGCACCCGACGACGATGTGACGCCGAAATTGAACACACCGAACACCGTGGGCGTGCCGGCCAGCGAGGTCGCGGTCTCAGGCGCCGCGGCCGTCGACAGGACGATGCCGTTGGGCAGCGTGCCGTTGGTCACGACCTGAATGAACGGGCCGTTGTTGGCCGTCAGCTGGTATGAGTACGGCGAGTTTTGCAGGCCCGAGGGCAGCACCGCGACGTACGAACCGCCGTTCGCCGAGTTGTTCAACTCAAACGCTCCGATATCAACTGCCCCGACACGTGCTGCACCACGCTGGTCGAGCGTGATCGCGGCCGCAGGGTTAGTACCCGAACAGGTCAGCGTCAGCACACAGCCCTGAGCGGCGTTGATCGCCGGCGAGAGCGAGGTCAGTGCAAAGGTCAGGCCGTTGCCGCCGTAGTAACCGAGCGGTGCAAGCAGCGGATCGGTATTTTGCAGGTCAGAGCCGACCCAGCCGCCCGAGAGTCCGACAACGCCGATGATGTTGTTGCCGTTCGACACCCACGTGCCCGTCGCGTCGACCGACGTCGGCGTTCCGTTATTGCCTGCGATGATCGAGTTGCGGACCGATCCCGTCGCAACACTCGCGTGAATACCGCCGCCGTTGTTGGTCGACGTATTGCCCGCAATGGTCGAGTTGGTGATCGTCAGGTTGGCTCCGTTATAGAAGATGCCGCCGCCCGAACCGCCGGTCGCAGTATTGCCGCCGATGGTCGAGTTGGTGACAAAGACGGTGCCGTTCGCCTGGATACCGCCGCCGCCGACCGTGGTCGAGGCGGACGTGTTGCCCGTGATCGACGTGTTGATGATGTTGAGCGTCGAACCCGAGAAGTTCTGCCCGGCGCCGCCCGATCCGGTCGTCGTGTTACCGAAGATCCACGAGTTGATGAACGTCGTCGTGCCGTTGCCCGCCGTATTAAAGCCTCCGCCGTTAGCAGCAGCGTTGCCGTTGATGATAACGCCGTTCATCGTAAGGTTGCCGCCGGTGTTATAGATCGCACCGCCGCGGCCGGTGTTGGTCGTACCGACGCCGTTGCCCTTAGTAAAGCGGATGCCGCTGACGGTGGCGACCAGGCCGGTGCTGTTGACCAGGATCCGGGACGCGTTGTTGCCGTCGATCGTCACCTTGTCGGCTCCGGGCCCGACGATGTTGATCGTACCGGCGTTGTTGAGCACCAGCTCGGTGTTTCCGAGAAGGATCGTCTGCGGCGTGGCGAAAACGACCGGATCAAAATTGATCGTGTCGTTGGTCGCCGCCGTATTTGCCCTCGAGATCGCACCACGCAGGCTGCAGTCATTGGCCGCCGCAGTACAGGCGTTGGCCGCCGCGGTGTCGTCCGTGCGGTCGACCGTCAGGTTGAGCGGCAGCACCTGGAAAGTGCCGAGCGTGCCGGCGAGGACAAAGTTGCCGATCGTATCGGAAACCTGCGACGCCTGCATCACGACCGAGTAAACGCCGTTGTCGGCAGCATCCCACGTTCCTCCCGGAGGCGTGATCGAGTAGGTCGCCGTTCGCGGAGTGCCGTTGGTGTTGTTGTCAACCGTCACGAATGTCGCCGGTGCCGAAAAAGCCGACGGGCCGGTAACGATCACGTCATTGCTGTCGAGCGTCGAGACGTTTATCGCCGTATTGTCGGCGTAGGTCACCTGGAACACGTAGCTCGAACCGCCCGCTGTATTAACTCCGGCCGGCGTCGAAACCGCCGTCGGCGGTACCGTGTCCGAAGGAATGATCGTATCGGTGTCGGTCGCCGAGTTGTTGGCCGGTGTCGGGTCGGTGACCGAACTTGAGACGGTCGCCGTGTTCGAGAGCGTGCCGGTCGCCGCCGGCGAGATCGTTCCCGAAGCCGTGTAGGTGACCGAACCGCCAACCGGAATATTGACCGTGTCGCTGATATTGCCGAGTCCGGTCGCCGAACATGATCCGCCGCCCGCTCCGACGCAGGTCCACGACGCTCCGGTAATGATCGCCGGGAATGTGTCGGCCACGGTCGCACCCGTAACGTTGCTCGGGCCGGCGTTTGACGCGGTGATCGTATAGGTCGTCGATGTACCGGCCGTCACGGATGTGACGCCGTTGGTCTTGGTGATGGCGAGATCTGCCGACGCGGTTATCGTGTCGGTATCGGTCGCTGAATTGTTGCCCGGCGTCGGGTCAGTGACGCCGCCGCCGGCCGCAACTGTCGCCGTGTTCGAGAGCGAACCGGTCGCCGCCGCCGAGATCGACGCCGAGACCGTGTAGGTCACCGAACCGCCCGCGGG
>CAZQGN010000064.1:7245-9204 GCA_964592865.1 uncultured Chloracidobacterium sp. | reverse complement strand
TTCCAAAACTCTCATTCGAAGCCAGATGATCGTACGCCGCAAGCACGTCGGACGCGGCGAAAACGCGGTCGACGACGGGCCGCAGCGTGCCGTCGGCGAGGAGCGGCACGACGTCGCCGCGAAAGTGCCGCGTCGCCTCGCACTTTTCGTCAAACGAGCGGCCGCGGAGCACCGTTCCGCGAACGGTCGCACGCTTTTGCAGGATCATGCCGAGATCAACCTCGGCCTTGCGTCCGGCGGTCAGCCCGACCAGCATCACGCGGCCCTTCGGCGCAAGCGAGCGTAAATTTTCGGGAAAATAGGCTCCGCCGACGAGGTCGAGGATGACGTCGGCACCATGGCCGCCGGTCGCCTCATTGACGGCGTCGGCGAAGACCGGTTCGGCGGTGACAAGCCCCGAGTCGAGGCCGAACTCGCGGCAGGCGTCGAGCTTGGCGGGCGTTCGCGACGTGCCGATGACGCGTGCTCCGACCGCGCGTCCGATCTGCAGAGCGGCGAGGCCGACGCCCGACCCGACCGCGTGGATGAGCAGCGTTTCGCCGCGGGCGAGCCCGGCCTGTGTGACGACGGCGTCAAAAGCGGTTATGAACGCCTCGGGCACGGCCGCCGCCTCGTTGAACGACAGCCGGTCGGGAATGCGTGCGAGATGGCGTTCGTCGATCGAGACGTATTCGGCCTGAGCCTCGCCGGCCGTTATGCCGAAAACGCGGTCGCCCGGCCGCCATTCGGACACGCCGTCGCCGACGGCCGCGACCTCACCCGCAAACTCGAGCCCGGGAATATTGGGCGAAACGCCGGACGGCGGCGGATACAGCCCCCGAGCCTGCAAAAGGTCGGCGCGATTGAGGCCGGCGGCCCGCACACGCACCAGGACCGCGGTCCCCGACGGTGCGGCCGGATCGGGCACCTCGGCGAGCGACAATCCGCGGCCGGACGAAAAATCGTCGATAAAGACGGCTTTCATAGGCTATTTTGGCTCGATATTCTTTGCCTTGAGCGAGTTGCCGGTCGCGCGTTCGAGCTCGGCGATCGCCTTGTTGAGCTCGGTGCGGGCCCGGAGTTCGTTGCTGCGGGCGGCGGCGAGAGCCGTCTGGCGCTCGAGCACCTTGTACACGTCGGACTGGCCGGCGTCGAGCTTTCGCTGTTCGGAATCGTACTGTTTGGCGGTATTTTCGCGGGCGATGGCCGCCGCACGAAGCCGCGCTTCGGACGTGCGGATCGCCTGCAGGGCGTTGCGTACCTCGACCTGTACGGCCTGCTCGATCTGCTCACGCTGGGTCTCGATCCGCTCGGCCTCGACCTTTGACTTGCCGAGCAGCGCGCCGGCCGTCTTGTCGCCGAAAAGCGGCAGGTTGAACTGGATGCCGATGCGGTAGGTCGGGTAACGGTTGGCAAAGATGCCGTTGAGCGGATTGCCGGTCAGCAGAGCGAGATTGGCCTGCTGCTGGGCACACGCCGGCGATGTCGGTGCGGTCGAGCACGGCGTCGGGAACGTCGGGCTGAAATCCGGGTTTTGCTTGCCGCCGACACCCGATGACGAATAGCTGGCGATGAGGTCGATCTGCGGTCGCTTTTGATCGTGATATAGCCGCTGGTCGATGGCGTTGATCTCACGCTGAGCCCGGTTGATCTCGAGTTCGGGGCGGTTGCTCAGCGCCATTTCCATCGCCTCGGTCAGCGTCGTGCGCGGTGCCTCGAGCTCGACGGTGTCGATCGGCGTCAGCGCCTCGGACCACAGGCGGTCGCCGCGGTTGGGCGAAATGAGATTCTTGAGCGCGTTTTCGGCCTGGTTGACGACATTGAGCGCGTCATAGACGGCCTGTTCGAAATTGGCGACCTGCGTTTCGGCGGCGACGATGTCGATCGGGGCGAGCTGGCCCTCGTCAACGAGGCGGCGGTTGTGTTCGAGCTGGCTCTTGGCGTCGCGGACGCTGTCACGCTGGACCTGCAGATTGCGCA
>CAZQGN010000064.1:0-7145 GCA_964592865.1 uncultured Chloracidobacterium sp. | reverse complement strand
TCGAGCTGGCTCTTGGCGTCGCGGACGCTGTCACGCTGGACCTGCAGATTGCGCAGGGCAAAGGCGAGGTCCCAATAGGCCTTTTCGGCGCCGGCGACGATCTCGATCGACCGCTGGCGAAACTGCGTGTCGGTGAGCGAGAGATTTTTCTTGAATATCTCGATGCTGCGGCGGGCGGCGTCGATCTTGCGGCCGCGAAAGAGCGGCTGGGTCAACGCGAACGCCATCGTCGAAGTGTACTGCGGGCTGAGGATCGAGATCGGATTGTCGGTCGTGACGCGCGAATTGTTGAACGAACCGGTAAAGACCGTGCCGTACTTGGGCGCAAACGCCTGCAGAGCGGCGTTGCCGAGCAGCGTGCCTTGATTGGTCTTTTGATTATTGCTGAAAATACTGACGTTCGGCGTGGTCGCGTGGTCGTAATATGCCTGGCCGGTCAGACGCGGCTGAAAGAATCCGCGGGTCGACTGCAGGTCGAACTCGGCCATGCGGACCGTCTTGCGCGACACCTCGATGTCGCGGTTATTGCTGAGCGCGAGCTCGATGGTCTCGCGCAGCGTGAGCGGCCTTTGCCGTGTCATATCGACGCCGACGCGGCCGAGATCGGGCAAGCCGCGCTCATCCGAACGATAGTCCGGAGCGATCGGCGGAACACCCTTGAGATCCTCGGGCGCGACCTTTTGGACATCGCCGCCCGCGGGCGTGGGCGTCGCGGTCTGCGAAAAGGCCACGGTCGCAGATATGATCAATATGACAAAGGTCAGTATTTGCCTATTCATAAAAACTCGTTAGATCCAACGTCTGACACGCGACCTGTATGCGATATAACTGCTGCCAAACTTTGCCTCGAGATACCTTTCCTCGGGCAAGATTTGAAAAAAATGTATAAAGGCCACACAGGCCGGTAAAAATATAAGGCTCCAGATCAGGCCGAATAGTGCCGCGATGCCGAAATAGACGATCGCCATGGCGACGTAGATCGGGTTTCGAGAATAGGCATAAAAGCCGCTCTCGATCACGGTCGTCGTCGGCCGCCAAGGCTCGATATTCGTCTTCGCCCGCCGCATCGCGACGTAAACCGACAAAAGCACTGTCAAACCGACCGCGACCGAGACTCCGCCAATCACGATCCGGACCACAGCCGCCGGAGCCGCGATCGGGTAAAACCACGTCAACACGCCGCTGGCGATCAGCCCGCTCGCAAAAACGAGCGGCGGCGGAGCGTAAATGCCCGGGCTGTCATTGGTGCCGAACATCTTCATTTGCCGATGATCCCGCTGGTGGCGCCGGCGATGCGGCGCTTGATGCCGCCAAACAGCCACTCAGAAAAGCGCGTTACGTACCGGAAAACGCGAAACTCCGCCAGGTCGTCGAAGATCGAATAGAACACCGGCACCGCGAGCAGCGTCAGCAGCAAACAGAGGCTCTGGCCGCCGACCACAAGCACGCCGATCGAGCGGTTGGTGCCCGAACCCGCACCGGTCGAAACGACGAGCGGGATCATTCCGGCGACAAGCGCGATCGTCGTCATCAGGATCGGCCGCAGACGGTCGCGGTTGGCCTGAATGATGGCCTCATACCGCCCCATTCCATGCGATCGCAGCGTGTTGGTATGATCGATCTGCAAAATTGCGTTCTTTTTGACGACGCCGAACAGCAGCAGCAGCCCGAGGCCCGAAAAGATGTTGACCGTCTGGCCGAGCACGAGCAGGCTGAAGATACCGAACGGTATCGACAACGGCAGCGTCAAGAGGATCGTCACCGGATGGATGAACGATTCGAACTGCGCCGCCAGGACGATGTACATAAATATGAACGACAGCGCGAACGCGAGCAGGAAATAGAAGCCGGCCTTGCCCATCTCCTTTGACTGGCCGACATAGCCCGTGCGGTAGGTCGACGGCAGATTGAGCTCCTTGACGTAACTGTCGATCGCCGAAGTGATGCTGGCCGCCGAACCGCCCGGACGCGTATTTGCAAGCAGCGTCACCTGACGCTGGCGATTGGTGCGGTCGACCGAACTCGGTCCGGTGCCGGACGCGGTCTTGACGACGCGGTCGAGCGTCACCCAGCCGACCTTTGACGACGGCACGATCATCCGGCGAAGCCCCTCGACGCTGGTTCGAAAGGGGTTGATCGCCCGGACGCGGACCTCGTACTGGTCGTTGCCAGCGTTGAATGTCGTGGCTTCCTGGCCGGCGACGAGCGTATTGAGCGCCTGCGAGATATCGCCGACGCGTACGCCGAGGTCGGCCGCCGTGTCGCGGTCGATCTGCAGCTGCAGCTCGGGTTTGCCCGAGATGAGCGTCGAATCGACGTCGACGGCGTCGGGTATCGAACGCATCTTCTCGAGGATCTTGGCCGAATATTCCTCAAGCTTTTTGAGGTCGGGGCCGGCGATCAGGAACTGGACATTGGCGTTTCTGAATCCGCCGCCAGAGAACGCCTGGACCTGCTGAACGCCGGTACGCAGCTCGGGCGGAAAGTCCTTGAGCAGTTTGCGGGCGTCGTCCATCATCATTTCCTGCGTTTTGGTGCGGTCCTTGATGTCGGCGAGCTTGACGTAGATGGTGCCGGCGTTGACGACCTGCTGCTGGCCGCCGCCGACGGTCGACAGCGTGTCGGTGACGCCCGGCATCTTGCGGATCTCGGAGGCGATGCGTTCAAAAAGCTGTGACGTCGCGCCGATGCTCGACCCCTCGGGCGCGCGGACCGAGATCTCAAACTGCGATTGGTCGTCGACGGGCAGGAAGTTCTTGCCGACGAACATGAACAGCGGCACGATGCTGATAAATACGAGCAGACAGACGAGCACGATCACCCAGCGATGGGCCATCGAAAATCGCAGCAGCGTCGTGTAAAACCGGTCAACAACGCCGAACCAACCGGTGTAGTGGCTGTCGGACGCTGGCTTGTGCTCGAGCATGCCGTCGCCGCTGATGTCGTCGGAAAGGTCGATCGGCTCTTCCTTTTTACGCTTGATGAGGCGTGCCGCCAGCATCGGCGTCAGCGAAAACGACACGATCAGCGACACGAGCACGGCAAACGACGCCGTCAGCCCGAAGCTCGACATAAATCGACCGACGATGCCCTGCATAAAGCCGATCGGGACAAACACCGCCATCAGCGACAGCGTGGTCGCCAAAACCGCCAATCCGATCTCGCGCGTGCCTTCGATCGCGGCCTGGTGCGGACTCATGCCCTTTTCCTCGACAAAGCGAAAGATGTTTTCGAGCACGACGATGGCGTCGTCGATGACGATACCGACCATCAGCGTGAGGCTGAGCATCGTGATCGAATTGAGCGTATAGCCCATCGCGTACATCAGCGCAAAGGTCGCGATGATCGAGGTCGGGATGGCGAGGCCGGCGATGAGCGTCGACCTGAAGCTCCACAAAAACAGGAAAACGACGATGGCCGCGAGTATCGAGCCGACGATCAGATGCTCCTCGATAGCGTGGAGCGAATTTTCGATAAAGACCGAGTTGTCGCCGATGACGCGCATCTGAAATCCGGGCGGCAGCGTCTTTTCGATCTCGGCGAGGCGGGCCTTGATCTCACGCGAAACGGCGACCGTATTCTGGCCGGACTGTTTCGAAACGATCAGCGTCACGGCCGGCACACCGTTCAGGCGGGCCTCGGAACGCGTTTCCTCGGCGCCGTCCTCGACGTAGCCGAGGTCCTTGACCTTGACCTGATAGTTACCGCGGGTCGCGACGACGACGTCGTTAAACTCCTCGGGCGTTTTGATCTTGCCGACGGTGCGGACGCTGGTTTCCTTTTGCCCCTCGTCGAGGCGACCGCTCGGAAACTCCATATTCTGGATCCGCAGCGCGCCTGAGACCTCGGCCGGCGTTACGTTGTACGAACGCATCTTGTCGGGGTCGACCCAGACGTTGATCTGGCGTTCGCGGCCGCCGATGATCGTGATCTGGCCGACGCCGTTGATCGACTCGATGCGTTCCTTGATCTGTTTACGGGCGACCTCGGTCACATCGCGGAGCGATTTGGGCGCCGAGACCGAAATGCGCAGGACCGGAGCGGCGTCGGTGTCCAGCTTTTGGACGGCCGGCTGTTTGGCGGTCTCGGGCAGATTCGGGATCACGGTCTGGACGCGGTTCTCGACCTCCTGAGCGGCGATATTGACGTCCTTTTCGAGTACGAACTGGACAAACACCTGCGAGATGCCCTCGACCGAGCTCGAACGCAGCTCGTCGATACCGCTGATGGTATTGACGGCCTCCTCGACCTTTTCGGTGATCTCGGTCTCGATCTCCTGCGGCGATGCGCCGGGATTGACGACGGTGATCGTGATGGTCGGAAAATCGATCTTCGGAAAAAGATCGACGCCCAGACTAAAGAACGAAAACGCCCCGACCACGACCAGCGACAATATGAGCATCGTCGCGAATACCGGTCGCTTTACACAAACTTCAGCCAGCCACTGCATACGTAAAACCTCTTTTAGATCAACTAGTTGGTCTGCCTCACGGCGACACCGTCAAAAAGCGTGTTGATGTTGGTCGTTGCGACGAGTTCGCCCTCGGCCACGCCGGTCTTGATCTGGATCAGCCCGTTTTCGAGCAGGCCGAGCTGGACGATGTGCTCATGGGCGACGCCGTCCTTGATGACAAAGACCTTATGCGATTCGCCCTCGGTCCGGACGGCCGACGCCGGTATCATGACGGCGTTCTCGGGCTTGGACTGGGTGATCCGCACGGTGGCAAACTGGCCCGGCTTGAGCAGGCCTTCGCCGTTCGAAACCTCGGCCTCGACGACCAGCGTGCGGGCCGTGGCGTTGATGTTCGGCATCATCCGGACGACCGTTCCGGCAAAGTTGCGGTCGGGATAGGCGCTTGTCTGCAGCGATATGCCCTGGCCGATGCCGACCTTGCCGATCGACGCCTCGGGCACGTCGATCTTCAGCCGCAGGGTCGATGTCCGGACGATCGTCGCGACCTTGGTGTTGGGCGCGTTCGGCGTCACAAACTCGCCGGGGTCGGCGACGCGCTCGGCGATATAGCCGCTGATCGGGGCGTAGATGACCGTGTCGGTGAGAGCCTTTCGGGCCTGATCGACCTGTGTCTGAGCGGTCGCGACGGCCGTCTTGGCGGTCGCGACGGCGGCCTCGGCCGAGTTGATCGCCTTGACGGCGACGGCGGCGTTCGACCTCGCCTCGTCGAGCTGGCCGAGCAGCGCGTCACGCTGTGCCCGGCGGGCGTCGAGCGCCGAACGCGAGACGTCGCCGCTGTCAAACAGGCGTTGGGCCCGCGTCAGCTCCTTTTCGGCGAGATCGAGATTGGCCTTGGTCGATTTGACCTGCGAAAAGGTCTCGGTGTTAAAGACCTCGCCGTCCTTAACGTTGAGCCTGATCTGCGCCTGCCGAAGTGCGGCGACTGCCTGATCGACGGCCTTTCGCTGCTGTTCGGCCTGTGCCTGGGCCTGTTCGAGGCGGATGCGGGCGTCGCGGTCGTCGAGACGGACCAGCACGCTGCCCTTTTCGACATAACTGCCGACGTCAAAGTTGACCTCGACGATCTTGCCGCCGACGGCCGGGGCGACATCGGTCGCGGCGTCGCTGGCGAGGTTGCCGGTGGCCTCAAAATAGGTCGGGATCGGCTGTACGATCGCCTGCGTGGCGGCGACATCGACGACGGTCGGCTGCGCGCCCGTGTTCGAGTTGGTGTTGGCCGCGCGCGATCCGCAACCGCTCAGCGCCAGTGCGGCGGCGGTCAATACGAGTCCGACAGATGCTAGGTATTTTTGACTTCTCATCGTTTGATAGGGCCGTTACGCTCGGGCGTCGGCCTTTCTGATCCCGTTCAATAAAATTTCGGCAAAGTTCCTGGCCGCTTCCTGATTAGTGATGTCGATGATCATCCGGTTCTTGTCCCACAGGAGGTTGTTCAGCGAATGGTGTATCAACATGCCCAAAAAGCTGCGGACAGCGATCCGCGGGTCGAGCTCGCGAAAGTCGCCGTCGGCCTGACGCTCGGCGATGTAGCCGCCGATAAATGCATATATCTTTGAGATAAAGTCGCTAAAGAACATCTCGGCCAGCTTGTGCTCCTCGAGCGCCGAATAGAACAACAGCCGCATGAACCCGACATCCGATTCGTGCTTGTTGAGCGCGTCGAGGGCGATGTTGTAAAAAACGGCCAGATCGTCCTTGTCCTCGATCGCCTTACGCAGCACCTCGTTCTCCTCCCACGGAAAGCGGTGAACGCCGTCCTGGCAGCCCTTGGTGTCGAGGATCGCGGCGTACAGCTCGTCCTTTGAGGCAAAATGGCGAAATACCATCGCCTCGGAGACGCCGGCCGCGGCGGCGATCTCCTTGGTCGTCGTGCCCTTAAATCCCTTTTGCGAAAACAGGGAAACGGCCGTGCGCAATATCTGCTCACGGCGGGCGTCGCCGGTCATACGGCCGGCATGATTACAGGCAAATAACTCTTTGATCAAAAATGCACGCTCCTTGCGCCACTAAGTAAGTGCTTACTTACTTTTCGAATAGAGTTGCATTTTGGATTCGGACTTGTCAATCGCGTTTTGTGACAAAATTCACATACATGGTGATATCGGGAACAAATCGGCGTAAAATATCGTTACAACCATTGAGCAGATGCGGTCATCTGTACAGTCGCCTTTTTTGCGGCAGGGCAATTGGCCGCAGGGCATTTATAACGAAACGCTATTTTGGAGGTTGGATCGAAAATGTCTGAATTTGAAGCCGAAGTTAAGAAAGCAGAAATGGAATTGGAACAGAGCCTGGTACCGCTCAACGCGGGCGAAAAGGTGACGGATGACGAGTTTTTAGGAGATATCAAGATGCAGGCACAGGAATACGGCCAGAAGATACAGGACGCGGCCGTCAAGGCACGCGATTTTGCCAACGAAAAGTTCACGCAGGCCGGCGATAAGTTCAAAGAGATCTCGGCCAAGGACCCGAAAGAGCTGGTCGAGGACGCCAAGGAATTTGCCCGCCAAAAACCGGGCCAGACCATCCTCATCTCAGCCGCTGTCGGCGTCGTACTCGGGCTGCTGCTCCGCCGCGGCCGCCGCTAACCCCGGCCCGCCACAGCGATCGAAACCGAAAAAGGCCGCCCCGCGAGGAGCGGCCTTTTTGTATTAGTCTGAGATCCGCGACC
>CAZQGN010000063.1:0-9246 GCA_964592865.1 uncultured Chloracidobacterium sp. | reverse complement strand
AAGCCCGGCCTTTTCGGCCGGGCTCTTAATGGAAGGACAACTGAAGGAACGCTCGGAAGGTGTTCAAGCACAGTGGCAAACCATGCTCGGAGTAGTGATGGCGGCGGGGTCTTGATTAAGTTATCAAGCTAGCCGATTCACTCTATTGCATATGGCGTGCCAAAGACGGAGTAAAGCCAATATCTACTTCACATTTGTTACCGCACAAAACACGAAAAGCCCATATTCATTGGGCTTTTCACGAAAAAATAATTTTGGAATTTGGTTTGTCTTACGACTAACGCACGAATTTGGGGCCGAGATTTAGTCGGCCGCATACTATTTCGAGCACCTTTCTGACAATCGTTGTAACCCGATCGCATCCTGATTCTCCTGATCGATCTCCAGTGCGGACGCCGCGTAGTTCTTGGCCTGCAGACAATCGCCCTTTTCGACGTATATCTTGCCCAACGAAACATGTGCCTCGATCGTCCTGTTGTCCCAGAAGATCGAGGTCTTAAAGGAGCTAATCGCTTGTTCGATGTCTCCGCGGCGAAGATGTATCTTACCGAGCAGCAGATAACTTTCGGCACTCATCGGTTCACTTGCGAGCACCCGCCGCAATACCGCCATCGCTTCGTCGTCCTGGCCGTTCTTGACCATCGTGCGGGCCTGGGCAAGCAGCGTATCCGATTCATTCATCTGCGGTTGGACGGCGACGCCTTGCTTTCGGCTGAGAATAACCGCGACGAAATCCTTTCGCGACGGCTGTTCGACGCGCAGCGGAATGCCGTTGATCGTTTTCGACTTAGCCCACTCGGTCTCAAGCGTCGCATAGCGGTTATTGTTTGTGAGGTATCGTCGGGCTTGATTATCCATGTCCGCCGCGGCCGGATCTTTGATCTCACCGAGGGTTTTAGAAAGGATATAGTACGCCTCGCCGTCCCTCGGGTTTGAGACTATTGCCGAGCGAAACTGATTTGCCGCATCCTGTAGATTTCCGCTCAGATATAGGGAAACAGCGTAGTTGAACTTAACGTTCCCATCGTCAGTCGCCGCTTCGGCCGCCTTTTTGAGCAATTCGACACCTTCGTTCAATAGCCCCGCGGCCCTGGCCGGATTTTTCTTTTCAGCACGAGACGCCTGAACCACGATAGCTCCGAGTGCGTTGTACACGCTCGTAAGCTTCATATCTTCGGCGAGCGGACGCAACACGGCGATCGACCGTTCAAAATTGAATTGCTGGAGGTGGACCAGGCCGATGTAAAACGACGCTTCAGCGAGGATGTCATCGTTACATTGGGGAGCCCGGTTTTCGGCCTTGGCCTTATCGCGGCACTGCTGCTGGGTGTTGATCACCTGTTCAAAATAATTGATGGCGTCAGCGAATTTTCGCTGTCCCAGATAGAGGTGAGCTAGTTCCAGGGCGGCATCTGAGTATGTACCGTCCTGCGACACCTCGGCGTAGAGGCGAATCGCGTTCTTCAAAAAGTTTTCGCGGGCCTCGCCTGACGGGGACAGAAGTCCCTTGATGTAGGCCTCGAATGCACGCGCCGGAACCTTGCTTGCGGTTTCGATCAGCTGATTTTGCGAAAATGGCAATGATTTGTCGCGCTGATACAGTATCTGATAGGCGATCTGGCCCTGTACGGACTGCAGATTGCCGAGGGCATCATTTAGGTTGATATCGCGGGTGATGCGGCGGCCGTCCGGCAGTTCTTCGCTCATGAACCGACCTTCGTTGACGCGAACGATCTTGGCCGTCACGTTGATCGTTGCAGCCGAATCGCCCTGAGCCGGAATGATGTTATAGCGGCCCGAAACGAGTATCGTGGCGTTTGTTTCGCGAGCGAGTTTGAGCGATGTCGCCAGACTCGGCAATGTCGTTAAAGGGATCCGGAGCTTTGATTGGACGATCTTTCGCTGGTCGTTCGAGATGACGTTCAGATTGGGAACCCTTAGCAGATTCGACAACGAATCCGCAAAGCTCTCGCCGACCCAGTTAAATTCAGCCTTGTCCGAGGTGTTTTCAAATGGCAGCACCAAGAGGGTGTCGACGGCCGACTGCGCCTGGATTTGGCACCACGCAAACAGGATAAAGCTCAGGACTAACGCGTATCTCTTGACCATCTGACCCCCAAACTAAAAAATTCGCCGATGAGCGGCGAATTCTATTAAAGTCTTATGATGCAAAACTTTCAAATAAGGATGGTATCCGGTACGGGATTTGAACCCGTGTTGCCGCCGTGAAAGGGCGGTGTCCTAACCCCTAGACGAACCGGACACAAACACTCTCGCCTGACTGCAGGCGAACGTAAAGAATATCGTACGCCGCAAATTGTGTCAAACGGCGGTCAGCTCAGTGGTTCAAAATATTCACTTCGCCTTGCCCGGCGGTCGATCTCGAGCGAAGAACCGCGTTCAGATTACGAATGGTCAAAACTTGTGCCGAAGCTCGGCTTTATATTAAGGTTAAGCCACGATGAAAAGAGTATTCCTGATCGACTCGATGTCGCACATATTTCGCGCTTTCTTTGCCCCGATGGGAATGCGCCAAGAGCCGATGCATAACAGTAAGGGTCAGGTGACGCAAGCAGTTTTTGTGTTCACCAACATGCTGCGCAAGCTGCTCAATGACGAAAAGCCTGACTACGTGGCGGCCGTTTTTGATACTGCGGCTCCAACTTTCCGCCATGACTCATTTGAGGCGTACAAGGCGAACCGCGAGGCAATGCCCGACGACCTCGCATCCCAACTTCCGTACATCATCCGAGTTTGTGAGGCGTTTAATATCCCGATCCTGAAGATGGACGGGTACGAGGCGGACGACATTATCGGAACACTCGCAAACGAATGCTCGGCAAAGGGGATGCAGGCCGTAATCGTCTCAAATGATAAGGACCTGTGCCAACTCGTACGTGACCCCTACATAGTCGCGATGCGGCAGAACTCGCAGAACCTAAAACGAAAAGTACCCGTTCCGCCGATCGAATGGTGTGACGAAGCTTGGGTCAAAAACAAATTCGGTCTGCCGCCAGAAAAGATCATCGACCTTCTCGGACTGATGGGCGATGCCGTCGACAATATTCCGGGCGCCCCGGGCATCGGTGAAAAAGGTGCACTTAAGCTTGTGCTTGAGTATGGTTCGGCACTTGAGGCGATGGCCAATGCGGACAAGATCACCCACAAGACCTACCGTGAAAGCCTGCAAAATAATCAGGAGATCATTAAACAGTCGCTCGAACTTGCCACGGTCCACACTTCGGTGCCCATCGACCTCGACATCGAATCGCTAAAGGCCCGTGAACCAAACCGGCAGCTCGCTTACGAACTGTTTCGCGAACTTGAATTCAAGACGTTGACCAATGAATTCTCAGGTCCCGGAACGGTGGCGGTCTCTCTTCAGCCATCCTCCGGAAGTGGGCTTTTCGACACGCAGCCGAGGGTATCGGCCGCCGTTGAGAGCAAATATACGGTCGTTAATAACAGCCGTTCACTAGACGAGATGATCGGCCGGCTGATCGAGGCAAACCGGTGGAGCTATCATGTCAACGATTCGAATACCAATGAAAAGGCTAGTTGTTATGAAAAACCCGGCCCGCATGGCATTGGTTTCGGGCTCGGTAACGGCGAGGCATTTTACCTAGACCTCGACGGATTTGCAGGCGGCAGGATCGAGGCCCTCCGTCAGATCAATTATGTGCTGACAAGTGAGAACTTCGCTAAGGCCGTCTTTGACGAAAAGCGGAATCTCGGATCGCTGCTCGGACTCGGCATCAGGCCCGCAGGCATCAAAGATGATGTGCTGATCGCAGCCTACCTCCTTGAATCGACGCGAACAAGTTACCCGATCGCGTTTCTCGCGCAGATATACGCGGATGTCGATGCGGCTCACTCGGTCCCGGAGGGTTTCGACGAAGCCGCGTTCCGCACCGCCGAAAATGCCGATTTCGTTGCTCGCTTGGCACCGATACTCAGGGCGAAACTCCGTGATAATGACCTTGAAAATTTGTATGACGAGATCGAACTACCGTTGATCCCGATCCTGGCGGATATCGAATTGACCGGCATGAAAGTCAACGGCGACAGCCTCAAAAAGTTCTCGGAGTATATCTCGGGCGAGCTTGAATCGCTTCGGGAAAAGATCACAAACATCGCCGGACGAGAGTTCAACATTGGCTCGCCCAAGCAGGTCGGGGAGGTTTTTGGCGAGTTAAATATCGAAACCGGCAAAAAGACCGCGACTGGCCAGGTATCTACCAGCCACGACGTCCTTGTCGAATTGGCCGAAACCTACGAGATCGCCCGACACATTATTGATTACCGCGAACTGGATAAACTGCGGGCGACATATGCCGACGCTTTGCCTAAAATGATCGCGTCGGACGGTCGTGTTCACGGAGCCTTGAATCAGACCGTCGCCGCAACCGGACGATTAAGTTCCACCGAACCAAATCTGCAGAATATTCCGGTCCGCACTGAACTCGGCCAGCAAATCCGTAGAGCTTTCATTCCTGAACCCGGAAATAAGCTGATCTCGGCCGACTATTCGCAGCTTGAGCTCCGGATCCTCGCCCACATTACCAAGGACCCGCGGATGTTGGAGGCCTACAGGAACAATGAGGACATTCACTCGCAAACTGCGCGGCTCGTCTTCGGTGCGACATCGGAAAAGGATCTCAAGGAGAAACGCAGGCTCGCGAAGATAGTCAATTTCGGCATCGCCTACGCGGTCGAGGCATTTGGACTATCACAGCGGGTTGGCATCAGCCGTTCGGAGGCGAAACAGGTGATCGCCGATTATTTTGAGACATACAAGGGCATACGCGATTATATGGATCGCACCCCGGTCGAGGCCCGTGAAAAGGGCTACATCGCCTCGCTTTTTGGCCGTCGACGGCACTTCCCTTCGATCAATGACCGCAATTTCGCCGTCCGCTCTCGCGCTGAGCGTGAGGCGATCAACATGCCGATCCAGGGCACCGCGAGCGACATAGTCAAGATAGCGATGATCCGCGTTGCCAATGCCCTTGCGGCCGAAAAGCTCGAAACCAGAATGATAATGCAGGTCCACGACGAACTTCTGTTCGAAGGGCCGGAATCAGAGATCGAGGCCGCCATTAAACTGATAAAACGCGAAATGGAAGCCGCAGCAACGCTCGATGTCCCGCTGGTAGTTGAGATCGGTGTTGGTGATAACTGGATGGATGCAAAGTAAAAAAATGTTTGAATTTGTGACGCAGGACACGGATTTAGGTGCCGCGACCAATGTTATTCTTGGCTGATTGTATTAACGACCTATGAGTGACCAATTAGAACCAACCAAGAAAACCACACTGAAACGTATCCCGAAACGCGGTAATTTTGACCGCGATGTGATCAACTCGATTCTCGATGAGGCGTTTATATGCCACGTCGGGTTTGTCGCCGATGGTCAGCCCTACGTTATCCCGACAGCATACGGCCGCGTTGGCAACGATCTGTATGTTCACGGTTCGTCGGCGAGCCGCTTGATGCGGTCACTCGCGGACGGTATCGACATATGCGTCACGGTCACGCTGATCGACGGGTTGGTCCTCGCACGATCCGCATTTCATCATTCGATCAACTACCGCTCGATCGTGATCATCGGCAATGCCGAAATGGTCACGGGTGACGAAGAAAAGATCAAAGCTCTTGAGGCATTTACTGAGCATCTGATCCCCGGACGCTGGAACGATGTTCGGCCGCCCACCGATCTTGAGCTGAAGGCAACGATCGTCCTTCGGCTGCCGATAAGCGAAGCTTCGGCAAAGATGCGCACCGGCGACCCGGTTGATGACGAGGCCGATTATTCGCTTAACGTGTGGGCCGGGGTGTTGCCCCTTGCCCTGAAAGCCGGGGAACCGGTCCCCGATGCGAGGCTCAACCCTGACATCGAACCGCAGGAATACGTCCAGCGTTACAAGCGTTTTTAGATAACCGATTCCGCCATATTTTATCAATGTTGGACCGTGACGTTTGCGGCAAGGTACTTTTATGATCGAACAGCAGAAAAAATACGGCTGGGTGATCGTCATTATCGCGGTTCTCTCGCTTATGATCAGCAATGGTTTGGCGATCGGCGGCCTGCCTCCGTTTTACAAACCGATCCGTGAAGAATTTGTGGCTATTGGGGCTATCGACCCATCGTGGGCCGAGACCTTTATCGGAAACTCTGCAAACATAACCTTTCTGATATCTGGTATTTCCTCCTTGATCGGCGGGTGGTTTATCTCTCGATCTGGTCTGAGGCCCGTAATGCTATTGGGTTGCGTGCTGCTCGGCGGCGGGCTCCTGATCCACTCACAAGCTTCCACAGCCGAGGCGGTTTACGCCGCAAGAGGTTTGATGGGAGCATCACTCGGCTTCATCGGCGTTGCCCCTTGTGTCGTACTTGTTTCCAAGTGGTTTGATAAGGGCCGGGGCACGGCGCTTGGCATAGTTCTAACCGGCACCAGTCTCGGTGGCGCTGCGATACCGCTTGTCGCCGCCCCGCTGATCGCTCGTTACGGTTGGAGATACGCGATGGTCGCTCTGACCTCGATAGTCTGGCTTATCTTATTTCCAACAGTTGTCTTTTTGGTCAAAGAGCCAAGCTTGAAAACATCTGAGTCGGCCGACATCGCGGCGACCGACGGAATGACAATTGGCGAAGCGGTCCGCACACCGCTGTTTTGGGCTTTCGGGGCATGTGCCGCCCTTGTTTTTTATCCGATTTTCGTCACCAGCCAACAATTTATCCTGTATCTGCAATCACCGAAGATCGGCGTTTCGGCGGAGACAGCTGCGTTCGCTCAATCGGCACTCTTCGCGATAAGTATCGGCGGCAAGTTTCTCGCAGGTGCACTAAGCGACAGATTTCGTGCAATCCGGGTCATGGTCGGATGTTCGCTCCTGATGTTCGCTGCGTCGCTAGTACTTTTGGGTTTAACGGCGGATAATTCGCTGTATTTTCTTCTGCCCTTCGCGATCGGATACGGAGGTACCTTCGTTTTGCTGCAAAGACTGGCAGCCGATTTTTTCGGTCGGCGAGAGATCGGCAAGATCCTCGGCCTCATAACGCTGATCGAAGTCACCGGAGCTGCCATTGGCGGACGCATTACCGGCTATCTCGCTGATCGTAATGGCGGGGATTATACCTACGCTTTCTTTGGCGTTACCATCGCGTCGGCATTTGCGTTTCTGGCTACGTTGGCGATATTCGCACTTCACAAAAAGAGACTCAAAGGTGCGTCGTGATATGAATACGACGTCGCCAGACCCCATTTTTCAACACTGACCTCCATTTCGGATACCTGGTATGCGAAATCGCCGTACTACCGAAGTATAATAACGCTTATGAAAATTGCAGGAATCCTGGGCACCTTCTCGTTGGTCATTTTGGCCTCTGTCGTAAGCTTTTCCCAAAGTTCAATGGGCAATGTCCCTTTGGAATGGCAAACCACTGCCGAAAAGACCAATTACGCAAAAACGAGTACCTATGATGAGGCGATTTCATTCAGCAAAAAAATTGCGGCGGCCTCAGGCGGCCTGGTTCATTATCAAACATACGGAACAAGTGGGGAGGGGCGTGAAATGCCATTGCTGGTCGCGGCAAGCGGCGGAGCGTTTTCTCCCGAGATCGCTCGTAAGCAAGGCAAGGCTGTCGTTCTCATTCAGGCCGGAATACATGCCGGCGAGATCGACGGCAAGGACGCGGGTCTTGCACTCATTCGCGACATCGCAATTACTAAAACGCAGGCCGCCCTTCTGAGGGACGTTGTCGTCCTGTTTCAGGTCATATACAACGTTGACGGCCACGAGAACCGTTCGCCGTTCATGCGTATGAACCAGAATGGGCCTGACGAGATGGGATTTCGCGCAAATGCGTCGAATCTGAACTTGAATCGCGATTACATGAAGGCCGACGCTCCTGAAACCCGCGCATGGCTGAAACTGTGGGATCGATGGCAGCCGGACGTGTTTGTTGACTGCCACGTCACTGACGGAGCTGATTTCCAGTACAATCTGACGTACGAATACGCCCATTTTCAGGAGGTTTCGCCCGCGATCAAGACCTGGATGGATGAGCATTTTGACGGTAAGGTCGTGCCTAAGGTCGAAAAAGAAGGCAATTTGCTCACACATTACGTCGAGTTCGCCGGGCGAGAGGTCACCGGCGGCATCGCGACATTTATCCCGACGCCGAGATATGCCACCGGTTATACGCTGCTGCGAAACCGTGCGGGGCTGTTGATCGAAACCCACGTTTACAAAGAATATCGTTCCCGCGTCCGCGGCACTTACGACACACTTCGATATTTCATCGAGGAAATAGGTAATTCAAGGTCGTCATTGTTTGCGGCCAACAAGTCGGCCGAGGCTGAAGCCATCGAACGCGGCAAGTCGTTTGATCCTAAAGCCAAATTCCCGTTGACGCTTTCGGTAACTGACCGATCGACTCCGCTTGAATTCAAAGGCATTGAATACAAGATCGACGAAAGTCCGATCTCAGGTGCGAGACGGATAATATATGGCTCAAAACCGCTTCACATCACGATCCCGAGATTTGATGAGGGCAAAGTAGATCGATCGGTTGCTCCGCCGCTTTACTACATCATCCCGCCGCAATATAAGGATGTGATCAGTCTGCTCGACCTGCATGGCGTCAAATTCGAGCGGATCAAGAATGATCGGATATTCACCGTAGAAAGCTATAAATTGACCGAACCGAAATGGTCAACAAACTCGTTCGAAAATAGGATCACACTCTCATGCAAACCGATCGCTTATAGCGAATCACGAACGTTTCGAGCCGGTTCCGTGATCGTCCCAATGGCTCAGGCCAATGCAGGCGTCGCTATTCACCTGCTCGAACCGTCGGGGCCCGATTCATTAGTTTATTGGGGATTCTTTAACTCGGTCTTTGAGCAAAAGGAGTACGGCGAAGGCTACCAGATCGAGAAACTTGCCTTAAAAATGCTCGCCGACGACCCGAAGATCAAATCGGAGTTCGACGAAAAACTCAAAGATCCGGCGTTTGCGAAAAATCCGCGAGCCCGACTGAATTTCTTTTACGAACGTTCGCGCTACTTTCTCGATCAGAAGACCGGCGTTTATCCGGTCGGTCGGATCCTGGCTGGGCTCAGCACAAAATAAAAAGACGAGCCGATCGGCTCGTCTAGTGAAATGGTGGAGATGAGGAGGATCGAACTCCTGGCCTCGGCATTGCGAACGCCGCGCTCTCCCAGCTGAGCTACATCCCCA
>CAZQGN010000062.1:0-9501 GCA_964592865.1 uncultured Chloracidobacterium sp. | reverse complement strand
TTCAGTGGAAGAATGACGGTTATCTTTTGACCAGCTACTACAGGGACATCGGGCAGTACTTCGGTATGGCGAATGCCACGATCAGCAACGCCACACAAGCCGCCCAGATGTGGGAAAACGAGACGGCTAAACGCCAGCTGACAGGCACTGTGGCCTATTGTGGAAAGGCTCTCGAAAATGCGACTTTCTTTGAAAATATCGCAAAGGGATTTTCGGATCCGACGGTCGTGCCGCCATCGGTTTATGACATGATATCGGGCCTGCGGAAAAGCCTACCGGCCATAAAAAGAAACGCCGGCAGCTGCATCGACAACGCGATAAAGACCAGGACCAAAGCTCCATAACGTTTCTTTCGCGTTCACACTCATTCTCCGGTCGCGGTGCGAGATTTTTTATCGGAGGCCGAAAATGCACGTGCCTTTGGCATGAGCGAGGGGGCCGCTGAGTTCAAACCGGCCGGGTCCGAGATCTACCACGGCCCCTTTCCTGACGCGGCAAGAGAGAAATTTTAGACATCGCTGCAGTTTGATAAGTATGGAATCCGAAATATTTGAGGGCGTTGATTTTGCGCAGAACCTGCCACAGGAAAGCGAATACCAGGACTGCACGTTCAGGAACTGCAACTTTTCCAGTATCGATCTTTCGGGAAATCGGTTTATCGATTGCGAGTTTAGCGACTGTAATCTAAGCCTGGTAAAAATGATCGAAACGGTTTGGCGTGATGTGATCTTTAGCGATTGTAAAATGTTGGGAATGAGTTTTGACGTTTCCAACCGGTTTGGATTGGCATTTTCCTTTGATGGCTGTTCGTTAGATCATTCTTCATTTCACAACACGAAAATCAAAAACACCCTCTTCAAAAATACGCATTTGAAGGAGGTTGATTTTTCGCAGAGCGATCTAACCGGCGTGATCTTTGACAACTGCGATCTGAAGAACGCTGCCTTTGACCAAACCATACTTGAAAAGGCGGACTTTAGGACCGCGTTTAACTACTCCATCGACCCGGATGTCAATAAGGTCAAAAAAGCGAAGTTCTCGATCTCGGGCTTAGGCGGACTTCTGGAAAAGTACAATATTGAGATAGAAAAATGACCCCACGAATCGAAGTATCTATTGGAAAAAAGCTGGTCGGCAAAAAGCTTCCGATGAGTTTGGCAGATTATGTCGTCGGCGACCTATGGCGGATGTTCTTACCGCGGAGAAACGAGATAACCAATAATTTGACCAACGAATTGATTTCGATGGTGATCTATCCACCGGGATATTTTGCGGAGTTTAAGCCGTCAAACGAGTTTGAAAGATGGGCTGCGGTCGAAGTTTCCGACCTTGTGAACATCCCCGACAACATGGAGACGTTCATCTTGGAAAGCGGACTTTACGCTGTTTTCGATTACAAAGGCTCAGATGCAAACTCCATTTTCCGGCATATTTTCGACGTTTGGATGCCGGGCTCCGCTTATCAACTGGACGACAGGCCACATTTTGAAGTTTTGGGCGAGAAATACAAAAATGGCGACCCAAATTCTGAGGAAGAAATATGGATCCCGATCAAACCGAAATAGTGAGCGGGCCACAGCCGTCGGCATAAGCGCGATTTCCGCTGAGTTTAAAAGCTGCCGGCCCCGAGATCTGCCGCGGCCCTGAGAGTGGGACCGGCGGCGATCATCATTGACGCACGATCGTCGAAAGCACGCCGCTTATTGCCAGGCGTGCGTGATCAACAGTACTAAATTGAAATGACAAAGAGCTTCTCATTTATCGCCGCGGTATTTGCCGCGTGTCTGTTGTCCGTCACGGCGGTCAATGCTCAGAAAGTGCGGCCGACACCAAAGCCGACGCCGAAGGTGACGCAGCCGAAGCCGCTGCCGGCCGTTCAGACGGCGGTCCCGGCGAAAGCGGTTGAGTTCTACGCCCAGGGCAAGGCGCTATGGAAAGCACTTGAAATAAGCGATTCGATCGAAGCATTGACCAAGGCGATCGGGATCTACCCCAATTACATCGACGCTTTGAATGAGCGGGGAATGATCTACTTCCTGACTCGCAAACATCAGCTTGCGGTCAATGATCTGGACAAAGTTTTGGCGGCTCAGCCAAACAACACCAAGATCCTGCACTTTCGCGGGCTGGCGTTGACAGAGATCGCCGTCAAGACCAAAGACGATGACGACGACCGAAAAACTGCTAACGGTATCGCTCAAAGGGCTTTAGCGGACCTGAGTAAAGCGATCGACCTGGCACCGGGTGAATATCCGTATTACAACGCACGCGGCAAACTGCTGCTTGCCTTCGGTTTTTACAAAGAATCGATCACTGATTTCGACAAGTCGATCTCGATCAAACCAAACGGAGTTGCCCTCGCTCATCGCGGTTTAGCCAAATACTATTTGGATGACGCCACCGCAATGAACGATCTGGATCAGGCCGTCAAGGTCGCTCCGGATTATCCCGATGCCTTTTACATTCGCGGAACGGTCCATCGTGACAACGGCAAACTAAAAGACGCTCTGCTCGATCTTGACGAGGCGATAAAGCAGAGCAAATACAACGAGAAATATTTCAACACGCGCGGAATGCTCTATTTTCGTCTGCAGGACGGCTATTTGGCGGTCGCGGATTTTACAAATGCGATCAAGGAAAAACCCGACTACGCGACGGCGTATTTTAACCGGGCAGTTACCTACAAGAGATTTCCTTACAGCGTCAGCACCGACGGCAACGCGATCGACAAAATTCGCCTTCAGCACACGAAAATGCTCGAGGACCTAAGTGCGGCTATCAGATACAAACCGAATTTTGACGCGGCACTGGTTGAACGCGGCCTGATGTATTCGACCGACATGCGCAACAAATCGACGCCGGATGCCGAAACCATCCAACGATTGAAACTCGCACTTTCCGATTTTGAACAAGCGATCAAACACAACCCGAAAAATGCCGATGCCTACAACGGCAGAGCAAGCGTGAACGATGACCTCGGTAAAAAGGACCTCGCCCTCGCTGACTATACAAAGGCCGTCGAGCTCGACCCGACGCTCGCGACCGCGTATATGGGCCGAATGGCGATCTATTGCGAACAGGGCAAAAAGGACCTGTCGATCGCCGACGAACGAAAGGTCAGAGAACTCGGCCTCGCAACGATAAACATCTGCAATCTTGGCGGTAAGTGATATGAAACGATCATTCTACATTTTATTGCTACTCGTCTTATTGGCCGCTGGTCAGGCCTTCGCTCAGGGCAAGGCTGACCTGAAACCGCAGATCGAGCGGATCCTGTCTGCCAGAAAAGCGACCGTCGGCGTTGCGATCGTCGGCGGCGACGGCAAGGACGAGGTCGTTGTAAACGGCGAACGCCGCTACCCGATGCAGAGCGTTTTTAAGTTTCACATCGGCCTGATGATGTTGGCTGAGATCGACAAGGGCAAGTTTAAGCTCGATCAGCAAGTCGAGATCAAGAAAGAACAAATGTTACCCGGAATGTGGAGTCCGCTCCGTGAAGAGAACCCCGAAGGCGGCAGCTTCCCGATATCGAAATTGGTCGAGTACTCTGTTTCGCAGAGCGACAATGCCGCTTGCGACGCACTGCTGCGCATGCTCGGCGGCCCGCTCGCGGTCGAGCAATACTTCAAGAAACACGGCATCAAGGACATCGCGATCCGGATCAACGAAGAGACGATGCAATCAAATTGGGACATGATGTTCCAAAACTGGACGACTCCACAGGCCGCGAACGAGGTCCTGAAAAAGTTTTACGAAAATAAAAAGAAGCAGCTATCACAAAAAGGCCACGATTTCATTTGGCGAACAATGCGTGAAACTTCGACCGGCCCCAAACGTCTGAGGGGCCAATTACCCGAAGGCATAGTCGTCGCTCACAAAACAGGCTATTCAGGTGCCCATAAGACCACCGGCGTCCATGCCGCCGTCAATGACATCGGCATCGTGTTTCTGCCGAACGGCAAATACTTTTACATCAGTGTTTTTGTCACCGATTCCAAGGAGGACTTTGACACGAACGAGAAGATCATCGCCGATATCGCCCGGGCCGCCTGGGATCATTTTGCCGCCAAACAGAGATAGCTCCGATCAGCGGTTTATAAAGTCATTATATGCCTGGATCGCGACCGGGCTGTCGAAAAGCGACGTATGCCCGCCGCCGGCGATCTCGACGAACTGGCGGCTCTGACAGGTCGTGCAGCTGGTCATTTGCTGCTTAAATGTCGGCCATGAAAACAGCTGTATCGCGGAATCCTGCAGCCCCTGGACAAACAGGATGTCCGACCTGTGGCCATCCGTAAAATTCAGCAGCGACCGTGCCGAGTACGCCGCCGGATTTGCCATCGTTGTGCCATACGTTTGCCTCAGCAAATTGCAGACGGCAGACGGTGGTACCTGGCCGCTTTCCTCCAGTCCGCAGCGATAGACCAGATTCAACGGCCCCGGAGCATTTGATACAACGCCGTCCGTTCGGTGCATCGTGTTTAGCCGCGTGACCATATAGCCGCCCTGCGAGTGGCCGATCAGAAATATCTTTCGCACCTTTCGTTTCAGGTCCTTTCTCGCTTTTTCTTTTACCCAGAGTAGTGCCGCTTCGGCTTCCGCGATACCGTCGCCCAGCAATCGCCCCTCTTGCGGGTATGCAACGCTGACGATCATCATATCGGTCCGGTTGGTTATCTCCTTGACCCGGGCGAGGATGTTTCGTGCGGCCGGCACTATTTCCGCATCCGATCCGACCGTTCCCGGAAATGTGATCAGTACGTCCACGATGTGGTTTGCGGGGCGATCCACGACCACGTCAACGCTGACGCCGCCAAACGTGATCCGTCTGGTCTCTTGAGCACTGGTCACCGAAGCGCAAAGCAGTATGCCGAACAGGATCATCATCGCAAGAGTGTAGGTGGATCTCATGGGCCGCCGTATTTTCACTAAACACAATTAGACGCGCCGGATCGGCAAAAGGCCTAACATAATTGCCATCGCCGCGTGTTCCTTCTCGAACAATGGTGTGGCCGGCGCGATGTATTTGTGGGAGTGAGCCCTGAATGGTCGGCCCCGAACGCGAATGCGGCCGAAAAACTCGCCTGATATGAATCCTTTACCAGTTCCCGACGAATCTAATAGATCGCTTCAGCATAATGCGAAGCGATCTTTGTTTTGGGCCGGATGCCTTACACCGAACAGAGCCGTACGGGCCCGCGCATCGGCCGAGGCCGGCAGTGATATGTTTGAAACTGAACTTTCGAAAATTCTCGACGCGGCCGAACAGCCCGATCCCGTCCGATACGCCCGCAGCCGCAACTTTCTCGGCGGTGCGGTCACTCGCCTGTCGCCGTACATCAGCCGCGGCGTGATCTCGACCCGGTATGTGATGGAGCGGACGTTGGAGCGGGGCTACAAGTACCACCAGATCGAAAAGTTTCTGATGGAACTTGCATGGCGTGACTACTTTCAGAACGTCTGGCGCGTTAAACAGGAAATGCTCGATTCCGATCTGCGGCAGCCGCAGCCTGACGTCGCCAACCACTCGATGCCGCGGGCGGTGCTCGATGCGGCGACCGGCATCGAGGCGGTCGATGATGCGATCCGCGGCCTGTACGCGGCCGGCTATGTGCACAACCACGCCCGAATGTACATTGCCGCGATCACCTGCAATATCGCACGCAGCCATTGGCGGCTGCCTGCCCGGTGGTTTTACTACCACCTGCTGGACGCTGACTGGGCGAGCAACGCACTCAGCTGGCAGTGGGTCTGCGCCGCGTTCAGCGGCAAAAAGTACTACGCCAACCAGGACAACATCAACAAATACTGCGGCACAGATCAGCACGGCACCTTTCTGGACGTGCCGTATGAGAGCTTGCCGGGCATGCCGGTACCGCCGGTGCTGCGTGAGTTAGAAACGCCCCGGCTGCGGACGGACCTGCCACCACGGCGGCCGATCACGATCGACCCGTCGCTATCGACGCTGGTCTACAATTTCTACAATCTCGACCCGTTTTGGCGCAGCGGCGAATCTGTCAATCGGGTACTGCTGCTCGAACCGTCACATTTCGAAAAATATCCGGTCTCGCCGCGGACGATCGAATTTATCTTAAAACTGGCCGGCAATATCGAGCGAATACAGGTCTATGTCGGCGAATTTGCCGAGCTGACGAGCGAGTCGGGCGCGGGCGAGGTTTTCTATAAGGAGCATCCGGCCAACAATCATTACACCGGAACGCGTGTCGAGCGCGACTGGATGTTCCCGGAGGTCCGCGGCTATTTTCCATCGTTTTTTGGCTACTGGAAAAAATGCGAAGTCATCCTCAGGCAAAAATTGCGGCCCGGTAACTAGCCTCCCGCGAGGCGAACAGGTTCCCGGCCCCGGCCCGGCCAAGATACTATATGTCTAAGATCAGGATCATCAACAGCGTTTTGGCTGCCCTCGCGGTACTCGTCATCGCGGCAGGCGCCTACGGCGTCGACGGCGAATTTGCAAAGATCGTCACTGCCGCCGAGGCCGAGTCAGGCTTTAGCGGCGTCGTTCTCGTGGCGACCGGCGGCAGGATCGACTACGCCGCAGCTGTCGGAATGGCCGACAGCCGGGCAAAGACTAGGATCACCCCGCGATCTAAATTCCGGATCGCGTCGATCACCAAGGCCTTTACGGCGGTCCTGGTAATGAAGCTGTTCGAACAGGGCAAGATCGACCCCAACGAGACGATCGGGCGCTACTTTCCCGACTACACCGGCCCGGGCCGGGACCGGGTCACCATTCACCAACTGCTCACCTATTCGTCCGGGATCGCCGACGAGAGCGGACAGGCCGGAATGCTGCCCTACCGTTCGCCGCTCACGCTCGACGAGTTTATCCGACGTTATTGCTCCGGCGGCCTGACGTTCGAACCCGGTTCACGGAGCGTCTATGCCAATACGGAGTACATCATCCTCGGCAAGATCATCGAAAATGTCGCCGGGATGCCGTTCGAAGCGGTGCTGCGGACCGAGATATTGTCCCCGCTGAAAATGAGGGATTCGGGAATGGCAAGGTCCGGCCGACCGGTTCCCGGCCTGGTCCGGTCATATACGGGCGGCACGAGCGGCAAAGCCCTGACCGAGGACGAGGCCTATCTGCCCGAAAACTACTTTGCGGCCGGGGCGATGTACTCGACCGCCGCCGACCTGCTCAAATTTGACACGGCACTCTTTACGGGCCGGTTGCTGCGGCCGAAAACGGCCGAGCTGATGCTGAAGTTCTATCCCGAACTGGGCTATACGGCCTACGGCCTCTGGGGCTCGGACGGCTATGGCTCATTCGGCGAGCGATTCTATTACCGGACGGGCGGCATCCTCGGTTCGACCTCGAACTGGATACGCACCATCGCCAATAAAAAAACGATCATCGTCATGAGCAATACAAACGCAACGGACCTTTTCGCCTTGTCCGAAAAACTCTATCTTGCGAGCATCGGCACGAAATGAGGGCGACGGTCATCTTTCCCCATCAGCTGTTCGAGCACAATCCGGCGATCGTGCCCGGTGCCGACCTGTACCTGATCGAGGAATATCTGTTCTTCAGGCAATACAGATTTCACCGGCAAAAGCTGAAATATCATAGGGCGACGATGAAGTTTTACGAGCGGCACCTGCGTCAGGCGGGAGCGAATGTCTTCTATATCGGGTCCGGCAGCGAGCTTGCGGACATCCGCCGCCTGATGCCGGAGCTGATCAGCCGCGGCGTGACCGAGATCCACTATTGCGACGTTGCGGACAACTGGCTCGATAAGCGGATCAGGAGCTTTGGCGGCCGGGTGCGGCTGGTCGAACATCGCTCGCCAATGTTTCTCAACTCGAGCGATAAGCTGCAGGCATATTTTGCCGGGAAGCGGCATTATTTTCAGACCGATTTTTACACCGGTCAGCGCAAGCAGCGGCACATCCTGGTCGATGACGGCCTGAGGCCCGCCGGCGGCAAGTGGAGCTTTGACGCCGACAATCGCCTGCGGTACCCCGCGAAAAAGGTTCCGCCGCCGGTCGATTTTCCCACCGAGGGGCCGTTTGCCCGCGAGGCCGCCGAATATGTCAGGGCCACATTTGACGCGAATCACGGCCGCCTCGACAGCCCGTTCACATACCCAGTGACGTTTGACGAGAGCCGAGCATGGCTCAGACAGTTTCTCGAACGGCGTTTTAGCGAATTTGGCAGGTACGAGGACGCTCTGGTCGCCGCCGAACCGATACTGCACCACAGCGTCCTGACGCCGATGCTCAATGTCGGCCTGCTGACGCCCGCCGAGGTCATCGATACGACGCTGTCATTTGCCGCCGCAAACGATATTCCGCTCAACTCGCTCGAGGGGTTCGTCCGGCAGATCATCGGCTGGCGCGAATTCATCGGCGGCGTTTACCGCACGGCGGGCACGCGCCAGCGGACGACGAACTTTTGGAATTTCAAACGCAAGATCCCCGCTAGCTTTTGGGACGCGTCGACCGGTATCGTGCCCGTCGACCTGACCATCAAAAAGGTGCTCGACACGGGCTATTGCCACCATATCGAGCGGCTGATGGTACTGGGCAACTTTATGCTGCTGTGCGAGTTTGACCCCGATGAGGTCTATCGGTGGTTCATGGAGCTTTTCATCGACGCTTATGACTGGGTGATGGTGCCTAACGTTTACGGGATGAGCCAGTTTGCCGACGGCGGGCTGATGGCAACCAAACCCTACATCAGCGGGAGCAACTATCTGATCAAAATGGGCGACTACCCCAGGGGCGATTGGCAGCCGGTCTGGGACGCCCTGTTCTGGCGGTTCCTTGACGTCCACCGCGGCTTTTTCCTGACCAACCCGCGGCTCGGGATGCTCGTCCGCACATTTGACAAGATGGCCGCCGACAAACGGTCCTCGCACATCGAAACGGCCGAGCGGTTTCTCGTCGGCCTCGACCGCTAAGCACCTGTGAGCGGTGAGGGAGATAGGGGGAAGCGGAGAAAGGGAGATAGGGGGAAGCGGAGAAAGGGAGATAGGGGGAAGGGGAGAAAGGGAGATAGGGGGAAGCGGAGATAAAGAAAAGAGGAGTCGTGGAGTATAGTATTCGTCCGGGGTCCAATGAGTAAAATACTGCATCATCAGGATCTGATCCTTCACAAAAAAGCATTTGCCGCGGCAATGGAGATCTTCGAATTGAGCAGGTCGTTTCCAAGAGCTGAGGTCTACTCGTTGACCGATCAGATACGTCGTTCGTCCAGGTCTGTTTGTGCCAACACGGCAGAGGCATGGCGCAAACGGCGGTATATAGCCGCATTTGTTGCCAAGCTCAACGATGCTGAGGCCGAGGCCGCCGAGACTCAAACCTGGCTCGAATTTTCGGCCGCCTGCGGATACACCGATGCCAATGTCGTCCAGAGCCTCCTGGCCGAGTACGACGAGATAATTGCGTTGATCGTGTCGATGATCAACGCCCCTGATAAGTGGGTGCTGACATCCGCTCGCCGATGAGTGCAGTTGCAGAGAAGAGAAGATA
>CAZQGN010000061.1:0-10368 GCA_964592865.1 uncultured Chloracidobacterium sp. | reverse complement strand
CACTGCGATACGGGCGAAGCCCGTTTAGGGATCTGCAATCAACGATCACCAACCATCTATCGCCGACCACGAACCACCGACCACGAACCACGAACCACCAACCACCAACCACCAACCACGAACCACCGACCACCGACCACCGACCACCGACCACCGACCGCGGACCAGGGACCACTTACCTCGGCATGACGGCGAGGGTGTCGGTCAGTTTTAGGGCGGCGTCGCGGAGCGGGTCTTTGGCGGCGACGAAGCGCCCGGCGATCGCGGTTTGGCCCGGGGTTGGGGTGGTTTACGAAAATAGGTATTGCTATTTATTGCCGGTGCGGTCATACTCATTTATGTAATCCTTCTCTCGCGCCGTTTATGGTGCGCTTCGTCTTTAACGATTTCTGGATAAGTTTGAGAGCGGGCCCTATTAGTTAATCAGAAGTTGCTCTCAGTTTTTTGAGTATCCGAGATCCGTTATCTTCGCCGCAGAATAGTTTCTATTTGACGCCGGGACCGGTTCGACACTTCTTTAGAAGCCTCGAAAAGAGGCAAGGTATATCCAACAATGTCAATGAAACTATACGTAGGAAACATTTCCTTTAACACATCAAACCAGGACCTTAACGACCTTTTCGGTGCCATCGGCACGGTTGAGTCGGCCAATATCATCGAGGACCGTGAAACGGGCCGTTCGCGTGGTTTCGGTTTTGTCGAAATGGCTTCGCAGGCCGAGGGCGAAAATGCTATCGCACAGCTCAACGGCAAGGAAGTTGACGGCCGTGCGCTCAAGGTCAACGAGGCAAAACCGCAGGAGAATCGCAGCGGCGGCGGCGGACGCGGCGGCTACGGCGGTGGTAACCGCGGCGGCGGTGGCGGCTACGGCGGTGGAAATCGCGGTGGCGGCGGCGGCTATGGCGGCGGCGGCCGCTGGTAGTCCCAGGCCCCTTTCCGACAAATGCAAAGCTGCCCGCCGAATCAATAGTTCCGGGCAGCTTTTTTATTTCACCGCTGATCGGTTTGTACGTGTTAGACTGACTGTATGGCTTACGGACCACTGGCTCTTTCTCGCAGGCATGTGCTTGGCGATCATTATTCACGTTGTGAGGCGATCGAAAGCGTTCCGGTCTATCTGAACGACATCGGCGGCGAGGTGCTCGGCCATGTCGATGAGAGTATGGGTAAGTACGCTGACGCGTTTCTCTTTCACCTGACCGAGGAAACGTGTAAAAAGTTGTCGGCGGGGCACTATACCTACTCGTTCGAATTTGAAAAGGCAGATGCCGGTTCGCCGGCTGCGGGCCGCCGGTCCCGATTGTTGGCCGTGATACTTACGGCCCGAAAGGGTTACGCCAGACCGCTGCCGAAACGCGGCGACGCGGGCGAGCGATAGCGTCGGGCACGTCGGCGACCATTGACTTTCAGTGTATTAAAGGCAATAATCTTCCGCTTGGTCTTTAACAATCTATAGCTTTGAGGTGCCTATCTTTCAAGGATCGGCGTAAAAGGGAAAGCCGGGTGAGACTCCCGCACGATCGCGTCACTGTGAATAAATAAGTCAGAACGCCTGCCTCAAACGTTATTGCCAACCTGGTGTTTCGCGTCAAAACATCGCCGGCAGACATCGTTTTTCAATCTGATATTTTGGAACGCCGTGTTTTTCTGGTCGAAATGTTTCGACGCGAGAAAGGTACGGCGTTTTTCTTTGGTGTCCGGATAAAAGCTACAGATGCGGAACAGTCTCAAATTATCAGCAGTATTGATCGCGGCCGCGGCCGTGATGGGCGCGTGCCGCGGCGGTGCCGTCGCTCCGAACGCGGCAGACGCACCGAAACCCGAGCCGCGGGTCGTGACGGACGATCTGGGCCGCCGCGTCACGGTCCCGGCCGCGGTGACACGTGCGGTCTCGCTGGCGCCGAGCGTGACCGAGATCATCTTTGCCGTCGGTGCGGGCGACCGTCTGGTGGGCGTCACCACATTTTGCAATTACCCCGAGCAGGCCAGGTCGATCGCCAAGATCGGCGATACGATGACGCCCAATATGGAGTCCATCGTCGCACTGAGACCGGACGTCGTATTCGTGTCGAGCGCATCGCAGCTCGAGGGGTTTACCAAACTGCTCGAACAGAACGGGATCGCCGTTTACGTGATCGATCCGCAAAGTTTGCCCGATCTGTACGGAAAGAGCCTCGGGCAGCTCGGGACGCTCTTCGGCAAAAACGACGACGCATCGCAATTGTCCCGATCGCTCGAACGGCGGCACCGCGACGTTTGCCGCATCACTAACGGCTGTGAAGACCGCACTGAGGGCGGCACGGCGGCGGTCCGTGTCTTTGTGCAGGTGTCGCGAGAGCCTTTGTTCACGGTCGGCAAGGGTTCTTTCCTAAGGCAGGTGATCCGCGACGCCGGCGGCATTTTGGTGACCGAGGACGTCGAGACGGCATTTCCAAACTTAAGCAAGGAAACCGCTTCGGCACTCAACCCGGAAGCTCTGATCCTGTCCGATTCGGAGGATAACAGGGAGCCGAACGACGCGTTCAAAAACTCGCCGGCGATGCGGAACGGACGCGTTTACAGGGTCAACGCCGATCTGATCTCGCGGCCCGGGCCGCGGCTGATCGACGCACTCGAGCAGATCGCCCGCGACCTGCACCCGGAGAAGTTCAAGTAATGACCTTAACGCGGAGAACGCAGAGTACGCAGAGAAGATACGACTGAAAGACGATGGCCGGATCAAACACAACGATCAGATCTTTTGCGACGTCGCTGCGTCTCGGCGGCTTGTTGCTTATTGCTCTGGTCGTCGTATTGATCGGTGCGGCGATGCTCGGGGCCGAGCGTCTGCCGCTGTTTGACCTGACCGAGCAGCAACGGTCGATCTTGTTCGATATCCGTCTGCCGCGAATATTGCTCGGGGCGTGCGTCGGGGCGAGTTTAGCGGTCGCCGGGGCGGGACTGCAGTCGCTGCTGCGAAATCCGCTGGCCGAACCGTATCTGCTCGGCGTTTCAAACGGTGCGGCACTCGGCACGATGCTGGCGTTCGTTTACTTTCAGAATTTTGAGTGGGCGAGGCCGCTGCTTGCTTTCGCGGGTGCCGGTGCCGCATCGGTCGCCGTGTACCGCATGGCGAAGAGCCGCACGGGGATGAACGTCGAGCGGCTGGTGCTGTCGGGCGTGATCGTCACGACGTTTCTGTCGTCGGTGATCGTGATGCTGACCACATTGCTCGACGCGGCAAAGCTGCGGAGCTTTACGTTCTGGCTGCTCGGTGACCTGTCGCAATCGACGATGAACGGCGTTTACATCAGTTGCGGGGCATTGCTCGTCGGGACGCTGGTGCTGGCTTCGCAGGCCAAGGCGCTCAATCTGATGATGGTCGGCGAGCGTGACGCGTTTGATTTTGGCGTCGAGGTCGGCCGGGTCCGGCTGCTCGTTTTCGGTGCGGCGAGCCTCGTCGTCGGGGCCGCGGTGGCGGCGAGCGGTTCGGTCGGATATGTCGGGCTGATCGTGCCGCATCTCGTCAGACTGACGGTCGGTACCGATAACCGGTACGTCATACCGTTTTCGGCGATCGTCGGCGGGATATTTGTCGTTTTTGCCGATACGGTCGCCCGTACGGCCATCGCACCGCGTGAATTGCCCGTCGGAGCGATAACCGCATTGATCGGTGCGCCGCTGTTCATCTATCTGCTCAAAAAGAACTAGCGGCGAGTCAAAGGAACAGAACATGATCGAGGTTCGGGACATAACGGTCAGTTACGACACACGCGAGATACTGCGTGACGTGTCCCTGACCCTGCATGCCGGACAGATGATCGCCCTCGTCGGTGCCAACGGTGCCGGCAAAACGACGCTGATAAGGGCAATGAACGGAACGCTGCCGCTGTCGGCGGGCCGGATAGAACTCGACGGCCGCCCGATCGAGGGGCTTTCGAGACGCGAGATCGCGCAGAGGATCGCGGTCGTCGCTCAGGAGAACGAAACACGTTTTCCCGTCACGGTCATCGATTTTGTGCTTGCCGGGCGGTTTGCCTCGGGCAAGGCATTTGGCTGGGAGACCGCGAGGGACCTCGAGTTTGCCGAAAACGCCCTGCAAAGCTGCGATCTCGACGGATATCGCGATCGTCTGATGGATCATCTCTCGGGCGGCGAACGTCAGCGGGTGGTGCTGGCGAGGGCACTCGCGGCGGGCTCGATGACGCTGCTGCTGGACGAACCGACGGCGAATCTCGACCTTTCGCATCAGGCGATGATGTTCAGCCTTGTCAGAAAGCGGTGCGCCGACTGCGGATGTTCGGCGGTCGTGATCACGCACGACCTTAATCTCGCGGCCGAGTTTGCCGACGAGATCGTGATGTTAAAGGACGGGAAGATCGCCGCAAAGGGCACACCGGCCGAGGTTTTGACCGCCGAAAACGTCAGTCACGCGTTTGGCGTCGATGTTTTGCTGGACCGGCACCCGGTAAGCGGGAACGTGCGGGTGACGAGCGTTTTTTAGGCGAATTTGGCGATATGCCCGCGTTGAAAGTAATGAAGCTAGTATTAACCATTTTATTTTGCGGTGCTGCGGCCTTTGCCCAGTCCGTCGGCGGCCTAACGGGCAAGGTCACACAAAAGGGCGAGGCGGTAGCCGGCGCACGGGTCGAGATCACTATCCACGACCCCGCGGGAAACAAAACGATCAAGACCACGACCGATGAGAACGGCATTTACCGATTTGCCGGCCTCGCACCGGGCAGTTATATGCTGATCGCCGAGGGCGAACCGGGCAAAGGCATCGCCTATCGAGCGGCCGTAATTGTCGACGCCGGCCGCGACACGTCGCTGGAGCTCGCACTCGGGATGGCGGATTACGCCGTTTTTGTCTCGTCGATAAAGATCGTCGAAAGCGTGACGGTCTCGGCCGGGACCGGACAACCGGTCGATGAGGTTTCGAAAACGGTCAACGTCATCAGCGGCCAGGAGATGCGCGACCGGGCCGATTTTTCGATGATCGAGAGCCTGCGGACCATTCCCGGATTCAGCGTGCAGCAGCTCGGCGGATTTGGCAGAACGGCGACGATCAAGACACGCGGGCTTCGCAATCAGGACACGGCATTGCTTTTGGACGGCATCCGGCTGCGTGACCCGGCGGCGATCACCGGCGACGCATCGCCGTTTCTGAGCGATATAACGTTGACGAGCGTGAGTAAGATCGAGGTGCTTCGCGGCTCGGGCTCGTCGCTCTACGGCACGAACGCGATCGGCGGAACCGTGGACTTTCAGACGCCGCGGGCGGCCAGCGGCACACACGGGCAGGTCTCGGGTGCCTTTGGCGGCATGGGGCTCGGGCGATTTCGCGGAAACATCTCGCACGGGCTTAAGAACGGAAAATTTGGCATCACGGGAGCCCTTTCGCGAACCGCGTACACCAAGGGCATCGACGGGCAGGACAACGCCGGCAACACGAATATTCAATCGCGGGTCGAGTTCAAGCCCTTTTCGCAAACGAGTATCTCGGGCCGAATTTTCGCCTCGGACGCACGGGTCCGGCTGAATTCGAGCCCCGACACGTTCGGCACCTTGCCGCCAACGAACGCGACGATCATCAACGCCGTTCCGGGCGTGAATTTTGCCGCCGACGCCAACGATCCGGACAGTTTTCAAAAGTCGAGGTTCTTTAGCGGCCAACTGGCCGTCAATCAGGTCGTGAACGAAAAGCTCGTCGTCAGCGGCTATTATCACGGCTCGGCGACAAAGCGGACCAACGACAACGGCGTGCTCGGAGCGGGCTTTCAGAGCGCCTCGACCAGCATTTTTGACGGCCGTATCCACACGGGAAACATTAAGTTGAACTGGATACCGGCCAGGGAAAATCAGCTGACCGCGGGCTATGAGTTTGAACTTGAGAAATATGGCGGTTCCGGCCGGACGCCGTCGGGAAGCGGTGACTTTTTTACAAAGGGCGGCCAGTCGAGCAGCACTTTTTACGCCCAGGATCTGGTCCGCCTTTTAGAGGACAAGCTGCAATTTGCCGGCGGGCTTCGCGTCCAGCGATACAGCCTCGATCGGCCGGAATTTAGCCGCACCAATGCTCCGTACGGCGATCTCGTGCTCGATAACCCGCCGACCGCGTATACGTTCGACGGTTCGGCGTCGTACCTTGTTTCCGCGACCGGGACGAAGTTTCGTGCGCATATTGGCAACGGTTATCGGGTGCCGTCGCTGTATGAGCGGTTCGGGACTTTCTTTACTTCGTTCGGTACGCCCGGCTTTATCGCACTGGGTGATCCGTTTCTGAAGCCCGAGCGGTCGGTCGCGGTCGATGCCGGCGTCGAGCAGGGCCTGGTAAATGACAAAGTACGGCTGACCGCGACGTATTTTTACACGAGGCTGACGGACGTGATCGGCTATGGGAACGTGGTGCCGAACATCGGCGCGACGACGCGGCCCTTTGGCGGCTACCTTAATCAGAAAGGCGGCATCGCCCGCGGCGGCGAGTTCAGCGCGTCGTTCAAACCGACCGCGTCGACCGACATCTTTACGTCATATACCTACACCAACAGCGATCAGGCGACCCCGCAGGTGTCCGGCAGCAGGATCAACACGACGCTCGGTGTCCCGGCTCAGCAGTTCACCCTAGTCGCCACGCAGCGGTTCCGGCGATTCTGGGTAAATCTCGACCTGCTTGTGACATCGGACCATCTGGCACCGATATTCAGCAGCTCGACATTTTCGACATACGTTTACCGATTTGCCGGAAACCGAAAGGCCGATCTGACCGCCGGATACACTTTCGGACTAAGGAAAGAAAAGGTGACCTTGCGCCTTTTCGGCACGGTTGAAAATATCCTCGACCGCGAATACTACGAAAACGGATTCCGGACGGCCAAAGCCTCGGGCAGGATCGGGCTGTCGCTCGGATTTTAGACACGCCGGGCCGCGTGTGCCGAAATTTTGATAACGTTCGGAACCGGTCGAAAGTCGCGACTATTCCCGCGAGATCTATATCGTGTTAAAATCGAGAAATTCGGCAACCCGGAGGTTATCTGCCATGAAGGTCCTGTTTTTTGTTTGCGTCCTGTTGTCGGGCTGGCACGCCGCCAACGCTCAGACAAAGGTCGTGACCAATACCGATCTCGATAAATATCGCGTGGAACGCGAGAAAGCAGCGGCAGATTACCTTTCGAATTACGCAAAGCGTGGAATGCCGTCACCGGAGGAACTCGACCGGCGAAATGAACGCGAACGGAAAGAGTCGGCCGAGCTTTCGGCCAAAATGCGTGCCGAGCGAACGGAACGTGAGCGTCGCGAGGCTGAAAACAGGATCATCGGCGTCTATCCGCAGCGGCCGCAGAGCGAGGTGATCGTGTTAGACGGGTATCAAACATACTTTTATTCCGAGCCCTACTATGCATACGGGCGAGGACGACGGACGTTCCAACAGCCGGGGTATTTTGCCGGCGGACAGTTTTGGCCGACGGGATCGGCGACGCGGACGCGTCCGATGTGGGTAAAGAAGCGGTAGTGATCAGGATCAATATGAAGCAAGGTTGGGAAGCGGTCATCGGCATGGAGATCCATGCGCAGTTGGCCACCAAGACAAAGATATTTTGCGGTTGTTCGGTCGAAACGGGCGGCGAGCCAAACTCTAACACGTGTCCGACGTGCCTCGGGCTGCCGGGAGCTCTGCCGGTCCTGAATCGACGCGTGATCGAACTCGGGACACGCGCCGCTCTGGCGCTCGGCCTCGAGGTGCAGGAAACGTCGATCTTTGCCCGAAAGAACTACTTTTACCCCGACCTGCCCAAAGGTTATCAGATATCTCAGTACGACAAGCCGTTTTCGGCAAACGGCCATCTGACGATAATGACCGCCGAACGCGACGAACACGGCCGAGCCGAAGACTGGCGGCCGATGACCATCCACGTCCAGCGGATGCACCTTGAGGAAGATGCCGGTAAGAACGTGCACGAAGGTTTGCCCGAGGTCGATAAATACTCATACATCGATCTCAACCGGGCCGGAACGCCGCTCGGCGAGATCGTGACGTCGCCTGATTTCCGCACGTCGTGGCAGGCGTACGACTATGTCAATCACGTCCGGCGCGTGCTCCAGTGGGTCGGTGCCAGCGACGCGGATATGGAAAAGGGAAATCTCCGCTGCGAGGCAAACGTTTCGGTCCGAAAGGTGGGTGAGACCGGTTTTCGTAACAAGGTCGAGCTCAAGAATCTCAATTCGGTACGATTTATGCAGCGGGCGATCGAGTTTGAGATCGAACGCCAGATCGCCGCTCATGAGGCCGGCGAAGACGTGAATCAGGAAACCCGCCTGTGGGACGAAAAGAACAATTGCACGCGGATCATGCGGTCGAAAGAGGACGCACACGATTATCGCTACTTTCCTGAGCCCGATCTGCAGCCGCTGGTAGTTTCGACCGAGTTTATCGAGCAGGTCAGGCGCGAAATGCCTGAGCTGCCCGATGCGATGCGCGACCGGTTTATGGAGGTTTACGGATTGAGTTTCGCGGATGCGTCGCAGATCGTTTCGGACAAACATCTGGCCGAATATTTCGAAACGACGGCCCGATTTACCGCAAATCCGAGATCGTCGGCGAACTGGATCCTCGGCGAACTGACGCGCGAACTCAATAACTCAGGCAAACCGATCAGCGAGAGCCTCCTGACCGCTGAGGACCTCGCCGAACTCATCAAGACCGTCGAGGCCGGCAAGATCAACAATAATCAGGCAAAAGAGGTCCTGGCGGAAATGTTTGCGACCGGCAAGTCCGCGCCCGAGGTCATCACCGACAAGGGATTTGAGCAGGTTTCGGATGCCGATGCGATCGGCAAGATCGTTGACGAAGTGATCGCCGCCAGTCAGGCAAACGTCGAGGCGTATCGCGCCGGAAACGAAAAGCTCTTTGGCTTTTTTGTCGGCCAGGTGATGAAAGCCTCGCAGGGAAAGGCAAATCCGAAGGTGGTGAACGAAATACTGAAAGCAAAACTCTGAGGTTGATATATGGTCAAACTTCTCACGCTGGTGCCGATCGCCGTGATCATGATCGCGGCGACTGCCCTTTCCCAAGTCCCGAACCGCATTCCTGTCTTTGACCCGACCCGCGACGGGTCGCCGCGAGCCCAGCTTATCTACGATCAGCAAATGCGACAGATCGAGGCCGAGCGTAACTCGGCCCGTTTCGCCCGCCTCAGGCAGAGATCTGTAAATGCAAATACCTATAGCGGAATGGTCTATATCGGCGGTTACGACCCGGCGATCTCGAAAGAGGCTCGAAATTACATTCTCAAGAGTCTGCCGGACTCGGCAAATTATTTAGACCTCAGTAAAGCGTCCGACAGCAAACTGATACTGCTGCTGCCGGAGAGGGAATGCACGGCACAGGTGGACATCAATAAGAGGATGGATCACTACATTCGAGCGTGTCCATTCAACTACCTACCGGGCCAGGCGAGGTATTTCTCGTTTCGGCAGAATAATTATTCAGACCGAAAATACGCGGATATTGGCTTTGTCGGCGACTGGATGTTCTCGTTCGGGATCTTTAATCAGGGAATATTCGTCGATCTGGGCGACGAGGCGATCGACAAGATCAGGCCCGACTCGACGGCGTTGACAGAACTGCGGGCGGTGCGGCATTCGCCGGACATCAAAACGGCGGACAGTGAATTCAAGAGATTTGAGGACGGAACGGTCATCGACGGCAAACTCTATCGGAACACGGCAAAAATCGAGATCGGTCGAACCTACGGCTTTCGCGTGATCGCTTACAAGACCGATCAAAAGGAGTCAAATAAAGCTGAAAAGGGACAAATATCGTTGCCGCTGATAATAAACGACAAGCGTGATGACCTGTTCGGCGTATTTCGGGTCATCGACCGCGGACCCGGCGGAGAACTGGTGCTTTTATGGCGCGAACTCGGGCGAACCTCGGCACCGAAGATCAAATTGCCCGACGATATCTCTGAAAAATAATGGACAAAAAGGCAGCAGTAATTACGGGCGGAACAAAGGGGATCGGGCTGGCGATCGCCGAGTCGCTTCTGCGAAACGGGACAAGCGTCTTTATCTGCGGCCGCGGCAAGCGTGACCTTGCGGCTGCTCTCGATCGGCTTCGGGCGATCGGCGACGCGGCCGGCGAAACGTGCGACGTTCGCAGCGAGGATCAGGTCCGGCAGATGCTCAACGAGGCGGAACGTGTTTTCGGCGGAGTCGATATTCTGGTCAATAACGCCGGTATCGGCATCATGGGAAAGACGGTCGAGGAAATTTCGGGCGACGAGTTTCGCCAGACGATCGAGACCAATCTGCTCGGCGTATTTTACGCGTGCCATCACGCGATACCGATGATGAAACGGCGGGGCGGCGGCTATATCTTTAATATTT
>CAZQGN010000060.1:0-10842 GCA_964592865.1 uncultured Chloracidobacterium sp. | reverse complement strand
GTCTTGCCCGTGCCCGGCGTGCCCCACAGTATGAACGAGAAAACATGCCCTTCCTCGATCGCCAACCGCAAGGGCTTGCCCTCGCCGACAAGGTGCTCCTGCCCGACGTACTCATCAAGCGTCACCGGCCGAATTCTACTTGCAAGTGGTTCCATTTAGGTATGTCTTTGATTATAGCCCAAAAAATATGAGGCGGCAGAAGAGCCGCCTCATCCATTTATCGTTCCGCGAAGGGTCCTACTTCACACCAAAAGCATAGCCGAACGAGAATACGACATTGCCGGTGCGGCTTTTGCCGTCGTTGAGCGTGTCTTTTTGCAGCGTGGTCAGGCCGTAGGCGACGCGGCCGTCGATGAACGCGTAGTTCTTGCCGTGTTTGAACGTGACGCCGCCGCCGCCGGTCACGCCGAAGTTAAAGCGGTGAAGCTCGTCGGTGACGTCGGTCTTGGCGTCAAACGGGATCGGCGGGAAAGGCGTGCCCGGGCCGATCAGCACCGGAACGGTCCCGGTGTTGTTGAGGTAGAGCGGGCTCGTGCCGCTCGTGACGGTCGTCGCTTTCATCAAAAAACCCATATACGGCCCGCCGTTGACGTAATAGCCGACCTGCTTGTCCTTACGCGCCCGGTACTTGAGCATCACGGGCACCTCGATGTAGTCGAGCTTGGCGGTGTTCTTGAAGTTTGCAAAGTAATAGTTGCCCGCCGGCAGCACCGGAAGGCCCGGTATCGCCTGCGTCACGGGCTGGATGCCGTTGCGCTTGCCGCCCTGTGGGGCGTAATCGACCTCGATCTGCAGCGAGGTGTTCTTGTGCAGTTGGACATCGACAAAGCCGCCAAAGTTCGCGGTCAGCCGCGACTTGTAATCCTTTGTGATCTCCTGATCGCTGCCGCCGACCAGATTGGGCAGGCTGAGGCCCGCCTTGACGCCGATGTGGACCTCGCGTTCGTCAGACTGGGCGAACGTGATCGCGGAAACGACCAACAAAATTGAGACTGCAAATAAGGTTCTGAGGGTTTGTGACATATGAATATTCTCCGTTTAGCGGCGGACGCCGATATTTATCGAAGAATATCGCACCAAAAACGTCTTGAATCAAGCCGCTCGCGGCTAGCTGCCAGATCCACTGAGGATGGAATCGATCAATTCGAGATCGCTCATTCTCGATCGCCGGCCGGGATCGTAGAGCGCCGACTCGATAAAGGCCTGACATCTGGAACGAAGTGCCCGAGCCTCTTCCGATCGGCCCTGACGCGCAAGCGAGATGCCCATCCGGCATTCGGCATAAGCGATCGGAGCGGGATCGTCAGGGAAGTGCATCTTGAGGTACGGGATCGATTCGCGGTAGTAACGTACGGCGACCTCATGCGGCGACTCAGACGTCACGGGCGTGATCGTCTGCCGGCACGGCACGGTCCGCGCATGGTCCTCGTAGTATGAGATGAACGCGGCGTAATCCGTCAGCATAAAGGGGAAGTTGCGGTTTGTCGGGTCGGTCGAACGCATCATGTTAATCGAGCGGTCGAACAGACGGCATTGCTCGTACGGGTCAGCCGACAACATCGCGAATGTGCTGTAAAGGTCCTTGGCGACGAGGACGTGCCAGTCGCCGTAGTATTTGACACGCAGCTCCAGAGCCCTGAGAGAGTGCTCGCGAGCCTTGGCGGAATACAAGCGGCGCTCATCACCCGCCGGCTTTTCGCGTGCGACCCAGACGAAAACCTCGCCGAACCGGTAATGCAGCTCAGCCGCGATGTCGATGTCGTTTGGAAAATCGGAGTCGATCTTGTCGGCCAGCTCGTTGAGGGCGTCGATCACGCGTGCTTCACCCTTTTGTTTGGCACCCTCGGCGTACCATCCGGGATTTGCGTAGCCGATGATCTTTGCCATGTACTTGGCCATCTTTTCGGACTTGGCCTGTTCGGCCTTCGCGTTTGCGGCCTCGGCCATCGCGACGCGGCTCTGCCACAACGCCAACGCCGTGCCGCCGATCAGAGCGATCGTAACCACGATCCCGGCCGCGGCCGCGATCCGATGACGGCGAACGAATCTCGCTGCCCGATAGCTCCAGGTGCTCGGACGGGCATTGACGGGCAGCCCGTCGATCGAACGCCAGATGTCGTCGGCAAACTGCTCGACCGTCTGGTATCGCTCGGACGGCTCCTTATGCATCGCCATCAGCAAAATATTGTCGATATCGCCTTTGATCTGCGACGCGGCGATGCCCCGGCTATTCGTTCGCGAGCTGGGAAGCGGCGGCTCGGACTCGCAGACAATGGTCCTTGCCTCAATGGCCGACTTGGCCGACAGGTCGAACGGCAAACGGCCCGCGACGAGCTTGTAGAGCACGACGGCAAGGCTGTAAATGTCGGTCGCCGTCGTCACCGGGCGGCCGTCGATCTGCTCGGGGCTCGCATACTCGGGCGTCATCGCACCGAACAGCGTCGGTTCTTGCGGGTCGGCGTCGGCGAGTTTGGAAATGCCGAAATCGATCAGTTTAGGCGTGCCGTCATCGGTGACGATGATATTGCCCGGCTTTATGTCGCGGTGGATCACCAGATTGCGGTGGGCGAACGCCACGCCGTCACAGGCTCGGTTGAAGAGTTTTAGGCGTTCGCGCAAGCTCAAGTTTCGCGAAAAGCAGTACTCGTCGATCGGTTCACCGGCGACAAATTCGATCGCGATGTACGGAATGCCGTCGTCCGTCGTGCCGGTATCCAAAATTCTGGCGATATTCGGATGTTCGAGGCTTGACTGGATCTCGATCTCGCGTTGAAAAGCCTCGCGCGTCTTGCCGGCGGCATATTCACGGCGGAGCAGCTTTAGAGCTACAAGTTGATTAAATTTGCCGTCAGTCCGCCGGGCCAGATAAACAGCTCCCATGCCGCCGAGTGCGATCTCGCTTTCGATCGTATATGGGCCGATAGTGCTGCCGTCTGAAACGACAACGGCATCGGCATCGGGCAGGGCTTCGACCACTGACCGAGCGTACGAGACCGCCGGCCGCTCGAGAAAGTCAATCGACTTGTCGGCGAATCCGATAAGCGACAGGACCTCACGCCGGACATGCTCTGAGATGTTAGGAGACGCCAGGAGGTCGCGCCTGCCGGCATCATCGAGCTCGATGACATCAAGCAGGACATCTTTAACAGAAGACCAATCTTTGCTTTTGGCTTGTGAGATCGCGGGATTTCCTCCTGATCAAGTATGCGGAAAAAAGTCCGAAAATAGGTCAACTAATTTGAACCTAATTCTCGCAGAAGCCAGAGCTTTGCCGCGACCCATTCGCGGCCGACCGTGCGCTCGCTGATCCCGAGTGCCTCGGCGATCTCGTTGTTCTGCATGCCGGCAAAGAATCGCATTTCGACGATGCGGGCGTGATTTTCGTCAAGAGCGGCAAGCCGCTCAAGCAAATCGTCGATCATTAGAACGAGCTCAATGCTGTCCTCGGTCGGGACATCGACGTCATCGATCGATAACTTGATCTTGCCGTTTCCGCGCTTGTTGGCCGTGTGCTGACGAGCGTGATCGACCAGGACCTGGCGCATCAACTTAGAAAAAATGCCGTAGAAATGCGACCTGTTCTTCCATTCGATGCCGGACGCGTCACCGAGCTTGAGAAACGCCTCGTTGACCAAAGCTGTCGGCTGCAATGTGTGGTTACTTCGTTCGCGAGACATAAGAGCTCTCGCCTGGCGCTTGAGTTCGACATGAACGGCCTCTAACAAGCGCTCCTTAGCGTGTGCATCACCGCCCGTCAGATCTTGGAGGATTCGGGTGATCTCTGGCGAGTTGCTGTCGTACATATCTAATGTCGGAATAGGTGTTCCGACATTGTACAACACAATCGAAGGCAATAAAGAAAAAGGGCTCCGGCAAAAAAAACCGAAGCCCGCGAAATTGTGGTGGCCAGAGACGGGGTCGAACCGCCGACACGCGGATTTTCAGTCCGCTGCTCTACCAACTGAGCTATCTGGCCAAGGTCGCATCCGGAACTGAACCGTGTGCGAATTTGTAAGTGTAAATAAGCGGTTTGTTGATGTCAAATCACCTTCGGTTGTTGCGGGGCCGCGAGTGCGGCGAAATGTTTGACTTTCGCTGTACGAGTCCTATAATCACGGTTTGACCGCCGGCAATATTGTCAGCGTCAGAATTTATAGCTTTTGTTCGATAAATTGAGGTAAAGAAATTATGTTAAAGATCATCAGCGGTATTGTCGCCGCTTCGGCCGTGTTGGCGATCGGTTGCGGCGGCGCCGCACCGGCGAACAGTAATTCAAACAAACCCGCCGCCAATGTCGGCACCGGCCCGGTCAATGTCGATCCGGCAAATATGCCGGCCGGCATTTCGACGGTTCCGGTCCAGCCGTCGGCCAATATGACGCCCGGCATTCCGGCGGCGAACACAGCCGTTCCGAAAGGCGCGACCCCGACTCCGGGCATCCCGAGTCCGGAAGAACTCAAAAAGGGTATCAAGCCCGGAGTCACGCCCACGCCAGGCATCCCGAGCCCTGAGGAATTGAAAAAGGCGATGAGCGGAAAACTGCCGGCCAACGCGCCGCCGCCTCCGCCGGCGGGCGATGCTCCTATGATGAAGAGCACCCAAAAGAAACCCCAATAGAGAACCGGGGGATGATTGGAAAAGGAAGGCGGGACCGCGATGGCCCCGCCTTTTTTGCTGTTAGATCTTGGTCAGACGGTTAGGCCGCCGCGGCGTCGGACTTCGCAAAGCCGAGCTCGACCTTGACGTCGTTCTCTATCCGCTCGAGCAACTCGCGGTTTTCCTTCAGCATATTCTTAACGTTATCGCGGCCCTGGCCGAGCCGTTCGCCCTTGTACGAGAACCATGCACCGCTCTTTTCGACGATATTGTTGTTGACCGCCAGGTCGAGCAGGTCGCCCTCACGCGAGATGCCCTCGCCATACATGATGTCAAACTCCGATTCGCGGAAGGGCGGAGCGCATTTATTCTTGACGACCTTGACGCGGGTGCGGTTGCCGACGACCTTGTCGCCGTCCTTGATCGCACCGATCCGGCGAATATCCAGCCGCAGACTGGCGTAGAACTTGAGAGCCTTGCCGCCGGTCGTCGTTTCGGGCGAACCAAAAAACACACCGATCTTCTCGCGCAGCTGGTTGATAAAGATAAAGCAGGTATGAGACGACGCGACGATAGCTGTGATCTTTCTCAGCGCCTGTGACATCAATCTCGCCTGCAGGCCGGGAAGCGAATCACCCATTTCACCGTCGAGCTCCGCCCGCGGAACGAGTGCGGCGACCGAATCGACAACGATGACATCGACGCTGTTCGACCGCACCAGTGTTTCAGCGATCTCGAGAGCCTGCTCGCCCGAGTCCGGCTGCGAGATCAGCATATCGTCGATATTAACGCCGAGCTTGGTTGCATATTCCGGGTCCATCGCATGTTCGGCATCGATGTATGCACAGACGCCGCCCTCGCGTTGGGCCGCGGCTACGACCTGCAATGCAAGGGTCGTCTTACCGGAACTTTCCGGCCCGTACACCTCAACTATCCTTCCTCGAGGAAATCCGCCAACGCCGATCGCCGCATCGAGGCTGAGACAATTGGTCGAGATCGCACCGACATCGTCGTGGGGACGTTCGCCGAGCCGCATGATCGACCCTTTGCCAAATTTCTTTTCGATCTGAGCCAATGCCGACTCGATCGCTTTACCTTTATCCAAGCTCATTATTTGGTTCTCCTGAATTGACCCTTAAAGATTCTTGGCCGAAAGAATTCGACCATGGGAAACAGCCTAACACGTTGTTCGCCGTGATGCAATAGTGTTGCACCAATGCAACACATTCGGGCGAACCTCCAAGCCCGAAAGCGGGCTGACCGATAGGACTGAGCGAATATCGCAAAGTGTATTCCAGGCAGCCCCGAAATTCAAGGTGAACCATGACGGAACCGTTATTTGTTATTGCAGTACCGAGTTCGGCGATGGTTTAGAGCCAAAAAGTTGATGTAAGGCCTTTTGACAATGCGTCTCTCAGTGACTAAAATCACGGTTTGGTTTTTGGTCGGCGCGCATTACTTTCGGCTAAAAGATTATGGACGAGATCCAGAATAGAGTTACGCGGTGTGTCGGAGTTGAGGTTACAAACAGTTCACTGAACGCTGTCTGCCTTGACGATTCCGGCTCGATCTCGGCGACCCACTCGGTCGAGGTTGATTTTCGCGAACGTTCTTCCACTCAGGTAGCCGCTTTTATCGAAACATTAAAAGGCATCTTTGGCCAGTTTGATCTGGTCGGCGTGGCAGTTCCGGGGCTCGTTTCCAGGGACGCCAAATCGGTTGCATTTTCGGCGCACATTCCGGAGCACTCGGGCCTGGACCTCGCGGCCGAGATCGCGGCGGCCACCGGCGTGCGAGCCTATGTCGAAAACGACGCGAACGCTGCGGCATACGGCGAGTACATACTTGGGGCCGGACGCGGGAGCCACAACATTTTTTATGCGACGCTCGGGACGGGCGTGGGCGGTGCGTTTATCTTCGAGGGCGAGATCTGGCGCGGAGCGGCCGGTTTCGCCGGTGAATTTGGTTATGTCCCGATCAATTCGGAGGGCATGCGTCTCGAAGAGGTCGCTTCGTCGGCAAATATAATAAGGCGTACCCGCAGCCGGTTTCATCAGGACAATACGTCGTCATTGATCGATATTGACGAGAACCTGATGACGATTTCAGACATCGTTACCGCTGCGATCGCCGAAGACGATTTTGCGAAACTGATGCTCGAGCGGACCGGAAATTATGTCGGGACTGCGGTCGCGAGCGTGATCAACCTGTTGAATATTGAGCGGATCATCGTCGGCGGAGAGATAATGCGGGCGGGCACTATCGTACTCGATTCGATAACTGCCCGTGCACGCGAACTCTCATTCAGCCCGTCATTTGCGTCGACCGTGATCGCCGTGGGTGAACTAGGCTCGAACGCGTCTGCCGCCGGAGCGGCACTGTTGGCGGCGAGGGCCTCCTGATCGATCTATTGTGCAGAATATCAGCGAACTGTTTTTGTTTATCAGCGAAACTTATTTCGTGAAAAATTGCACAAGCTAACGGCAGCGGGTAAATTTCTACTAAACGAGAGTTGCGGATTACTGAACTTTTAGTAAAATCAGAGCAGTTTTACAGTTCGCATTCTTTCAGAACAAACCGATAAAGCGATTTCCGCTTAGTTTTCGCCAAGGGAAAACTGGGAGTCGGTGAAGTTTTATTTTCGCAGTAGAGCGAGCGCGAGAGACTTACAAATGGCACAGATCTTCAATAAAAGTGCAAATAATATCGCCAAGATCAGCATGGTCATGGTGGTCGTATTGGCAGGAGTGGCGGGTTTTGCGTTTACGCAGATATCTCGCTCGTCATATTTGACGGGCCGCTATCTCGAAAAGCAGCAGCCGGTCCAGTTTAGCCACAAACACCACGTCGGTGACGACGGCATCGATTGCCGCTATTGCCATACATCGGTCGAAACGACGGCCTCGGCAGGTATGCCGCCGACCCAGACGTGTATGAACTGTCACACCCAGATCTGGGCCGACAGCCCGTATTTGGAGCCTGTTCGGACTAGCTTCCGCGATAATAAGCCGATCGAGTGGGAGAGGGTGCACGACCTGCCGGAGTACACTTATTTCAACCACAGTATTCACGTTGCCAAGGGCGTCGGATGTTCGACGTGTCACGGCCAGATCGACAATATGCCGGCGGTCTATCAGGAAAATACGCTCCAGATGGAATGGTGCCTTGCGTGCCACCGCAATCCTGAGAAATTTATCCGGCCCAAATCCGAGATCTACAACATGAAGTGGCAGGACGGCGACCTTGACACCGCCGAGCGTGACAAGTTGAAGGCCGATTACAAGATCCGCAGCCGAGAGATGATGACGAGTTGCTCTACCTGTCACAGGTAAGCGATCAAACAGAGGAACTAGAAGAAAGATGTCCAGTTCGGAAACCAAAACCACCTTTGCATCGCTGAGAGACAAGATATTGTCTCAAAACGGTAAAAATTATTGGCGCAGCATCGAGGAGCATGCCGACACTCCTGAGTTCAAGGAGTTTATCTCGCAGGAGTATCCCCATGAGATCGAGGAGTGGGACAACAGTCTCAGCCGTCGAAACTTCGTGAAGGTAATGGGTGCTTCTCTCGCTCTCGCCGGCTTGAGCGGATGTGTCATCCAACCGCCCGAGAAGATCGTTCCCTACGTCCGTCAGCCCGAAGGCAGCCTGCCCGGCAAGCCGATGTTCTACGCGACCGCAATGTCGCTGAGCGGTGTCGCTACGGGGCTTTTGGCAAAGGCATTTGAGCATCGCCCGGTCAAAGTCGAGGGAAACCCCGACCACCCGGGCAGCCGCGGTGCTACCGACGTTTTGGCTCAGGCATCGGTTCTGGATATGTATGATCCGGACCGCTCACAGGAAGTCACTTTTCGCGGCAGTCCCAAGAACTGGCAGAGTTTCATGTCGGAGTTTCGTGTCGCGATCGAAGAAGACCGCAAGGACGGCGGTGCCGGGATCAGGTTTTTGACCGAGACGGTCACCTCGCCGACGCTGATCGATCAGTTCACAAAGCTGAAGGCCGAACTTCCTAACGCGAAGTGGATCCAATACGAACCGGTCAATAACGATAACGTTTTGGCGGGTGCCAAACTTGCGTTCGGTGCTCCGGTCCAGCCGATCTACAAATTTGACAAGGCTGAGAGGATACTTTCGCTCGACGCGGACATATTCTCCGGTTTCAACGTCGCGTACCTCAAGGATTTTGCAAAGGGCCGTGCGTTTGACGAGGAAAAGAAAGAGATCAACCGTCTCTACTCGATCGAGACTACCGTCAGCCTGACGGGAGCCAAGGCCGACCACCGCCTGGCTGTTAAGCCGAGCCAGATGGCCGAGATCGCTAAGGCTGTGGCAAAGGCGGTCGGAGTTGCTGGGGCGACATCTACCTATACCGAAAATGCCGCCTGGATCGCGGCTATGGCCAAAGACCTTTTGGCATTCAAGGGCAGATCGCTGGTCGTTGCAGGCGACAACCAAGCCCCTGTAGTTCACGCTCTGGCACATGCGATCAACGCGGCACTGGGCAACGCCGGCCAAACAGTGGTCTATATCGATCCGCTTTCGCCGGGCGCCGAAAAGACGCAAGTTGAACAGTTCAAAGAACTTATCGGCGATATCGACGGCAACCGAGTTAAAATGCTGGTCGTGCTCGGCGGCAACCCGGTCTATAATTCGCCGGCCGATCTGAAGTTGTCGGCGGAGCGGATGAACAAGATCGCTCTCCGCGTCCATTTAGGGCTTCACCAGGACGAAACGGCGGAATTGTGCCATTGGCACGTCAACGGTAAGCACTATTTTGAAGGTTGGAGCGACGGCCGTGCGTTTGACGGCACCGCCACCATAGTCCAGCCGATCATCGCCCCGCTTTATGACGGCAAGAATGCTCACGAGGTCTTGCAGCTCTGTTTCAAAGAAGGGTTCGATAAAAAGGATTCCGACATCGTAAAGGCTTATTGGCAAGCGGCAAATATAACCGCCGCAGCGGCAAAGGCCGCCGAACCGGCGAAAGCTGAGGCCAAGACCGAGGCAAAGGCCGGCGAAAAGACCGATCCCAAGGAAGTGGCAAAGGAAACGGCCCCGACGGACGCTGCAAAGAAAGAAGCTCCGAAGGCGGCGGCCCCGACAGTGGTTCCGGCAGCCGTTGCACCGAAGACGTTTGAAGATAACTGGAACAAGGCGGTCCACGACGGCGTCGTTCCGAATACTGCTTCGGCTCCGAAAGCGGTGACTGCCACAACAGCCTTCCTCAGCCAGCCCGAGGTGAAGACCACCGGTTCCGGCAGCCTTGAGATCAGCATTTTGCCCGACCCATGTGTCTATGACGGCCGTTTCGCAAATAACGGATGGCTGCAGGAGCTCCCGAATCCGCTCAACAAGATCACCTGGGACAACGTCGCGTTGATCAGCCCGAAAACAGCCGCGAAATTGGGCGTTAATACGGGAAATGACGCCCGCGAATACGTCGGCGGCTCGCAGGGAACAAGCTTTATCAATACTAAAGGCGGAAACCAGTTCTCTGACCTCGTCACCTTGAAATATCAGGGCGGCGAGATCTCAAAGCCGGTTCCGATGTGGATCGCCCCGGGCCAGCCCGACGACGTGATCACAATCTATATGGGATATGGCCGTACCCGGGCCGGAAAGGTCGGTACGGGACTCGGCTACAGTGCCTTTGACGTTCGCCGCTCGGACGCGATGAACTTCGGCTTTGGCGAGATCACCAAGAAAGGCGAAACGACGACGATCGCTTCGACGCAGATCCATTTCAACATGGAAGGCCGCGATCTGCTCCGCGTTTGGGACGTGGATGAGTTTGTGGCGGAACCGGAAATGGGCCATCAGCACGACGAGTACGACAAATCGATGTACCCGTACGAGCAGCACACAAAGGTCTACGATCAGAACACGAAATGGGCGATGTCGATCGACCTCAATTCGTGTGTCGGCTGTAACGCGTGCGTCGTGGCATGTCAGGCCGAGAACAACATTCCGGTCGTCGGCAAAGAGCAGGTCAACCGCAGCCGTGAAATGCACTGGCTTCGCATCGACGCTTATTTCGGCGGTGGTGACATCAATGATCCGGACGGACCGTACTTCCAGCCGGTTCTCTGCCAGCAGTGTGAGCAGGCTCCGTGCGAGGTAGTTTGTCCGGTCCACGCGACCGTTCACAGTGCCGAGGGCCTCAACGACATGGTCTACAACCGCTGCGTCGGAACTCGTTATTGTTCAAATAACTGCCCGTACAAGGTACGCCGATTCAACTTCCTT
>CAZQGN010000059.1:0-11194 GCA_964592865.1 uncultured Chloracidobacterium sp. | reverse complement strand
GCCCGATGACATCGCCGCTTCGCACGATCTGTTCGAGCTCGCATCGCTGTTTGGCCGATTCGTCAATATTCGCACACACGGTCGATATCCATTCGCGGATCTCGCTGTCTTTGCCCTCGGCCGCGATGCCGACGACCGTCAACCGCGAGCCGAGCTTTTCGGCCAGGCCGACAGCGTAACGAAGGGTTCCGGCGGCGTCGCCATCGGGCTCGATTGCACAAACTATGCTTCTGATATCGAGCGACTCGGGCATTTCGATCGACGAATTGACGGTCAGCACGGGCACGCGGCTCTCGCGCAGGACGGTCTCGGCGACCGAACCAAAACGCAGCTTTTCGAGACCGCCGCGGCCGTGAGTGCCGAGTGCGATGAGCAGCGTATTTGCCCGGGCGGCTTCGTCAAAGATCGAATCTGCCGGCGAACCGTCCACGATCATGCTCCGGGCCGCCGTTTCGTCACCGATCGCGAACTTAACAAACTCATCCAGCTTGGCCGCCTCAGCGTCGTCGGCACGCCGCTCCTCGCGGTCGACCTCATCCATTTTCGACGCGGTCACATAGGTCGGCAGTTCGGCTTCGCGGGCGTGCAGCACCTTTAGGGCCGCACCGAACGCACGGGCGATCGCGTTGGCGAATTTCAGTGCAATAAGCGACTGCGGGCCTTGATCGGCGGCGGCGAGGATCGTCGGCTCGCTCGACACGACCAGCTCGCCGGCGTGCTTTTTGCGTTCGCTCAGATAAAAGAGTACCGGAACGGCCATTCGCGACAGCAAAAGCGACGCTACCTCGCCCGCCATCAGCGAGATGGCCAGGCCCTGGAATATCGGGTCGAATAACATCACCGCCGAACCGACGATGACCGCCGCCGCCGTGAGCAGCATCGGCCTAAATCGCACGGCACCGGCATCGACGACGGCATCGACCAGCGACATGCCGTGCTTCATACGCAGTTCGACAAAATCGACCAGAATGATCGAGTTTCGCACGACGATGCCGGCTCCCGCGATGAAACCGATCATCGATGTCGCCGTAAAAAATGCCCCCATCAACGCGTGAGCCGGGAGAATGCCGACCAATGAGAACGGGATCGCGGCCATGATCGTCAGCGGCGTCTTAAATGACTGGAACCACCCGACTACGAGGATGTAGATGAGCACCATCACCGCGGCGAACGCGATACCCATATCGCGAAAAACCTCGTAGGTGATGTGCCATTCGCCGTCCCATTTCATCGAATATTTATCGGTCAGAAACGGCTGCGACGCGACAAATCGCTCAAGCGCGTAACCCTCGGGCAGTTTCATCGCCTCGATCTTGTCATTTAGCCCCAGGATCGCATAGACCGGGCTTTCGATCGCTCCGGCGACGTCGGCCGTGACATAAACGACGGGCATCAGATTCTTGTGATAGATGCTCTTGTCGCCCTTTGTTTCGCGGACCTCGACGAGTTCGCCGACCGGCACGAGATTGCCCCGTGCACCGGTGACCTTGATCCGCTCAATGTCGGCGATGCTCGAACGGCTCTCCCGCGGCAGGCGCAGATTGATATTGGTATCTTCTTTTTCGCTCGGCACATGCAGCAGGCCGACGTTCATCCCGTCGACGGCGACCCCGATCGCCTGCGTGATCTGTTCGGCCGTGATGCCGTTAAGGGCGGCCTTTTCGCTGTTGACCTTGAGGCTGTATTTGGGCTGATCGTCCTCGACGAACCAGTCGACATCCACCACGCCGTCGGTCGAGGCAAAAATGTCGCGGATATTGCGGGCGATCTCGATCTGCCGTTCATACGTCGGGCCGTAAACCTCGGCGACGATCGTCTGCAAAACGGGCGGGCCGGGCGGCACCTCGGCGACCTTGACGCTCGCGCCGTATTTGGCGCCGATCTTGTTCAGGGCAGGGCGGACGCGTTTGGCGATATCGTGGCTCTGGGCCGAACGGTCGTCCTTTGACTGGAGGTTGACCTGGATGTCCGCGACATTCGAGCCGCGACGCAGGAAATAGTGCCGCACCAGGCCGTTGAAATTATAGGGCGACGCGGTCCCGACATACATCTGATAGTCGACGACCTCGGGAACCGTGCCGACGTACGCGGCGAGTTCGCGGGTGACGGCCGCGGTTTGCTCAAGGGTCGATCCTTCGGGCATATCGATAACGACCTGAAACTCGCTCTTGTTGTCGAAGGGCAGCATCTTGACCTTTACGGCCTTGAGAAACAGCAGCGACACCGACGCCAGCAGCAGTACGACCACACCGCCGAGGAAGGCGTATCGCCACACCGGCCGCAGGATGATCGTGTTCATCACCTTTCGGTACAATCGCGTCGTAAAACCTTCGGCGCCGTGTTCGTGTTTGACGTCGCGTTTGAGCAATTTGAGGCTCGCCCACGGCGTCACGACAAACGCGACGATCATCGAAAATATCATCGCGGCCGACGCTCCGACCGGGATCGGCCTCATATACGGCCCCATCAGGCCGCTCACGAACGCCATCGGCAGGATCGCGGCGATCACGGCAAATGTCGCGAGGATCGTCGGGTTGCCGACCTCATCGACGGCCCTGATCGCGATCTCGACCAGCGGCCGGCCCTTGTTTTCGGGCAGGGCGTAATGGCGCGTCATATTTTCGACGACGACGATAGCGTCATCGACCAAAATGCCGATCGAAAATATCAGTGCAAAGAGCGTGATGCGGTTGAGCGTATAGCCGTAGAAATAAAATACCGCCAGCGTCAGGGCGAGCGTCACCGGTATCGCGACCGCGACGATCCCCGATTCGCGAACGCCGAGCGTCAGCAGTATCAGCAGCGAGACCGACGCTATGGCGATCATCATATGCCAGAGCAGCTCGTTGGACTTCTCAGCCGCGGTCTCACCGTAATTGCGCGTCGTCGTCACGCGGATATCCGCCGGTATGAACCGGCCCTTGAGCGAATCGGTCTTTTCGAGAACGCGGTCGGCGATCTCGATGGCGTTTGTGCCTTTTCGTTTTGAGACGGCGATCGTCACCGCCGGTTCGATCTGCGTCGCGGGGGCAGCGGTACTATTTTCATGCCCGGCCGCCGCGTTTTGGCCGTAAAGCACGTAATCGGTCGGTTCCTCGGGCCCGTCGACGATGTTCGCGACATCACGCAAAAAGACGGGCCGGTCGCCAAACGCTCCGACGACGACGTCGCCGACATCCTCGGCCGACGTCAAAAATTGCCCCGTTTCCACGATCGCTTCGCGATTGCCCGCCGACAGCTTGCCGGTCATCTGCTGCCGGTTGGTCTGCTGCAGCATCGGGATGATCGAGGTCGGCGACACGTTTCGGGACGCCATTTTGGCGTCATCGAGCAGGACGCGGACCTGCCGCCGCTGGCCGCCGATCAGCTTGACCTCCGAAACGTCCGTTATCTCCTTGATCTGGTCAGCGACCTCGGCCGCGACACGGCGTATCGTGAAATGGTCGTACTTACTGCTCGACAGCGTCAGGGCCAGGATCGGCACATCGTCGATCGAACGCGGCTTGACGAGCGGAGGCGTCGCGCCCGGCGGGATCATATCCAGATTGGCGTGCATTTTCTGGTTGAGCCGGACGATCGCGTCTTCTTCGTTCTGGCCGACCTTGAACCGCACGATCGCCATCGACATTCCTGGCGACGACGTCGAATAAACGTACTCGACGCCCGGTATCTCCCACAGGAGCTTTTCCATCGGGCCCGTTACGCGTTCTTCGACCTCTTTTGACGTCGCACCGGGCATTTGGACCATAACGTCGATCATCGGAACGATGATCTGAGGCTCTTCTTCGCGGGGCAGCATAATGACCGCTCCGAGGCCGAGCAGGATCGCCGCCGCGATGATGAGGGGCGTGAGTTTGGACTGTATAAATGCTCCGGCCAGTTTGCCGGCGATGCCGATCTCGTTCATTGCCTTACCTGACCCTCGTTCCGTCGGTGATCGTCGCCGCATCTGACGTGACTACCTCGTCGCCCTCGGCCACACCGGTGAGCACCTCGGCCTTGCCTTCAGACGATCTGCCGACCGTGATTATCCTGAACTGTGCCGTGCCGTCGGCCGCGACGATATAGACGCCTGACAACTGGCCGCGTTCGACGATCGCCGTAAGCGGGACCGTAATCGCCTCTTTTTGAGCCGTCGGAAACTTAGCGACGCCGAAAAGGCCGCTCTTTAGCATCGGATTTGCCGGAATATCGATCTTGACGGTGTAGGTTCGGCTGGCCGCATCGGCGGTCGGCATCACCTCAGCCACCGAACCGAGAAACTCGCCCTCGCTTACGGCGTCGATGCGGACATTGACGCGGCTGCCGATGCGGACGAGTTTTCCGCGTGATTCGTCTATGCCGACCTCAAGCCGATATTGCGAACTGTCCTCGATCGACAGCAGCGGCGAGCCCGGGCCGGCGGTCGCTCCGGCTTCGGCAAACTTCTTTACGACGACACCCGATACCGGTGACGCGATCCGCGAATATCCCTGAAAGACGCGCGTCGCGGCGATGTCGGCCTTGGCCTGGTCGATGCGTGCATTGAGCTGTTTTTTCTTTGAAAGTATGACCTGGACGCCGGCTTTCGCCCGTTCGAGTTCCGAGCGGGCCATTTTCAGCCGCGACTGCGCCTCGTCAAACTCGTGCGCGGTCGCCGAACGCCGTTCGTAAAGTTCCTTGTAACGGTCGAAAGTGGTCTGGGCCAGATTTCGATTTGCCTCGGCGGTCTGGACGGCCGCGTTTGCCGCCTCGACCGACCGGTCGATCTCGACGAGTCCGGCCTGGGCTTCACGCATTCCGGCCTGAGCCTTTTCGTACTGTGCCTGACTCTCGCGATCGTCGATCTCGACGAGGATCTGTCCCTTTGTGACAGTGTCGCCCTCCGAGACCGGAAACGAGACGATCCGTCCCATTATGTTCGCCGAGACCTGCGTCGCGGTCCTTGCCTTGACGGTGCCGGTCGATTCATAAAAATCTTCGATCGACGATCTCGTGATCTTGGCGGTCGAGACATTACGGATCTCGCCCGACGGCCCGGCCGGTTTCGAATGTTCGTCGGCCTTGCCGCAGCCTGCGGCAAACAGTGCCGCCGCGGCGAGCGAAAGGGTAAATGCGGTCTTTGTCATCATTTTCATCACCGTTCAATCAAATAGCCGTATGTCGTTCAACTGCCCGGTCGCGAGCAGGATCGAAGCAAAACCGACGTAGTATTCGTATCGGGCCTTGAGGATATTCTGCCGTGCCGCGACGACCGCGGTTTCGGCCCTGAGCACCTCATTAAATGTCGTCAGCCCGAATTTGTATCTGTCCTGGACGATCCTGAGAGCCTCTTCGGCATATGCCGTGCTCTTGATCGAGACCTGTATCTTGCTGCGGGCGAGTTTGTAATTTTCGAGTGCCTTGATCACATCCAGCCGGATGCTGTCGGCGAGATTCTGTTTTTCGAGCCCGGCGAGCGACACGGCTTCGGCCGCCTGCTGTGTCCGGGCTTTACGGCCCGCGTCGAAGATCGTGTAGGTCAGATTTACGCCGACCGTGTAGTCCGAACTTCCGTTAGCGATGTACGGCGAACTGTAACCGACATTGCCGAAGGCCTCGACCCGCGGCAGTTTCTTCCCGCGAAGGGCGTCAGTTTGAATTCGGGCGTTCTCGGCGGCAAGCTCGGCACGCCGGTAATCCGGACGGTTCTCGAGTGCGATGCGGATCAGTTCTTCACGATCGGCGAGCGGAAAGTATTTTTCTCTGAGGTCGGCTGTGAACTCCAGCCGGCGGTCGGCGGCGTCGCCGAGCATCAGGTTAAGTGCCGAGACGGTCGTCCGCAGGCTGCTCTCGGCCTCGAGCCGATGTTGCTCGGCATTGGCCACTTCGACCTCGGCGGCCAAAAGGTCGGCTTCGGTCGTCATGCCGACGTCCACCATATCCTTTGTCTTTTTACGGTTCGCCTCGGCCGACCTGATCGCGTCGGTGCTGACCTTGATCATCTCGGTCCCGAGCACCGCTCCAAAATACGTATTGATAACGTCAAATCTGAGCTTTTGCCTGACCGCCTCGACCTGCAGCTCCGCCTGGCTCTTGCCGGCCTCAGCCTGCTTTACCCGATACCGTGTTTGATACTGATCAAAGATCGGCACCTGCACGCCCGCCGTCGAACGAAAGTTAAAGACGCCCTTTGGGTGATTCAGCAGATCGATCTGAAAATTCGAAGCGCCGAATCGGCCCTGTTCCAGCAGCGAGCCAAATACAAAGACCGGATTATTGCTTCGAACCGCCGATTGGCTAAATTGTACGAACGGCAACTTTCCGGTCCTGGCCTCGGCTACCTTTTCCGCGGCGATCTTGACGCCCGATTCGGCGATCTTGGGCTGGACGTTTTTGGAAAGTGCGGCGTCCACCGCGTCCTTTAAGCCGAGTTTGACCGCGGCCGCCTGCGAAAACACCGGCAACGCCGCCGCGGCAGCGATCGCCAGCGTCGATGCCGCCGCAAGTATTCGTTTGTGTATTGAACCGTTCATTGCTGAAAGCACCAAACTTGCCGCCAAAAAGGCAACGGCGAGCGCCCTAGTTTTCCTTGAATCCCGCCGCCCGAAGTATCGAGATCATCGGGCACCACTGCGTAAATGCCGACTGGACAAGGTTGAGTCCGACAAAGCCCGTGAAATAAAAGAAATACGGGCTGACCCAGAAACCGAGCACTACGCTCAAGAAAATAAAGCTGCCCGCGATCAAATGGAGCATTCTGTCGACTGTCATAATCATTCCTCCTTACCAACATAGTTGACTATATAACGATATAGTGATATAGTCAAATCAACTTGAGGGATCGCGGAAAATTTGTCGACGATCCCTCGATACAGGGCCGGCGGCGAGCCTATCATTCCGGCGGCGGTTTGAAGTAATATGGAATTTGCGTCAGATAGCAGTAACACGTGTTTTGTCAGCATTCCCGGAGGAGGCCGATCGTTGATGGAGAGAAATGATATAGATGATGCGGCCCTGGAGCTGATCGCCAGCCGGTTTCGCCTTTTGGCCGAGCCGATGCGGCTCAAGATCCTGCACGTCCTCGGTGACGGCGAGATGAGCGTCGGGGAGCTGGTCACTGCGACCGGGGCCAATCAGGCAAACGTCTCAAAGCACCTCGGTATATTGCTCGACGCCGGTGTCGTTTCCCGCCGCAAGGACGGCTTGCGTTCAAACTACCGGGTCACCGACGAGTCGATCTTTGCCCTCTGTGATGTCGTATGTTCGCGGCTCGAGCGCCAGCTCGACCTTCATCGCGAAGCCCTTGCCACGATCCGCCAGACCTAAAATCCGCAATGTCCGCGGGCGTGAAAAGTGAAACTTTTCGCCGTCGATTTCGAATTAATCATTAGCAATTTTTAGCATTTCCATTTCAGGAGTGATTATGAAGACATTTCTTCGGCAATTTTCATTGGCCGCGATGATCACGATGATCATTATGTCGCTCGTCGGGGCCGTCCCGGCACAGGCGTCAAAACCGGCCGCCGGCATCAAGGTGCCGGTGATGTATTACAAACTGGCGAACGGGCTAAAGGTGGTGCTTTCGCCCGAGCATTCGGCGCCGCTCGTGACGGTCGCGGTGTATTACAATATCGGGTTCCGGATCGAGCCGCGTGACCGTACGGGTTTTGCCCATTTGTTCGAGCACCTGATGTTTCAGGGTTCAAAGAACCTCGGCAAGATGGAATTTATCCGCCTGGTCGAGAGCAACGGCGGTGTGCTCAATGGTTCGACTCGATTTGATTTCACCAACTATTTCGCCGTGATGCCGGCCCACAAGACCGAGACGCTGCTCTGGGCCGAGGCCGACCGTATGCGCGGGCTCGACATCACGCAGGAAAATCTGACCAATCAGCAGGGTGTCGTCGGAAACGAGGTCAAGGTCAACGTGCTCAACCAGCCGTACGGCTCGTTTCCGTGGATCGACCTGCCGATGGCGGCTTTTACCAACTGGTACAACTCGCACAATTTCTACGGCGACCTGAAGGACATCGAATCGGCGACGCTCGCTGACGCCAAGACCTTTGCGAGCAAATACTACCAGCCGCAGAACGCCGTCCTGGTCGTAACGGGCGATTTCGACGAGGCGTCGGCCAAGGGATGGATCGATAAGTACTACGGCAATATCCCGTCACAAAAGGCCGAGCCGATACCGGACCTGACCGAGCCGCGACAGGAAAAGGAAAAGACCGTCAGCCGCACCGACAAGCTTGCCAAAAAGCCGGCCGTCGCCTTCGGCTATCAGATGCCAAAGCGCGGCACGCCCGAATATTACGCGATGGGCCTGATCGATCAGATCCTCGTCCAGGGCGAGGACAGCCTGCTCTACCGCGAACTGGTCAAAAACAAGAATTACACCAGCGGCGTGTCAGGCGGCATCAACTCGGGGCTCGGGAATATGTTCAATTACAACGGCCCGATGCTGTTTGACGTCAATTTGATCCACGACGACAAATTTACCCCGCAGGAGATACTGGCGTCGGCCGACGCCGTTATCGAGGGGCTGCAGAGCAAACCGGTGGACAAGGCTTTGATCGATCGCGCGATCGTCAAGCTGCGTTCCGGGCTCTACGACACGATGACGCAGTTCGGCGGATTCGGCCGGGCCGATCTGCTTGCCAGTTTTGCCCTTTTTGACGATAAACCCGAGAACATCAATCAGATCGAGGCAAATTTCAGAAAGGTCACGCCGGCCCTGATCCAAAAGACGGCCAAGGAATATCTTAGAAGGACAAACCGGACGGTCGTCATTCTGAACATCGAAAAAGCGGCAGGAGGCGGTCAATAATGCAAAAGTCTAAATTCAAAATTAAAGCGTTGGTAAATCGGTATCAGCTATTGTGGGTTGCGGCATTTGCGTTGACGTTGCTCCCGGCTATTACATTTGGGCAAAAGGAGACCCCGCCGGCCGGCGGCAAGCCAAAGGCGTTCGTGTTTCCCAAACAGGATACCTACAAACTGCCGAACGGCATGAGCGTCACGCTTGTCCAATACGGAGCCGTTCCGAAGGTCGCGATCCAGGCCGTGATCCGGGCCGGATCGCTCAACGAAAAGCCCGAAAAACGTTGGATCTCGGACATGGTCGCGACGATGCTCAAGGACGGCACCGCAAACCGCACGGCCGAACAGATCGCCCGCGAGACCGCCGATATGGGCGGCAGCATTTTCACCTCGGCCTCGACCGACAAGACGACGGTCGGCGGCGAAGTGCTGTCGGAATTCGGCACGCGGTTCATCGGCCTGATGGCGGACGTCATCCTTGATCCGAAGTTTGCCGCCGCCGATCTCGAAAAGAACCGGTCCAACAAACTTCGCGAAAACGCGATCGGGCGTGCTCAGCCGTCCAATATCGCCTGGGAGAAATTCCGCAAGACGATATTTCCGGGTCATCCGTACGGCGATATTTTTGCCTCCGATGAGGTCATCAAAGGCTACACGCTGGACGACGTCAAGGCGTTTTACGGCGAGCAGTTCGGTGCCGCACGAACACATCTTTACGTCGTCGGGCAGTTTGACGCGGCCCAAATGAGGTCCGAGATAGCCAAGGCGTTCAGCGGCTGGCGGAAAGGGCCGGACGCGATCCGGAACGTGCCGGCACCGTACTCGGGCCGTTCGATGACGGTGATCGATCGTCCGGGCGCTCCGCAGTCGACGATCTACCTCGGTATGCCGGCGGTTTCGCCGTCGGACGCCGATTTTGTTAAGTTCACGGTCATGGATTCGCTGCTCGGCAGTTCGTTCGGTTCGCGGATCACGTCAAATATTCGTGAGGCCAAGGGCTATACATATTCGCCCAACAGCTTTATCTGGAACAGATACAAGACCGGATACTGGATCGAGAACGCCGATGTCACGACCGAGGCGACCGGAGCGTCGGTCAAGGAGATACTCTTTGAGATCGAGCGTCTGAAGAGTGAACCGCCCAGCGAGGCCGAACTTCAGGGTATCAAGAACTATCTCGTCGGCATCTATGTGCTGCAAAACTCGGCCCGGACCGGCGTCATCGGACAGCTCGAAAACGGCAATTACAACGAGTTGAGCAAGGATTATCTCGACACCTACGTTCAAAACCTCTCGGCGGTCACGCCGGCGGACGTCTCGGCGATGGTCAGGAAATACCTCTCGGCGGACAAGATGACCCTCGTGGTCGTCGGCGACCGTTCGAAGATCGACGCCCAGCTCAAACCTTACGAAAAGTAAGGCATATTGGCATAAAAGAGAAAAAGGCTGCCGGTGCAGGGCAGCCTTTTTCGTTTGTTCGCGATCGGTGACACGGCGCGTGGTCACCAACGGCGAAACAAATTGAAACCGATGATCAGGTTTTTCGGCGAAAGTACCAGATTGCTCGAGTTGTAGCGGCTGGTCGTCGTCGTTTGCGTATTTGACAGCGTCAGCGTGAACGAGTGCTTGCCGACCGAGTATTGAAACCCGATGCCCATCGACGGTTTCGAGACATTCTTGAACCCGGTGACGTTAAAATTCTCGTCATAGAGCGTATCGATCCGCCCCAGTTTGAATCCGGTACGCGGCGTGAACTCAAAGATGCCCATCAGGCTCGGCGTGATCCTGAACGAAGCTCCCATTCCGAACGAAGCTCCGTGCGTCGGCAGTTTGAACGAATTAGCGACCGTCGCTTCGGGATAATAGTCCTCGGGCCGCGGATTAAAGCGGTGCTGGCCGTTCGAATTGAGGTGGATCGCCGGCGAGAAGAACAGGAACAGCCGCTTGCCGAACCGCCTCGAGATCATCGCCTGAAAGTTGTAGGTGTATTCCTGAGTAAAGTTATAGTTGCCCTCGGCACTGGCGTAGACCGACAGTGTGACCGGCGACTTTTTGTTCTGGTCGGTGAAATGATAGCCAAATCCGACCTCGATCGTACGGCACAGGCCCCGCATACACAGCGGCGAACGATACGCGCTGACATAGAGTTTGTCGGTGATGCCGTAGCTGACGCCGAACGACGACGCTGACATACTGTCAAAGCCCAGCAGCAGCGGGCCGCTCTCGGAAAGCGGGTTTAGCGGCTTCGAAAAACGATGGGTGAAGTTGATGTTCCACGTGCCCTTGGGGACCTTGCGCGGCGTCGGGACGTTGACCAGGCGAGTGTCAAAGGGCTCGTCGCCCGATTCGTAGGCGTAAAAATCCTCTTTTGGCTCGTCCGCCGCGGCGGGCGTCGTCTCCGGCGTGGTCTGCT
>CAZQGN010000058.1:0-11626 GCA_964592865.1 uncultured Chloracidobacterium sp. | reverse complement strand
GGGATCAGTTTTACGTACAGTCCGCCGCGGGTCTCGAGCCCGAGGCTCAGCGGCATTCCTTGACAGGAATTAAGGTTTGGTCGTATCCTTGCGGTGAAATTGTAATATTTTCAGTTTTAACTGCCAGTCCCCAATTGTTTATCCTTACATTTCCGAATGATCTTTCTTTAAATAACTCACGCTCGTCCAAGAGCAGAAAAGAGAATCACAATGACCAACAGAATCGTGCACGTATGTATGTTAATCGTACTTACTATTTTCGCGGCAATTTCCGCGAACGCCCAATCAACTAACTCATGCTATTCCCAGTCTGGTTCGATTTCGGCGAACATGCAGATTTTTCATGCCGACAAAATTGATGAACCAGTGGTGTTCGACGCAACCAGTTCAACCGGCATCGGCGACTTTTTCAAGGAGCCAATTGATTGGGATTTTGGAGATGGCTTTAAGGCGAAGATGTGCCGAGCCACGCACGTCTACAGGACCCCCGGAACCTATACTGTAACGTTGACAGTTCGCAATAACGCGGGAACGCAAAGCACCATCACGGCTCCAGTCACAATCAGTTCAATCCCTGCGGCCGCTGGGAACAACATTTTAGCCGTGGTGACGAATGGTTCCGGTAATGGATTAACTACTTTTAATACGATTCAAGCGGCTGTCGATAAGGCGGCGACCCTTAATTCAACTGCGACTGTCGAAGTCATAATTCCAGCCGGAGCCACTTTTGTTGAAAATGTTATATTAAGGATTCCGGTCGGCAACAACTACATCACGCTTCGTTCCTCCTCTTTGGGTAACCTGGCACGTGAGCAGCGCGTGAATCGCTCTGATCTTTCCAACGTTGCGACGATAAAATCTCCGCTCGATAACAACAACCTTCCGGCGATCCGAACTGAACTGCTACCTTCAGGGGGCGGGATCTGTTCAACTTCTCAAACTTGTCTGCCCTCGCACCATTACAGATTACAAGGAATCCAGTTTATGGTTGATCCTGGAACCGCCAACGGCCAATATGAGCAAATACTCGGAATCGGTACTGACGATGCGATACAGAACGAAGAATCGGAACAGGCTCACCACTTTATCCTCGATAGATGTTTGATTTACCGAGAGGATTATTCGATCGGAAACCCCAATCCTCAACGTGTTAAAAATGGATTTGAGGCGAATGCTCGAAATCTGTCTGTTGTAGACTCACATTTCTCCGGTGTAAATTCGCCGGGCAATGAGAGCCATGCTATGACGGCTTACAATTCAACTGGAGTTTGGGGGGTGATAAATAATTATTTCGAAGCTGGCTCGATCCCTTTTCTCGTAGGTGGAGCATTTCCGATAATTCCGAATGCTTTCGTGCATGACGTCGAAGTTCGACACAACCGTTTTCATAAGCCGCTGGAAAAGCGGAATTTGCCCGTTGAACACAAATGGGATGCAAAAGTTAATTTTGAAATAAAGGCCGGGAGATACTGGGTTATTGAGGAAAACTCGTTCGACGGGAATTGGATTGGCTCAGATCAAGCATACAATGTTAACTTCAATGCACTTGCCGCCGATACCGGTGGACAATCGACTGTTCAGGACATTCAGTTCTCGAACAACGTTGTCAAACAAGGCCCGGCCGGTATTTTAATTGGTCATATCGCAGGGCCATTCCTCGATGCTCCATTTCCGGCGCGTCTGAACATTTCGAATAACTTGATTACCGAAGTTGGAGGGGAGCTCTACGGAATTCCGAGTTGTCAATCAGGCGGTTGTTCGTCGGGGCAAGGTTTCGTCATTAGCACAGTTTATAGTGACATGGTTATTCGTCACAACACCCTTTTTGTTCGACGAAACATTATCGACGCTGCTGGAAATAGCAATCGCCCTATGCTTTTTCAGGACAATATAACCAATCATGGTTCGGTGGTCATCGACGGAGAATTGGGTTACGGAATAAAGGGTGACGGAACCAATCGAGGCTGCCAAACTATCGACCCATTGTTGCCTGGTTGTGCCCCTTTTATCCTGACAGGCTCGCCTGTTTATTTTGCAGGTTCGATTATTAATAGAAATGTAATTGCCGGCACTCCCTATTACTATAACCCTAATTATCCTCTCATTAATACGCCTTATCCCTTTCAAACCACAAATTACTACTTTCCAACTCAAGATCCGAATAATCCCACTGGACTTGCGAACATCGACAACCATTACGTGAACAGGACCGGTGGCAACTATAGGGTCGTTTCCGGAACACCCGGCAAAAATGGTGCATCAGATGGCCTCGATGTCGGTGCCAATATAGATATCATAGATTTGGTAACTGTGAGTACAGTTAGTGGGGTCTGGAATCCGGGATTTCAAACTCAAACGCCTTACCCAGGTCCAACAATTCCAAGCATTCCGTCAATACTTGAAGTTGAAAACTATGACAATGGGGGTGAAGGCATTGCTTATCACGACAACGTAGCGGGAAATAATGGCAATGTCTATCGTTCGAACGATGCGGATATTCAGGCCCGCTCAAACGCGAGCAACGGTTTTGAGGTTTTTAATGCGAGCGCCGGTGAATGGCTCGAATATACAGTAAATGTGCCGTTTGCCCGGAAGTACGATATCGGTGTGCGATATGCATCGGAGTTTAATAACGGTAAGTTTCGCATTCAGGATTGTGGAAACGATCCGAACAATCAGCTTTGTAGCAGCCCAGTTGAATTGACTGGTCAGGTAACGCTGGCTTCAACGGGAAATTGGAACAATTTCCGGGTGGCAATCACGAGAGGGGTTCAACTTTCGTCCGGGACTCACGTTTTGCGATTAAAGATGGACGTCAATTCGCCCGATGGCTGTAATTGTGTTGTTGCGGACTTCGACTCGATCGTACTTAAGTCGACCCTCTTTGATTATGACGATGACGGAAGGGCCGACGTTTCGGTTTATCGGCCTTCGAGTGGTACATGGTATTTGGATCGTAGTAGAGACGGATTTACCGCCCTCAACCTAGGTCTTGAGACGGACGTTATTGCTCCGGCTGATTTTGACGGAGACGGAAAGACGGACGTTTCGGTCTTTAGAAGCGGAACTTGGTATCGCTACAATAGTTCTAACGGTCAATTGATTACAACCAATTTCGGCTTAAACGGTGACATTCCCGTCCAGGCCGATTTCGACGGCGACGGAAAAGCCGATTTAGCCGTCTGGCGCCCAACCGATAAGACTTGGTATCGACTCAACAGTTTTGACGGAAGTTACTTTTCTACAGTGTTTGGTTTGTCCGGAGATAAACCGGCTGTCGGTGATTACGATGGTGATGGCAAGTACGATCTTGCGGTTTTTCGTCCTTCGACTGGTCAGTGGTTCATCCAATATAGCTCCACCGCTGTCGTGACGACAATAGTTTGGGGCTTGAATGGCGATAGAATTGCTCCTGCGGATTACGATGGCGATGGGAAAACTGATCTTACGGTTTTCCGACCATCCGATGGTACTTGGTACAGGCTGAACTCTACCAACGGACAAGCGGTAATAGTTCCATTTGGGCTTTCAATTGATCTTCCTACACCGGCCGACTTCGATGGTGATGGAAGGGCGGATATTGCCATTTATCGAAGCGGCGCATGGTATATCTTCCGTTCAACGGAAGGTTTATCATATCCCGCATTCGGCCTTAACGGAGATATTCCAACGCCTTTTACATTTGTTCAATAATTCGACTAATAAGTAGGGTGCATGGTTGCTCTGGACTAAGCATCTTTTTTTCCAATACGGAGTAAGAAAATGTCGCATTCACTTAAGCATCCGAAAGGAAATGTTCTAATCACGGATCTGTCAGATAACAAGAAACAGATTCGTATAGATTCGTCTGCGGGCGTTTTTGTCCCTATTAAGAGTTGCGAGACCAATTATCCGCTTTCGCTTATCCAGTTGATTCTCGAAGTGAAAGGCGCCGATTACCTTTGCGATGAAATTTGCCGCGATATTGACCCGCACTATGTGCAAGCAGATTTAGAATATGATCTCACTGCCTATTTTTCTCCCGGAGAATTAAACAATATACGAATTTTGGATTTCGGCTGCGGAAGCGGTGCATCGTCTATGATCCTATCCAGAATGTTTCCGGACTCGGAGATAGTTGGGGTAGAACTTGACGAAAACTATCTTCAGATCGCAAGAAAGCGTCTTGAACATTACGGCTATTCGAATGTTGTATTTTTTTCGTCTCCATCAGGAAACGAACTTCCACCGAACGTTGGTGAATTCGATTTAGTAATAATGAGTGCTGTGTATGAACATTTATTGCCTAATGAACGAAAAACGGTGATGCCGTTGGTTTGGTCGGTAATTAAGCCGGGCGGTCATCTTTTTTTGAATATGACACCGCATCGATGGTTTCCTATCGAACATCACACGACCGGATTACCGTTGCTGAACTATCTGCCCAAAAGTTTAGCTTTACCTTTTGCTCGAGCCTTTTCGAATCGGATTGACAATACTGAACCATGGGAAATGTTATTACGGCGCGGCATTCGGGGAGCAACGGAAGGGGAGATTTTGAATATACTTGAAACACCCGAACACCAAGCCGACTTGGTAGAGCCGAATAGGGATGACATCCGCGACAGGATAGACTTGTGGTTCTCTCAGTTGAACAAAGAGAGGCACTCATCGTTAAAAGGACTTCTAAGAGGAATATTGAAAACCATTCGCGAACTGACAGGAGTGATATTGGTACCAAATCTTTCCTTGGTTATTAGAAAATCAGCCTCGCCGGTTAGGCGACCAACAATTCTTCAGAGGTAAAAAATGAACAGGCAGGCACCGCGATTCTGAGACGCTTGCCCATCAGTCGGTGAAGCGGGGATCGTTTAGTTTCCGGATAATTTCGGCGAGTTCGCCGTGGGTGTCTCGCGAGAAGTGAGAGTTGAGACGTGACAATTGAGAATGGAAACCGAGGACGAGGTTTTCGCTCACGATAATAGGCAAACGGTGACGGTCTCACAAAAAAACAGCAAGTCGCGTTTTGTTGGTTTGAAGATCATTGGCAGTAGGCAATTTATCAACAAAAAAGGCTTCGCACAACACGAAGCCTTTTCTAACTATCAACACTCAGGTTAGTGGTTCTGGTCACGCCATCGTCAGCATCGCCGCGGTGATCCGGTTGGCGGCCGCCTCGACCTTTGCCATCTGCTCGCGGATCTCGGAAATACTTTGTGACTTGAGCATTTCGTCGGCCTCGGACAGAACGCCGTTGATCGACTGCTGTTCGGCCAACTCGAACGATTTGCCGATCTCCATCATCGCGCGGCGGGCGTTGCGGATGAGCGAATCGAGCCGGTTTCGTTCGTTGATCAGCTCGCGTTCCTCGCGGTCGCGGTCGATCGAGGTCTCGGCCTCGATGATCAGGCGTTCGATCTCGTCGGGCGAAAGGCCTGATGACGGCGTGATCTGCAGTGCCTGTTCGAGCCCGGTCATTTTGTCCTTGGCTGAAACGCTGACAATGCCGTTTGCGTCGATCTCGAACGAAACGTCGACCTGCGGCACTCCGCGCGGTGCCGGCGGGATGCCGACAAGCTCAAATTTGGCAAGGCTGCGATTGGCTGACGCGATCTCGCGTTCGCCCTGCAGAATGTGGATCTCGACCGACTGCTGATTGTCGACGACGGTCGTGAAGGTCATCGTATTTTTGAGCGGAATGGTCGAGTACACGGGATCAGTTTTACGTACAGTCCGCCGCGGGTCTCGAGCCCGAGGCTCAGCGGCAGCACGTCAAGCAGGACGATGTCCTTGACCTCGCCGGTCAGCACGCCGCCCTGGATGGCGGCTCCCATCGCCACGACCTCGTCCGGATTGATCTCCGACGACGGCTCCTTGCCGAAGACCTCGGTCACCGTGCGGGCGATGATCGGCGAACGTGTCTGACCGCCGACGAGTATCACCTTGTCGATGTCCGAGGGCTGGAGTTTGGCGTCCCAGAGTGCCTTTTGGCACGGTTCGACCGACGCCTCGACCAGATCGGCCACGAGGCTTTCAAAAATGGCACGCGTCAGCGTCGCGTTGATATGTTTGGGGCCGGTCGGGTCGGCCGCGATGAACGGAAGGCTGATGTTGGTCTCGGATACGCTCGAAAGTTCGCACTTGGCGCGCTCGGCTGCTTCCTTAAGCCGCTGGAGTGCGAGGCGGTCGTTCTTGAGGTCGATGCCGTTCTCTTTCTCAAAGCCCTCGACCAGCCACGAGATGATGCGTTCGTCAAAGTCTTCGCCGCCGAGGAACGTGTTGCCCGACGTCGAGAGCACCTCGAAAACGCCGTCGTTTATCTCCATGATCGAGATATCGAACGTACCGCCGCCGAGGTCATAGACGGCGACCTTTTCGGTCTTGCTCTTGCCGAATCCGTACGCGAGTGCGGCGGCCGTCGGTTCGTTGATGATGCGCTCGACCTCGAGGCCGGCGATCTTGCCCGCGTCGCGTGTCGCCTGACGCTGCATATCGTCAAAGTACGCGGGGACGGTTATGATCGCCTCGCTGATCTTGTCGCCGAGAAATTCTTCGGCGGCCAGTTTGAGCCGCTGGAGCACGATCGCCGAGATCTCGGGCGGGCTGTAGATGCGGTCGAGCACGCGGATATGGGCATCGCCGTTGGGCGCCTTGACGATCTCGAACGGGACGGTCGCACGCATCTTTTCGACCTCAGGGGCGTCGAACTTGCGTCCGATCAGCCGCTTGACGGCATAGAGCGTATTTGCCGAATTGGTCACGGCCTGCCGCTTGGCGATCTGGCCGACCAGCCGCTCGTCCTTGTCGGTAAAACCGACGACCGACGGCGTTGTGCGGCCGCCTTCTTTATTTGAAATGATCTGGACGGTGCCGCCTTCGAGAACAGAAACGCAGCAGTTCGTAGTGCCGAGATCGATGCCGATAACTTTGCTCATAACTATTTTTTCCTCAGTTGATATCTAAGTGAGGTATGGGTCTAGGCCTCATCGGCCTGTTCGGATGCCGCATCCGATGCGGGAGTCGCGGGAATGTCGTCGAGAGTGTGTTCAGGAGTGTTGGCGGTAACATCGGGCGGGGCCGGTGTCGTTTGTGACGGCGGAGCCGTCTGGGCGGTCGGTGCGGGCAGCACGTTGACCTTGACCATCGAGTGGCGGATCACCTTGTTGCCGATGCGATAGCCTCGCAGCAGCTCTTCGGTAATGGTGTTGGCCGGCATCTCGGGCCTTACCTCGGTGGCGACCGCCTCGTGAAAATTGGGGTCAAACGGCTCGCCGACCGTCGAGATGGGCGTCACGCCCATACCGGCAAAAATGTCGTTGAGCTGTTGGTTGACGAGCACGATGCCGTCAAAGAACTGTTGGAAATCGCGGCTGCGTTCGCCGCCGATCTCGTCGGCCGCGTCGATCGCCCGGTGCAGATTATCGAGCACCGGCAGCATTTGGCCCGCCAGGTTGCCGATCTGATCGATAAAGGCACCACGGCGTTCGCGGTCCATTCGATATTTGAAATTCTCAAAATCCTTGAGGCGGCGGTCGCTCTTGTCCTGGATGTCGCTGCGCTCGGCCTTGAGCTCCATTATGCGGACCTTGAGAGCCGCGATCTCGTTTTCGAGTTCGAGATTGCGGGCCTTGGTCGCTGGTGACGCGGCCGGTGCATCCGCCCGAGGCGGCGCGGCCGACAGCGGTTTGATCGACAGTTCGCTTTGGACGAAATCAGGCACGGCAGAGATCTCGAAATCGGAATCTTCGATCTCGATCGTCATATCTGAGGTGATATGCAGATCTTTTTCCTTGGCCTCGAGCTCACGTATGAAATCATCGACCGACGAGGTCTCGTCAGCGTCGATCATTTCCGTCGGATCCAGGGGCTGGTCCATGTTTTCGTCAAGGTTCATTTTGTTAATGCCGTACGCCGGCCTAGTTTTGCCTGATGTCCGCGGACATCATCTTTTCGAGCGTACGAGCGACATATGACACGATCGAGATCATTCGTGCGTACTCGATGCGGGTGGGCCCAAGTACGCTCAGGGTGCCGATCGCAGAACTGTTGCCGATGCGGTACGGGGCCGATATCAGCGTGCAGTTTTGGAACGAGGGCGTTCGGTTCTCGCTGCCGATAAAGACCTGAACGTCTCCTTTGGCGGCGTTCTCGCGTTCGATGCATTCGTTTAAGATCTGCATCAGACGCGATTTTTCACCGATGGTCCGCAGCAGTTCCCGCAGCCTTTCGAGATCGGCAAAGTCGCTCTTTGACAAGATATTCGACGTACCGTCCACGAAAACTTCGCCCAGCCGGCTGTCGTCCCGCTCGATGCTTTCGGAGCAGAGAATGACGGCCGTTTGGAGCAGTTTGTCAAACAGGGCCTTTTCCTCGTGCATCAGTGCCAGTATCTCGGCACGGATCTCGGCAAGGCTTTTTCCGGCAAATTCGGCGTTAAGGTAATTGGCCGTACGCTCGAGCTCCTCGCGGGTAAAGGAAACGTTGAGCCTGATTATCTTGTTATGGACAATATTGGGCGCCGAGACCAGTACTACGAGAATGCGGTTGTCGGAAAGATTGACAAACTCGATATGCTGCAGGCGATCACTCGCCAAAGAGGGCGAGACCACGATGCCGACATTATTTGAAAGAGCAGAGAGCAATTGGGAAGTACGTTCCATCAGCCGGTCGGGCGTATCCGAAAGATCGCCCAGATCCTGGGGGTTCAAACCGTAACCCTCGCCGATGCGGAAGAGATCGTCGTTTGAAATGCTCAGGACACCCAGCAGATTGTCAACGTAAAACCGATAGCCTTTATCAGTGGGAACGCGTCCGGCGGAAGTGTGCGGCTGCTCAAGCATGCCCATTTCCTCAAGTTCGCCCATCACGTTGCGGATAGTTGCCGAGCTCAAACCCGAAGCATTGGCAAATTTTTCGGCGAGTGTTTTTGACCCGACCGGTTCGCCCGTGACGAAATGTTCATTAATAATGGCTGATAGGATGATTTGCCCGCGGGAATCGGGAAAAGCTTGGATTTTCTCGTTTCCTTGGGGATTTTGCCGGACAGACATCCTCTTTCAGGGCGGGTTTGAAACATACCGTTTGATGACGGTATGCTGTTCCCATAGAAAGGATTACATTTTCTGCCCAAAATTGTCAAGAATTTTCGTTAAACCGCGACAAACATCTTTGTGACTGAAGTAACCGACGAACTCCGCGAGATTTACGAGGACGCATTTCGGTGGTACGACCCGAAACGGTCCGTGCCGGCGATCGCGGTAACGTTTTATCCGTACGTCGGGATCAATCACACGATCAGGATCCGCGACGGCAAGATACTGGTCAAGATCGGCGAGATCTGCCGCGATATGCCGCGGCCATGCCATAAGGGGCTTGCGTACATTCTGGTCGGCAAACTCCTGCGTAAAAAGATACCCGCCGGGGCCCGCGAGGTGTACTCGGCGTTTTCAAAATCGGAAGCGGTCAGGTTGAGGGCCGCCGAGAGCAAGCGTACCCGCGGCCGTAAGGTCGTAACTAGCTCAAAGGGTTCGGTTTATGACCTCGATGAGATGTTCGGCTCACTTAATCGGAAGTACTTCGCCGATGCGATCCCGAAACCGGTACTGACGTGGTCAGCACGCAAGACCTATCGCATTCTCGGCCATCATGATGCGGCCCATGGCCATATAACGATCAGCAAGTCGCTCGATTCCCCGTCGGTGCCGCGATACGTCGTCGAATATGTCGTGTTTCACGAAATGCTTCACATCCACCACCCGACCAGGCACGTCAATGGCCGCCGCTACAATCACACCGCGGCCTTTCGGCGGGACGAGCGAAAGTTTGCGTTCTACGAGCAGGCCGAAACGTGGATCGAACGAAATGTGCGGCGTTTGAAGCGTGAGGCGAAGAAAAATTAACCGCAGAGACGCGAGGTAGGGCCATTGAGTGATGGACGAAGTTGATCCTATCTCACAGCGTCTCAGCGATATAGATCAGTCCTGAGCCAATTGAGCGATGATGGATCCGATCAGGCCGAAGTCGGACGTCGTCTTTCGTTCAATGGCGTTCTTGTTAAATCGGGTTTCGGTCACCACGATAGTCTTGACCGCCATCTCGTCTGACTTCGCCGCCGACAGCATTTGGACGATACCGGCAGTTTGTTCGTTCTCGGCCGTATAGGTTACAGCCGTGCTTCCGGGGCGGAAAAGGCCGGCCAATCCCATTCCGGAGGCGTCGGACCTCGATCTTATACAAGCGGTAACCGCGTCGATATCGCCGATCACGACCACGCTGCCGGCGAAAACGGCCATCGAATCTTCGCTTTTCAGGGTCTCAAGCCCGAAAGCGTCAGACGCGGCCTTGTCCGGTTTCAGGTCAGTTGAGAGTGCCCCGCGAACGGCCTGGGAATTTGTGACCGTGGCGATCAATGCCGGTTTTTCGCCCTCGGCATCGGCTCGGACCGAGATGATATTTGAACCAACGCCGGAAAGGAACATCTCGGCGTCGCGAATCGCGTACGGCTCGGCAAACGCATTGGCAAATTCGCCGACAACTCTTGCTCCGAGCGGATCGACCTTTGAACTGAGCGTTAACAACAGACCACGCCAGGCGACATTCGGCTTTGCGAGGTCGTAGAGCGTCACCGACGGCGACGCGGCCGGCACATACCCGAAAAGGCCGGTGTCCATTTTGGACGCCGGAGCGAGCGTCTCGCTGAAAACGGCGGCGGCGTCAGGCCCCAGACCGAACGAAAGGCTGTCCTCGTAGCCGTTTTCCGTGCCCGACGCCCTCCAGCGGATGTCGGTGACGATACCGCGGATAAGCTGCGGCAACAGCCCCGCGACGGCCGACTGGACCTCTTCGTCCTCGCTGGAACGGGTTGCGTATTGCAAACCGGCGAGAGCCGCGATCTGTGCAATGCCGCCGGTCGAGACATATCCGGATGCGAGTGTCGCGGGATCTGCGGGCGGAACCTTGCCGCTTTTCAGCACGCTGTCCGATTCACCTCGGCGGACAGCGAGGCATTTGTCGATCGCCGATTCGTCGTTGCCGAAATAGATAACGCTGTCCGTGACCAATGCATATGCCTTTCGGCCGTCTTTCGCGGTCCATGTGAAGTATTTACCGCCGTGTTTGTCCGATTTCTCGAGCGACGGTTCACTATCGTAGATCTCGGTAACAAATGCGCCGAGCTTTAGTTCGGCAAAACTGACCGCCTGGTAATTCCAGGCGTGTGTGTCGGCAATGGCGACAAAATGCGGCTGCACGCGGCCGACCGAGTGTTCGTCGGTCAGTTTTTCTTCGGTCGTTTCAAAACCCGTCACCGCAACGGCAAGCTGCACGCCCTGCAAGGCGGAAAGGTCGGGTTTCTTTTTAGCGGCCTCGTTGAAAGGTTTGCTGTCGACTATCGGCCGGATCGCGGCGGCGAGATCGTTGGCTTGGAGATAAACGAGCGAGTCGGCCGGGGCCAGGGCCCGCATATCAGTGGGCTTGGTTGAACATGAAGTGAAGAAGATCAGGCACAGATAAAGACAGATCGATGCAGCCAAAAATACGGGATTTTTCACAGACGATCGGCGTGATCGCAAATTCTCGGATCTGTGTTTGCCTGTGTCCATCTGTGGTTTCAATTCTTTGTGTTAAAATCCGAATTCAATATGAACCA
>CAZQGN010000057.1:0-11917 GCA_964592865.1 uncultured Chloracidobacterium sp. | reverse complement strand
CGTCGAGACGCTTTAGCAGTTTTTATCGTGGAGCAAGTTGCCTTAAATCGCCACGTTTTCAGATTTTCAATACCGCCGACGGTTTCCCGTCGACCCTTTCAAGCTAAAACATCCATTCGGAGCTTGTCAACCCGCGAAGTGAAAACTAGCCGCACAAGACCGATCCGCCATTGACATTCAGGATCTCTCCGGTAATATGCCGCGACCAGTCCGAGAGCAAAAAGCAGATCGACAGAGCGATGTCGTCGGTCGTCGCGATGCGTTGCAGCGGGATCGACCGGATAACGCTTTGCTTATAAGATTCGTCGTCGAAAACCGGCCTGACCATAGCGGTCTCGATCCAGCCCGGAGCGACCGCGTTGACCCGTATCTTTGGGCAAAGCTCGCTTGCCAGAGCTTTGGTAAATGATATCTGTCCTCCCTTTGACGCCGCGTAATTTGAGTAATTTGCTTCACCGCGTTGGCCGGCTGTCGAAGAGACCATGACGATCGCGGCCGAATCACGCTTCTTCATCGCCGGCACGCAGGCCTTTGTCATCGCCCAGGCCGACTTGAGATTGGTATTGATCACCTTGTTCCAGAGTTCCTCGGACATTTCCTCGATCGGGGCACCGTCCCAGACACCCGCGTTGCAGACGAGCAGGTCGATCCGGCCAAATCTCTCGATCGCCTCGGAAGCGACTTTATGGGCACCTTCATACTCGGACACATCAGCCCGGACAGCGACGGCATCGACACCCTTTTTGATACAAAGATCGACAGTCTCAAGCGCGTCGTCGTCGCTGCTGATGTAATTGACTACGACATTCGCCCCGCCCTCGGCCAAACGTAATGCCGTGGCCCTGCCGACACCGCGTGAAGCACCCGTGACGATCGCTGTTTTACCCGCGAAAAGACTATTTGGAAGCTGAATTGATGATGAGTTTTCGCTCATAGATCCATGAAATCAAACCAAAGATGGACACAGATTAACACAGATAATTCAAGAAAGTTAAAATGCCGCTTGTCCGATTTCGGCATACCATCGCCTGCGTTTGGATGGGATCGGCGATTGACAAGCCGTCCTAAAAATCTGTGTCCATCTGTGTTAATCTGTGGCTAAATTTTCTTATGAACGACCAAAACCTCCTCGAAGATCAGCCTGTCGCCTGGACTCCGACACCGGAAGTCATCGAACGAGCTCAGCTCACGCGTTTTATGAAACAAGTCGGCGTTTCGACTTGGGACGAGTTGTATGAATTCTCGATCCGCGACGTCGAAAAATTCACCGAGGAAGTTTTGAAGTTCCTTGATATTCGCTTCGATCCGCCATATGAAAAGCTGCTCGACACGACGGGCGGAATTGAGTTTCCGAAGTGGTTCAAGCGGAGCGCGGACACTCCTGTCCGCATGAGTGCGAAGCACGAAGAAGGATCGCGGCTATCGAGTGATGCTGACACTTCGACCTTAACGCATTCTCTCGCCGCAGGCGGCGATGCGGACAAGAGTGTCCGCACTCCATCTGCCGGCCTCAATATCACCACGATGTGCCTCGACCGCTGGCAGACGGATGAGATGAAAGATCAGCCGGCCGTTATTTGGGAGGGCGAGGACGGTTCAATTGTAAAGCTTTCCTACTCGGAACTTTTGTGGAAAGTAAAGCTTTTCGCGGGCGGGCTCGCGGGCATTGGGATCAAAAAAGGTGATGCTGTAGGCATTCATCTGCCGATGATTGCGGAAACGGTCATCGCCTTGATCGCGATTGGTCGAATTGGAGCAATCGCGGTACCTGTCTTTTCCGGCTATGGGGTCGATGCAATCGCCAGCCGAATGAATGCGGTCGGGGCCAAGATTCTGATCACCTGCGACGGTTTTCGACGCCGCGGGAAGCTTATCGATGCTTTCGCTACGGCCGCAGAAGCGGTGGCGACATGCCCGACGATATCGAAATTGATCGTAATCGGCGAAAGTACTGCCTATCGCCCCAAAACGATCGGCAAAGCGGATATCGTCGAGTGGAGTTCGGCTGAAAATTTCGGATCGATCTACGAAGATCTTACCGATCTCGTGCCAACCGCCGCCGAGGACCCGCTCATAATCCTCTACACGTCCGGCACGACCGGCATGCCTAAGGGCATCGCCCATACTCACGCGAGTTTTCCGATAAAGGCGGCTCAGGATATGGCGTTTGGGACAGACGTCGGCAAAGGTACGCGGATCTCGTGGTATACCGACATCGGCTGGATGATGGGGCCATGGCTGATCTACGGAGCCCTGATCAACGGCGCGACGATCTGTATTTATGACGGGGCTCCCGACTACCCGACGCCTGAACGCATGTGGGAATTCTGCGCCAAGCACAAAGTCGAAGTGCTCGGGATCTCGCCGACGCTGGTCCGATCGCTCGCGGCGGCGGAAGAACGGAGCGCGGACACTCCTGTCCGCATGAGTGCGAAGCACGAACAAAGATCGCCGCGACGCGGATGGTATCGGCACGGCGGCCTGCCGCATTTTGACGGCACCGTAACCCAGTTCATCACCTTTAGGCTCGCCGATTCCCTTCCGGCCCCAGTGCTTGAGAGCCTAAAACTCCAATTGCAGCAAGATAAACTCGAAGAAGACTCGGAAGAATATCGTACGAGAGTCGAGGACTACCTCGACAAGGGTGCCGGCGAATGTATACTTCATGACCCGGCAGTTGCCGCTATTGTTCAAGAGACGCTTCTCAATGAAAACGGCAATAGTTGCGATCTAAGATCTTGGGTGATAATGCCAAACCACGTCCACATCCTGGTGCGAATGAGGAAAGGACACGATCTGGCAGGGTTCATGAAGCGGGTCAAGGGCGTTTCGGCCAGGAAGATCGATCAATATTTGGGTCAAACCGGCTCGGTTTGGCAGGAGAACTACTTTGATCGCTACATTCGGGACGAAGAGCATTTTGTCAGGGTGGCCCATTATATACAACAAAATCCGGTTGTAGCGGGACTCGTGAGTTCACCTGAAGAATGGAAATTTGGCGGTTCCGTCGCCGCAAGCGGCGATGCGGACAAGAGTGTCCGCGCTCCATTCGAACGTCACGATCTCAGTTCCCTGCGCGCATTTGCCTCGACCGGCGAGCCGTGGAATCCCGCTCCCTGGTGGTGGCTTTTCGAGAAAGTTGGCAATTCAAAACTGCCGATCATCAACTACAGCGGCGGTACCGAGATCGCGGGCGGAATTTTGATGGGAAATCCGCTGCTGCCGATCAAGCCGTGCTCGTTCCCTGCTCCGTGTCCGGGAATGGACGTCGATATTTTGGACGAAGACGGCAACGCTGTCGAGCCCGGAAAGGTCGGCGAACTCGTCATCAAACAGCCTTGGATCGGCATGGCTCGCGGATTTTGGCAGGAGAAAGAACGCTATCTCGATGCATATTGGCGGCGATTCAAAAACATTTGGGTCCACGGCGATTTTGCAATGCGCGACAAGGACGGTCACTGGTTCATCCTCGGCCGAAGCGACGATACGCTCAAGGTCGCCGGCAAACGTGTCGGTCCGGCCGAGGTCGAGAGCCTTCTTGTTGCACATCCTCTGGTAACCGAAGCCGCGGTGATCGGCGTCCCCGACGACGTCAAGGGAACCGCAATGGTGGCATTCTGCGTGGCGTCAGAACCGGGAGCAGTTGCGGCCGGGCTGGATAACGACCTGAAAGCTCTTGTCGCCAAAGACATGGGCAAGCCGCTTGCGCCGTCGAAAATTCACTTTGTGCCGGCTCTGCCGAAGACGCGAAACGCAAAAGTGATGCGCCGCGTTATTCGGGCGGCCTATCTGGGCGAAGACGCGGGTGATCTTTCGGCTCTCGAACATCCCGAAACTGTCGATGCCATAAGGAGTTCCAACCCTGATCTCCATTGAGTTTGCTATAATTACGCTGGATGGACAACGAACTTGGCGCCGCAGCGGTACTAAACGCGAACGATCCGGCCGATTGGTTCGAACGTAATTTGCGCTCGCTTTTCGACGCTGTTCTAGTCCAGCTTCCAAATGCCATTGAGCCCTTCCAGACCGACGGCATACATGATATGCGTGTGGCCGCCCGTCGTCTCCGCAGTGCACTCCGCGATATCGACTCGGTTGTCGGCAGCCGTCCAGCAAAACCCGCGTCAAAGGCCCTCAAGGAACTCGCCGACGCCCTCGGTTCCGTACGTGACGAGGATGTCGCTGTCGAGGCGATCGAGCACTACTTGAGTGACCCTGACGCAGCGTCGGTGCGAACCGGCATTGACTCACTTATCAATGCCCGTCGCGTCCGGCGTGAGGCCGCTTTCGACGCCCTTTGCGAAAAGCTCTCGGTCGATTTTCAACAATTTCTGCGTCACCGCTTCGAGACCTCGCTCGAAAGTCTTGTGGCCGAACTGCGGCTGACGCGTCCCGGAGACATTCACGCCATCGGCTCCAAGGTCATCAGGTCGCTGTTGAATGAACTCGAACCGCTGCTCGGCCGGCTTTACGATCCTTTTGACCGAAAAACGCTGCACATTGCCAGGATCGGCACCAAGCGGGTCCGCTACGCGATCGACCTGTTCGCCGACGCGCTTGGCAATGACGCAGGGTCGTGTTCCAAGGATTTTGCCGGGATGCAGGGTTTTCTGGGCGACGCTCACGATCGCGATGTCTGGTTGCGTGATCTGTACAAACTGATACGAGCTAAAAACCGGCCTGAAAGCGCCAGCCATGAAGAGATCAAGGCCGCCGAGTGGCTGATCTCAGAGTTTACCAAGACCCGCACCAGAAGATATCGCGACGCACTCGGTTTGTTGTCCGAGTGGGAAAGCACGGACCTTATCACACGGTTACGAGGCCTGTTAACGGTTAGGATATGAACAGCACGACGATCTACTCTATCGGTCACGGGCGGCATTCATTTGCGGACTTTCTGGCATTGCTGCAAAAATACGAGATCGAATTCGTGTCTGATGTCAGGTCATTTGCACGTTCACGATGGCCGCAGTTCAACGGCCTTGTGTTGGCCGAGTTGCTCGCCGAGCACGGCATCGGATACGAACATTTGCCCGAGACCGGCGGCAAGAACAGGCCGGATCCCGTCGATGTCGAATGGGGCGTAAATCGATTGATCGAGACGGCATCAGAATTGAGGACCGTTATGATGTGCTCCGAATCGAAACCGCTGACCGATCACAAACAGCCGCGGGCAAACTGCCACCGCGTCGGCAAACTCGCTCCGCTGCTGCGGGCAAAGGGCGTAAACCGGATCATTCACATCCTGCCTGACGGCGAGTCAAAGGAATTTGACGAATCGGCGGTGCCGTCTATTTGGTAAGCTTTCTGATGACAAAATTCGATACTATCAGCGAGCAGAACATCGACGCGATCTGCGGCGAACTTGCCGCGGCCGATCCGCATTTATCCGTCGTGGTCGATAGGTATGGCACGCCGCCGTTGTGGGCCCGGCCGACGGGTTTTGCGACGCTGCTGGAGATAATTTTGGAGCAACAAGTTTCACTTGCGTCCGCCAAAGCGTGTTTCGACAAACTCGCCGCTCACATCGGTGACGTAACACCCGAGCGATTTTTGACGATAAACGATGTCGTACTAAAAACCATCGGCTTCAGCCGTCAGAAGACCGCGTATGCCCGCCATTTGTCACAAGCGATCTTAGAAGGCCGCATCGACCTGGATTCGGTTCACAAGCTGCCCGACGACGCGGTCAGGGCCGAACTCATCAAGCTGAAGGGCATCGGCATTTGGACGGCGGATGTTTATCTGCTGATGGCGATGCTGCGGCCGGATGTCATGCCCCCCGGCGATATTGCTTTGCATGCCGCTTTCCAAAAACTGACCGATTCCGACAAACGGCCCGGTTCGGACGAATTTATCGCCATTGCCGAACGATGGCGGCCCTTTCGGTCAGTGGCGGCTCGCCTGTTATGGCACTTCTATCTTAGCGAAAGGCGGAAACCCGAGTGATAGCGAGGGCATGCCGCGTGCGACTTATGATCCGTCTTGCATACTCCCGGCCGGTCGTTTTTCCGCCCTGCTTCTGCTACCTTATACCCGATGAAGATACTGGATGTCGGATGCGGTGCCAACAAAACGGCCGGGGCGATCGGCCTCGACAATAATCCGCGGACCGCGGCCGACGTCATTCACGACCTGGGCGACATCCCGTATCCCTTCGCCGACGGTGAATTTGATCTGGTCGTCTCTAATCACGTGGTCGAACACGTGCCGGACGTAATGTCCTTTATCACCGAATTGCACCGCGTCACCAGGCATGGCGGACGCATCAAGCTGTTAACGCCGCACTACACCAATCCGGACTGGGCCAACGACCCGACGCACCGCAATCACATTAACTCGTTTACTTTCAACACTTTTCTGGCCGATCGGCAGGTTTTCGATTTCTACACACAGGTTCGGCTGAAATTGATCGATCGACACACGTCGCTGCTCGGCCTGTGGAAGGCTCTGGGCATCCAATACCTTGTAAACCTCGACCGGCGGATGCCGTCGATGCGATTTCTGCGTAAATTTTGGGAGCATTATTTGAGTAATATCTGCCGCGGTAAGGAACTGCGGTTCGAGTTTGAGGTCATCAAGGAGACGGCCGACGATGACAACGTCGATGTCGCCAAGTGAGCAGGCGGCCGACACTTACCACTACGATGCCAAAATTCGTTTTTTCGGCAAACTATTCACGAACTTTCGAGCATCTGTTATCGTTAGGATCGATGTGATTTTACACACAGGGGTATTTTTAATGAAAAGATCGACATTTACATTCGCCGCATTGACGATTTTGATCGCCGGAGTGATCGGTTTCGGGCTGGTCGAAACGCCTTCGAGCTCGGCAAAGTCGCGCCAGTCGACAGCTCTCATCGGCCTGCTTCCGTCGTCGGACGCGGTCATGGGCTTTGATTCGCGACGCTTTTTCAATGAAGCAATGCCGCAGATACTGTCGGCCAATAAGCCGATGCTTTCGAAGATCGCAAAGCAGCTTGACGAACTCAACAGCAAGGCCGGTATCGACCTGCGAAAGTTCGATGCGGTTGCCGTCGGCCTGGCCGTAACGCGTGTAAAGGACAACGAATTTGATTTTGACCCGGTCGCGATCGCCCGCGGCGACGTCAACAGCGGTGCACTTATCGCATTAGCCAAACTTGCGGCGAACGGCAAATATCGCGAGGAAAAGGTCGGCGATCGGACGATCTATGTTTTTTCCGCCGATTCCGCCAAGGGAGCGATCAGCCAGACCGCCGGCAAGTCGGGCCCGGCCGTTGATGACATGATCGGACGCACGATCGACGGATTTACAAAGGAAATGGCAATTTCCGCGATCGACGGCAATACGCTTGCTATCGGCTCGCTGGCCCGGGTCCGAGCGACGCTCGAAGGCTCAACAAAAGTATCGCCTGAGATCACTTCGCTGCTGGCCGGTAAGGAAAACGCGGTAATGTCGTTTGCGATGGCCGCCCCCGCGGGTATGGCTAAGATGATCCCGCTCGACAACGATGAACTCGGCTCCAACATCGACTCGATCAAGTTCGTCTCCGGATCGATGGATGTGGCGGCGGCCGGCACTTCGCTCGCGGTTTCGGCACAAACGGTCAAGCCCGAACAGGCTAAGTCGCTTTCCGAAATGCTCGAGGGGCTCCAGATGCTCGGCAAAACGTTCCTCGGATCGTCGAAACGGGCGGATCAGAAGGTCTATGCCCGAATGATCGAATCGGCAAAGATCAAAAGTTCTGCAAACAACGTTTCGCTGGACCTTCTGATAGCCCAACCTGACATCGATGTTATCGTTGGAGCGGTCAAGTAGCTGTCCGCCTGATACTTTCTAACGCGGAACGGCCCGGCGATCTGAATGAGATCCCGGGCCGTTTTGCTTTTACGGAAACATTACCGTCGGCGGCGAAAGTGCGTACGCGGCCTCGCGGGCGCGAACTGCTCCAGATCGCGGTTAAATTTGCCGTCATCGCCGAGCAGCGGAAACAACTGAAGGTCCGCCGACAGATACGCCGCCCTGAGTTCGACCGGCCGCGGGCCCGCCTTTATGACCCGCACGGTCGTTCCGCGCACCTCCTCGATCCACGCCGCAAACTCCTCGGCCCGGCCGACCGTGGCCGAAAGCAGCAGCAACCTGATGCGTTTTGGCGAGAGTATTATCGCCTCTTCCCAGACGTGGCCGCGTTCCTGATCAGCCAAATAATGGGCTTCGTCGAGGATCACAAAATCCGCCTCGACATCTTCGCCGTTACGCATCGCGTCAAACAACAGATTCCGATAGATCTCGGTGGTGCCGACGATGAGCGGTGCCGAGGAGTTTTCTTTTCGGTCCCCGGTGAGGATGCCGACGTTCTCGGCGCCGAACTCATCGCTGAATTCGGCGTATTTCGAATTGGTCAGGGCCTTGAGCGGCGTCGTGTACCAGGCCCGCTTGCCCGCGGCGAGCAAGCGTCGTATCTCCTCGCGGGCGATCCATGTTTTTCCGCTGCCGGTCGGTGCGGTGACCAATACGTCCTCATGTTCGATGGCCGCCAGAGCCTCGACCTGGAAGTCGTCGGGCTTAAATGGCTGTTGCGGCGGAACACCGATGCCTGAGAGCAACCGCTCGACCGCACGCAGCTGCTGCGGCGTTTGAGGCCTGGGCTCGGTTCTGACGGAACTTTCGCCTGCAAAAGATCGTTTACCTTTCCGTTCCTTATTACGGCCGTCATTCGGCCGTCGCGAGCGGTACTTTCCGCCCGATCCTTTGTTTCGGGAACGTGTCATCACCGAAATGTTAGTTGTTTGAGGACGCAAAGTCTAATCCTTCCATTTTCGCCGTCGATAATGGTAAAATTGAAAGTTGGTTCGCAACGATTTATGCGAACAATGCGTCTAAATTCCGAGGCTTTGTATTTTTAGGGCCGTATTTATAACCGGACGCTATTTCTTTATGTTTGAGCAGCAATTATTTGATACCGACGAGACCGTACGACCTGTCGAATCTGACGAGGCCGGGCTCTTTGGCGATTACGAGATCAAATCGTGGGAGTTATCGCCCCGGATCTATAAGATCCTCTGTGCGTCGGCACTGGCGAACGTGCTGGCGTTGCTGGTTTTCGCGCAAACCTCGGTACTGACCATGAAGGGCTGTGACAGTCCGCTCGTGGGCAGTGTTTGCCAGGCTTTGGACACGGTTTACGTCGGTGCCATGTTATTTGGGACTGACCGCGAATACGTCGATGCCGCATACGAGAAAACGGACCTGGCCGATGCCGAGATCACGTATATCGACGTGACCGGCGTGACTCCGCCGTTGTCGTACCCGGAAGGTTACTTTCAAATCGCCAACCCGGTCCAATGGGAGATGATCCAGCAGTCCCAACAGAACAGCACGCTGCCCGATGGCATGCTCGCTCCGGGAATACCTGCCTACACGCCTCCGCCGCCGGCATCGTTTCCGCCGCCGCAGCGTGGCGGGCTTTTGGCCACTAAGCCGAAGGCACCGAAACCGCGTGCTGACGTCGTTGACGACAATGATCTGCCGACCATCGAGGATTCGACCGTCGGTGACACGAAGCCCGGACTGAATAAGAAGCGGCCCGGCAAAGTTAACGCCAATGTGCCGCAGACAAATCCCGACGGATCGATCCCGGGCATTCCGGGCACCGGGCCGAAAAAAGATCCGGGAGCTGATACTCAGGCCGCCGCGACCAATCCGGATGGATCGCCGATCATCAACAAGCGTCCTTTCGTTGACCTCGCTAACAGCGTTAACGAGTTGCTCGACAAGAATCAGGTCCGGCTCGACTCGGCCTTTATCGTCAACGCCAACGGAAAACTGACCAAGGACAACAAGCTTGACCCGAAATCGTTCAGATACGTTCAGGCTGCCAGCAACGACGAAAAGATTATTGACGTCGTTAAGGAGTCGATCGAGGCGATCAATGACAGCGGTTATCTGCAGTACCTGACCGGATTGAGCGGCAAGGATTTCGGTCTATTGCTTCAGCAGGACGACCTCAACATTACGGGTATCGTCCAATCTGAAATGGAGAGCGAAACACGTGCCCGTTCGATCAAGAGCAGCCTCGATTTTGCTATCGGCCTGGCCAAAAGTGCTAAGACCGGCCCTAATGCCGATCAGAACGACAAGGACGATCTGGTCCTGCTTGAGGGAGCCAAGATCGAGGTCGAGGGCAAAAAGGTCGTGATCCGCTTTGTCATTCCGAAGCAGATCGCACTGCCGATGATCCAGCGTAAGCTCGCTGAGCAAAAGGCCGCCCCCAAACAGCCGAATGGTAATGCCACGCTTCGGCCGGGTGACAATACGGCCAAGAAATAAACTTTGACGAAACACAAGAGCCACAATTCGATACTTGTCCTCGCGACACTGGGCGTCTACCTCGGCCTGGTGCTCGTCGGCGCGACGCCGCAGGTGCTGGCTCAGGCGGCGATGACGCGGCAGTTCGACGTCAAGGACGAGATCGAATACAAGGACGATCTCGACACCAAGCCGGACTCGGCGTCCGACGATAGTGAACGCAGCCTGAAGCCTGACGCTGAGGGCAGGGTCACTGCCTCGATCCAGAGATTTCTCTCCCAATTTCGCACCATCGGCGAGGAAACGGCATTTCTGCCGCCGAACACCGAAAAGCTCGATCTCGAGGGTCTGCGTGCGATCCACGCGATCGGTACGGCCTCTTGCCCGAGCGCTCCAAAGATTCCATTCAGCCGATTCGTTCTGGTCACCAATCTTCCTCGTGCCGGACTCGACGCTCCGCTTTCGTAATTCGCGGCAGCGGCGTGCGGGCTAACCGAACATAACAAGTCCCCGCCTTTTTCATCAGTTTTTTTCGTCGGGAGTTGCGTCATCGCGCACCATACTGCAATCTATTTGATTGCAAACGCGGGACGAAATTTATTTTGTCGACGCAACCGGCGGGATATCGACAGGCTTTTAACGATCCGGGATCGTCAGGCCGAAAAGAGGAAATAATGGCAGTTAATAGTTTTGCAGATAAGTTGGTCAAGAAGATATTTGGATCATCGAGCGACATCTTTTTGAAGAATGTAAAGCCGATCATCCAGCAGATAAACGATTGGGAACCTAAACTCCAAGCAATGTCCGATGACGAGTTAAAAGCCCAAACCCCAAAGTTCAAAGAAATGATCGCCCGCCACATCGAGGGGATCGACGACAAAGAAGAACGCCGCAAGGCCGAACAGGAGATACTGCATAAGATCCTGCCCGAGGCTTTTGCGACCGTTCGCGAAGGCTCGCGGCGCGTGACCGGAATGCGGCACTTTGACGTTCAGATGATCGGCGGCGTCGCCCTTCACCAGGGCCGTATCGCTGAGATGAGGACCGGTGAAGGTAAAACGCTCGTCGCGACGTTGCCGTCGTATCTGAACGGGCTGACCGGACGCGGCGTCCACGTCGTCACGGTCAATGATTACCTTGCCTCGCGCGACGCCGAGTGGATGGGCAAGATCCACAAATTCCTCGGCCTGACCGTCGGCTGTATCCAGAATGATATGGACGATGTCGAACGCAAGGACGCCTATGCGTGCGACATAACCTATGGTACGAATAACGAATTCGGCTTCGACTATCTCCGCGATAATATGAAGTTCGACGTCGATTCGCTGGTTCAGCCGGACCATTATTTCGCGATCATCGACGAAGTCGACTCGATCCTCATCGACGAAGCCCGTACTCCGCTCATCATCTCAGGTGCCTCGGACGAAGCGACCGACAAGTATTTCACCGCCAACGAGATCATTCCGCACCTCGAACGCGGCCACAAAGACGAAGAAACAAAGGTCACGACGGGCGACTATCTGCTCGACGAAAAAAACCATTCGTCCGTACTTACCGAGGCCGGCGTGTCAAAGGCCGAACGCCTGCTGGGCGCGCACGGCCTCGAGCTGGGGCACTTCCCCCAGA
>CAZQGN010000056.1:0-14270 GCA_964592865.1 uncultured Chloracidobacterium sp. | reverse complement strand
GAATTTGGATTCGGGTCGTCCTGTGCCGCCGCGGACGCAATTAGAGCCAAAGAAAGAAATGCCGCAGAGATCAAACGTTTCATATTCTTACACGCCGAGATGATTTGTAACGATTTACGCCTAAAACGATAGTTAGCTTCTGATTCTAGCCGAGTTTTCGCGACTTTCCAAGACTTATTATCGCCGGGTACGGGATCTATCGTCGGACGCCGCATTGAATATCGCGGTTACGGGCCTTAGAATCTAGTCCGATGAAGCAAAGGATCGGCAATTTCGGCCATCGAGCCAAACGGTCTTTCGGGCAGAATTTTCTGGTCGACGAGTCGGTCGTCCGGCGGATCGTCGCGTCGCTCGAACTCAAAAACGGCGACACCGTCGTCGAGATCGGCCCGGGCCGCGGTGCCCTGACCGGAATGCTGCTCGACAGCGGCGTAAGCGTGACCGCGGTCGAGATCGACCGTGACCTTCACCCGCTCCTGCTTGCCGAATTTGGCTCGCGACCGAACTTTCGCCTCGTCGCCGACGATATTCTGCAGGTCGATCTCGACGCGATGCTGGCCGCGATCGACGGGCCGGTCAAGGTCGTGGGCAATCTGCCGTACAATATCTCGACACCTATTCTTGAACGCGTCAGCCATGCCCGCGGCCGCCTCGAACGTGCCGTGTTTATGTTTCAGCGTGAGGTCGTCGAGCGGATCACCGCCCTGCCTGGCAACAGCGAACGCGGCTATTTCACCGTGCTGATCGAGGCCGCGTTTGATTGCCGTGCTTTATTTGACGTTCCGCCCGAGGCGTTTTCGCCCAGGCCGAAGGTCTGGAGTTCGATCGCGACGCTCATGCCAAAGCCGCCGTCCGAGGCCGACGAGCCGAAATTTCGCCGTCTTGTCAGCATGGCTTTCGCCCAAAAGCGCAAGACGCTCCGCAACAATCTTCGTTCCGTCGTCCCAGACGCCGAATCCGTATTTACCGCCGCCGGCATCGATGCCGGCCGCCGTGCGGAAACGCTCTCGCTGGCCGAGTGGCTCGCGCTTTTCGCCCACGTCCGCTGATCACAAAAAAGGCCGAACGCACGAGGCGTCCGGCCGGAGTGTGCAGGAAAACTACCCTTTTCTTTAGGGTAGATAAGCTGCCGGGGCGGGCTGATCGCCGTTCGAACCGAACGCGGTGATCAGGATGCCCTGCGTCGAGCGGTTGACATACCACGTTCCGGTCGACGGGCGGAAAACAGCCTGATCGGCCTTGCCGTCGCCGTCATAATCACCGGGTGCGGGCAGGTCGGTCGAGGCTCCGAACGGCACTGCAAAGAAGCTCAGATCTTCGCTCCTAAGTACGAACCACTCGCCGCTGGCCGGCCGCCAAAACGCGATATCCGTCTTGCCGTCGCCCGTGTAATCCATCGCGACCGGCTTGTCGGTCGAGACGCCGAACTGCGTCGCGAGCAGGCCTGCGGTCGATCGTTCGATCCACCACTGGCCGCTTGCGGGCCTAAAGATGGCGAGGTCGGCCTTGCCGTCGTTGTCATAGTCGCCGACCTGCGGTTGGTCGCCGAGTGCGCCGAATTGGCGAATGACCGTGCCCTGAGTGCTGCCCTGTATGAACCAGGTCGCGCTTGACGGGCGAAATACCGCAACGTCAGCTTTGCCGTCGGCGTCGAAATCAGCCGGCACGGGAACGTCGCCTGACGATCCGAAGGGAACCGCGTAGAAGCTGTTGTCCTCGCTTCGCAGCACGAACCACTGTCCGACACTCGGCCGCCAGACCGCGACATCGGTCTTGCCGTCGCCGGTAAAGTCGGCCGGGACGATCTCGTCCGTGCCGTTGCCGAACTGCATGCCGACGCTGGTGCCGTCGCTGCTGCGTGAGTACCACCACTGGCCGTTCGACGGACGGAAGATCGAGATGTCGGTCTTATTGTCGCCGTCAAAATCGACGTGTGCGGCCGAGTTAACGGCGGTCGCTTCGCCAAAGACGGTGAACGTGAACGCCCGCGAGACCGAGAATCCACCGGGTGCCGCTGCGTCCGTTACATACCACCGGCCGAAGAACGTCTGGCCGACCAGTGCCGGATTGTCCGGGATCGCGACGATCACCGAGCCGAATCCACCGCCCGAACCGTTGCCCTGGAGCGTGATGCTCTGCCGCAGGAATGAACCCGATGCGGGGATCGACGCCGTTCCGGGATCGGTCGAGTTGATGACGAGCACGGCGTTGGCCGCACCGAGTGCGTTCGAGACCGCGACCGTAAATGCCGGGTTGCCGACGAGCGGCGGTTCGATCGCCACCGGCTGCGGCACCTGCCCGCCCGAACCGGCCACGCCCGCTCCGGTTATCTGCGGAACGCGGTTCGACTCGGAATACAGCGTCGGGCGATCAAAAGGCGGCAGTTCGGCGGCTGCCCGCGGGTCGGTGTGCGGACGACGCAGAAAGGCGACGATATCAGCCTGCTGCTGCGGGTTCAGACCGCGGGGACGGACGTCCGGATCCTTGTTCGGAGCGTTGAAGTCACCGCCGCGGTTGTAAAATGCCACGACCTGATCGAGAGTGTTGAACCGACCGTTGTGGAAGAACGTGCCGCGAAGTTCGACGTTACGCAGGCTCGGCGTGCGGAATCGGCCAAGGTCGCCGGCGTTGCCCGTTACCTGAAAGCGTCCGGTGTCGTCATTCGGCGGGCGGACGCCGATGTACCTGAAACTGTTGTCGCTCGTCAGCGAGCCGGCGTGGCATACCGCACATTCGTTGGCGACAAAGAGGTTACGGCCGTTCTGTTCCTGCTGCGTCAGCGGCGTGATGCCGGCGTTGGCAAGGTCGAGCGGTGTCTGATCGGTGTAAAGTGTGCGTTCATACGTGGCGATCGCCAGTGCGATCCTTGCCGGTGTGACCTCGGGCGTGCCGAACACTTCGTTAAAGATCTCGGGATAAGTGCGTCCGTTGATCCAGGTGCTGAGCGGGGCCGGGATGTTTGATGCGACGGCCAGTGGCTTGGCCGAAGTGATGCGTGCGGCCACCATGTTCCAGTCGCGGCCGGCATGTGCCATCTCGGTCGAGTTGGTGGGCGGCCCGATTATTTGACTCTCGAGTGCGCCGCCGTTCTGGATGATCACTGTGTTGGTGATCGGGTCGCGAAACGTGCCGATCGCACGGCCGTCCCAAAAGAGATTGGGCGAGTAACCTGCATTGAGGTACGAGACCGAACTGCGGCCCGTCACCTGTTCTTTCAGGCCGAATTGCGGCGAAAGGGCATAAGTGCCGTCGGCATTGACCGCCGGGACGCCGCGCGACGCGACGATGTCGTCGGCATTGCCGAAGAGCTGGTCGAGTCCGGGGTTGGTCGAGATCGCCGGCTGGTTGCGTGCCCGCAGGTCGTCACCGCCGCCCGCCGCCGTGTGGCAGGTGCCGCAGGAAACGGTCCGGGTCGACGACATCTGCTCGTCCCAAAAGAGAGCTTTGCCGAGATAGACCTTCGACGCGGTTATGGGGTTTGCCGGCGGCACGGGCGGTGCCTCGAGCGGCGGTATCGGCCCTTGCTGGGTCGCGGCCGCACGCATGCCCGAGTCGCTCGCGCTCATCGCACTGTTCGACGTCGCGTTTTCGGCCCTGACCCAGTAAAAGAAGGTCTGGCCCGGATTGGCAACCGTATCAAGAAAGGTATTTGCCTGCGTCGTCGCCAGATCGGCCGCCGTCGCCGGGTCGTTCACCGTATTCCTGAAGATGCGGTACGTCGTCGCTCCGCGGATCGCGTCCCATTCGACGCGGATCTTGTTGTTATATTTGCTGTCCGAAGCCATCACGCCCGTCGGCGCCGACAGTGTGCTGCCGCCGATCTGGCCCGAGACCGCTCCTGAGGTGTAAAGACTGAACCCCGCAAAACCCGCGATGAACGCGACACACACCAATATTTTCAGTTTTCGCATAACGTAAGCCCCCAAATGTTCCAATTAACTATTTTTTACCTGAATAAGTGCCCAAACCTTGTCTTGATCAAGTTCCTGCAGCGAAATAGCCGCGATTTCAAATTGCTCGTCGAGATACCGATGATCTCGGCCGCCTCGTTGAGGCTGTAATCCTGTGAATAGACCATCGTCATCGCTAATCGGTCCTTGGCGTCGAGCGTAGACATTATCTTGTCCGCGATCTGGTTGGCGGCCAACGCCGATTCGACGCTCGGCTGCCGGCCGTCGGCGACCGTCTCGAGATAGTCATTCTCGGCGTCGGTCATCTCGGTAAACAGGCTCTCTGACCTCCGCTGCCGCCGCCGAAACTCGTCATAGCAGACGTTGACGGCGATCCGCGTCATCCAGGCGGGAAATGACCTTTCCTCGCCGCCGCGGTATTTATCGAGTGAGAAATAGGCCTTGGTAAACGCCACCTGGACAAATTCCTCGATCTCGCCGCGTTCTCTGAAGAACCTGCCGATCGTCCTCGCGACCGGCCGTTTATACCTTTCAAATATCTCGGCAAAGGCACTCTCGCCACCACTCAGGACGCGTTCGACCAGTTGTTCGTCCGTCACCGGCGAACCGTCATCGATACCGTACGATAAGGGTTTAGCGTCTGTTTGCAAGCTGATTTTTATAACCTCTTCAAACATTAACTTCAAGTCCCGCCTGACGATTAGCGTGCCTGCAGCCCAGGATACGATTCAAACATCAACGATCAATTTTCGATCTTGTAGCCGGCCGGCACCGAAAACAGATCCGCCGACGGTTCAGCCCGCTTGATATTCACCAGTTTGAAAATATGCTCGCCGGCGAGCGGGTCGAGGTGACGCGACATCACGACCACCTGTAATTCCGGCGAGAACCAACGCTCGGAAATGACCTGTATCGGCTTGTCGTTGCCGATCTGTCCGGCCGGTATCTCCATCGTGGTACGTGTGCCGTCGACCCTCACGCCCTCGATCGTCCTGGTGCCGAGCGACTCGACCTTGGCATCCTCAGGCTGCTCAGGTTCGAGCGGTCCCTGGCCGCCTTCGATACGGTTGCGGCGGGCGATCTTGTTATTGGCGTCGAGAAATATCTGCGTACGCGTATTCATATCGTTGATGAATACCAGCATCTGCGGTTTGTTGTCGCTGCCGACGATCTGGACACCGGCGATAGCTTCGAGCGGCTGTTCGCGTCGCGTGCGGCCCTCGCCGTCGCGATAGATCGCTCCCTGACGCTTTTTCGTGACCGTGGTGCCGTCGAACAGGCGTTTGGTGTCCTCGATGACCGTATCGGCCGAAAACGGCTGTCCCTTGACCAGCTTATCGCCGAATCGGAGCTCGGCACCGAGGAATCTCGCGTTCGGCGGCATTCCCGGACGGCCCGGTTTGGGACCGCGGCCCTCGCCTTCGGGGCGGCGCGGCGGCCGGCTTTCCTCGGCTGAGAGCGAACCGTCGCGGTTCTTGTCCATTTCGGTAAACCGTGCACGGACCGAGCGTTCAAAATCTGCCCTTGTGACGGCTCCGCCCTCGAGCAGGTCGTCAAAGAAGAACGGCGGCAGCATCGCTTTGCCGTCCTTTTCGGGACGCCGCGGCCCTTCGCCTGGTGCCGGCGGCGGCTGCGGAGCCGGTTCGCCGGGTTCGATCGTGCCGTTGGCGTTGCGGTCGAGGCCGGTGAATGTGCGTTCGATCGCGGCGTTAAACTCGTCAGCGTCGAGTACGTTGTTATTATTCGCGTCGTGCGGCTTGATCCAATCGCCACGCGGCGGGCCGTCGGGCCTGCCCGGCATCATATCGCCCGGGCGACCGCCACGTCCGTCGCGCGGCATCCCGATCCCGCCCGGCGGCGGTCCCTGCGGACGCGGCGGACGCTGTGCGAGTGCAGCCTCGCCGGCAGCCAACAATAGAACTAACGCGAATAATAGATTCGATCTCATAATAAAACTCCTGAACTCGAATTAACGGTTACCTGATAAAACGTATTGCGTGGGTTTGACCGTCGTCACCGACGATCACCTCGGCATCGACCATGCTCGCGGGCTTTTCGACTGACGAAACCAGCCCGAGCGTGACCATCATCGCACTCGGCACCTTAACGCGGACCATCTGGCCGCTCTCGGGGTTGCGTGCATAGGTCAGGGCGATAAATTCCGACTTGAAAACCGGCTTTTCGACCGCGGCGGCGGCCATAGTATTGGTCCGTGATACCGCCGGTTTGGCGGCACGGGCCTTCAGCGGCCTCGGCGAGGCGACCGTTCGATCGATCGCGGCCGGAGCCGGCTCTTTAATTTTGACGGGTAATGCCGGCTCGGGAACGTTCGACGGCGAGACCACTGTCGCCGAAGACAGACCATCCTGCTGCAAACCCGCCGTTTCCGTCGTCACCGTGTTCGGACGGAATGCGAAGATGCCTATAATGACGCCGGCGGCGGCCAGAGCTGGCACGGCGAGCGTCAGCCAGCGGCGAATGGCGTTGACCGGCGGCCACGGCGTTAAATTCGCCTCGGCCTTTTGGCTGATCTCGCGGCGGACGTTCCACCACAATGCCGGCGACGCGACGATCTCGTCGATCAATGCGTCATCCGCCGAGGCGTCGGTCACGATCGCTGACATCAACTTGTCGATCTGCTCATCCGTTAGCTGTCGTTTCATAATATTGACCCCTAAACCGCGGTTGTCAGGTTAAAGACGCGCGGAAAAGCGGCACGGTTTCAGCTTTTTGCCGACCGTACCGCTTTTTCTTTGGAAGGGGGTTCGAGGTTAGTTCAATTCCTCGGCGAGACCGCGTGGATCGGCCGGTTCTTCGGCCGGCTGAGACCGCGGGAATAGCAGTGAGAACAATATCGAAGCGCTGATCACGCTGACGATAAATCCGAGCGAATACGAGATGGGGAATTTGCCGCCGAACGCGTCATTGAGCCAGACCATCTTCAGTCCGACAAAGACAAGCACGACCGCAAGCCCGTATTTGAGCAAATAGAATTTGTCGATCACGCCGGCGAGCATAAAGTACATCGACCGCAGGCCCATGATCGCGAAAATGTTTGACGAAAAGACGATGAACGGCTCATTGGTCACCGCGAAGATAGCCGGTACGCTGTCAACCGCAAAGATAACGTCGGTCGCCTCAAGGAACAGCAGGGCGATGAACAGCGGCGTCGCGTGCCAACGGCCGTTGAGTTTCAGGAAAAAGCTCTTGCCGTCGATCGTGTGTGTGACCGGCATGAACCGCCGAAAAGTGCGGATCAGAAGGTTTTTCTCAGGATCGATCTCCTCGTTGCTGGTAAAGAACATCTTGATGCCGGTTATCACCAGAAAACCGCCGAAAAGATAGATCACCCAGTGAAACTGCATCAGCGCCGAGCCCGCCGCGATAAAGATCGCTCGGAATACGAGCGCTCCGAGAATGCCGTAAAAAAGCACGCGGTGCTTATATTTCGCCGGTATCCCGAAATAGCTGAAGACCAGCACGAAAATGAAAATATTGTCGATCGACAGCGAATATTCGAGCACGTAGCCGGTCAGAAATTCGAGCGTCGATGTCTTGGCCGCCGCCTCGCCGAACTTGCCCAGCGTGTACCAATAAAAACCGCCGGCGAATAGCAACGCCAAGGTCACCCAGACCACGCTCCAGGTCGTCGCTTCCTTGAACGAGACGACGTGTTCCTTTCGGTTAAAGATCCCGAGGTCGATCGCCAGCATCAGCAGTACAAAGGCAAGAAACGCCCCGTAAAGCCACCAATATTCAGCAAATGGAAATAGGTTCATAGTGTTAAGTGTCCCGGCCCGCCGGGATCATCCGCCGTATCGGGCGGTCTGTCGTTATCCTCGGTTTCTCTCGATCGCACCGCTCAAAAGGCGAGCGATGTGCTTTACGGTATCTATCTCTTCGCGGCAGATCTTGGTGCCGCCCGACGCGTCGGTCGTATCGCCGCCCGACGCCTCGGCGACCAGCGTGCACTGCGAAAGCAGGCTGTACTTTTTGTCCGAACGCTCGTCGGGGCCGAGCTTTTCGAGGCCTGACCACAGTTTCGCCATCGACGCCTCAAAGAATTCGTCATCGGGCTTGAGTTCGAGCCATTTGAGCAGCAGCTGCAGGTTGTCGTTGGTCGGCTCGACGCCGAGGTCAAAGAGGGAATCGAATATCAACTGACGTTCCCGTTTTGTGATACGGCCGTCGGCCCATGCCACCTTGATCAGCGGCAGCACCGTGAGGCATTCGTCCGGATGCGAAGATGTCGCCGGCGACACCGCCGCGGCGGCGTTCACGCGGCCTTCATTGAGCCGCCCGAGCCTTTCCTCGACCACGCCGAGCCCGAGCCGCTCGTCCTCGCCCGCCTTGTATCCGCGCCAGAGGCCGTAAACCTCCTTTTGCCCGAGGCCGGCGATGTAGCGTGCCTGTTCGAGCAGCATCGAAATGACGGCGAGCATCTGGCCCAGCGGCATAAAATTGAGTGAATTGCCGAGATCGCTCCACCACGACCGCAATTCGGCGGCCGACGGGCGTGTCGCGAGGCGGTCCATCACCACCAGGCCGGTTGCTTGATTTTCGAGCAGGCCGAAGGCGTCCGCCGCTTCGAGCACGGCGTTCTGTTCCGCTCGGCCGACACGGCCGTCGGCCCACGCGATCTCGATCATCGGCGTCAGCAGCAGCAGGGCAAGGTCGTCCGACGGGCCGCCCGCGGTCCGCACGAGATGGATGATCCGCCTCGACGCGGCGGCGAACCTTTCGCGATTATCTGTATGTTGTTCGAATTCTTTGAGACTCTGATTGAGAAACTCGGTCATTTTACACTCCCTTTTTTGGATCGGGCCTGCAAAAAGATAGACCTCTTGCAGACGTTAGCCGCAAAAGGTCTCGATATTTCCCAACGCACCGGATCGTCCTGGCGTAATGACGATCGTATTGACGATGCTGAAGGACCCCTGAAGATATCAGAGGTTTCTACTCCCCCACAAATTGTAAATGGATATTACCTATACCTTACGTAAATGTCAAGTATCCTCGCGAACATCTCTTTGTGTGATATACTCAGCGTTTCAAATTGGTGAGGAAGACCGCAAATGGCAAAAGTTGAGATCATACCGCTCGGCGGTATCGGCGAATTCGGAATGAACTGTATGGGCGTCCGATACGGTGATGAGATGATCATTGTCGACGCCGGCATGGGCTTTCCCGAGGAAACGCCGTTTGGCGTCGACATCTGCATCCCGAATTTCGATTTTCTAGAGGAATACCGCGACGACCTCACCGCCATCATCCTGACCCACGGCCACGAGGACCACATCGGCGCGCTTGCCTACATCCTGCGCAAGTTCAATCTGCCGGTCTATGCGTCGCGGTTCACGCTCGCGCTGACCGAAAAGCGGCTTGGCGAATTTGATATGCTCGACGACGTGCTGCTCCACCGTGTCGAGGCGAACGATGTCGTGACGATCGGCAATTTCAAGGTCGAGTTCATTCACGCGTCACACTCGCTGGTCGAGTGTTTTTCGCTCGCCATTCACACGCCGGTCGGCACCATCATCCACACGGGTGATTACAAGATCGACGACACGCCCGTTATCGGCAAACCTTACGACCTCAAAACGCTCGGACGCATCGGCGACGACGGTGTGCTCGCCCTGCTGTGCGATTCGACCAACGCGACCGTGCCGGGCCGGACGCCTTCGGAGATGGCGGTCATTCCGGCGTTTGAAGAGATATTTGAGGAGACCGAGGGCCGACTGATCATTTCGACATTTTCGTCGTCGCTGCACCGGCTGCAGATCGTCTTTGACGTCGCCCATCAGTTCGGCCGAAAGGTCTGCGTCATCGGCCGCTCGATGCAGAAAAATGTCGAGATCGCCGACGAGCAGGGCTTGCTCAAGATACCGCACGGCACGATGATCGACCTCAGTACCTCGCGGGCGCTCGATGATGACGAGATCTGCTATCTCGTGACCGGGTCGCAGGGCGAGATGCGGGCCGCACTCTGGAATATGGCGACCTCGACATACAAGGGCATCGAGGTCGAAAAGGGCGACACCGTCGTGCTGTCGGCACGCATCATCCCGGGCAACGAAAAGAATATCAGCCGCCTCATCGGGCATCTTTACAAACGCGGTGCCAACATTATCGAGGAAAAACGCCGTCTCGTACACGTTTCGGGCCACGCCTCGCAGGAAGACATCAGGATAATGGTCGAAACTGCCCGGCCGCGGTATGTCGTCCCGATCCACGGCGAATACCGCATGCTGTTCCGGCAAAAGGAGTTTATCAAGAATCACGTCGGGAATTATTCGGACGACGATATCATCCTGATCGAAAACGGCAACGTCCTCGAGATCGACGAATACGCCGCCAAGATCGTCGACCGTCACGAACTGCACAAGACCTTTATCGACGAGGAGTCGATGGAAGAGATCGAGTACGATATCGTCCGCGAACGCAAAAAACTCGCCTACGGCGGGGCGATCTCGCTGGTGGTGACCGTGGACAAAAAGCTGCACAAGCTGGCCGGCGAACCGCACATCACGTTTCAGGGCGTCGCCGGTGTGGACGAACTGCCTTCGTTCGGCAAACAGGCCCGTGACGCCGTCTCGGCCGCGGTCGCGGATATGAAGCCGGCACAGATCGCCGACCGAAACGCCTTCAAGGAGAACCTGCGCATCCATCTCAAACGCTTTGTCCAGAGGGAACTAAGCTCCAAGCCGGTGATCGTTACTACTGTCGTCGAGGTGTAAAACCGAGCGGTCCGCTATATTACGCCCGTTTGAACGCCGGGCCGCCGGACGGCATAATATCCTTCGCATGGAACTGCTCGCCCACATATTGTATTTTCTCGCGAACCGCGGCGTTGTGCTTTTTGTCTTTTCGATGTTTTTCACGATCGCCGCCGTCAGCATCGCGTCGCATTGGCATCGGCACTATCTTAAAAAGCTTTCCGGGCAGGTTGCACCGAAGTTATTGCTCAATGTCGGAGCCGCGGCGTGCTACGCGATGATCTTCGGACTACTGGCGTTTTCGGCATTTAATATCTTTCGACCGCACGGCATCGACGGTTATCTGATAAACCTTGTCGGCCGTCAGGCGGATGCGGTGGTCACCAACGTCGAACCGACCTGGAACCGCCTCAACAACCGGACGGTCCACAAACACAGCATCGTCTTTAAGACCGCCGCCGGCGAGAATATCGAGACGTATTTTCACACGTGGGATTTCAACGTGTATCCTTCGGCAAATTCGACGACATATCCGCAGAAGGGCGAAAATTTCAAGGTTCTCTACCTGCCGTCGTTCCCGACGACATTCCTGATCATGACCGCGGCTGCTGACAGCCCCCATAATAAGGCCGTCGCCTGTGCCGAGCTTGAAAAGGCGCTTGATGCCGCCCGGATCAAGCACGAATTTGACCGAAAGGACCCAAAATTCAAAACCGCGCTCGACGAGGCGGAGCAAAGGGTAATTGATGCCCGATGCCGCACGCCGGCGGTTGACGAAAGCTCGTTTTGACGTATATTTGACTCACGATGATAGTCAAGCCGATCACGATCGCCGTTCTGGCATTCGCCGCGTTTTTCGCGGGCTGTACCGGCCTCAATTCGGGCAACCCGAGGGCTCTCGATGAGGTCGCTGACCTCGGGCCGTTCAAAGATCATTCTTTTTACGAGGTTTTCGAGGAACAGACGTTCGCCGGCGAACGCGGCGTGTACGGCTATCCAAAGGCGATCGTCGTCGTCCGCAAGGGCCTGTCCAAGGCCGAGATCGAAAAGGTGGCGTGGGCGTATCACAGGGCTAACCCGCGATCGCGTATCGACTTTTTTGATGACGAATCAAAGCTGGCTGAGTACATCGAACTCGACAAGATGCGTCCGAACAGCCCTCGCAACTCAAAAGCGGTTTACGACGAGGGCTTTATCTCAAAGCACCGCGTCGCGCAGCTTATGCAGACCGACAAGGGCGACTGGTTCGTCCGCAAGGAGAATTACACCGGCCGCTGAGCGGTCCCGGGAGAGATCAATATGGATTGGCATGGAAAACGCGTCTTTTTGACCGGAGCGTCGAGCGGCATCGGCGAGGGGCTGGCGGTGGCACTTGCAAAGAAAGGAGCGGTCATCGGACTGCTCGCCCGACGCCGCGATATGCTCGATAAACTCAAATCCCGCTGCGAAAAGGCCGGCGGCACGGCCCGTGTCTTTGCCTGCGACGTTACCGATGCCGATGCGGTCGCGGCGGCCGCGGCCGAGTTTGTTCATGAGTTCGAGCATATCGACGTCCTCATCGCCAATGCCGGTATCGGCGGCAATAATCGCGAAACGCGCGACCTGCAGCCGATCGCTGTCAAAAAGGTCATCGATATCAACCTGCTCGGTGCCGTGAATTCGGTCCACGCGGTGCTGCCGGCGATGCTCAAACGCGGCAGCGGGCACATCGTCGCGATTTCGAGCCTCGCGGGTTTTCGCGGTCTGCCGAAAAGCGCCGCGTACTCGGCGAGCAAGGCCGGTATGACCGCGTTCTTCGAGAGCGTCCGCCTCGACGTGAAACATCAGGGCGTCGACGTCACGATCATCCAGCCCGGTTTTATCAAAACGCCGCTGACCTCGGGCCGCGACGCCAAAATGCCTTTCCTGATGGAACTCGACGACGCCATTCCGCACTTTATTCGAGCGATCGAACGAAAAAAGCGTTTCGCCGCTTTCCCGTGGCAGCTAGCGACCGTCGTCCGTGCCGGCAAATTTATGCCGTCCTGGCTCTACGATCGCATCGCTGGCCGGGCACGCTATCGCGAATAGATGTCGTCAGCGAGAGCCTTCAGATCGTGGCCGGGGATGAACTGATCGGAAATGGTCAGGATCGAAAAGAGGTTTCTTTTTAGATCTTCAACAGAGAGTTCACCGTCTTTAAGCGACGTTTGCAGCAAATGAATGGCCATGTCGGCGAGGAGAATTCTCTGTTTTTCGCTCCAGCCGGGATCGCCGATCGTTGACGGATCAGTTTGATACGATGTCTCTGTCAGACCATGTGCCATCCTGGCGATGGCCAGGATACGCTGCCTTATTTCATCATCCATCTATATTTACCTGATTGGTCGAAGCGATCCGACGGCGGCATTGTGCCGATCACCGCATCGTACCACGGAGCGGTCAATGTCGCCACACATGTCTGTGACCGCCGACTTTGTTTCCACTTATATTTTTTGCCCTCGATGACCGCTATTTACTGATGAACGTATAGGCGATGCCAGCGAGGCCTCCGCCGAGGATGACCCACAGGACGTCTATCTTCAGCCGCTGCAGGACCACAAACGCGGCGATGCTTGTGACAAGGGCGAACCAGTTGATCGTGCCCGATGTGCCGCCAATGATGACCGCGAGGCCGAATACCAATGCCAGGTTCAGTATCACGCCGGTCACGGCGGCCGTGACGCCCGACAGAGCGCCGGTCAGCATCGTATTGCCGCGAAGTTTTTCGATATACGGTGCTCCCAGAAAGATAAAGATGAATGAGGGCAAAAAGGTGACGTAGGTCGTGATCAGTGCACCGGTGATGCCGCTCGCGAGCGGCGACGTTCCGGCGGCCGGTGCGTTCCACGCGGCCATGAATCCGACGAACTGCAGCACCATTATCAGCGGGCCGGGCGTCGTCTCGGCCAACGCAAGGCCGTCGACGGCCTGTGCCGGTGTGATCCAACTGTACGGGGCCGCCGTGACCGCCTGGGTCACGTAGGCGAGCACGGCGTACGCCCCGCCAAAGGTCACAAGTGCCGACAGTGAAAAGAACTTATATTCCGCAAGGTGCAGGCTGCCCTGGCCGGACCACCACGCAAGTGCCGCGAACGGCAATGCCCACAATACGAGGCCGACGGCCAGCGTCCTGATGAACCGCGAACGGCTCGGCACGCTGTGTTCGAGGACGGCGTCGTCGGCGATGACAAGTGTGCTTTCGGCCCGTGTGTCGCCCGTTGCGGCGTCTTGATCCTTGTGCTTTTGTGCAAACAGGGCCGGGAAAAAACGCATTCCGGCCAGGCCGATCAGCGCCGCCCCGAGCACGATCAGCGGAAACGGAATATTTGCGGCAAAGATCGCGGCGAACGCCAGCCCGGCGATAATGTAATGCACGCCCCGTTTTAACGCCCGCTTGCCGATCTTCAGCAGCGCCTCGACGACGATCGCGACCACCACCGGCTTAAATCCTTCGAGCACGCCGTCCACCGCCGGCAAATGGCCGTATGCGGCGTAAATATACGATAGTACGAGCAATATAAAGACCGACGGCAGCACGAATAGCGTGCCGGCGACGATGCCGCCCGCCGTCCGGTGCATCAGCCAGCCGATATAGACCGCCAGCTGCTGTGCCTCGGGGCCG
>CAZQGN010000055.1:0-14362 GCA_964592865.1 uncultured Chloracidobacterium sp. | reverse complement strand
CGTCCGGTGCATCAGCCAGCCGATATAGACCGCCAGCTGCTGTGCCTCGGGGCCGGGCAGCAGCATGCAATAGTTCAGGGCGTGCAGAAACCGCTCCTCGCCGAGCCAACGCCGCTTTTCGACGAGTTCCTTATGCATTATCGCGATCTGCCCGGCGGGCCCGCCAAACGAAATAAATCCGAGCTTTAGCCAAAAGCGGAACGCCTCGCCAAAACTAACCGCCGTATTGCCGTTGTCGGGATCTTTGCTGCTCATATCGCGCCGAAAAAGGTCTGGTTGCCCACATTGTACACGACTCGTGGCCGCGGCCGATCATCGTTGGGCCGTTTTCGGCTTGTGCAGTTTGGCGGGATGTCGCACAATAACCATTCGTCTCGATATGAACCTAATACAAGCCATCATCCTCGGTGTTGTTCAGGGCCTGACGGAGTTCATCCCGATCAGCTCGACCGCTCATCTTGTGTTCGCGAGCCGCTGGACCGGCATTTACGGCGGCGACCCCGAAATGGTCACCGCGACGATGGCGGTCATCCAGTTGGGCACGCTCGCTGCCGTTTTCGTATATTTTGCGGGCGACATTCTGGGCATCGCCGGGGCATTTGTCCGCGACCATTACGCGGCGTTGACCGGCAAGCGGGGAATGCGGTTTTCGGGCACCGACGGCATCCGGCCGATCTGGCTTTCGGACGAAGCGTGGCTCGGGTGGCTGATCATCCTCGGGTCGATCCCGATCGGTACCATCGGTTTTGTTTTCAAGGATTTCATCGAGGGGCCGGGCACCAAGAACCTATGGGTGATCTCGATAATGCTGATCGTCATCGCCCTTTTGCTGACGGTCGCCGAGATAGTCGGCAAACAGCGCAAGGACATCCGCCATCTCGGCCTCGGTGACGCGATCGTGCAGGGATTTTGTCAGGTCCTGGCCCTGATGCCCGGAGCGAGCCGTTCGGGTTCGACCATCATGGGCGGCCTTTTTATCGGCGAAAAGCGCGAGACGGCCGCCCGTTTTTCGTTCCTGCTGTCGATACCCGCGATCACGGCGAGCGGCCTGCTCGAATTGCGTAAAGCATTGAAAATACTGCCGCCGGACAGCCTCGTACCTCTCCTCGTCGGTACGATCGTATCGGGCATCGTCGGTTATCTCGCGATCTGGGGGCTGCTGGCATTTCTGCGAAAGAACACGACCGCCGTCTTTGTCATTTACCGCCTGATACTCGGCACTGTCCTGCTGATCTTGCTCTGGCAGGGCGTGATCAGCCCGGTCGTCAATTAAAAGGGCCGTTACAATACTCTTTCGCCCGCAGCACCTATGCAAAAGCGTTGGAATATTCGCAAGCACGACGCTGATGCCGTCAATAAGCTCGCCGCTGAGCTTGCCGTGCGTCCGCTGATCGCGGCGTTGCTGATCGCCCGCGGCCACGACACCGCCGAGGCGGCCGCAAGCTTCTTAAACCCCTCGCCCGAGCACCTTCACGAGCCGTTTCTGCTCAAAGGTATGAGCGACGCGGTCGAACGCATCCGAAAGGCGGTCGAGGCAAAGGAAAAGGTCTTTATCTGGGGCGACCTCGACGTTGACGGCACGACCGGAACGGTACTGCTGCGGCGGACGTTCGCACTACTCGGCATCGAGACCGATTTCCATATTACCAACCGTTTTACCGAATCACGCGGCCTCAATATCGAGCCGCTCAAGGCCGCCCGCGACGCCGGATTCACACTCGCCGTCAGCGTCGATACCGGCACGTCAAATGTCGACGAGGTCGCGTATGCCCGGTCGATCGGCCTCGACTTCATCATTTGCGATCATCACGAGGTCAGCGAGGACGCCGTTTTGCCGCCCGCCGCGGCACTGATCAATCCGTTTCAGGCCGGCTGTGAGTACCCCGATAACAATCTCGCCGGCGTCGGCGTCGCGTTCAAGCTCGCTCACGCGGTATTGCGTGAATACGGGCTGGAACGCGAAATACCGCCGCTTTTGAAGATCGCCGCACTCGGTACCGTCGCCGATGTCGTCAACCTTACGGGTGAGAACCGAGCGATCGTCGCACTCGGCCTGCAGGACCTTCGGCGGACCGATAATTGGGGCCTCAAGGCGTTGATGGAGGTCGCGGACTGTAATTCCGATATGACGAGCTACGATATCGGTTTTCGCATCGGGCCGCGTATCAACGCCGCCGGGCGGATCGACGTCGGGACGCACGTTGTCGAACTGCTCGAGGCCGACGATTTTGCAAAGGCCCGCGGCCTTGCCGGCCTGCTCGATTCACGCAACCGCGAACGCCAAAAACTGCAGCGAGAGGTGACCGAAAGCGCGATCCTCGAGGCGTCGTCCTTTCCGGACCCGAATTTTGTCGTCGTCGCCGGCGGCGGATGGCACAAAGGCGTCGTCGGCCTGGCCGCGTCACGTGTCGCCGAGAGATTTCACCGCCCGGCGATCGTCTTTTCGGTCGAGGACGGCATCGCCACCGGCAGTGCCCGCAGCATCCCGGGATTTGATCTGTTTCAGGCCCTGCAGGTGGCCGAGGACCTGCTCGAAACCTTCGGCGGGCACGTCGCCGCTGCCGGGATGAAGGCCAAAGAATCGAATATCGACGCCCTTCGCCAGCGGCTCGACGCATATGCGGCCGAACTGATCACCGGCGACGCACGCCTGCCCGAACTAAGGATCGACGCCGTCGTTACGCCCCAGACGCTGAGCCTCGGCCTCGTCGAGGAACTCGCGATGTTCGAACCATTCGGCGCCGGCAACCCCAAGCCCGTATTTGTGACCCGCGGCCTATATCTGGCATCCGAGCCGTTCGTAATGAAGGAAAAGCACCTCAAGCTCAAGCTCGCGGGCGGCGGCGGCCAGCCCTTCGAAGCGGTCTGGTGGGACGGCGTTGAGCGTTCAAAGGGGCAAACCCTCGCCGCCGGCACGGGCATCGAAGTAGCTTACGTCGCCGATGCCAATTCGTGGCAGGGAAACACGCGGCTGCAACTTGTCGTACAGGACCTGAGAGCGGATAATTGACCGAAGTGCCCGAGAGAAAGAACCACGATCTACGCGAATTCCGCCTGCGTGCCAAGCTGCCGCAGGTGGTCCGCTACGCCGCTCTGGCGGTCATCGTGATCACCATCGGCGCGGTGCTGGTCGGGTTTTACCGCGAACGCAACAAGGCCGGTTTTCGCCTCAAAAGCGAACACACTCAGCTCTCGTCCGACGTCATCGCCGAGATCAACGGCTACGAACGGCTCGAGTCCGACGGCACGCTGCCCAAATATTTCATCAAGGCCGCCTTTGCCCGCACGTTTTCTGACAATCACCAGGAACTTCGCGACGTTTACCTCGAAACCTACGACGAAAAGGGCGAAAAGGCCGACGTTATGACCGCTCAGGAGGTGCTCTATGTGCCCGAGGCGGACAAGAATTTTACCGCCTATATGAAAGGCGACGTCAAGATAGAGAGCCGCGACCGTCTCAAGGTCAAAACGCCCAACATCGTCTATACCAAGGCCAACGAGACCGCTGAGGCCGATCAACTGATCGAATTCGAACGCGACAACGTTCGCGGCCGTTCGTTCGGTGCGACCGTCAATATGGGCCAAAAGCGCGTCGACCTTTTGCGCGATGTCGAGATCGAGACGTTCGAGTCCGCCGAACTCGCCGCCTCGGGCGTCCGCTACGCCAAGATCAACTCGGTCTCGGCCGCGTTCGATCAGCTTAATGAGCAGATAACGCTCAACGACGACGTCAAGATCCACGTCGATTCCAAGTCAAAAACGTCCGGCCATACGGTCCGCACGGACGTCGCCGCCCAAAAGGCGGTCGTTTATTTCACCGGCGAGGACAAACCGGGCGAAGCGGCGCCGGAAAAGATAGCCGATCCGCGTGCGGCATTTACGCCCGGTTCGGCACAGCTTAAGAAGTTCGAACTGTTCGACGCCGTCCATATCTCGTCGGCCGACGGCGACGCTCCGCCGACCAATATTGACGCCGGTTACGCTCTGTATGACAAGGCGGGCGATCGATACGAACTTAAGACCGCGGTCCATATCGTCACGGTCGCCGCCGACAAGCCGACCGACATCCGCGGCGAAAGCGCGGTTTACGAACCGTCGGCGCTCAAGGTGGCGATAAACGGCTCGGCCGAGATCACGCAGGCGACCGACTACCTCAAGGCCAACTCGATCACCGCCGACCTTTTCCCCGAGAAAAAGCTCAAATACGCCCTGCTTCGCGGCGACGCTCTCGTCCGTCAGGTGACCGACGCCCGCACGACCATCGTCACCGGCCCGGAGCTCAACGCCGTTTTTGGCGAAGATCGGCAACTGCAGGCCGCCAACGCCGTCGGAGCGAGCACCGCCGAGATCGTGCCGAACCGCGATCCCGAATATTCGCGCGTCACGATGTCCGCTCCGCGGGCGATCCGCGTCACATTTATCAGCGCCGGGCTTTTGCGGCAGATGGTGACCGAGGGCCGCACGACCATTCAGGCCAACGCGCTCAATAACGCCGCCGATTCGGCCAACAAACGCATCACCGCCGACGCGGTCAAGACCGTTTTCGACGACAGCGGCAAGGACCTCAAACGGGCCGAGGCCGTCGGCAACGCCGAACTGTATGTCGAACCGCTGCTCGCCGCACCGGAAAATTACCGCAGCACGGTCACGGCTCCGCGATTCGACTGTGATTTCTATCCCGGCAATAACGCCCGAAACTGCGTTGGCGGCAAAAAGGCCCGTGCCGTTCGCGTACCGACCGTTCCGTCTGAGAGCCGCGGCGAACAGACACTGACCGCCGAGACACTCACCGCCGCATTTAACGAAAAGAGCAAGGACATCGAGCGGTTTGAGGCTGTGGGTTCTGCCCGGTTTACCGAGCTTGACCGTACCGCGACCGCCTCGCAGATGACATATACCTCGGCCGACACGACGGTCCGGCTTCGCGGGGCCGACCCGATGGCGTGGGATTCGCGTTCGCGGGTCAAAGCACGCGAGATCGACTGGAATACGTCGGCAAAACGCTCGTATTTTCGCGGTGCGGTCAGCACGACATACTACTCTGGCCGCAGCATGGGCGAGGCTCTGCCGTTCGGTTCGTCGGACAAACCGATCTTTGTCACGTCAGATACGGCCGAGTTTGACCACGCCGCCGAGACCGCCGCCTTTGCCGGCAACGCCCGCGGGTGGCAAGACAACAATTTTGTAAGGGCCGATCGGCTCTTTATCCGGCAAACCGAGGGCCAGGTCCAGGCCGATGGCAACGTCCAGAGCGCGATGTTTGACGTCAAGCAAAAACAAAAGGGCCGCGAGGTCGATCAGCCGGTTTACGCGTCGTCTAACAAGCTCAATTACGACCGCCGCACGCGTCTCGTGCAGTATCGCGAAAATGTCGATATCCGGCAGGGCACCGACCGCATAACTGCCGGTTCGGCCGATATTTTCCTCAACGAACAGAATGAGCTTTCGCGGACCGTTGCCGAAAACTCGGTCGTTGTCACCCAGCCGGGACGCAAGGCGACGGGGAATTGGGTACAATATACGTCGGCCGACGAGACCGCCGTTCTTCGCGGGTCACCGGCGACCGTTTCAGACGCGGTCAACGGTTCGTCACAGGCCGCCGAACTTACATTTATGATGCGTGACAACCGCGTCACCGGCGAGGGCAAGCCCAAGACCGGCGGCACCGGCCGCATTCGTTCGGTCTATAACGTAAAGACCAATTGATCCTGATGTCAGATACGTCAAACAATAACGGTAACTCCAGCCACCTCGAGGCGGGCATGCTCGCGGGCTTTAACCTGCAGAAATCATACGGCGGCCGCCGGGTCGTAGATGATGTGTCGATCAAAGTCCACAAGGGCGAAGTCGTCGGCCTGCTCGGTGCCAACGGCGCGGGCAAAACCACGACGTTTTATATGATCGTCGGGCTCGAACGCCCCGAAAAAGGCGATGTTTCGCTCAACGGCCGCGACGTCACCGGCCTGCCGATGTACCTTCGGGCACGGCTCGGGCTCGGGTATCTGCCGCAGGAAGCGTCGATATTTCGCAAACTGACCGCCGAACAGAATATCCTCGCCGTACTGGAAACAATGAAGATCTCGCGTGAGGCTCGATTTGCGCGGCTCGAGGAGCTGCTTGAGGAGTTTGGCGTGACCCACGTCCGCCGCGTCCGGGGCGACGCTCTCTCGGGCGGCGAACGCCGGCGCGTCGAGATCGCCCGCTGTCTCGCGACCGATCCCGAATTCATCCTGCTCGATGAGCCCTTCGCGGGCATCGACCCGCTCGCCATCGACGATATCCGCGAGATCATCCTGTATCTGAAAGGCCAGGGTATCGGCATTCTGATCACCGACCACAACGTCCGCGAAACGCTTGGCATCACCGACCGGGCATACATTCTCGCCGACGGCAAGATCCTTCGCTCGGGTGCTCCGGCCGACCTCGTCAACGACCCCGACGTCCGGCGGCTTTATTTGGGCGAAAGATTCACTTTGTAGCCGATTCCGTTTACTTTTGCTTTCCAAAGTAGCTATAATTTAACTTAGGAACGGTAATTGCAGTTGCCGGTTCAAGATCGTCCGAAAACGTCCGATAGAACCGTCTATGTCGTCGCTAAGGCTCACACACCAACTCCAGCAAAAGATGATCCTGACGCCGCAGCTGCGGCAGCGGATCGAAATGCTGCAGATGACCTCGCTCGAACTCGCCGAGCTCATCGAACAGGAGATGGTCGCCAATCCTATCCTTGAGGAGATCCAGCCCGGCGACGAGGTCCAGGAGATCTCGGACAACATTCTCGACCAAAATTCCGACGGCCACGATGCCGATTTTCAGGCCGGCAACGACCCCGGCTCCGACGCCATGCGCGAGGCCGTCGTCGATTACGCCGACGCCGAACCGTACATGCCCGACACGCCGTCGATGAACGGCGACGACCCGGCCAGCCTCGACACGGCTGCCGACGACGACTTTCATACCGAATCGTCCGATTCCTTTGACGAGATCGACTACGGCCGCGAGTTTCAGGACTATCTCGACCCCGGATACCGCACACAGGAGATCGAATATAAAGAGGACGGGCCGAGTTTCGAACAGTTTCTGACCCATTCGCCGAACTTGAGCGAGCACCTCGAGTGGCAGCTGAATATGCTATCGCTCGACGAGGACCGCGATTATGCGGCGTCGCTGATCATCGGCAACCTCGATGAGGACGGCCGACTGACCGCGACCAATGACGAGATCGCCGATATGGCCGGCACGACCGAGGACCTGGTCGAGGAAGCTCGACAGGCCGTGATGCAGCTCGACCCGGTCGGCTGCGGTGCCCGCGACGTCAAAGAGTGCCTCGTTGCTCAGCTTGTCGCCCGCGGCGACGGCGAGAGCCTGTCCGTGAGCCTCGTTCGCGACCATCTTGAGGACCTTCAGCCGCACCGTTTGCAGCATCTGTCCAAAAAGACGGGCATCGAGATCCATCGCCTTGACGAAGAGATCCGCCGTATCCGCACGCTCGACCCGTATCCCGGCCGCCGCTATTCGTCCGAAGAGGCGATCTATGTCGCGCCCGAGGTCTATATCGAAAAGGTCGATGACGAGTTTGTAGTCTATTTTGCCGATGACGGCAGCCCGCGGCTCCGTATCAGCCCGACGTACCACAAACTCGCCGAGCAAAGCGATACGACCAAGGAAACCCGCGATTTTATCAAGGAAAAGGTCCGTTCCGCCGTCGATCTGCTCCGCAACATCGAGCACCGCCGGCAGACGATCTACCGCGTGGTCGAGTGCATCGTCGAGCGGCAACGCGATTTTCTCGAGCACGGCGTCGAGCATATCAAGCCGATGATGCTCAAGGACATCGCCGAGGACATCGGCATGCACCTTTCGACCATTTCGCGCGTCGTCAACCGCAAATACGCTCATACGCCGCAGGGCGTCATCGAGCTCCGCAGATTTTTTAGCGAGGGAATGATGAACGAGGAGGGCGAGGAAGTATCGACCCGTATCCTCAAACTTCGGATCAAAAAGCTGATCGAAGAAGAAGATTCTAAAAAACCGCTCACGGATGATGATCTGGCAAAGATCCTGAGCAAAGAGGGCGTCAAGCTTTCGCGGCGGACGGTGGCCAAGTATCGCGATCAGATGCAGATCGCCGGTTCACGCGAACGCAAGACGATAATTTAGATAAATACCTTAGGGTATAAGGCGTAAACTACTATGAAATTTGATATTACCGGCAGGCACATTGACGTTACACCCGCGATCAGGGCGCACGTCGACTCGCAATTGGCGAAGATCGACAGCCTCTTCGACGGGAAACCGGCCAACGCACACGTCATCATTGAGGTCGAACGCGGCCGCCACAACTCCGAGATCGTCGTCAATTATCGCAACGACGTTCTCACGGCGGCCACCAGCGACGCCGATATGTACAATTCGATATCGATGACCGTCGATAAGATCGAAAAGCAAGCCCGGAAACTTAAGGACAAGATCGTAGAAAAGTCACGCAAGGCCGAAAAGATCGGCAAGGTCCCGACGGCGGACCAGCACTAAACCCCATATGGCAAACGGCACGAAGGCAGACCCGGGTCTGCCTTCGCTGATCATCATCACAGGACTCAGCGGTTCCGGGATGAGCTCGGCGACTAACGCGTTCGAGGATCTCGGGTATTTTTGTGTCGACAATCTGCCGCTCACGATGCTCTCGACCTTTGGCCGACTGCTCGTGTCGTCCGACGGGCGTCCGCCGGCGATCGAAAAGGCCGTATTGGTGATAAATATCCGCGAGCGGCACTTCCTGTCGGAATTTTCGGCCGAGCTCAAAAAACTCGCCCGCAAGCGGCTCGTGCCCTTCGTCGTGTTCTTTGAGGCGTCTGACGAGGTGCTGCAGCGGCGTTTTTCCGAAACGCGGCGTCCGCATCCCGCCGATCAGGGCAAAGGGCTGCTCGGGGCCATACGGGCCGAAAAACGTGCGATGACCGACGTCCGTCGGCTCGCCGACCTGATCATCGACACGTCCGAACACACGGTTCACACGCTGCGGCAGTTGGTGGTGCAAAAGTTCAGCCCGCACCCCGACGGCAAGGCGCTGAATGTCGAGATCGTCAGTTTTGGCCATAAATACGGCAATCCGCGTACGCTCGACCTGCTTTTTGACGTGCGGCATCTGCCGAACCCGTATTTTCAAAAGGGCCTCAGGGAACTGCCCGGCGATACGCCCGAGGTGCTCGCGTTTTTTGCCAAGCACCCCGAGGCCGACGAGACCGTCAGGCGCCTGGTCGACCTGCTCAGCTACCTTTTGCCCAAATACAAACGCGAGGGCAAATCGTACCTGACCATCGGCGTCGGCTGCACCGGCGGGCGGCACCGTTCGGTAATGGTCGCCAACGCGATCGGCAAGGCGTTGAAAAAGAGCGGCGAATTCGACATCTCGGTCTCGCACCGCGATATCCAGAAATAAAAGGTTTCTCTCACGTTAAGCCGGAGATTGATCTATGGAAAATACCGGAAAAGTTGGCGGCGTGATCGTGTCGCACGGCCAGGTGGCAAATGAGCTTCTAGCGGCGGCCGAGGCCGTCGTCGGCGACCTCACCAATATAACGGCCGTCTCGATCGGCTGGCACGACGATGTCGAAACGGCCCGCGACGAGATCGCGAGGGCGATCAAGAATATGTCATTCGGCTCTGGCGTACTGCTCCTGACCGATATGTTCGGCGGCACGCCGACCAATATATCGGCCATGTTCCTCAAGGAAGGCGAGGTCGAGATCGTCACCGGCGTCAATCTGCCGATGGTCATCAAACTCGCGACCGAAACACGCCCGATCGGCCTCAAACAGATGGCCGCCGAGGTCGAGGACGAGGGCAAATCGGCGATCTGCCGGGCCGGCGAGCTGCTAATGCCGCCAAAGTTGAAAAAGGATGCTTGAGCGCGAGATCAGGATCATCAATCCGCTCGGGCTGCACGCGAGGGCGGCCGCCAAGGTCGTACGCTGTTCGGTGCGGTTCGAGAGCAGCGTCACGCTTCGCCGCGGCGAGGCGTCGGCTGACGCCAAATCGATCCTCAGCATTCTTGCCCTCGCGGCGGGTTTCGGCACGGTCGTCACCGTCGTGGTGGACGGCAGTGACGAGGAAGATGTGATGAAGGAGCTTTCGGTACTGTTCTTATCGGGTTTTGGAGAAATTTAGAGATCATTTATGTCGATCGAAAAGGTAGGTATTCTCGGTGTTCCGCTCGGTTTCGGCGCCGGTCAGACGGGAAGTGAGCTCGGCGTCAACGCCATGCGGCTCTCAAAGATTCGCGGCAGCAGCCTCGCCGAGCACATCCGCATGCTCGGGATCGCGGTCCGCGACCACGGCGACGCTGTCATCGCCCGCCCGCACGACGAGGCCGCACCCGAAAACCCGAAGCATCTCGCCGAAATGGTCGAGTCGAGCCTCAACATCATCGCCGGCCTCGAAACGATACTTGACGCCGATGAATTGCCGCTGATCCTCGGCGGCGACCACGCCATCGCGATCCCGACATTTTCGGCCATCGCCGCTCATTATCGCCGCCGCGGCACCGAGATCGGGCTGATCTGGTTTGACGCCCACGCCGACATCAATACGCCCGAAACGTCGCCGTCCGGTAATATTCACGGCATGCCGCTCGCGGCCCTGCTCGGCCACGGCAACGAAGAATTGACCGGCCTGTGCGGCTATTCGCCAAAGCTCGACCCGCGGTATTTTGCCCACATCGGCGCCCGCGACATCGACCCCGGCGAGCGTTCGCAGATCGAGAAACTGGGCCTACGCGACCATTTCTTTACGATGAGCGATATCGACAAACGCGGCATGGCCGCCTGTGTCGACGACGCTCTCGCTATCGCCTCGCGGGCACCGGGCGGTTACGCCGTCACGTTTGACGTCGATATGATCGATCCGCGGTTCGCTCCCGGCAGCGGCACGCTGGTCCGCGGCGGTGCGACCTACCGCGAATCGCATCTCGCCCTCGAAATGATCGCCGCCGCCGGCGGTATGCGTTCATTTGAGATCGTCGAGGTCAACCCGCTGCTCGATCAGAGCAATATCACGGTCGAACTCGCCTGCGAACTCATACTCTCGGCACTCGGCAAGACGATCCTGTAGCTTTTGCGTCGGCCGCCCGGGCGGTAATACAATTTACGTTCTTCTTTGATCGTTATGAAACAGACCATCGGTGTTATTTTTGGCGGGCGTTCGGGTGAGCACGAGGTATCGATCCGCTCGGCCAGGACCGTTATCGAGCAGATCGACAGTTCGCGTTACCACGTCGTGCCGATCGCCATCACGCACGAAGGAAAATGGCTTAGCGGCACCGAGTCGCTCGAGCTGTTTCCGGCGATCACCCAGGCCAAGTACCGCGAGCGCTTCGGCGAGCCGTCAAACCTGCCGATCTCGCTCGGAGGCGACACCTCGCAGCACGGGCTGACGACGATGGAAATACCGGGCGGCACGATCCCGCTCGACGTCATATTTCCCGTACTGCACGGCACATTCGGCGAAGACGGCACCATCCAGGGGCTTTTCGAGATGGCCGATATCCCGTACGTCGGCTGCGGCGTTCTCGCCAGTTCGACCGGGATGGACAAGGTCTTCATGAAAACGCTCTTTCGCGACGCCGGACTGCCGATGTGCAACTACGTCTGGTTTCTCCGCGGCGAATGGGAATCGGCCGCCGACACGGTCGTCAAGCTGGTCGAGTCGAAGATCGGCTATCCGTGCTTTGTAAAGCCCGCCAATCTGGGCTCATCCGTCGGCGTTTCGCGTGCCGACGATGACGAGAGCCTTCGCCGGGCGATCTCCCTGGCAGCGGAATACGATCGTAAGATCATCGTCGAAGAAGGCCTGGATATGCGCGAGATCGAGTGTGCCGTGCTCGGCAATGACAACCCCGAGGCGAGCCTGCCCGGCGAGTACATCATCCGCGACGCGTCGAAAAAGTTTCTCGATTACACCGAAAAATACGCCGGTACCGGCAATAACGAGTTCATCGTGCCGTCGCCGGTGTCTGACGAGCTGGTCAAAAAGATCCGCGCGTTTGCCGTCGCGGCGTTTCGCGCGATCGACGGCTCAGGCCTCGCCCGTGTCGATTTTTTCCTGCGAAATGATAACGGTATGCTGCTCGTCAACGAGATCAACACCCTGCCGGGCCTAACCGACGCCTCGGGCTACCCGAAGATGTGGGCCGGAAGCGGAAAACCGTTCCCGCAGGTCCTCGACGAGCTGATCAGCCTCGCCGTCGAGCGGCACCGCGACAAGAACCGCAATAAGACCAGCAAATAGAGCCTAATCGCTGTCGGACACGCCCGACGATCCGCACACGTCACGGACCACGTTCCGCAGCCAGCGGTGCACCGGATCGGCGTCGAGCCGCGGGTGCCACAATAGGGAAATGGGGATCGCGGGCGTTTCGATCGGCAGTTCAAACGTGAACAGCCCAGCCCGAAGGCTCTCGGTGTGACGGCGGGGAACCGTCGCGATCATATCCGTCCGTGCCGCCAGGGCGACCGCCGCCGAATACCCCCCGACCGCCGCCGATACCTTTCGTTCCAGCCCGATCGCCGCCAGAGCGTCATCGACAGGCCCGCGCTTCGCACCTCTGCGCGAGACCAGAATGTGTCTGCCCGCCGCAAACCGTTCGGGCGTGACCTCACCCTGGCTCAGGTCGTGGCCCTGACGCACGACGCCTGCCAGACGGTCCCTGAACAATAGCTGCGCACGCACCTCGGGCCGCACCGACCGCCCGACCACGCCGGTTTCAAGATCGACCGCCGCTTCACGCATCAGGTCGCTTTCCTTTTCGGTTCGCGGCACGAAATAGAGCAATATTCCCGGTGCCTCGGCCTCGGCCCGCGATATCAACTCCGCCCCGAAGTTTTCGACAAATCCCTCGCTCGTTCGGATCGTGAATTTGCGTTCGACCTGTTTTAGATCGGGGATCTCGGCGGGCTGGAGTGCCGCCGCGGCCTGTTGGACGAGTAATGGAATGGTCTCGCTCAGTTCGATCGCCCGCGGCGTCGGCACAAGGCCGCGTCCGGCCCTCACCAGGAGAGGGTCGCCGGTCACTTGCCGCAGTCTCGCGACCGAGCGGCTCATCGCCGACGGACTCAGACCCAATTTGCGGGCCGCACCGGCGACGCTGCCCTCGGCAAGGACGGCGTCGAGCGTAAAAAGTAGGTTCAGGTCAGGCTTTGTCATATACGCGCATTGTAACACATAGCGTCATATGCACTTATAGAGTGTAACCCGTGCGTCTTCCGCTATGCCGCATTTTACGGGACAATTGCCATATGAAAAACGTCAATACACGATCACAGACAAACAGCGCACCGTCTCGCGGTGCCCAATGGGCGATGGCCGCCCTTTGCCTCTCGATGCTGATGCCCTCGCTCGATACGAGCATCGCCAACGCGGGCCTGCCGCACATGGCGGCATCGCTCGACGCGCCGTTCGGTTCGGCACAGTGGATCATACTCGCGTATCTGCTCGCGATAACGTCGCTCATCGTCAGCGTCGGCCGTCTCGGCGACCTTTTCGGGACGCGGCGGCTGCTGCTATTCGGCATCGGTCTTTTTACGGCGGCGTCGCTGCTGTGCGGAGCGGCACCGTCGCTGTGGTTTCTCGCGGCGGCCCGCGGAGTGCAGGGTATCGGAGCCGCGATAATGCTGTCGCTGACCATCGCGATGGTCAGGCAGTCGGTTCCGTCCGAAAGGCTCGGCAGCTCGATCGGCCTGCTTGGAACGATGTCGGCGATCGGCACGAGCCTTGGGCCGTCGCTCGGCGGCGTATTGATCGCGAGTTTTGGCTGGCGGTCGATCTTTCTGGTCAATGTGCCTGTCGGCATCGTCAATTTCCTGCTCGCACGGCGTTTTCTCTCCGTTGACGTCAAAACTACGCAGCCCGCGGCCGCCCGCTTTGACATCGCGGGCACGGCGGTTCTCGCGGTAACGCTCGCGGCATACGCACTCGCCCTGACGACGGGAAACGGCTCGTTCGGCACGGTTAATATGCTCTTGCTCGGCGTCGGGCTGGCCGGAGCGGCCGTATTTCTGTTTGTCGAATCACGGGTCGCCTCGCCGCTATTGGATCTGTCGATATTTCGCCGCGGGGAACTCGTCTCGGGGCTTGCCGCGAGCTCGCTCGTTTCGACCGTGATGATGGCGACGCTGGTCGTCGGGCCTTTTTATCTGGTTCGCGGCCTCGGCCTCGGGACGCTCGCCGCCGGTGCCGCACTGTCCGCGGGTCCGATCTTTGCGGCACTCTCCGGTGTGCCGTCGGGAAAGCTCGTCGACCGTTACGGTTCGGGAACGATGGTCCTCGTCGGCCTCGCGGGCATCGCGGCCGGCGCGTTAACGATCGC
>CAZQGN010000054.1:0-14802 GCA_964592865.1 uncultured Chloracidobacterium sp. | reverse complement strand
TTGGTGCGGGTAAAGACGAGCACGCGTTCAAAATCCTCGCGTTCGAGCAGGTCGAGCAGCAGCGGCATCTTGGACTGCTGTGCGACCGGATACGCGGTCTGTTCGATCGTGCCGGCGGCCTTGCCGCGGGGGCTGACCTCGACGTAGGTCGGGTCGTTGAGCATCGAATAGGCGATGTGCTCGATCTCGGCGGACATCGTCGCCGAGAAGAAGAGCGTCTGGCGCTTGGCCGGAATTACCTTTGAGATACGCTTGATCGACGGCAAAAAGCCCATGTCGAGCATGCGGTCGGCCTCGTCGAGGACGAGATGCGTCAGGCCCTTGAAATCGATCAGGCCCTGATCCATAAAATCGATCAGACGGCCCGGCGTCGCGATGATGATGTTGGCTCCGCGGCGGAGGCTGTCCATCTGGCGTTTGTAGCCGGCTCCGCCGATGATCGCCGTGCACGAGATGCCCTTCGGGGCAAACTCGCGGCAGGCGGCCTCGGTCTGGTTGGCCAGCTCGCGTGTCGGCGACAGGATCAGGACCCGTGTGCCGGGTTTGCCCTTGTTGTTGCCGAGCATCTGAAGTATGGGCAGCAGAAAAGCCGCCGTTTTACCGGTGCCGGTCTCGGCACTGGCGAAAATGTCTCCACCCTGGAGCACTACAGGAATAGCCTGTTTCTGAACCGGTGTCGGTTCGGTATAACCCATTTGCTCGCATTTGTCGGTAAATACCGGCAGCAAGCCTAAATCCTTAAATGTCATCTGTAAACAAAAAAATCTGATCAACTAAAGCCCTGCACTTTTACCCGCAGCACTTGCCGAATTTGGCTCCGCCGGACGGGCAAAATGCACATACGCAAACGGATAACCGACAAGGGTCGGGCCTCAAAAAATGAGTCTTTAGGATGTAAAAAGAAGTTACTAACGCGGAATGATCTTCAGTGTAACGGTTGCAAGGAAGGGACCTACGTTCGAGGGTTCACCCTTTCGGGGAACCGCTTCTAACAGTTATAAAAGAACCGTTTCTCGAACTATCCCAAGCACTGCAGCATAGCAGTGCATCTACCGTCGATGAAAGAGATACGGAGTTGTCAAACTATAAGGCTACACCCTTTCGCGATAATAAGCAAGCTAATTATTTCAGGCACGGCCGCGAGGGCCCGAAATACAACCATTTGCGGGACACGGCGCATCGGACGGACAGAACCGATGAAGAAATTTGATATCAATTCGATGAGGGTCGCATCGCCGTGCAATGTGCCGTGGGCGTCGATGACGGGCGACGAACGCGCGCGGCACTGCGGCGAGTGTTCGATGACGGTTTATAACATCGCCGAGCTCACGGCCGCCGAGACCGAGCGGCTGGTCGCGAAAAGCGACGGCCGGCTGTGCATCCGGCTGTATCGGCGAGCGGACGGCACCGTTATGACCCGAGATTGCCCGACCGGGCTACGTGCGGTCAGGCGGCGGCTGGCCCGCGTCGCGTCTGCGGCGTTTGCGGCGGTGCTCGGCCTGGTGACCGTCGGCTACGGCCAAAAGGGCGATCCGGACGACGCGGCAGTGCCGATCCGCACCGTCAGGACCGAATCGCCGCAGACGGCCGGCACGGTTCGCGGGGTCGTCGCCGACCCCAACGGCGCAGTGATTCCGGGCGCCGAGGTCAAGGTCGTCACCGCCCGCGGCACCAAACGGACCAAGACCGGCAATGACGGCAGATTTGTGATCCCGGGCGAGGTTTTCGGCGATTTTCAGCTAACGGTGACGATGGACGGATTTCGCAGCGTGTCGAGGCTGGTGCCCGCACTCGGGGCGAACGAAGCGCTCGAGATCGGGCTCTATATGGACGTGAGTTTTACCGTCGGCATCTTCGTCGATGACGACAGCGAGACGATCGACGTCAGAAAGTCGTCGGTCACGACAACCATCTCCAATCGAAAGCTGCAGAGCATCCCTTTTGAATAGCCGATCGGGCGTCTCAGGACTTTTTGGGATATGTCGTCAAAAACTGCGGCGTCACGCGGCCCCTGGTCAAACGCTCGAAGGCGTACGCGTACCTGATCAGCGTCGGTTCGGAAAACGCCCGGCCGAAGAACGCCATTCCGACCGCCGTATTTTCACGCAGCCCGAGCGGCACCGTTATGTACGGGTAACCGGCCGTCGCGGCGATCGCCCAGGTCGCACCGCCGGTCGGGGCGACGATCGCGTCGAGCTTGTCCTTGGCAATAACGGCGTCGATGCCGTCCTCGCGGGCGGCGCGTTTTACTTTGGCTAGTGAGTCGAGATACGCCTTGTCATTGAGATCGCCCTTCGCCTGCGCCTGCGTGAAAAGCTCCTGGCCGAAGAGCTTTAGCTCGGCGTCCTTATTCTCGTCGTTGAACCTGATCAGGTCCTCGAGCGAGCGGTATTTCGCCCCGCGGGCGGCGAGGTACTTGTTCAGGTCGGCCTTAAATTCGTACAACAGGACATTGAGCCGGTCGTCGCTGACCTTGCTGTAATCGGGCGTGAAGGTGACGTCGACGAGCGTCGCTCCGGCGTCGCGCATCTTTTCGATAAAGGGCTGAAAGAACGTCTTCAGCTCGGGCCGCGTCGTAAACTGCATCGCGACGCCGAGACGTGCTCCCTTGAGGCCGGCAGCGTCGAGAAATTTTGTATAGTCCTTTTCCGCGTGAGTGTCGGCGTCGGCGGTGATGGCGTCCTGTTTGTCGCGGCCGGCCATCGCCCCGAGCAGTATCGCGGCGTCAGCGACGGTACGCGCCATCGGGCCGGCGGTGTCCTGCGTGTGGGCGATCGGGATGATGCCGGTGCGGGAAATGAGGCCGAGCGTGGGCTTGATGCCGACGATGCCGTTGGTGTTCGCCGGGCAGATGATCGAGCCGTTGGTCTCGGTACCGACCGCAGCGGCGGCCAGATTGGCCGAGACGGAAACGCCCGAGCCCGAGCTCGAGCCGCACGGATTTTGGTCGAGAAAATACGGATTATTCGTCTGCAAACCGCGGCCCGACCAGCCGCTGATCGAGCGGTTGCCGCGAAAATTGGCCCATTCCGAGAGGTTGGCCTTGCCGAGAATAACGGCGCCGGCACGGCGCAGGCGTTCGACGACAAACGCGTCACGTTTCGGCGTCGGGGCACCGACCAGAGCGAGCGAACCGGCGGTCGTCATCATCTTGTCCGCGGTGTCGATGTTGTCCTTGATAAGGATCGGGATGCCGTGCATCATCGTGCGGACCTTGCCCTTATTACGCTCTTTGTCGAGTTGGTCGGCGATGGCGAGCGCGTCGGGGTTGACCTCGAGCACCGAACGCGTTTTCTGATCGATCTGCTTGATGCGTTCGAGATACATCTCGGTGAGCTTACGCGAGGTCAGCTTTTTGGCCTTCATCTGTGCCTGAAGCTCGGCGATCGTCACCTCGACGAGTTCGGGAAACGGTTCGCCGTCGAGCGGGCCGAAAGCCAATTCGCCATTGGCGTTGCTAAACAGCGACAACGCCGCAAGACCGGCGGCACCGGCCTTTATAAACTCACGTCTGTTCACCTTGGTATTGTTCACAATGTTATCGAAGCCTTATTTGCACTGCGCTCGGAGCGGCCCGGGCCGCCGCCGACGTTCACTAACGTTTTAGCCACTGGTCGCGGACGGCCCGCTGCTTGGGCGAGGCGTCGGGCATTTCGGCCAAAGAGAAATCGGTATAATCTCTCGAACCGACGATCATCTTCATTTCAGACTCGGCACCGTCGCGGTTGACCGTCAGCGTTATCTCCTTGCCGGCAAAGGTGCCGAACGGTGCTTCGAAAGGCGAAACGCCGTTGATCCTGGTGATAACGTCGCCGACCCGCAGTTTGGCCTTATCCGCCGCACCGTTGGGCTCGATGCCGTTGATCGTAAATCCGCCGTTACGCGGCCTGACGTTAAAGCCGAAATCCGGCGAAGCCTGCACCTTCCTTTCGAGCTTAAAGCCGGCGTAACCAAAGATCTTGTCATAGTCGGGCACGTCGGTGCCGAACACGTAACGGTCGTAGAATTCGCGGTAATTCTTGCCCGTCAAGCGGTTGATGATGGCGATCATGTCGTCGGTCGTAAAGCCGCGTCCCTTTTTGTAATGGTCGTTATAGAGGGCGCGCATGACGTCGTCGAGGCGGTATTTGCCGTCGGTGTCATTGAGTATCGACAGGTCGAGCAGGCACGCGAGGTTTTGGCCCTGGGTGTAATACGAGATGCCGAAGGCGACCGGCGTATCGTAACCGGCCCATGTCGAGACGGACGAATTAGCGGGTGCTATGTACTTTCGGGCCTCGGCGTTTTCGATTCCGGCCGCGGCACCGGCGGCGTTTGCCAGAAAGCTCTCCCGCGAGGTCACGCCGCCGCGGTACGTGCCGATGATGCCGTAATAATTGGTAAATCCTTCTGAGACCCACAGCAGCGGCGTCTCGTTCTCACGCGAATAGTCGTAGGGCCACATCTCGGCCGGGCGGATGCGTTTGACGTTCCAAAGGTGAAAAAACTCGTGCGAGCCGGTGCCGAGGATGCCCTCGGGCGTCGAGCGTTCGCCGGCCGGAGCAAAAGCGACGTACGAATTTAGGTGCTCGAGAGCACCGCTGGCGTTCGACTGTGCCGGCATAAAGAAGTAAAAGGCGACGTACTTTTCGTACGGCAGACCGCCGAAGATCGCGCTCTGAGCCTTGATGGTCGAGCCGAGCAGTTCGGTAAACTTCTTAGACTTTTCGGCGTTGAACTTGCCCGCCGGATACGCCGCAAAGTAGTGCGGCTTGCCCTCGACCTCAAACTGCGTGACGTCAAAATTGCCCATCAACGCCGGCGCGTCGACCAGCGTGTCGTAATCGGCGGCGGTAAAGGTCATCGGGTCGGCCGTTTCCTTGAGGGCGGACATCAGCTTCCAACCGCCGGGCAATTGAAATTTTACGGTGCTCGGCGTGGTGCGGTGGCCGAGCGGTTCGAGAAAGAGCTGAATACCGGTGAAAAACGCAAAATCGGTCGCGATCTTGGCCTGATTAAGCCCGAGGACGGTCGCGCTGTAATCATATTCGACGCGGATCTGCTTGATCCCCTTGGTATCGACGTTCCATGTCTGTTTGCGCGTCATACGCAGCGGCAGGACCTTGCCGGCGGCGTCCGTGATGCGAAAACGGAGCACGTTCTTGTAATAATTCTCGACCGTGTACCAACCGGGAGCCCATGTCGGCAGAGCGAGGTCGAGCCGGGGCTGATCGATATTCTTGATATCGGTCGTGACATGAAACTGCTGGCTGGCGACATCGTTAAGGGCAACGGTGTAGGTGACATCGAGCTTGCCTTTTTGGGCAAAGCCGGCCTGCACGCCGACGATCAAAACGAGCAGGAAAGCGAACGGAACGCAACGTCTAAGAGAATTCATATATTTATTTGGGGCCTGAAGACAATATTACCACCGGGCACGTCCGAAAGTTTCAATTTTCGAGTATTTGTCGCGGAAGATCGCGGTTTGAACGCCGATATCTGATAACGTACGATATACAGGATCGGGACCGCCGACACCTCGCAGAGATCGTGGCATCAATACCAAAAAAAGCAGTGATACTGGCCCGCGGCCTCGGGACGCGGATGCGTGCCGCCGCCGGTACGGCACTGACCGCCGAACAGCAGCGATTTGCCGATGCGGGCATCAAGGCCCTGATCCCGGTCGCCGGCGGAAAGACATTGCTCGAGTTGATCGTCGAGAATCTCGCGTCGGCCGGCTTTACCGACGTTTGTCTGGTCATAGGGCCGGAACATACGGCGATACGCGACTTTTGCAAAGAGCGCGGTTTGGCGATCGACTTTGCCGAGCAGGCCGAGGCCAAAGGCACGGCCGACGCCGTGCTCGCGGCTGCCGAACGCGTTGGCGATGAGCTGTTTCTGGTCGTTAATTCGGACAATCTGTATCCGGTCGACAGCCTCAGGCGGCTGCGTGCAAGCGGCCGGCCGGCGATGATCGCTTTCAGCCGCGAGGGACTCGTCGAGCGAAGCAATATCGCGCCCGACCGTATCGCAAAATTTGCGACGGTCGAGATCGACGCCCGCGGCATGGTCCGGAGCATCGCCGAAAAGCCCGAGATCGTCGATGCCGATTCGGCGGTGTCGATGAACGCATGGCTGATGCCGCAGGCGATATTTAATGCCTGTCGGTCGATCGCACCGTCGGTGCGGGGCGAGTATGAGATCACGGCGGCGGTCCAGTACCTCATCGACGAGATGGAAGTCAGTTTTGCGGCGATAAGGTCGGATGAGGGCGTGCTCGACCTGTCGTCGCGCTCAGACATCGAGGCGGTGTCGCGTTTGCTGGCGGCCGGCAATACTCTTTAACTGATGGAAATATTCATTCCGGGCAGGATCGAGTTTCTAGGCAAGCACACCGACTATTGCGGCGGCCGGAGCATCGTCTACGCCATCGACCGCGGCTTTCGGGCGGCGATCGAGAAACGAGATGACCGCACGCTTGAGGTCGAGAGCCTCGACACCGGCCACACGGTCTCGTTCGAACTGAACGGCGGCCAGCGGCCCGCGGCCGGCCATTGGGGCAACTACGCGTTCGAAACGGCACGGCGCCTGACCCGCAATTTTCCCGAAGCGATGACACGCGGGGCGACGATCCGGTTTACGAGCGACCTGCCAAAGGCGGCCGGGCTTTCGAGCTCGAGCGCGATGATGATAATGGTGTTCGCCGCGTTGGCGTCGGTCAACGGGCTGAACAGGACAGACACTTTCAGGCAGGTCTTGAGCGGCGGTGCCGAGCTCGCCGAGTACCTCGGGTGCATCGAGAACGGCAGCGACTTTCGCTCGCTCGCGGGTGCCGAGGGCGTCGGCACGTTTGGCGGCAGCCAGGATCACGCCGCGATCGTGCTCGGCCGCCGCGATATGTTGAGCATGTTCTCGTTTGCACCGCTCAGGCCCGAGGCCGAGTTCGCGTTCCCGGCGGAAATGTCGTTCGTTGTCGCCGCGAGCGGCGTGATCGCCGAAAAGACGGGCGACGCACGCGAACGCTACAACCGCGTCTCGCGAATGGTCAGGGAACTCACGGCGTCATTCGGCGGCGAAACCTCGCTCCGCGGCCTGATCGACGAACATGGAATAGATGCTGTGCGGGCGGCGGCGGGCGGCGGGATATCGGGCTTTTCGGCTGCCGAAATGGTGAACCGGATAGATCAGTTCTACGCGGAAAATTACGAGATGATCCCGGCTGCGGCCGGGCACCTCGCCGAGGGAAGTTTCGGGCGGATCGGCGAACTTATCGACCGCTCGCAAAAAAATGCCGAACAACTGCTCGGCAATCAGGTGCCGGAAACCGTGTTTTTGCAGGCTGCGGCCCGCGAGATCGGGGCGGTTGCGGCTTCGGCATTCGGTGCGGGGTTTGGCGGCAGCGTTTACGCTCTGGTGCCGACGCGCGACGCCGACCGCTTTTGCCGTGAATGGCGGCGCCATTATCTCGGGCGATACCCCGAACACACGGCGGCGAGCGACTTTTTCGTCACCCGGCCGTCACGGGCCGAGGTGCCCGGATCACTTCTTGTCGGCTAGTTTCTTGAGCATTTCCCGGATGTCGGTCACGCCCTTGAATGCGACATACGCCGTAACAAACGTGTACCAAACTACCGCGGCCACCGTCAGGATCAACCAAAAATACCTCATGCTTCCTGTCCTCCTTTTGGTTTAAGCAGCGAGAAGATGACCATCGCCGCGGCCGCCCCGGCATAGGCGGCAATGCCTGAATAATACGGCCCGACCGCCTTGGCAAGAGCCATGGTCGAGGGCGTTTTTTCGAGCACGAGGAACGTCGCGGGTATGAGCGCCGACACGATGATCGCTGCGGTCGCTCCCCAGCTGTTTGCCCGTTTCCAGTAACAGCTCGAGATCAGGAGGACCGATATGCAGGCGAGATAGATCGTCCCCGTTATGCCCAGATAGGTCCAGACGTCGCCCTCCAGCGGATACCAGAGCCCGTAAAAGAGCAGAAAGACGCCGATCGCCGCGACGATCGTGCGATTGACGAAAATGCCTTTTTTCTCGGACCACGGCGTCTTGCGAAACGGCGCCATGATGTCGTTATAGATCACGCTGCCCCATGAGAGCATATAGCTTGAGTCGGTCGACATATCGGCCGCGAGCATCGCCGCGATGCACAGTCCCATCAGCCCGATCGGTACAAATGTCGCGAGAAAAGTCGGCATCGCGTCGAGCGAATTGGTCATCTTGCCGAGCGTCGCCAGTGCGGCGATGCCCCAGATGCCCGGGATCAAAAATCGGCAGACGAAAAAGAAACTCGTCCGCATATAGATCTGCTGTCCGGTGCGCGAATCCTTGGCGGCGAGCACACGGGCGATCGTGGTCTGCCAGGTGAGCACAGCGGCAAAGTTGAGCAGTATCTGAAAGACGACGTACTGCCACCCGAGATCGGGGTGGATAAAGGGGTTAAAGCCGCCGGCACCGTAATTGGTCTCGACCGTCGTCACTATCTTTTCCCAGCCGACGTTGACCAGCACGAGCACGGTGACCGCGATCAGGCCCACGCTCATCACGATAAACTGCAGAAAATCGGTGATCAGCACCGACAGCATACCGCCAAGGATCGTGTACGTCGCGACACCGATGAGCAGGACGGTCATCATCGCCTCGAGGTAGCCGATCTGAAAGCCGAAAAGGTTAAACGACGTTACTTTCAGCCCGACGATCGTGACCAGAAACTGTCCGCCGATCCGAAGAAAGACGCCCATGTTCAGCAGGCCGCCGAGCACGATCACCACGCCGGCCGCCCAGCGGACACGCGGGCCGAACTTTTGCTCGATCAACTGCGGAATGGTTATCACGCCCGAATCGCGCAGCGGCTTGATGCAGAAACCCGTGTAGCCGATGATAAGCATCGACGCCGCCATCGCCAGGCCGGGCGTCGCACCGGCAAAACCGTATTTATAACCGGCCTCGGCCGTGTACATACAGGTGACGATGCCAAACTCGGTCGCCGCGAGCGAGGCGATACCGAGATAGACGTTCATCTCGCGGCCCGCGACCAGAAAATCGTCGACCTTGCCCACGTACTTACGCACGTAAAGGCCCGCCGCCATTGTCACGAGCAGATAAAGCCCGACAATGCTTCCGTCCAGAAGCCAGTTGAAGTTGGTCATTTAGATGACTCCGAATTTTAAGGTAAAGAAAAGACTTTCCAATATTATTCGGGATTTACGGGTGTGTCCAACGGCGGCGGCGGTAAAAAAAGCGGATGACGCAGATACTCAGTATATCGCCGTCATCCGCCTGTGGTTCGGGTCATTCCCACTCGATCGTTCCCGGCGGTTTTGAGGTGATGTCGTAAACGACGCGGTTGATGCCGCGGATCTCGCTGGTGATGCGGGACGACACCTTTGCGAGCAGGTCGTGCGAGATACGCGCCCAATCGGCCGTCATGCCGTCGGTCGAGGTGACAGCGCGCAGGGCGACGGTCCGCTCGTAGGTGCGAAAATCGCCCATCACGCCGACCGATTGGATCGGCAGTAGCACGGCAAACGCCTGCCACACGTCATTATAGACGCCAAAATTATGCAGTTCCTCGATAAAGATGCGGTCGGCCTTTTGCAGCAGTTCGACCTTTTCGGTGGTGATGTCGCCGAGGATCCGGACGGCGAGTCCCGGGCCGGGGAAAGGGTGCCGCTCGATGAGACGCGCCGGAATGCCGAGATCCCTGCCGATCAACCTGACTTCGTCCTTAAACAGCTCGCGAAGCGGCTCGATGAGCTTGAGGTTCATCTTTTCGGGCAGGCCGCCGACATTGTGATGCGTTTTGATCGTGACCGACGAGCCGCGGATCGAGACCGACTCGATGACGTCGGGATAGAGCGTGCCCTGGACGAGAAATTTGACGTCGCCGATGCGTTTTGCCTCGAGGTCAAAGGTTTCGATGAAGGTGCGCCCGATCGCCTTGCGCTTTAGCTCGGGGTCCGAAACACCGTCGAGTGCCGCGTAAAACTCAGCCGACGCGTCGACACCGACGACGTTGAGATGCAGATTGTCCTTGTACATCTCGAGCGTGTTTTCAAACTCATCGGCGCGGAGCAGGCCGCTGTTGACGAAAATGCAGGTCTGGCGTTCGCCGATCGCCTCATGGACGAGCACGGCCGCGACGGTCGAGTCGACGCCGCCCGAAAGGCCGCAGACGACATTGCCCGAGGGGCCGACGATCTCGCGGATCCGCTCGATCTCCTCCTTGATAAACTGTGCCGGTGTCCAGTCGCCCTTGCAGCCGCAGACGTTGAAGACAAAATTGCGAAGTATCTCTTTGCCAAGCGGCGTGTGCGATACCTCGGGGTGAAACTGCACGCAGTAGATCGAGCGTTCGTCGTTCTCGATGGCCGTGATCACATCGCCGGTCGTCGCTGTCGTCGTAAATCCGCCTGGCAGTTTGGTGACATGGTCACCGTGGCTCATCCAAACGTCGAGCTCGAAGGGAAGTTCGTTGAACAACGCGGTCCTGCCGCTCAGCACCTTGAGCGTCGCGGCGCCGTACTCGCGTCTCGCCGCCGGCTCGCTCGCTCCGCCGAGGTCGACGGCGACGAGCTGCATACCGTAACAGATGCCGAGTATCGGGACATCGATGCGGTCATAAAAATCGGCCGCCACCCGCGGCGCGTCAGCGTCGGTCACGCTCGACGGGCCGCCCGACAGTATCACGCCCTTCGGGCGTTTGGCCATGATCGCCTCGGCTGACAGGTGAAACGGATGGATCTCGCAATAGACGCCCTGCTCGCGCACGCGGCGGGCGATGAGCTGTGTATATTGCGACCCAAAATCGAGGATGATGATAGTTTCGTGATTCAAGCGGGTTACTCCGTGCTGACTATAAAAAGCCATTATACGTTTGTTGTCCGCGATTGTCAGGACGCGCGCCGGGCGCCGTGCTTTTCGCGGGAACGTGAAACTTCGTTTAGAATTTCAACGAAGTAAAATGGTTGGGACGGCCGCCGCGAACAGTGGAAATAGATTTCTTCAATTTCAGAAGCATTCTGGTATTTATCTGCATCCTGCAGGGGCTAATATTTGCCGGCCTGCTGACCATCCGCGGAGTGCGGCAGCGGTCACGCGCGGACCTTTGGCTGGCGGTGCTGATCGTGCTGCTTTGTTCGAGCCTGATCACGCCGCTCATCGGGTTTGCCAACGTTTACGACAACAATCAGTGGCTGACGTACTTTCCGTTTTCGATCGCCTATAGTTACGGCCTGTGTGTTTGGTTCTATACGGTGAACCTGACCGATTCGCGCCACCGTCTTACGCGTCGCGACCTGCTGCTCTTCGTGCCGACGACTGTATATCTGGCGTACCGCCTGTTTCTGTTCGGCCACAGCGTGGAGTGGAAATCGTGGTTTGACGATAATTACGGCGACGCTTTCGGGGCGGCCATTTTTGTCACCGAAGCGGTGTGGAATCTCACGTTTCTCTATCTGGCGATCCGTCACTACCGCAAATACCGCGTGTGGCTGGACGCGAACTTTTCGGACACGGAAAAGATCAAGTTCGATTGGCTGCGGAATTTCCTCTATCTGTTCACCTCGGTCGTCGTGCTCGGTGCCCTGTTCGACTTTGCCAACAGCTTTGTGGTCAGGCTCTCGTACATCCAATATTTCTACTTTGAGATCGTGCTGGCTCTCGGGACGTACTATCTGGCGGTCGCCGGTTATCTGCGCTCGAGGACGATCGAGCTGACATTTGCCGAGGAGCCCGACGCCGCTGACGAACCGCGACGTCAACTGCTCTCTGACGCTGAAATGGCTCGCCTCAGGTCACGATTGCTGGCAGTGATGAGTGACGAGCGGCCGTACCTCGACCCGTCGCTCACGCTTACTGACCTGACAAGGGCGGTCGGCGTCAATTCGACCGTGCTCTCACACCTGATCAACAAGGGTTTTGAAAAGAACTTTAACGATTTTATCAACGAATATCGGATCAACGAGGTCAAGTCCAGACTGAGGGCGACGGACGACGAAACGATGCTCGCCATCGCTCTCGAGAGCGGCTTTAATTCAAAAGCGACATTTAACCGCGCCTTTAAGAAATTTACCGGCCGCACGCCCAGGGAATATCAGGAAGATCTCACCGCCGGATAGTCTCAGATCAAAATTTACGACTCAAATCACAACAATATCGGCTCAGATCGTAATTTGAGGCGATTGCCGATCTGCGCAAAGTTTAATCTCGGGTCAGCTTTACACAAACCGATCTTTAAGGGGAAACAAATGCAGAAAATACTTGGGGCGGCGGCAGCCGCGATAGTCATTCTTACAATTAATATCTCGGCCCAGACCGAAACATTCTTTCAGGCGGCGGCCGGCCGCTGGCAGGGCACGCTCGAATATCGCGACTATACGTCGAACGAGCGAGTCACGATGAAAACGATCATCACGATCGAACCGTCAGCCGACGGGCGGTCGGCCACGGTCTCGACCATATACGATGATTTCGGCAAGATCTACCGTTCCAAGAGCACCGAGGCGATCGACACCGCCGCGGGCAAGTTTACTGACGACGGCACGCAATATTCGATCGAGTCCGCCGCCGACGGCAAGATCGTCATGATCGGGGCCGCCCAGGACGGCAACACGGTCGAACCGACCCGCAAAACGATCACTTACACTGGGGACACGCTGACGATACTGAAAGAAACGCGGTCGCCGTGGACGTTTCGCAACGTTTACACCCTCAAACGCTCGGCCGTCGACGCGGCCCCGGCGATACTGTCGCCCGAGAAGATGAAAGCGGACGCGGACGTACTGCGGCGGGCACTGACGACGCTGCACCCGGGCGTTTACCGATACCTCACGCCCGCCGCCCTCGATCGCGAGTTTGCCATGCTCGATGCGAAATTGGCCGCACCGGCGAGCGAAGGCGAATTTCTGGTAATGGTCGCGCAGGTGCTGAGCAAACTCGGTTGCGGCCACACCTACGCCAATCCGCTAAATCAGGATGCAAAAGTTCGGGCGAGGCTATTCGAAGCGCGAACCTATCTGCCGTTCTATTTTCAGATCGTTGACGGACGGATGATCATCACGGCCAATGCCTCGTCGAAGAAAATAGCCGCGGGAAGCGAGATAACACGTATCAACGGCGTTGCCGTGAGCGAGGTGATCGCCCGGCTCCTAACGGTGACCCGCGGCGACGGCACAAGTACGCTCGGACACCGTATAGATTCGATCGGACTTGCCCGCGGTGAGGCCGAAAAGTACGCGCTTTTTGATATGTACTATCCGCTGATGTTTCCGCTCCAGGACGGCGCCTACGAGATCGAAGCGGTTGACCACGCCACCAAAAAGCCGACAATGTTTGCCGTGCTCGCTATGACCAAGGCCGAGCGGACCGAGGAGATGGCTCGGCGTTACGGCCCGCCGCCGAGCTTTGACGACGGCTGGCGATTTGAGATCCGGGACGGCGCGACCGGCTATCTGAAGATCGACAACTTTATCACCTGGCGGCTCAAGACCATAAAATTCAAAGAGTTTCTGGCAAACGCGTTTGCCGAGCTGCGGGCAAGGAACGTCAGGAACCTGATCATCGATGTCCGCGGCAACGGCGGCGGCGATATGGATCCGGGCTTTGAAATTGCGAGATACCTTGCGGACAAAAAGCTCGGCCCGTATGCCGAAAGCCGGCGTCTGGTCCGCAATGTGGCGGCACAGCCCGATCTCGCCCGGTACGTCAGGACGTATGACGACGGCATCCTCGCCGCGGTCATGAACGGCGTTCCGCAGGCAATGTACAGGAAATTTGACAGCGACTATTTTGAGATAACCGGCCGCGAGAGCTATCCGGCGGTCGTGCCGTACGCCGACCGCTTTGCGGGAAAAACGTACATCATCGCCGACGCCGCTAACGCCTCGGCCACATTTCAGTTTCTCGACTATGTGCAGGTAAACCGTCTGGCAACGATCGTCGGGCAGCCGACCGGCGGCAACCGGCAGGGGATAAACGGCGGCAATTACCTGTTTCTGTCGCTGCCCAATTCGGCGATCGAGGTCGATATTCCACTCTATTTTCAGGCACCGCTCACAACCGGCCCCGATCAGAGCGTGATCCCCGACATTTTGGTAAAACGCCGGCCCGAGGACATCGGTAACGGTGTAGATCGTGAGGCGGCCGAGGTCAAGAAGCTGATCGGCGGGCGATAGGCGGAGCTAGCAGCTTTAGACCCCGTGCCCTTTTTTTGAGTGTTCGTGGGCGTCGGCGATGATCTCTTCGAGGATCTTGAGGTCGACGTCCGCGAGCTTGTTGATGTAAAGGCAGGCTTTGCTCGTCTTATGCTTGCCGAGCTTTTCGAGCAGAGCGGGTTGCTTGGGCGACGAACAGATCACGTATAGCGTCAGATTTTGCTTGCGGGGCGAAAAACCGGTGACCATCCAGTCCATCTCACGGCCGTCGGGGTACCTGTAAATGCAGTCGCCGAAACCAATGATCGCCGGGCCCCACATCCGGCCCTTTTCGCCCGTCACGCGCTCGAACATCTCAAGCACCTTGAAACCATCGGCGCGCCGTACGTCGTTTTCGACCGAGTTGATAAAATCCTCGACACTGCCGTCGTTTGCCTTGGTCTTTAATTCTTTCATCGCCATGTGCGGGTATTCTAGTGCTATCTTCGCGAAGATAGCAAGGCCCGCCGATGGCTCTTGACAAAAGGCGGCGAAATTCCTAATCTTTATGTTCGCCCCAAACAAGATTTGAGGCGTGCCATATTCCGCAGTAGCTCAATGGCAGAGCATTCGGCTGTTAACCGAAGGGTTGTAAGTTCGAGTCTTACCTGCGGAGCCAATT
>CAZQGN010000053.1:0-15486 GCA_964592865.1 uncultured Chloracidobacterium sp. | reverse complement strand
AATTCGGCCATCTCGACATTTGTCGCGACCATAAAATTTTCGATCAGCTTGCGGGCCGCATTCGGATCTACCGAACGGATCCCTTTGATCTGCCCGTCCTCGACCACGGCCGCCGACTCGATCGATTCAAATGCCAGAGCGCCCTTCGCGGTGCGGTATCTCTGCAGCCGAACGGCCGCCTGCTGCTGCACCTCGATCTGTTCTCTCAGGCCGTTGATCCGGAAGACCTTTTCAGGAGCTTCGCCGACGCCGTCAAGCCACGGGCCGATGTCTTCGTAGGCAAGCTTGGCATGGTTGCGGACAAGCGCACGGAAGAACGTGCTCTGCGGCACATCGCCATTTTCCTTGACGATCATTTCCGCTACGACCGCCAGGCGGTCGACCCCTTCGTTGAGTGATGTGAGGTCAGTCGAAAGTTCCTCGGGCATCATCGGAAATATCTTGCTCTCGGTATAGACGGTCACCGTATTTTGGGCGGCGTGGCGATCGATCGGCGAGCCCTTTTCAACAGCGGCATCGACGTCGGCGATACCGACGAGCACCCGTATATCGCCATTCGGCAACATTTCGGCCCACTCGATCTGGTCAAGGTCACGCGACCTTGCATTGTCGATCGACGACCAGAGCGTCGACCGCATATCGCGGATCGACGGTTGCGGCAACGCGCCGCCCTTCGCCCGGACGGCATTGACCTGTTCGATCACCGCGGCCGAAAACTCCGGCTCAAAGCCGTTCTCCAACATCGCCGCGTGAGCACGTTCAGTTAACCAATTGCCCGAATTATGGTCATTCATTTATTGAGACAACTCCAATTTCGATCTTAGGACGGCCCGTCCTTGAAATACGGTAATTGTAACAGAACCCTTGTGAACGGCGGTGTATCAAACCACCTGCCACCGCCAAATCGTTGACTCATCAACATCGCGAGCGATATATTGAACCTATAAGGTTCATCCACAACGTCTGCTCGTATCGATCAGGAGATTAAAATGAGGCTGTTCAAATACTGTGTTTTGCTCGTAATTTTTTGGTCTCTGCAGATCGCCTCGGGTTCGAGCGTGTTCGGGCAGACGGGCAGTTCGACTGGCGGTGCCGATCTCGAGACGCTGATCGCGTCGGGAGCTCTGCCGGCCGGCTGCAACGACGGTTGGGACACGGCATTTACAACGAACGGCGCCGATGACCAGATCAACGCGGTCGTGTCGGACGGGCTGGGAAACATCTACATCGGCGGTGAATTTTCATCGATACAGGGCATTCCGGCAAAGGGCATCGCCAAATGGAACGGCACGGCGTGGTCTGCCCTCGGTTCGGGCATCAATGGCGATATATTTGCCATTGCCGTTTCGGGAAACGATGTTTATGTCGGCGGAAGCTTTAACGTCGCCGTTTCAGACGGAATGGCCCGCAATGTCGCCAAATGGGACGGCACCGCATGGACGCGAATGGGCAACGGCCTCGGCGGCGGAACGCACTTCGTTCGCTCCGTTGCGGTTTATGGCGGTAATGTTTATATAGGTGGAAGTTTTAACACTGCGGACGGTTCGCCTGCGTCCGGCATAGTCAAATGGGACGGCTCAGCATATTCAGCTCTCCCGATCGCCGCGGGCGAGATCAGGTCGCTGGTCGTTTCAGGCGGAGCGCTTTACGCGGGCGGCTTTGTCGCCGTGACCGCCGGGCCGAGTGTCGGCATCGTTAAATGGGACGGCTCGTCCTGGACCGAACTCGGGACCGCGGCAAACACGAACGTCACCTCGATCACGTTTTCCGGGAGCGATATGTACGTCGGCGGTTCTATCATCCTCACGGGACAACAAAATTCTCACGTTGCAAAGTTTGACGGCACGACGTGGACAAGGCTCGGGTTTTTCTCGAACGGCATCGTGAACGCGGTCGCCGTTTACAATGGCGATCTCTATGTCGGCGGTTATCTGCCCGATCCGCCAAACACGTTCAACCATCTCGCTAAATGGAACGGAACCACCTGGACGGGCGTCGGAACAGGGGTTTCGGGCGGGACGAGCGTCAGCGAAACCGTGATGGCCCTCGCGACGATCGATAACACGCTCTATGTTGGTGGTAATTTCACCACGGCCGGCGGCCAAGGTGCCCGAAACATTTCCAGGTACGCCTCCGGCACATGGACAGCCTTCTCGGGAACCGGTTTGGATAGCGCGGCGAACGCGATCGCCGTTTCGGGAACGGATATCTACGTCGGCGGGACATTCACCTCAGCCGGCACCGTCACTGCCAATAAGATCGCCAAGTGGAACAGCGTCGCGAATTCGTGGTCGGCCCTCGGCACGGGCGTTCCGGCTGCGAACACGGCGATCAACGCGATCGCTGTCGCCGGCGACAAGGTCTACGCGGGTGGTACCTTTACCAATATCGGCGGCGTAAGCGCCAACAATATCGCCGTCTGGAACGGCACCGCCTGGGCAGCGTTAGGGACAGGCGTCAACGCGTCGGTCACATCGATAATCGTTAAGGGTGAGGACGTCTATGTCGGCGGCGGATTTACAACGGCCGGCGGCGCAGCGGCAAACCGCGTGGCTAAGTGGAACGGTACCGCCTGGGCCGGACTCGATTCGGCAATATTGCCAAACACTGTCGTCAGCATGTCCTTTATGGGCAACGATCTCTATGTCGGCATCCCGACGACGACGATCGCCAATCCGGCGTATTTTTCCAAATATGACGGAACATCCTGGACGCAGCTCGGAGCCGATCTCGGTGATCGCGGAGTAAGTTCGGTCGCCGTTTTGGGTTCCGACGTGTATGTCGCCGGAGGATTTACGTCGATCAATGGAACGACCGTCAATCGGGTGGCCAAATGGAACGGTACGACGTGGTCCGCTCTCGGCGGAGGATTGCCGAGCCCGACGGGACAGCTTTCGGGTGTTCGCCTCGCGGCCGCGGGAAACGAATTGATAGCGATCGGTGATTTCACCGTCGCCGGCGGCGGCCCGGCCGATCGGATCGCAAGATGGAACGGCACCGCCTGGGCACCGCTCGGCACGGGCCTGAACGATGTCGGCTCCGCGGTCGTTTCGGCCGGCGGCGACATCCTGGTGGGCGGTGCGTTCACGACAGCGGGCTGCAATGCGTCGCCGTATTTCGCCCGATATAGAAATACAGTTTGGACCGCATCGACAAGTTCTGACTGGCACACGCCGGGCAACTGGGCGAACAGTACGATACCGCCGGTGAACGGCACCGCGACCGTAGTTTCCGGCGACGCGGTGATCTCGTCGGCCGATGTTACGCTCGGCGATCTGGTGGTGACCGGCGGACGGACGCTGACGATCGCGTCAGGCAGGACTCTGACCGTGAACGGTCGGCTCGACCTGACAAACGGCTCGCTTGCCGGGCCGGGATCCGTCATCGTCAATGGCAGCGTCAACCTTACGGGCGGCAATATCGTCGGCCTCGCGGCCCTGACCGTCAACGGCAGTCTCGTGCTCAGCGGAGCGGGTATCAGCGGCGTGGGCCTCGTCGATATTACCGACTGCCGAACGACTGCGATCGCGGGCGGCGGGTCAAATACGTTCATCAACTCACCGCTGCGACGATGCGTCGACCGCCCGGGCGTTTACCGTTTCCCGGTCGGTTCCAACGGGCTCTACGTCCCCGTCGAACTATCAAACGCACAGGGCGTCGGCACGTTTACGGTCGAGCCAAAGACCGGTGCTTATTCGGGTGCGGCGATCGGATTGCCTGCAAATCGGCTGCAGCGTTGGTGGAATACGATCGCCGCCGGCATTACGCAGGCCGATCTCGCCGTCGTTTATCAGGATACTGAGGTCGTCGGGATCGAAGGTCGATATCGTGCGTACCGGATCGCGGGCGGCAATGCTCAACTGCTGCCGTCGTCGACCGTCATCGCGACAAATCGGACGACGGTTCCGGCCGTCACGTCATTTGCGGCGTTGACGCTTGCCGAAGGCCCGGCGACCTTCGAGACACTCAAGGGCAGGATCCGAACTGCCCGAGGTCTCGGTGCCGATCGTGTACTGGTCAGCTTAACGGATGGGTTGGGCAACGTCCGGTACGCGATGACTAATAATTTCGGATACTACAGGTTTATCAATGTCGAGACCTGGAAGCCCTATACGATACGGCTGCAGTCCAAAAAATACACGTTTGCCTCGACCGAGCTGTTGGTGAACTTTATCGAGAGCAATCCGGACATCAACTTCGTCTCAACGGACCATTAACGAAGATAATCTTCGAGCTTGGTCGATGAGTCGGTCTTTTCGTCGCGGTATTTGACGATGATCGGGCAGTAGATAGAGAGCCCGTTTTCCTTGCCAAAGTCGTTACTGACGGCTCGCGAGCCCTGGACGACGACCGCACCCGCGGGTATATCGAGCGAACCGCCGTTCTCTGATTTGATGATCCGCTGATTCGGCAGGTCAAACACCGGTGTCGAACGCGTCAATATCACGCCGCTTGCCAAAACGCATTTTTCGCGGACGATCGTCCCCTCATAAACGCCGGTATTGCCGCCGACGAGAACGTCGTCCTCGATGATGACCGGCGTCGCGTTGACCGGTTCCAACACACCGCCGATCTGAGCCGCCGCGGAAAGATGCACTCGTTTACCGATCTGGGCGCAGCTGCCGACAAGCGCGTGGCTGTCGACCATCGTTCCCTCATCGACATACGCGCCGACGTTGATATAAGCCGGCGGCACGACGACCACGCTCGGCGCAACGTACGAACCATCCCGTATCGCACTGCCGCCCATCACGATACGAACGCCGTCCGCGAGCGTCATCGGCCGGAGCGGAAATGTATCCTTGTCAAAGAACTGCAGCGTCTCGGTCGGTTTCGACATCTCGACCATCTTACCCATCCGAAACCCGAGCAGAATCCCCTGCTTTACCCACGAATTGGCACGCCAAACGCCGTCCGCACCTTTTTCGGCCGATCGGATCTCTCCGCGACGCAGTGCGGTCTTGAAAGATTCATGGATCTCGCGGTCAGCCGCGTCAAACTCGGACTTTGCAAACAGTTTTTCGATCTCGGTCTGTAAATTCAAAATAGGTTCTCCAATGATTCAAATTTCGTCGCGGCTCGCCAAAACAGCCCGGGCGATCAACCCGATACCGCCCGCAAATAGCACGAGCATGACCACCGTGTTAAAAAGGCTGGTTGGCTGAAAATAGATCTGCAGATTCATCAATATGCCCGATGCGATGACAATAATGCTGACCGCGATCAGCAGCCAGCCGATGATCGACCTGCCGTTAAAGAAAACAAAGGCGATGCCGAAGATGAGCGGCACGAGTGACAGGCCGAACGTGTTGTATCCGCCCCAATTCCAGAATCCGCTGGTCACGATCACGCGGCTGATGAGCATATATCCGCCCGCCACGGTCATGATCAAACCGATAACGAACTCGGCCAAACCGCCCGATGTCCCGCCCGGCCTTTTTAGATCGTCAAATTCCATAAACCCCACGTTCCCGATCAGATCTTGACTGTTTTCATCACCGCTTTCAGCCTGGCCCGCGTCTCGGGCGTGACCGGTACGAGCGGCAGCCGCAGATTTTCTTCGAGCAGACCCATTTCCTTCATCACGAACTTGCACGGTGCGGGCGAAGACTCAGCGAAGTTGGCCTCCATCAGCGGCAATAACCTGTAATGCAGTTTGCGGGCAAAGTGGAATGAACCGTTCAGCGAGTGGACGACCATTCGGGCCGTCTCACGCGGCATCTCGTTGGCACAGACCGATACGAGGCCGTCGGCACCGAGGACCGCGAGCGGCAGCGTCGACGCGTCGTCGCCCGAGAAGACCTTAAAATCCCGCGGCCTGTTGGCCAGGATGTGCATCACCTGGGAATAGTCGCCTGACGCCTCTTTGGTCGCCACGATATTGCTGTGCGTTTCGGCAAGCCGCAGCGTCGTCGCCGCCGAAATGTTCGACGACGTCCGCGAAGGCACGTTGTAAAGCATGATCGGAAAGTCCTTTACGCTCTTGGCGATCTCCGAAAAGTGGGCGAACATCCCGTCCTGCGTCGGTTTGTTGTAGTACGGCGCCACGATCAATGCCGCGTCTGCACCGGCCTCGCGGGCCTTTCGGGTAAAATCGATCGTCGCCGACGTGCTGTTGCTGCCCGTGCCGGCGATGACGTGAGCACCGAGGCGTTTCGCCACGTCCACCGTCAAGGCGATGACATGCAGCCGCTCGGCCTCATTCATCGTCACGCTCTCGCCGGTCGTACCGCACGGAACCAGCAGCTTGACGCCGCCCTTGACCTGCCGCTCGACCAGCTTTACAAAGCACTCGTCGTCGATCGACCCGTCCTTATGAAAAGGCGTCACAAGGGCCGTCGCACAACCACGCATCCAGTCAGTTTTCATCGTCATATTTCAGAAATGGGACCTCAGATGAAGACAGATTAGCACAGATATCGGCGTTTTTGATGGTCCGTCGGCCGTTACCGGCTTTCAGTCTGGGCTTACTGGCTTTCAGTTCGGGCCGACTGGCTTTCAGTCTGAGCTTACTGGCTTTCAGTCCGGGCTTACTGGCTTTCAGTCTGAGCTTACTGGCTTTCAGTCTGGGCCGACTGGCTTTCAGTCTGGGCCGACTGGCTTTCAGTCTGGGCCGACTGGTGTTCAGTCTGGGCTTACCAGCTTTCAGTCCGGGCTTACTAGCTTTCAGTCTGGGCTCACCGGTTATCAGTAAACGCCTGTAAATACTAGGTTTTCAGCGGCTAACGGCAATTTTCGAAGAACCGCTCCAATTTTCGTTCGTCCAAATGGCCGCGCGTTCGTACGCCCGAGCAGATATCCAGCCCGAAAGGCCCTACTTTGTCGATCGCCTCACGCACGTTCTCGGCATTCAGCCCACCCGCGAGAAAGACCGGCTTGCCGCACGTCTCGACGATCCGCCGCGACAGCGACCAATCATGCCGCCGCCCCGTGCCGCCGAGTTCCTTTACCGCGAGGTTCGGGTTGCCGCTGTCGAGCAGTATCGCATCGACGTACCCCGCGATCTCGGCCGCCTCATCGACCGACCGCTCGCCAACTACGTGTATGACCTGAACGAGTTTGACGTGCGGCAGTGCCCGGCGGATCGAGTCGTATTCGCGGCCGTGCAGTTCGTCGACGATTTGGATCGTGTTGGTCTTGGTTCGATGATGGTGATCGATGATCCCGGCAGCCGTTTGCTCGCTCGTGAGCAGAAACGTCGCGATCGGCGGCGGGACACTCGCGGCGATGCGCCGGATGTCGTCATCCGCGATCGGCCCCGGCCCGGACGGCATCTTGCCGACAAGCCCAACAGCGTCCGCACCGGCATTTACCGCCATGGCGGCCTCGCTTTCACTTGAAATGCAGCAGATCTTTATTCGCATAGCAGCGTTTTGAAGAGAAATTTAACCGCAGATAATGCGGATGACGCGGATCTTATTAAAAGGAGCTTTCTTATCTGCGAGATCTGCGTCATCTGCGGTTAATTTAGTTTAGACAGAGATCACTTCGTCGATTACCTCAGCAAAATCATAAAAGCCCGTCTTACCGACGATCCACTCGGCGGCGGTTATCGCCCCGAGGGCAAAGCCCTCGCGGGAGCGGGCGGTGTGCGTGAGCATGATCTGATCGGCCGGGCCGTCAAAGCCGACCGTGTGCGTGCCGGGAATGTTGCCAGCCCGCGTGGCGGCGATGTCGCCGACCTCGACGTGCTTTGTGATGACCTCCTTGATCTTGAGAGCGGTGCCTGACGGGGCGTCCTTTTTACGGGAATGATGCTGCTCCTCGATGAACGCCTCGTACTCGGGGAACTTTGCGATGATCTCGGCGGCAAAGTCCGCGATACGGTAAAAGATATTGACGCCGATCGAGAAATTCGCGCCAAAAACAAGCGAGCCGCGGCCTTCGGCGACGATGTTCTCGGTCTCGGCCCGATCATACAACCAACCCGTCGTCCCAACCACGATCGGAACACCCGCAGCCACACACGCCCCGACATTTCGCCGGACCGCCGCCGCAACGGTGAAATCAATTGCAACGTCAGAACCGCTCAGTTTCGCCGCGAGCTCGGCCTCGTCCAACCCGGAATCAGCCTCATCGATCACGACCGAAACCTCATGGCCCTTTTCCTCAGCAAGCCGGTGTATAAGCCTGCCCATCGCTCCGTAACCGATAAGTGCGATCTTCATAGGAAGGATTTTAACGCAGAGACCGCAAAGTTCGCAGAGTAAAACAGAAAGTTAATTCTCTGCGTCCTCGGCGTGCTCTGCGGTTAATAATCTTCTTACCAGCGATACATACAGAGTGACTGCATCTTCGAGGTCTTTCTTCAGCACGAACTCATCCTTAGTATGAGCGACCAGGATCGAGCCGGGCCCGAGCAGCAGCGGCTGGCCCCAATTCGGCAGATGCGGAATGTCGGTCGTGAACCGCACGACCTTTTGCCGAAAGCCGTCGACCTCGAGCATCCGCACCGGTTCGCTGAACGACAGTATCTCTATCTCGCCGCGATCACGCACGACACTGCGAAGTGCGTCCTCGATCGGCTGTTTCTGTGTCGTCAATCTGATCGCGAGCCCCGCCTCAGCCGCAGGCGGAATGACATTGAGAGCGAGCCCGCCGTTGACCGTGCCGATATTTACGGTGGTCTCGCCAAAGAAATCGTCATTTGGAAAACGCGTATGACGGATGTCCTCGAGGATATCGAGCAGCTTTTCGATCGCCGATTCGCCCTCTTCCGGATACGCCGAGTGCGCCGCCTTGCCCGACGTCTTGATATTCAGGCGAAACGTGCCCTTCGACCCGATCGCGAGGTCATTATCCGTCGGCTCGCCGTTGATAAGATACTCGCATTTTGCCGCCAGCGGATGAAGATTGGCGACCTTGGCTCCGGTCGAAGCACGTTCCTCTTCGACCGTGTACAGCAAACCGATGTCCTCAATCCCCTCTTTTCTGAGCAGTTCGGCGGCGGTGATCTGTGCGGCGATTATGCCCTTTGCGTCGCACGAACCTCGTCCGTATATCTTCTCGTCATCCTCAGTCGGCGCAATAAACGGCGGAACCGTATCCATGTGGGTCGAAAGCCAAACCCGCGGGCTTTCGTTCAGATACGCAATGACATTATATTGTCGGAGCGCGGGCACTCCTGTCCGCATCGACGCCGCTTCGGCGTCGAGAAATCGATTCGCCGGAGGAACCGGCGATGCCGACAAGAGTGTCGGTTCTCCAACTTCCTGGAGTTCGACCGTCCAACCAAGCGATTCGAGATAGTCCCGCAGCCAAAACCCGACAGCTTCCTCTTCGCCCGACACGGACGGGATCGACATTAACTCGGTTGTAAGTTCAAATAAATTCATTCCGGCATCCTAACCACAGATAAATACTGATGAACACAAATGTCAGGCCATTTTGTTCATCTGCGTTTATCTGTATTGGTATGTGGTTTCAACCCTTAAAAGAACTGCTTATGCAGCCGCCTGATCACATCCGCCGCCGCTTCTTCTTTAATAACGAACGTCAGATTCACACTCGAGGCCCCGTGCGAGATAAGAGCGACATTGACGTCCTCGATCGTCGAAAACACCTGCGAAGCAAGGCCGGTCGAGGCTCTGAGGCCTTCGCCGACGACGCAGATCACAGCGTATCCGCTCTCGACCTCGACGTCCCCGAGCCGCTCGAGTTCGGTCACGACACGCTCGATCTCGGACGTATTGTCGAGCGTCAACGCCACGGATACCTCAGATGTCGAGATGACGTCGATCACGGTTCGAAAGCGTTCGAACACCTGGAACAACGCGCTCATAAAGCCATAGCTGCCGAGCATTCGTGCTGATGTGATCCGGAGGATCGTGATGTTCTTTTTGTGAGCGATCGATTTTATCTTGTTCGGGACCACGGCCGAATCAGCCAGCACCATTGTCCCGACCGCGTCAGGCTCAAACGTATTGCAGACGCGTACCGGAATTGCGTGATCTACGGCCGGCTTGATCGTCTTGGGGTGCAGGACCTTAGCACCGAAATACGCCAATTCGGCCGCTTCTTCGTACGAAAGCACCGGTATGGTGCGGGCTTCGGCACAGATGCGCGGGTCGCAGGTCATCACGCCTGTTACATCGGTCCAGATCTGCAGTTCGCCGGCGCCCAGGGCCGCGGCGACCATTGCGGCCGAATAATCTGAGCCGCCGCGGCCGAGCGTCGTTGTTTCGCCCCCGCGGTTTGCCGCGATGAAGCCTCCCATTATGGGAACCTCGTCGTCAGCGATGATCGGGCCGAGTTCGAGTTTTATCAGCGTTTCGGTCTCGTCCCAGATCGGCTGCGCCGCACCGTACTCGTCATCGGTTACGATCAGCCGCCGCGAATCGACCTGACGGGCTTTGACACCCTTTGCCTTCAGGACTTCGGCAAGCAGCCGCGAGGAAAGCTGTTCGCCATACGAAACGATCGCATCCTTGAGCATCGACAGCGGCAGGCTCCGCCGCGAGACCCGTATCAGCAGGTCGGAGAGTTCGCCGCGGGCAAATTCAAGCTCGCCGTTAAACGCGTTCGGTACGCCCGCGGGGATAAAATGCCGCGAAACCTCGGTGTGCCGGTCAAAATGCGGTTCGAGCGTGGCGATCGCAGCCGCGAAATCACCCTTTTTAGCGATCTCAAAGGCGGCAAGCAGGGCGTCAGTGACCTTTGTCATCGCCGAAACGACAACGACCGGCTGTTTTGCCAATTGCGTCGAGACGATCTGAAAAACGCGTTCGAAAGCGGCCACGTCACCGACGGACGTACCGCCAAACTTCATCACCGTTGGAAGTTGGGCTTGGTTCACAGTTACTAAGTAAATGTAAGGTAAAGCGGCAGGGTTCGCACGGCGTTTAGATCAAATGAACGGCTCATGGCGGCAAATGGCCGCGGGCTTGCTTCCCACGGCACCCGTTGGATCGCTGATACGCGGTCAAATTGCCGTCGTCGATGCCTGCGTCAGTCCGAGCCGCCCGATCGTCTGATATCCGAAAAGCTCGATGTTGGGCGACAGATAACCATCCTTTACGGGTTCGTCCCGGACGAGATCGGTGCTGAGGTATTTCTTGTTGTCGTCGCAAAAGACGGTAGCCACGACCGCGTCGGCACCGAGCTTTTCTTGTGCTATCAGTGCCCCGAGGAAATTGGCTCCTGACGAAATGCCGACCGCAAGCCCGAGCGTTGCCGCCAGCTTCTGAGCCATCAGGATCGAATCGCCGTCCGATACGCCGATGACCTCGTCAAGATGGTCGAGTTCGCAGATCGCCGGTACAAACTCATCCGAGATCCCCTGTATCCGGTGGCTGCCGACCTTGTGACCGGTGGACATCGTCGGCGATTCGAGCGGTTCGAGCGGATACATCTTGATATCCTTGTTCTTTTCGCCAAAGTACTTTGCGACGCCCATGATGGTGCCGCCGGTCCCGACCCCTGCGACAAACGCGTCCGGCTCAAATCCCACTCTTTCGAGTTGCATCCATATCTCAGGCGCGGTGGTCAGATAATGGGCCTCCGGATTTGCTTCATTAGAGAACTGGTGCGGCAAAAACACGTGTTCATGCTCACGCTTGAATTCCTCACAAAGCTCGATCGAACCCAAAAACCCGCCCTGATCGTGGCTCACGAGCGTTACCTCGGCCCCGTAGCTTTTTATCAGTGAGATACGCTCTTTGCTCATCCAGTCAGGCATAAATATATGGACCGGATTGCCAAAGGCGTGGCCGATCGCGGCAAAGGCGATGCCGGTATTGCCGCTTGTGGCCTCGACGATCGTATCGCCCTTTTTGATCTTGCCGTCGCGGTACGCCGTACTGATGATATGAAGCGCCATTCGGTCCTTGATACTGCCGGACAAATTGAGGTGCTCGGCCTTGGCGAAGATGGTCCGCCTTTTGCCGAAGTAATGAAAATGAAGTGCGAGCAGCGGCGTATTGCCGATCAGATTTTCCACGTAGCTTGTATTTACCGGCACTGCGGCAAAATGGTTTTGAAAGTCGTCAAGTTTATTAATATTCATATTTCGACCGCCTCATCTCCAGACTCGGGCATCATCGTTACCACTAAGCGATATCACGCCGCGACGAGTTTTTATGTGAGGCAGGTCACAAAATCGGTCGGTCATCCGCATAACACCGCTCCGCCGTTGATATTGATGACCTCGCCGGTAATATGCCTCGACCAGTCGGACGCCAGAAATACGATCGAAAGTGCAATGTCGTCCGCGGTCGCAACGCGTTTTAATGGAATTGCGTCCACCACCCGCTCGACGAACTCAGGATCGTGGAACACGGGATCGTTAAGCCCCGTGTCGACCCATCCTGGAGCAACGGCATTGACACGGATCTTTGGTGCAAGTTCGTTCGACAGTGCTTTGGTAAATGATATCTGGCCTCCTTTCGATGCCGCGTAGTTCGAATAGCCGGCTTCGCCGCGTTGTCCCGCCGTTGAGGAAACGATCACGATCGAACCGCCGCCGTTCGACTTAAAATGCGGTATCGCGGATCTGCATACGGTCCAGGTACCCTTCAGATTGGCGTCGATGACGCGGTCCCAAAGGTCCTCGGTCATCAATTCCACCGCGTCGCCTTCCCAAATACCGGCATTTGCGACGACGATATCGACCCCGCCAAATTCCCTAATTGCCGCGTCGATCATCCGCTCGGCGTCCAACGGCCGAGCCACGTCCGCTTGAAAAGCAATGGCCTTGACACCGAACGCCCGGCACTCGCGAACGACGGCGAGGGCTTCGGCCTCGTGCTGAAAATAGTTAACGACCACGTTAGCCCCCGCCTCGGCAAATCTTAGTGCGGTCGCCCGGCCGATGCCGCGTGACGCTCCGGTAACGATCGCCGTCTTGCCGCTCAAAAGGCAAAACGGTAGTTTTTGTTCGACGTTTTTGTTGCTCATATATATTTAGTAGCTGCCGGCAAACGCCGGCGTTCTTTTGGTTTCTCTAACTATCTGCTTTTGAGGCGCCGCGGTGCCGAGTATCCTGCGGAGCACGCCGGACGTCGCCTCGATATCCGAGAGAAATGCGTCGTGGCCATCGTCCGATTCGATCTCGTAGTACCGGGCATCGACGCCGCGGTACTTAAGGCGGCGGCACAACGCGGCGACATCCGCCGCCGGGAACAGCCAGTCGCTCGAAATGCCGATCAGCGAAACCTTTGCCCTTATCTGATCGATGTCTTCGTCAGTCACTTCGAAGAGATCCATCGCCTTGGTGATCAGTTCATAACTCTCGATCTCAAACCTCTCGCGAAAAGCATCGCCGTGATGATCGAGATACCCGGCTACATCAAACCGATGATAGCCCCTTGCGTACGGATCCTCACCATTCCGGTTCGGATTGCGCCCGAATCGCTCGGTGAACCGCCGCGGAGATTTGTACGAAAGCAAGGCTATTTTTCGAGCAAGCCCGATATCATTTCGGCCGATGGCGTGCCGCTGAATGTGATTCAGTGCGAGCGCCATCGCTGAAAGCGGAGCGGCCGCGATCGATATGACCTCGTCCGACAGATCCGGAAAGTCAACGGCAAATTGCAGCGCGAGCATTCCGCCGACGCTGCCGCCGATCACGGCTCGAAACTTCCGAATCCCGATTCGGTCGAATAACAATGCGTTGGCCCGGACGATATCGCCCGCGGTAACTATCGGCAGGTCGCCGCGACGCCGCCGCTTTATCGACCGGGCACTTGTCGATCCGTAACACGACCCGGGGTAATTCACGCAGACAAACGCATACTCCGAAGTATCAAGTGCCTCCTTCTTGCCGATCACCCCGTTCCACCAGTCGCCGATGCGCGAGCTTCCGGTCAGGGCGTGAAATACCAGTACAGCGTTCGACTTGTCGGCGTTTAGCCTGCCGTAGATGGTGCAGCGAAGCCGCACCTCATCCAGCACCTCGCCCGACGCCAGCTCGAACGGCTCATTGAAAGTAAAGTCAATTTCAAACATCTTCACCTCCGATCAGGCCGCAGCCGTATTGACCGTTTCCGACGACAGACTCAAGGCTCGATCGAGATCGGCCAGAATGTCGTCGATGTCCTCGATACCGACCGAAAGCCGTATCAGATCGGGCGTCACACCGGTCGAGGCCTGTTCGTCGGCTGTCAATTGCTGGTGCGTCGTTGACGCGGGATGGATGACCAGTGATTTGGCGTCGCCGATGTTCGCAAGCAAGGTAAATAATTGAACGGAATCGATGAATCGCTTGCCGGCCGCGAATCCGCCCTTGATACCGAACGTCACGATCGAGCTGGCACCTTTCTCAAGATACTTGTCGGCAAGTTCTCGGTATTTGCTCGACTCGAGTTTTGGGTAGTTGACCCACTCGACGAGCGGATGAGCATCGAGGTGCCGGGCAACTGCCAACGCGTTTTCGCTGTGGCGCTCGACGCGAAGCGGGAGCGTCTCGGTTCCCTGCAATAGCTGCCACGAAGAAAACGGCGAGATCGCCGCTCCGGTATCCCGCAGGCCCTGGACCCGTGCCTTCAAGATAAAAGCCAGCGGCCCGAACGCCTCGGTATACGAAACGCCGTGATAGCTCGGGTCCGGCTCACTAAATTCAGGAAATCGTCCGCTGACGGCCCAGTCGAACCGCCCCGCGTCCACGATCACGCCGCCGATCGTCGTACCGTGGCCGCCGATGTACTTGGTGGCGGAATGAAGGATGATATCGGCTCCCCACTTGATCGGATTGCACAACGCCGGCGACGGGACCGTGTTGTCGATGATCAGCGGCAGGCCGTTGCGATGGGCGATGTCGGCGAGGCGTTCGATGTCGATGACGTCGAGTTTCGGATTGCCGACCGTCTCGGTGTAGATCGCCTTGGTCCGCCCGTTGATCGCCGCCTCGATGCCGTCATAGTCGGCTCCGTCAATGAAATGGAACTTGATGCCGAGCCGCGGCAGCGTGTGGTGAAACAGGTTGTACGTTCCGCCGTATAGCGAGGTCGTCGAAACGATCTCATCGCCCGCACCGGCGAGGGTCAGTATCGCCAGCGTCTCGGCCGCCTGCCCGCTCGCCGTCGCCAAAGCCGCGGCACCGCCCTCGAGTGCGGCGATGCGTTTCTCGAAAACGTCGGTCGTCGGATTCATCAGGCGTGTGTAGATGTTGCCGAACTCCTTAAGCGCAAACAGCCTCGCGGCATGATCCGCGTTGTTAAATGCGTAGCTGGTCGTCTGGTAAATGGGTACCGCCCGCGAGTTTGTGGTCGGGTCGATCTCCTGTCCTCCGTGAAGTGCCAATGTGTTGAAACTGTATTTTGTATCGGTCATTTTTTTCTCCTGTTTGTTTCTATTTGCAGAACACACTTCCTTCCGGTCGTGTTTCTGCCATTGCTGGCAACTTCCGCGAAAAACAAAAAAAGCCCTCGTGCCAAATCGCACGAGAGCTTTTCGAAAAAGTTCTTCGTTTATCGTCGACGGAAATTTGTATCTCTCGTCGAGACGCTTTAGCAGTTTTTATCGTGGAGCAAGTTGCCTTAAATCGCCACG
>CAZQGN010000052.1:0-16639 GCA_964592865.1 uncultured Chloracidobacterium sp. | reverse complement strand
CCGGTCATCTCGCCGCGGTCGTTGATGCGGATCGCTTCGTGAAAGCCGCGGCCGCGGGCCTCTTCGATAGCGAGCAGATTCTCAAGATAATTGCACGATTTGACGCCGGCGAGCGGCGAATAGGTATTGACGCGGTACGGCGACGTTGTCAGGCTAAACTTTGCCGGCAACCGGCGCCGCCTGCCGGCAAGGATCGACATCGACGTGTTTTCGGCGGCATCGGCGGGCCAAATGTCGCCCGGGCGTTCGTCGTAGAACGTGATCCTGGCACGGCCGTCGGCTACGCCCTCGCTCGTCAGCGTCCGCTCAAGCTCAGCACGGACGAGCGCTTCACCGAACGCCGAAATATCAACGCCGACCTTTGCCGCGTCACCGGTCAGCCGCCGCCAGTGCTTTTCCCAGAACAAAGGCCGCTTGGCGCGGATCGCGACGGTCGTAAAAACGCCCTTGCCGTAAAGGGCTGCTTGGCCGTTTGCTAACATCGTATTCAATCCAGCCCGAGGCCGGCCGGTTCGTCGTGCTCGATAGTTTCCGCTCCGAAAACCAGGCTTCTGACCAGTATCAGCGACAAGGCCACGATCGGCAGGAAATGGACCATCGCCGAAAATATCACCATCACTGGCCCGCGTGCCCATGACTTTTGGAGGTCGGCGGCGATGTCGCCGGGACCTCCGTACAGTGCCGGAGCGATGGTCAGAATGTGGAGCAAAACGCTGACGAACAGCAGTGTTCCAAACGCGGCTTTGGCGACGACCGGCCTGAGATCGACGGCGAGTGCTCCCATTATCGGGAAAAAGAGCCCGAACAGATACGCCGTAAAGAACAATATCATCCAGATGAAATTGCCGTGGCCGCCGCCGGTCAGGAGCATTGTCCAGAAACCGTAGCCGATCGCGTACGCGAGGCCTAAAAGTCCGCCGATAACCCGCTTTGCCATCATCCGGATCTACATTATCTGTTCGAGTTTTGTGTCGTCGTCCTTTGCGGCTATCCTGCCCTTTCGGTCGTGACAAAACTCAGTCACCAGCTCGACGAAGAGTTCGCTCTTCTCCTCCTGCGGCACGTGGCCGCAGTCTTTCAGGATTACAAAGCGCGAATTGAGTATCTCTTCGTGCATCTTATACCCGTGTTTGATCGGGATGACCGTATCCTGATCGCCCCAGATTATGAGCGTCGGCTGGTTGATCAGATTGGCGTCCTGCTCGAGCCGGTCGGCGTGCCAGTTGCGCGCCGTGGCCAGTACAGAGTGGTGCGCGTCAGCGGCAAATAACGGCCGGCGGATCGATTCGATGCGTTCCTCGGTGATCATATGATGATTCGCCTTGGCCAGCGTTCCCTGCATTCGCAGGCGGAGAAACATTTTCGAATCGATCAAGAACGGCGTCACCGCCTCGCCGACGCCGGGTATCGATGTCAGCCGCAGCAGCGGGTGCTCTTTCGGCTCGTCATTACAGACGGCGTCGACCAGGACGAGTTTTTCGACCATTTCCGCGTAGTCGAGCGTCAGATTGAGCGCGACCGCACCGCCGTACGAACTGCCGACGACCGTCGCCCGGCCGATGCCCAAACGCCCCATCAGCCGCGATATCATCCGCGCCTGCGACTGTATGGAATAGTCGAACCAACGCGGCTTTTCAGAGTAACCAAACCCGAGCAGGTCGACCGCGATGACGTGAAATCCGGCTGCGGCCAGCATCGGGGCCGCCGTTTTCCAGACATAGACTGACGCGGTGTAACCGTGTATCAGTACGATCGGCGGTTTGGACGCGTCGCCAAACTCCTGATAATGGACGAGCGCACCGTCAACATGGACAAAGTGCGAGTGGTCCGAGTGCGGCACCTGATCGGCGACCGATTCCCACCTGACGGTATCCTCGCGTGTCAACAGCTTGACCGCCACCGCCGCTCCGACCGCACCGCCCAACGCCAATGCAATATTTCGTTTTTTCATATGATCGTGTGTCTGATACCCGCCGGCAAGCACCGCCCGGGCTCGTTATTGCCGTCATTTTATACCAAAACGGCCTTGGGCTGTATAACATTTTCGGCAGCGTCAAAAAATCCGATCGCCAGGAGGCCGCCGGCTTCCGTGATCATCCGCACCACCTCGCGGTCAGCCAGGCCGGTTTCGAAAACACGCGTCGACATCCCGTTCATGGTCTTGGCGACGCGATCCTCGCGGACCGTAAATGCCGGCAGGTGCGAGATCGCCAAATTCATCGAAACGAGAGCGTCGGCCGGTTCGGGCATATCGGCAAGCTCCTCGATGGTGATCGCCTGCGATATCGTAAACTTTCCCGCGGCCGTCCGCCGAAGCTCTCTAAGGTGCGCACCGACGCCGAGTTTGCGGCCGATGTCCTCAGCGAGTGTGCGGATGTATGTCCCGGCGGAACATCGCACGGCAAGCCCGAGGTCCCATGTCCCGCTGTCGTCGCCTGACGGCCGTAACGGGCTGATGATCTCTAATTTTGAAACGGTGACGTTCGCGGCCTTTCGCTCGACCGTCACTCCCTGACGGGCAAGGTCGTACAGCTTTTTGCCGCCGACCTTTTTTGCCGAGTACATCGGCGGCGTCTGTTCGATCGGGCCGCGAAACAGCGGCAGCACCGCCTCGATCATTTCCGGTTCGAGAACTACGGTTCGCTTCTCTTCCTCTTCGCCCTTTCTTTCGCCCGTCCGGTCGCCCGTGTCGGTCTCAAAACCGAACCGCACGGCCGCCTCATATTCCTTTTCGTCCTTATCCAGAAACTGCGCCAGCCGCGTCGCCCGGCCGACCAGGACGACCATCACGCCCGTCGCAAAAGGGTCGAGCGTGCCGGTATGGCCGACGCGCTTTGTCCGCAGGATTCGCCGGACGCGCGACACCACGTCGTGCGACGTTATGCCGGCGGGTTTGTCGATTATGAGAATGCCGTCCACACTTTCGATTCTATTTCACTTGCCGGCAATTACTAATTACGGATTAATGATTAATAATTAGATCGTTATGTGGGGACGCCGAAGGCAGCCGGTCGACGAAGAGAAGCGCGTGGTCAGCGACGCGGCGCGATCGCGTAAGCGGACGATGGACCGCGCTGTCAAACTGCTCGCCGCCAAGCCCCGGTCCGTGCGTGAGCTTCGCGATCGCCTACTCGAAAAACTCTGGACCAACGAGGAGATAGTCGACGCCGTTATCGATAAGCTCAAGGTCTATAAGTACCTCGACGACGAGCAGTTTGCCCGTGACGCGGCCGTCTCGAAGCTCCGGCAAAAGCCGCAGGGCAAGCGGCGTCTGCAGCAAGCGATGTCGCAGAAAAAGCTCGACAAGGAAACGGTCGAAAGGGCCGTCGCCGACGCGTTTGAACAGATCCCCGAGGCCGATCTGATCGACATCGCCATTGCCAAACGGCTGCGACTCAAAGGCCGGCCCGAGACCCGCGAAGACCTCAAAAAGTTTTACGACCACCTGCTCCGGCAAGGCTTTGCCTACGACCTGATCCGCGACAAGATGTCCTCCATCGACCGCGAAAGCCCATCCATCGACAGTATCTGAGCTAATAAAGAAAAAAATTTCAGGTTTCTGAATCCGTTATTTTGCGCGTCGCGAAAACGGTTGCATAGAGTTCAACATTGAACTTTTTTGGTTATTAAATTTCAGAACAAGGGGATTAAAGATCATGAAATCATTTTTTGCTTTAGCGTTTTTGGTTGTTGGAATGGCGTTCGGTGCCGGCTCGGTCGCGGCTCAGGACAAGACGATCGTGGACATCGCTGTTGGTTCGCCGGACCACACGACGCTGGTCGCCGCGGTCAAGGCTGCTGACCTCGTCGGCACGCTCCAGGGTGCAGGCCCGTTCACGGTCTTCGCTCCGGTCAACGGTGCTTTTGACAAGCTTCCGGCAGGCACTGTCGCAACGCTTCTCCAGCCCGAGAACAAGGCCATGCTCGCAAAGGTGCTGACCTATCACGTCGTTGCCGGAAACTTGGATTCGAAGGCAGTTGCCAAGGCTATCAAGAAGGGCAAAGGCAAGGTCGAGCTGACCACCGTATCGGGCGGCAAGCTCTGGGCGATGATGGACGGCAAGGACGTTGTTCTCAAGGACGAGAAAGGCGGCATGTCAAAGATCACCGCGGTTGACCTCAAGGGTTCGAACGGCGTCATTCACGTCATCGACACGGTTGTGTTGCCCAACTAACTCAATTAGCGGCAACTCCGCTCAGCGGCGGGAGGCAAAATTATCAAGGGTTTGGCAGCCCGGAGTTTCTGGAGGGGTATGACGAGCTGCCAAACAGGGAAAGTCCTTCCGCCGCTGAGCACCATCTGACGAGAAGGCTCAGGATCTATACACACCGCGAGCCCGACTCGAAAGATGTTACATAACTTGGCCCCGTTTCGATGTATTCTAGTCGAACGGGGCATTATTATTGTCCGAAGGTAATTATGAAAAAGGCGTTTGCTTCATTATTTATCCTGGCGGCCGGCGTTTTGGTGTCTGCCTATGGCCTTTTCACCGGCGTCGGCTCTGCCGCGGCGTCACCCGGCACAGGATCGGCCGAACCGTCGGCGACACCCGCCAAAACGAAAAAGCCCGTGGCCGCCGAACGCGAATTGGTGCTCACAGACGGCGAATTTGACGGCAAGGAACTGATCAGGTCCGACGCTGAGTGGCGGAGCGAACTTTCCGGCCCGGCGTTTTACGTGCTTCGCCAGGAGGGCACCGAGCGACCGTACACAAGCCCGCTCAACGACGTAAAGAAGGACGGAACCTTCTACTGCGAAGCCTGCGGACTTGCACTTTTCAGCTCAAAGGCAAAGTTTGATTCCGGCACCGGATGGCCCAGCTTTTACGAGCCGATATTCAAAAAGAACGTCAAGGAAAAGATCGACCGCAGCCTTGACGAAGAGCGGATCGAGATCGAATGCGCCCGCTGCCATTCGCATCTCGGGCATGTGTTTGACGACGGCCCCGAGCCGACCGGCCTCAGATACTGTATGAACGGCGTGGCGATGCGGTTCAGGGCGGCAAAATAACCGACACTGCCCGCCAGCGATAGCGCGGCCGGATCCCTCTGCGGTGTCCGGCCATTTTTTCGCCGCGATGCAAGTGATTATTGCTTTGTGTTAAAGTTTCTCTATGACCGGAAATGAGATCAGAGCCAGATTTTTAGAGTATTTTGAGCGCCACGGGCACAAGGTCGTCCATTCGTCGCCGCTGCTGCCGGCCGACGACCCGACGCTGCTTTTTACCAACGCGGGAATGAACCAGTTCAAGGACGTTTTTCTCGGCAACGAAAAGCGCGACTATACGCGGGCGGTTTCGTCGCAAAAGTGCGTTCGCGCCGGCGGCAAGCATAACGACCTCGACGAGGTCGGCAAGACGGCCCGGCACCACACTTTCTTTGAGATGCTCGGCAATTTCTCGTTCGGCGATTATTTCAAGAAAGAGGCGATCGAATACGCCTGGGATTTTCTCGTAAATGACCTCAAGCTCGACGAGTCGCGGCTGTGGTTCTCAGTTTTCGAGGGCGATGACGAGGTCGGGCCCGATGACGAGGCCCGCGCGCTTTGGGAAGCGGTCGGTGCCAGGCCCGAGCGCATCCTCGGCTACGGCCGAAAGGATAATTTTTGGCAGATGGGCGACACCGGGCCGTGCGGGCCTTGCTCCGAGATCCACTATTACATGGGCGAGGACCCCGATGACCCCGAAAAGAACCATCCCAAATGGGTCAACGGCGAGGGCGACACGACGATGGAGATCTGGAACCTCGTTTTTATGCAGTACAACCGCACACAGAACGAGGACGGCACTTTCAAACTGACGCCGCTGCCCGCTCCGTCGGTCGATACGGGTATGGGGCTCGAACGTATCACGGCCGTGATGCAGCACGTCAAGACCAACTACGACACCGATCTGATCCGCCCGATCGTCGAATTTGCGGCTTCGCTGAAAACATAGATCCCGCGGCTTGATCGTATGGATGTGACGACCGGACTACTTTTGATCGAAAGCCAACCGCTGACGCGCCTCGGTGTGCGGGCCGTGGTTTCCGGTGAAGATGACATCGAGTTCATCGGCGAAACGGACAATCTCACCGACGGGTTTGCGTTGTTTCGCGAAAATGACCCGGACGTCACGATCCTCGGGCTGCGGTTTCCCGATTCGTGTTCGATCGATGACCTCGACAGATACTTTGCCGAGCGGCCCAAAGCGAAGATCATCGTTCTCGCCGAACACGCCGGCGACGCCGAGATCGCCAAGGCGTTAAAGAAAGGTGCCGCTGGCTACATCTGCAAAGACATCTCGCCCTCGGGCCTCGTCGACGCGATTCGCACCGTCGCCGCCGGCCGCAAGTACATTCCCGACGATATCGCCCGTATCCTCAGCGAACACGTCGGCAAGGAAGAACTGACGCCCGCCGAGTCGAACGTGCTGCGGATGGTCGTCGGCGGAATGTCGAACAAGGAGATCGCGTTCGCACTCGACGTTTCCGAAAACACTGTCAAGACTCATCTCCAGAACATTTTCGCGAAGATCGGCGTGTCGGACCGCACGTCGGCGACAATGACGGCGATAAAGCGCGGACTTGTCAGGGTAGAACTGTAATTCAAATCCACTTTCGGCAACGAGCGGCCGATTTGACGAACGATACGTTATGGACTTTTCACAAGAGATCATTGATTACGCCGAAAATGTGACATCCGACGAGAGCGCCGTCCTCCGCGAGCTGCGTGAGCATTGTTACGCCAATTTTGACGACAGGTCCATGCTATCGGGCTTTGTCCAGGGCCGGCTGCTGTCTATGTTCTCGCATATGATCCGGCCGCGGGTGGTCCTCGAGATCGGAACTTACCTCGGCTATTCGGCGTTGTGTTTTGCCGAGGGACTTGCCGATGGCGGCAAGGTAATTACATTGGATATACAAGAGGACACCAACCGCGTTGCCCGGTCGTTTGTCGAAAAGAGCGAGTTCGCCGGCCGTATCGAGTTTCATCTCGGATTTGCCGCCGATATCATTCCGACACTCGATGACACGTTCGATCTCGTATTTATCGACGCCGATAAACCGAACTACTCAAACTACTACGATCTCGTTTTCGACAAGGTCGCCAGAGGCGGCTTTATCATCGCCGACAACGTACTCTGGAGCGGCAAGGTGCTCGACGACCAAAAGGACGAGAACACTCAGGCCCTGCATGAGTACAATCAAAAGATCCTCGCCGACGTCCGTGTCGAAAACATCCTGCTGCCCGTTCGTGACGGTCTGATGGTCGCGCGAAAGATCTGAGATGTGACCGACCGGGTCGCTGGCGGCCTCTCACCCAAAAGTATTAGGCGTTTCTCGCCGGAATTGCCGATGTATCTTTTTGACTGTCGGCGTAAACTCTTCATATACATCGGCGTCGATGACGTCGAAGCGAGGAGAATATTATGAAAGCCAAGATCTCAGCGGTTGTTAAGAATGTAGAACGTATCGTTGCTCCGCCGCCTAGGCATTGGGTCGGCGACGGATTTAACGTGCACGGTTTTTTCCCGCACGGGCCATTGACCGGGGCGCGGATGAGCCCGTTCTTCCTGCTTGATTACAACGCATTGACCAATTTTCCGCCGCGTGAACAGCCGTTCGGCGTCGGGCCGCACCCGCATCGCGGTTTTGAGACGGTGACGATCGCGTACAAGGGTAAGGTCGCTCATCACGACAGCCGCGGCGGCGGCGGCGTCATCGGCGAGGGCGACGTGCAATGGATGACGGCAGGCAGCGGCCTTTTGCACAAGGAGTATCACGAACAGGAATATAACCGGCAGGGCGGGCCGTTTCAGATGGTCCAGCTTTGGGTCAACCTGCCCGCTAAGGACAAAATGACCGAGCCCAAATATCAGGCGATCACCAACGCCGAGATGGGCCGCGTGAAATTACCGGGCGGCGGCGAGGTCGAGATCATCGCGGGCGAATTTGCCGGGGTCAAGGGCCCGGCGACCACGTTCTCGCCGGTTCATCTGTATAACCTGAAGCTGAAAAAGGGCGAGACGCTCGAGCTCGACTATCCGGCCGGCTACACGACGGCGATACTTGCGGTCGAGGGCTCAGCGACCTTCAACGGCGCCGAGACGCTGCCGACCGACCACCTCGCACTCTTCGCACGCGATGGCGAACACATCACCGTCAACGCCATAGATGACAGCGTTTTGCTGGTGATGAGCGGCGAGCCTCTCAACGAACCGATCGCCCAGTACGGGCCGTTCCTGATGAATACTCAGGAGGAGATCGCGCAGGCGATCCATGATTATCAATCAGGAAAGTTCGGCTATTTGGCGGATTGATCGCGGGGGCCGGCGGTTGGGCCCTCATTTCGATCAACGCGACGCGCGGATGATGTCGGCAAAAACGCCCGCCGCGGTCACATCGGCACCGGCACCGGCACCTTTGATCACGAGCGGTTGCTCGGGATAGCGTTTTGTGTAAAAGAGAACGGCGTTGTCCTTGCCGGAAAGGTTGGCAAAATTATGGTCGGGCCCGATCGAGCGGAGCCCGACCTTTGCTTTTCCGCTGTCAAAAGTCGCAATGTACTTGAGCGTCAGGCCTTTGCTGACGGCGTCATCGAGCAGGGCACGAAAATGCGCCTCGTGCCGCTCGAGCTCGCTGTAAAAATCTTCGACGCTGCCCTCCAGGCACGATCCCGGCAAAAATCCCTCGTTCTCGATATCGCCGATCTCCATTTCGTTGCCGGCTTCGCGTGCGAGTATCAGTATCTTGCGGGCGACGTCAGTGCCGCTGAGGTCGAGCCGAGGGTCGGGCTCGGTATAGCCCTCGGCCTGTGCCTGTCGGACGACATCGGCGAATTTTCGCGAACCGCCGTAATTGTTAAAGACAAAATTGAGCGTACCCGACAGCACCGCCTCGATCCGCCGCACCTTGTCGCCGCTCCGCAGCAGGTCGTTGAGCGTATTGATGACCGGTAGCCCGGCACCGACATTGGTCTCAAAGAAAAAGTTCGCCCCGTACTCCCTTGAGAGGTCCTTCAGCCGGCGGTAACTGTCGAAACCTGACGACGCGGCGATCTTGTTACAGGCGATGACCGAGACCGCCTTTGACAGCAGCTTCGGATAGGTTTCGACGACCTCGGGGCTCGCGGTTACGTCAACAAAGATCGAGTTGCGCAGGTTGAGCGCGAGTATCTCGTCGGTAAATTCGCCGACTGTCTTCGGCACGGCCGACCCGAGTTCACCCCTGTACCGCTCGAGTTCAAGCCCGTCTTCGTCAATGGCGGCACCGCGGCTGTTGGCGATACCGACGACCCGCAGATTGAGCCGCATTTCCGCGAGAAGATGTTCGTGCTGGCTGCGGATCTGTTCTATCAGCCGCGAACCGACGGTGCCCACGCCGGCGATGAAAAGATTGATCTGTTTGCTGCCGTCCGAGAAAAACTCCTCGTGCAGCGTATTGACCGCCTTGCGCACGTCGGCCGATGCGATGATCGCCGAGATGTTGCGTTCGCTCGACCCCTGCGCGATCGCGTGGATATTGATGCCGTTGTGTCCGAGCGTCGTAAACATCTTGCCGCTGACGCCGGTGTGCGACTTCATATTGTCGCCGACCAGTGCCAGGATCGAAAATCCGCGTTCGACGCGCAGCGGATCTATCCGGCCGACCGCGATCTCGTACTCAAACTCGTGATCGACGGTCATCTTGGCAATGTCGGCTGACTTTTCTTCGATAGCGACGCAGATCGAGTGTTCGGACGAACTCTGCGTGATCAAAATGACGTTTATACGTGCCCTCGACAGTGCGTCAAAGAGCCGCTTTGAAAAGCCCGGAATCCCGACCATTCCGCTGCCCTCGAGGCTGAGCACCGCGATCTTGTCAATACTCGTGATCCCGCGGATGATCTCCTTTTCGGCCGCGGATTCTGATTCGATCAGGGTGCCGTGGTCATCGGGCGCAAAGGTGTTCTTGACCAGCACCGGAATGCCGCGGGCCATCACCGGCTGGATCGTCGGCGGGTAGATGACCTTTGCGCCAAAGTGCGATAGCTCCATCGCCTCGCGGTAGGTGATGTGCGATATCTGCCGCACGTTGCGGACAAAACGCGGGTCGGCCGTCATCATTCCCGACACGTCGGTCCAGATCTCGAGCACGTCGGCGCCGAGTGCGGCGGCGATGATCGCGGCCGTATAATCCGAACCGCCGCGGCCGAGCGTGGTCGTGTGCCCGGCAGCGTCAGCGGCGATAAAGCCCGGCAGAATGTGCAGTTTAGCCGGCGACTCGCCAAAATGGTCCCTGATCTGAAGATCGGTCCGGGCAAAATCCACCGCCGCAAAACCGTGGTTCGAATCGGTGCAGATCAGGCGGCGGCTGTCGATCCATTCGTTTTCAATGCCGAGCCGGCTGAGCCTTTCGGCGACGATGCGTGACGAGACGATCTCGCCGAAACTCAATATCCGGTCCAGCGTCTTTGGCGTCAATTCGCGGACAAGCCTGACGCCCTCGCACAGATTCTCGAGTTCGCGGAGCGTCTCATCGACAAAATCCGCGACGGCGTTCGAACGGTCGTCGCCAAACAGTTCCTTGATAGTTTCGGTGTGACGTTCGCCGATCTGGCTGAGTATCTCGATATAGCCGTCGTCGCCGCGCTCGGCTGAGCGGCCGGCGTCGATGAGGGCGTCGGTCGTGCCCTGCATCGCCGACAGAACGACGGCGCACTCGCCCGACGCGGCCGCCTCGCGGATGATCGCCGTCACCTTTTCGATCGTCTCGGCACTGCCGACCGATGACCCGCCAAACTTTAGGACCTTCATAACTTGCTCAACAGTATTTCACGCACCGCGTCATAGTCGTTTTCGACCGGTATGCTCTGCTTTTGTTTTGACAACAGTTCGACGACGGCCGCCGGCACCTCGCCCGTCGTTCCTATTATCTCATTTACCGAGTCAAATTTGACCGGGTGAGCGGTTTCTAAAAATATTCCGCGCTCGTCCGGATGGCGCGCAATGTGGTCGGCGAGGGCTCTGTAACCGACGGCGCCATGCGGATCGAGAATGTAATTACATTGTGCAAAAACCTCGCGCATCGTCGCGGCCGTCACCTCGTCCGAGATGCTGACGGCCTCGAGCTTGTTGATCAAAAACGGAAAGTCGTGCTCGAATATTTCCAGTATCCTGACAAAATTGCTCGGCGCGCCTACGTCCATCGCGTTTGAGATGGTGGCGACCGACGGCCGCGGGTCGTAGTTCGCGGTCTTGATAAAACGCGGCACGACGTCGTTGGCGTTACAGGCGGCGATAAACTTTTTGACCGGCAGGCCCGATATGTGGGCGAGTATTCCCGACGCCAGGTTGCCAAAGTTGCCGCTCGGGACCGAGATGATCGGCGGCCGGCCGCTCCACCGTTTTATCGCGTAAAAATAATAGAACTGCTGCGGCAGCCAGCGGGCGATATTGATCGAGTTGGCCGATGTCAGATGGTGCCGCGAGCGTATCTCGTCATCGGCCAGGGCGCGTTTGACTATGGCCTGACAGTCGTCAAAAGTGCCATGTAATTCCAATGTGGTCACATTGCCGCCGAGCGTGGTCAACTGCAGTTCCTGCACGTTGCTGACCTTGCCGCTCGGGTACAGTATTACGACCTCGACGCCCTCTACGCCGTGAAAGCCCGCCGCAACGGCGCCGCCCGTGTCGCCCGACGTAGCGACCAGGACGACCGTCTTTTGCCGCCGCTGTGCCGAAAAATATCGCAGGCAGCGGCTCATAAATCTTGCGCCGACATCCTTGAACGCAAGCGTCGGCCCGTGAAACAGCTCGAGCGCCGAGATGTTATCGGTAAGCGTGACGAGCGGGAAGTCAAAATCGACGGTTTGCCGGCATATCTCAAAAAGTTCGTCGTCCGGTATCTCACCGCCGACGTACGGCCGTATGACGTCAAACGCGATCTTCTCGTTTGGCAGGTCGGGCAGAGCGGCCAGAAGATCGTGCGTCAGCGACACGATCTCGGACGGAAAGTACAACCCCTTATCGTCGGGCTGCCCGTTCAGAACGGCGTCCCGAAACGACGCGTGAGGCGATCTTCGGTTTGTGCTAAAGTAGTGCATCGGCGAGAATTTGGGCCGCGATCCCGGTCACTAAATGATATAACGGTTCGGCCCCATTTGCGAAAATATGGACCAGATCACTGTACAGTCACCGGCCACGGTCTCGAATGTCGTATGCGGATTCGACTGTCTGGGATTTGCTCTCGACGGGCCGTTTGACGTGATGACGGTCAGCAAGATCGCCGAGCCTGTCGTCCGCATCACGCACCGCGACGATTTCGGGCTGCCGACCGATCCGACATTGAACGTCGCCGGCGTCGCCCTGCGGGCGCTGATCGACGCGGCCGGCGTCAATTTCGGGTTTGAGGTCGAGATCGACAAACACATCAAGCCGGGCAGCGGCATCGGGTCGAGTGCGGCGAGCGCGTGCGGTGCGGTCGTCGCCGCCAATCACCTTTTAGAACATAAATTCTCGCCCGTCGAACTCGTCGATCTGGCAATGGCGGGCGAGATGATCGCCTCGGGCTCACGTCACGCCGACAACCTCGCACCGTGCATCTACGGCGGCTTTACGCTGGTCCGTTCGTCCGAACCGCTTGATATCGTCGAGATCGCCTTTCCCGAACTCTACGCCACCGTCATCCATCCGCAGATCGAGGTCAAAACGTCCGCCGCCCGGGCGATGCTGCCAAAGGACGTTCCGCTGGCCGAGGCGGTCCGCAACTGGAGCAATCTCGGAGCGTTTGTCGCGGCGCTCGCGAGCGGCGATCTTGACCTGCTGGCGCGCTCGATGGTCGATACCATCGTCGAACCGGCCCGTCAGGCGCTGATACCCAAATTTGCCGAACTCAAGGCCGCGAGCCTGGCCGCCGGTGCGATCGGCGGCGGCATTTCGGGCAGCGGGCCGTCGGTCTTTATGCTCAGCGAGTCGAGCGCCATAGCCGAGTATGTCCGCGAAGCTATGAATATGGTTTACGGTCCAACCGGTATTGATTTCAACACTTACGTCTCGCGGATCAGCCCCCACGGCGTTCGCGTGGCCTAAACTGCCCCGAAACTATTGCTCACCTTCGGGCGAAAACTGCTAAGATATAAACACGATGTTGACGCGGGAATTAGAAGAGACCCTGAGTTTGGCGGTGGACGAAGCGGTACGTCACAAGCACGAGTTTGTGACGATGGAGCATCTGCTTTTTGCCCTGCTCGAAGATCCGGCCGCCCGCGTCGTCCTCGCCGCCTGCGGTGCGCAGATCGACGAGATCGCCCGTGCTTTGCAGGAGTATTTTGAGGGCGTTTTGGAAAAGGTGCCCGGCGAAGAAAAGGTCATGCCCGAGCTGACCAGTACTTTTCAATCGACGATCTCGTATGCCGTGCTCCAGGCCGAGGGCAGCGGACAACCGGCTGTTGACGGTGCCAACATACTCGCCGCTCTCTATCAGGCCGAACAATCGTACGCCGTCTATCTGCTGCTGCAGCAGGGGATAACGCGGCTCGACGTACTAAATTACATCGCTCACGGCATTTCAAAGGTAGATCCGACCGAGGCGTTCCCCGATATCGAGTTTGACGATGATCAGGAAATGCCCGCCGGTTCTCGACGCAAGGATCCGCTTGAGAGTTTTACGGTCGAGCTCGTGGCCAAGGCGGCCGCGGGCGAGATCGACCCGATCGTCGGCCGCTCCGACGAGATCGAACGCACCATCCAGGTGCTCTGCCGCCGTAAGAAGAACAACCCGCTCTACGTCGGCGAACCCGGCGTCGGCAAGACCGCACTCGCTGAGGGCCTCGCGCTCAAGATCAGCGAGGGCGATGTGCCCGAGGTGCTCGCCAACGCTAAGATCTATGCTCTCGATATGGGCGCCGTGCTGGCCGGCACGCGGTACCGCGGCGATTTTGAACAGCGGTTCAAGGCGATAATCACCGAGTTGAAACAGCAGGAGAACGCGATACTCTTTATCGACGAGATACATACGATCGTCGGTGCCGGGGCCGTTTCCGGCGGTTCGATGGACGCGTCGAACATACTCAAGCCCGCACTCGCTGCCGGCGAACTCCGCTGCATCGGTTCGACGACGCACGCCGAGTATAAGGCCGCGTTTGACCGCGACCGCGCACTCGCGAGGCGTTTTCAGCGGATCGATATCAATGAGCCGACCGCCGACGAGACCTTTGAGATACTCAAGGGGCTCAAGCGGTTTTACGAGAGCCACCACGGCGTCAAATACTCGAACGAATCGCTGCGGACCGCGGCGGACCTCGCCGGCAAGTACATTAACGACCGCTTTTTGCCCGACAAGGCGATCGACGTCATCGACGAGGTCGGAGCCTCGGTCAAGCTGCTGCCGGCCGGCCGCCGGCCCAAAAAGGTGACCGTCCAGATGGTCGAAAACACCATCGCCCGAATGGCCAAGATACCGCCGAAAACGGTCGTCGCCGACGAAAAGCTCCGGCTCCGCACGCTCCGCGACGATATCAAAAAGGCGATCTATGGACAGGACGCCGCTATCGACGCGATCGTCGACGCCATCCAGATCTCGCGGGCCGGGCTCGGGCACGAAACCAAGCCCGTCGGATCGTTCCTGTTTTCGGGGCCGACCGGCGTCGGCAAGACCGAGGTCGCCAAACAGTTGGCTGAGATACTCGGCGTCGAGTTCATACGATTTGATATGAGCGAGTATGCCGAACCGCATACCGTCTCGCGCCTGATCGGCGCTCCGCCGGGATACGTCGGCTTTGATCAGGGCGGGCTATTGACCGAGGCGATAATGCGTACGCCGCACGCCGTCCTGGTTCTCGACGAGATCGAAAAGGCGCATCCGAACCTCTTTAATCTGCTGCTGCAGGTGATGGATTCGGCGACGCTGACCGACAATAACGGCAAAAAGGCCGATTTTCGCAACGTGATACTGATAATGACGACCAACGCCGGTGCCCGCGACCTGTCGTCGGGCGGGCTCGGGTTCAGAAACGCGTCCGACACCAAGGGCAACGCCAAGGGCGTCATCGAGCGGACCTTTACGCCCGAGTTTCGCAACCGACTCGACGCGTGGGTGCCATTTAAGGCGCTCGATATCGACGTCATCAAGCTGATCGTCGATAAATTTATCAAGGAGCTTAACGGCCAGTTGGCCGAAAAACGCGTATTGGTCCACCTGACCGAAGACGCCCGCGAGTGGCTCGCCAAAAATGGTTTTGACGCCCGCTACGGAGCCCGCCCGATGTCGCGGCTGATCCACGAGAAGATCAAACAGCCGCTGGCAAATGAGATACTATTTGGCGGCCTGGCAAACGGCGGCAGTGCCCTGGCCGAGGTCCGCAACGATGAACTGGTGCTGAAATTCTGATATGGCAAAGGAACGAAACCTGAAAACGGCGATTATTTCGGCATTGATCGGCTGCCTGCTGGGCACTATCGCGTGCCTCATATTCTTTTGGGTCCTGTCGCCGCAGCCGCCGGCCGAACCGCCCCCGCAAAACACCGCCGCCCAACCACAACCGACGCAGCCGAACTAACCGGCAGATCATCACCCTGCCAAACGTGCCCATCCGCCACTACCGCACGGCATGAGCCGATCGGATTTCACGCAACTGCCCGAACGCAGCTGCGCGCAAATTGATGATGGAATTCGCTAATAGCAGCGGTGCGAGTTTGATTGAATCTAACTAGGAATAACGGAGGCACCTGTTGTTCTCTTTCGTCACCCGATCAAACGCACAAACTGCATCCCAAAGATGCCAAAATGACCGCGCGCTTGATTTCCAGGGGTTACTTCACGGATGACCCCGATTCCTCGTTAATACTGCCCCTCTTACCATTCGGGAGCCGGCCTGCCCCGGATCGGTATTTCCGGCTCTTTACACTCGCTACGCCAAAAGATCATTCAAGATCGCAGAATCGCCGTTCCTGAACAGGTGCATTCCCGGGACACTATTTAGTCATTCTTGCTTAGATTTCCTAAGTTTAAGCGAAGTGTCGAACGCCGACGACATCAATGCAGCTAGAGCGCTAGAGCCAATTCGCTTGAAGTCAATAAATGTGTCATTTTCCTTCAAAATAAGATTCAATTCGTGCCGTTCACTTTTCGAATAAATCGAGATTACAACAAAAGAGTCTACCGTCAGAGTTTTATATGGGCCGTGCTGCCCTGAAATTCCTTCGGAATGAAGTGCTTTTATGAGCTTGACTGTTGAATCAAATTCCTCGGGCGATAATTGTGACCTTTCAACATCAAACGAATCCTTCGGTCCGACAGTTTTGTTGGTAGTCGGATAGTTCGAAAACTCGACCGCCTTGTTGTCATACAGCCTCAACAAAAGTGTCTTTCCCGGCGGAAAGTCGACCTGACTTCGCTCCACCATTATTTCCAACAGAACTTCACTGGCTTCGCCATTTCGGTGATTGAAATTGTGATCACGTTCATTTTGCTGAGAACAAAAACAGGTGCCAAACACTAACAAAGAGACAAATAATAGGTGCTTCATTTCTTAATTCGTTCCCCCCTTCCAATCGAAACCAACCATTCAGTGGTGAGAATCAATCTTTGCTAGCATGGACCAGTCGCTATTCGGAGATCTTTTAAGAAAGCATGGGGTCAGGCATGCGATATTGCGATTCTTGCACGATACTTCTCCTCG
>CAZQGN010000051.1:9175-19582 GCA_964592865.1 uncultured Chloracidobacterium sp. | reverse complement strand
CCCTCGGCGATCGCCTTGGCGGTCACCTCGCGGGCGATCCTGGCCGACTCGGTAAAGTCGTGCGAGCGTGTTGAGGTCAGGCTGAACGCGAGTCCCGGCACACCGAGTATCGTGGCCTCAAGCGCCCCGGCGACCGTACCGGAATAGGTCGCGTCGTCGCCGAGATTGGCTCCGTGATTGATGCCCGAGCAGCAAATATGCGGGGCCTCGGCCGCGGGCAGTATCTTGTTCAGCGCCAGCGTGACGCAGTCGGTCGGCGTGCCGTCGACCGTCCAGTGGCGCTCGTCGATCTGGCGTATCCGCAGCGGCCGGGCGAGCGTCAGGCTATGAGCGGCACCGCTCATCTCAGATTCCGGGGCGACGACGTAGACATCGCCGATCTCGCGCAGGGCCGCCTCAAGAGCGGCGATGCCGTCCGAGTGGATGCCGTCATCGTTGGTGATCAGTATTCGGGTTCGTTCGTTATTCATCTGGGGTAAAAACTAGAAAAAGGCGAAAAAGCGAAACTACTTTTCCACTTTTTCACCTTTTATTTTTTCATTGCCGATCGGCTTACCGGCTGGGCGGTGCTGCCGGGCGGGGAGCCGTGCTGTTCATCGGCCGCTGTTGGCGGAAACGACGGCGGTTGCGTTTGCGTGCATTTGCCGATTTGAGTTTTGCCTTCTGCGACGGCGGAATGAAGTGTGCGTGCTTCTTGAGATCTTTGATGATCTCTTCGCTGATCACTTTCCGCTTAAAGCGTCGAAGTGCAGATTCGATCGATTCGTTCGAATTAACTGTAATATATGCCATTTATCGTCTCACCCCCTTTCGGCTAAAGATACGCTCCCAAGAGCAAACCAATATTTAACTACTTTTCGGCACGAAACGCAAGGCCGACGCCGCCCGCCATAGCCCGCGTGCCCGAGAGCGATTGACCGGGGCCACGACCCGTGCGATTATCATCACGACCAAACTTACTATAGCGGCAATAAATGGACGACGTTTCAAAAATGACGGCGCGGGTTCCGGGTAACGGGCTCCTGGCCGATCTGCGCGCGGCGATCGGCCGTCCGGTCGCGGCCATACCGCTCGATATCTTTCGGATCCTGTGCGGCCTTTTGCTGTTTGCGTATTTTCTGCGAACGCTGCTCGAGGTGCCTGATTTTAGCTCGCCCGACGGCCTGATCGATCACGGACTCTCGCTGTCGGTCTATTGGTTCACGCAGATCGGCCTCTTTCACCCCGGGATCAGTGCCGGGGCGTTTCAAGGCATTTTTGCGTTCGCCTGCGTTTCATCGCTGCTGGTGGCGGCCGGCTATCGGCCTAAATTTTTTGCGTTCCTGCTATTTTTGATCGCGGTCAGTACCTACCGTTGGAATTTCATGGTGATGTACGTCGATGACGCGATAATGCACCTGATCATATTCTGGCTGTTGGTCCTGCCGGTCGGCCGGACCTTGTCCCTCGCCGATCGGCTGCGCGGCCGCGGCTCGATGGCCGAGTGGCTGCCGGTGACCGTTCCTGGGCTCGCCCTGCGTTGCTTCTTTTGGAATCTCGCCCTTCTTTATCTGGTCGCCGGACTCTGGAAATGGACGAGCCCGATGTGGCTTGAGGGCACGGCGATGTATGTCATCTTTAAGTTGCCGATCTCCTACGGCGCCGATCTCTGGAATGCGTCGCATATACCATATCTCCGGCTGCTCGATTACTGCGCCCTCGTTTTCGAGCCGGTTTTTCCGATCATTTTTCTCCTGCGCCGCGGCCATATTCTCAAATACGTCCTGTTGATCGGCCTGATCGGGCTCCACGTCGGCACCATCGCGACGCTCAACATACCGTTCGCAAATTTCGCCTGTCTGGCCGCAGCCGTGCTTATTTTTGGCGAAGAGATAATGTCGCTATTACGGTCAAAATGGCCCGCCGGTGAGCCGCGACCGGCAAGACCGCAGTTCAGGATCGCCGATGCCGCCGCCGTTTTTGTAACCGCCACGCTGACGCTGGCAATGCTGAGTTCGGTCGCCCTGCCCAACTGGCGCAGGCCGACGCGTGTCTCGGCCGGCCCGCACACTGTCACTGCCGCACCGCCGAGCACTCGCGGCGGCGAGTTTGACGAGGGTTGGCACGAGGGCCTCGGGCCGGTCCAATCGACATTTTTCGGGGCTTTGTGGCTGGCCGGCATTGCCCAGCAATATCAGCTTTTTAACTGGATCGACGAGCGCAATTACCGCCTGTACTACAAGGTCTTTGAACGCGAAGCCGACGGTTCATCGGCCGAGGGGAACACGGCCGATCTTTTGCCGCGGTCGCTTCGCGGCGTACTGCTGCAGTTCTATCTGCACGGCATTACCTGGATGCGCGTGCCTCCGGCCCGTCAGGCCGAGATCCGCGAAAGCCTGCAGACGCGCATCGCGGCACGCTATTGCCGCAAGGCATCGCCGGTCGGAACCGTCGACGTTCTATACGCTATTGAGCGGATCGACCCGTCGGGTCGCCCGCCGGACCTGCAATATCAACAACTGATGAGCTTTACCTGTTCGGGCGGCGACCCGACGTTTATTTATCGGGAGGTCCAGCCCTGACCGGCTCTTGAGAGCGGAACAGACCAAAATTGACCTATGTGCGGAATTGCAGCGATCTTTTCACACCGTCGGCGAGTCAACGCCGAACTGCTTGGCAAAGCGGTCGAACAGCTTCGGCCGCGCGGCCCGGACGATACCGGCATGTGGACGGACGCCGCCGGCCGCGTCGGCCTCGGGCATGCACGCTTGAGCATTATCGATGCCGCTAACGGTGCACAGCCGATGGCCAACGAAGATGGCTCGCTGCGTCTGATCGTTAATGGTGAATTTTACGATTTCGAGCGGATCCGCAAGGATCTGGAAAAACTCGGCCACCGCTTTTCGACGCTCTCGGACAGCGAGATCGCTCTGCACCTTTACGAGCAGTACGGCACGAATTGCCTTGAGCATCTGCGGGGCGAATTTGCCTTTGCGATCTGGGACAGCGTACATGGCGAGCTTTTCGCCGCCCGCGACCGTTTTGGGATCAAACCGTTATTCTACGCGGTCGATGCCGACAATATTTATCTCGCTTCTGAGGTCAAAGCGATCTTTGCCGCCGGTTTTCGTCCGGCGTGGGACCACAAGTCGGTCTTTCAGCACCTTTATTTTTCGGTCGATCAGGACCGCAGCCTGTTTCGCGGGGTTCGCCAGGTCCCGCCCGGACACTTTCTGAGGATCAGGGACGGCGGCGTCAGCGTCAAGCGATATTGGGACGTCGATTATCCGCGCTCGGGCGGCGAGAGTTTCGGGCTTTCATCCGGCGACTGTGTGGACGGCGTCCGCGAACTTCTCAGCGAAGCCGTGCAGTTGCGGATGCGTGCGGACGTGCCGGTCGGATGTTATTTGAGCGGCGGCGTCGATTCGTCGTCGGTGCTCGGGTTGGCGGCGACGTACTCGAGTTCGCCGTTGACCGCGTTCACGATCGCCTTCGATCACGACGATTTTAATGAGACCGAAAGCGCGCGTCTGACGGCCGGTTTTGCCGGTGCCGACTATCATCCCGTGCCGGTCAAGGCCGCCGATTTCGCAGAGGATTTCGAGGAGGCGGTTTGGCGCGGTGAAATGATCCACTACAACGCCCACGGTGCCGCCCGGTTCCGCCTCAGCCGGAACGTTCGCGACGCCGGATACAAGGTCGTTCTGGCCGGCGAGGGTGCCGATGAGCTTTTTGCCGGATATGATTTTTCAAGCCAGGCGGTGCTCTCCGCCGAAAATGCCGGCGGGCCGGGTAAATGGGCGCGGATCGCGATGCGCATGCTGCTGCCGAAAAGCCGCCTTCAGCGCGGTATCGCCCGTACGTCGCCGTGGCTTGCGCGGTTGAGCCAGGGTCTTGCTTTCCCGCCGCATCTGCTCGAGTACGTCGCCGGAAAGTTCGATCTGCTCGGCGGCATCATCGCGCCGGATATCGCCCGCCGATTTGACGGACGCGATCCGTACCGCGAATTCTTCAGGCAGTTCGATTACCGATCGACGCTCTACGGGCGTGAACCGGCCAAACAAATACTCTATTTGTGGATGAAATCGGTGTTTGTTAATTACGTTCTCGCCGCGGAGAGGCTCGATATGGCACATGCGGTCGAGGTCCGCCTGCCGTTTCTCGATCACAAGTTGTTTGAATTTGCGAGGAGCATTCCGGTGACGATGCTCGCGGAGAACGGCCGGCTCAAGCATTTGCTACGCGAGGCGGTCAAGCCGTACGTTCGGCCCGAGGTCTATGACGGACTCAAACAGCCGTTCATCGCTCCGCCCACCGACCTGGTCCCCGGCAACCCGATGTTCGATCTGCTGCAGGATCATCTGAGAAGCGAGAGCTTTGCCGCCGTGCCGTTCTTTGATCAGCGGGCCGTAATACGCCTGCTCGACGAACTGCCCGCGATGGACCCGGCCCGCCGGGCGTCAATGGACCCGGTGCTCTTCATGATGGCGTCGTACGGCATTCTGCAGTCAAAATACCGCCTCTGACGCCCGTGATCACTTGCCGAGCGGCATTCGCAGCAAGTGGCCGCGATAGACGAAATAGACATATCGCTCGGCTTCGTCGACCCACATATTCATACTGTTAAACGTCATCTTGGGCACCCGCAAGAGCGTCTTGAATCCAAACGTTTTGGTGTCATAAATGCCGACGACGGTCTCGTTGTTTTCGATGTCGGGGATCGCTGCCCAAAATTCGTTCAGTTTCGCCGTTTTTTGCAGCGGCCGGTAAGTTTGCTGTGTAAGCGGGCGAAATTCGCCGCTGACGGGCCCTGTCGCACCGGTCAATGGATCAACGAGCACCATCTCGCCCGGGCCGGGATCGTCGCCGACCGTGTCGTCGGGTTCGGCGTCCGGATCGCCCTCATATTCGCCGTCGTCGTGTTCATTTTGCTGAACGGCGAGTACCTTGTTCAGCGTCGAAACGTACGCGACCGGTAGATAGGTCATATATTCGGGAAGTTCGATCGGGAACTCGCGTCCGTTGACGAGGTTGACCCTGACGAGTTTCGGGCCCGACTCGTCAACATATGTGTAAACGACTACCCATTGCCCGTTCGGCACGATGACCGCGTCTGAGTACCATCCCTGACGCAGGCGGGACGGTTTGCCGCGTGAGAATTTGAAAAGGCCTTCCGCATCGGTACGTATCTCGACATCGCCGGCCCGTGCCTTCCATTGTGAGATCGTCGCCTGCACGGCCGCACCGTCACGAACCGGAATATACTCGAATCCTGCCGGCTGGTCCGCCGGCCCGACGTCGGCTCCGCCCGCCACCTTGCGCCACGAAATGCCCTCCCAGGCTCGTTTTTCCTGCAGTTTCAGCCGCTTTTCGTAAACTTGTTCGTTCTCATTTACCGCACCGTCGGCACCGTCGACGATCGGTTGTTCGCCGCCTTCGGTGACCTCGTCAAGGGCCTTTTCGATCTCGTCCTTGACGCGTTTTCGGACGACGCGGTCGGTTACCGCGACCCGCAGATCGTCGCCATTTTTCCAGACCGTCTCGACATGCAGATCCTCGTCGGCCAACACGATCTCAAGGCCCGGTATCTCCTTGCTCAGCGAGTACTTTATGCCGCCGGGCGTCGCCTTAAGCTCGGTAAAGTATTTTTCGAGCGCCGCAAAGAATGGCGGCAGCGGGGCCGCCGCGACAAATACCCGCCGTCCGCCCGCGCGTCCGAGCATGACGAGTTCCTTGCCCGGACAGTACTCGTTCGTCGGGCACGAGAGAAACGGCGTCAGTTCGTCGACGCGATTGTCGGCCAGAAGTGACTTCAGGCTGTCGAATTCGGCGGCCTCGAGCGGCCGCTCGCGGTACCGCGACTTATCGTAGTCCCAGCTGAACAGCACCTTATCCTTATAAATTCGGACAAAATTGCCGTCATAGGCGTAAACGCCGAGCAGGTCGTTGTCGGACTTGACCTCCTTGATCAGCGATTCTTCGGTCTCTTTTTGATTAGAAGTTTCGTAATAGCCGTAACCGCGGCCGGTCGCGACCGACGGATCGACGCTCGCGAAAAGGGCGTCGAGATACGTTGAGACGATCTCGCTGCCAGCCTCGAGATCGACAAAGAAAGCAGACGTCGCCCCGAGGATCTTCGCCTCGTTGGGGTGCAGGGCGAGCACGGCGGCGCGTGCCTGCGGCGAATCTTCGGACTCGAGATACCGCTCAGCCGCGACGGCGAGGCGTTTATCGCTGCTGCGTGTAAGCTCCGCGGCCTTTGCGACCGGCAGCGGAGCGCGGATCAGGCGGGCGCACGCCAGCAATGCTGTTTTGGTGTCGGCGTTGTCGCCCTCAAAGATGGCCTGATATTCGGCAGCGTCCTCGATCATACAGGCGGCAAAGCCGACCGATGTCGGCGAACCGGTGCGCAGGTCAAATACGTCCGAGGGCTGCTTTTCGCGCAGTTCGGCCCGGCCGGCCAGCACGCGGAGCATTCCGCTTGCCGGTGCGCGGTCGCGCTTGACGTCGCTCAGCAGCATCATATTGATCGCTGCGTTTTGCCACCTCAGCACGATAGTGCGCAGCGTGTCGGCGATCCTCGGGTCGCGGCTGTCCAAAAAGGCGATCCGATCGACGACCGCCGCCGCAAGTTCGTCGCTGACCATCGTCGCCTGCATCAGCTGTGCTCCGATCATCGACTTGAGTTCGCCCGCGGAGATCGGCTGGCCGACCGCGGCCACGGGCCGATTGTCGCCGTAACTGTAGACGTAGAGTTCGCTGGTGTCCAGATTTGTGTTCGACGCGGCCGCGAGCTCGCTAAACCGCTTGATCGAATATTCCAACGCGTCGATCTGTTCGGCGACCGTATAGCCCTTGCACGCGAGGATCGCCTCGACGACGGCCCGCCTCTCAAACGGCTCGACCTCCGACATCACCCGCCTCAGTGCCGGCACGGCCCGCGGATCGGCCTGCGTACCAAGCGACCCGATCGCCATCGACCTGAATGGAAAGTACGTTTCTTCGGCAACCGGAGCGGCCTCCCTTTTGGGGGAGTTTGCAGCCGGTGCATTTACGGCGGGGCGAGCGGCGTTCGCGGCGGTGGCAGCCGTGTTCGCCGCGACATTGGCGTTGTACACCGGCCGTTTGCCGCGTTCGTCCAGTACTTTCAGCAGGCCCGTCACACTTTCGGGCAGCTTGACCTGGCGCAGAGCCATCACGATCGCCTCGCGCTCGCCGCCGGCTTCCTTGGCCCAATTCTTATCCTCTAGCCAGGGCAGCATGGCCTTTATGATCTCGGGGTGCGACCGGTCGATACCGGACAGCAGATTTTTGACCGCCGCCGCCCGCACGACGGGGTCGTTGCTCTTGAGCAGTTCGATCATCTTTTCGGTGTAACGATCGGGCGGCGAGATCAGTATGAGCGTCGTCAGGCCCGTGTAGCCGCCCATATCGGCGAGCGTTTCGTCACCGAGCAGCGACATATACCATTCGTCGCGGCCGGCCCACTCCTTTTCGCTGACGAGTGCGTCCATCGCCAGATCGCGCATCGGGGCGCCGAGCGACTTGTCTTCGACGATCGACTTAAGTTCGTCGCGATACCGCTCAGTATCGCCGAGCGAGTCGGTGTCGAGCGCGTGCCGGTATGCCGCCCACGCCGCCAGTGCCCGGCCCGCCTTGTTCTGGTCGCCTGCGCGCAGCCGATCGACGAGCGGTTTGGCCTTTTCCCAATCGACCCGCACTAGCGCCAGCAGCTCGTCGTGGCTTGAGACATACGTGTCCGTAACCCCAACGGCTGCGGCCAGCCGGTAAAGGTCGCTGGTGAAATATTTGCTGTTATAGGTCAGCCACTGCTTGATGGCCGCCCGCTGGTCCTTGCTAAACGCACCGGCTGTGCCCTCAGCGTCATAGATGCGTTTGACAAACTCCACCGCCTGCTCGGTCTTGCCGAGCGTGTTTAGGTAATCCGGCAGCAGTTTCGGATCGCGTTCGATCTCGCCCATCAGCCGGCTGAGAGCCTTGTCCGAGGGCTCGGGATTGTACCTAAGGTTCTGGTACGACGAGTTCATCCGCGACCAGTAATCGAGCAGTTCGGCGGTCGGCACGTCGTCCTTCGGCTGCTTGGCCTTGTCATAGGTTCCGGCCGTGTTCGACGAAAAGACGCGGTTGAACGGATTCGGCGGCGGTGGTGCCGGCAGCCGCAGCAGGGCGGCGATCGGATCGTCTTTTGCGGAAGTGTGGGGCAAGAAGATAGCTGCTTCGATCAGCAAGAGTGCCGTGCAAAGTGCGATCGCCGTATATAGCCTTTTCATTATGGGCAATTCTCCTGTCGCCTTAGATGTTGCGATTATAACCCTTTACTGCATTTTATTATCAACCTTAATTTTGGGCGCCCGGGTTTATTTTCACCGCGGCCCGCGGCATATGCCGCTTGTCACATCTGCCGGGCGGCGTTATCCTCAATTGATAAGAAAAGAACGCCCGAATGGGCAGTTTTTGCGGTTCCGCAACGCCAAAAGATCATGCTCGAACTCATCAAACAGGCCGAAGAGAGGATCGCACCTTTCGTCAAACGCACACCGCTCGAATACAGCAACTCGCTCAGCCGTAAGCTCGGTTTCCCGGTTTACGTTAAGTTTGAGCTGTTTCAGCTGACCGGTGCGTTCAAGATCCGCGGCGCGTTCAACAAGCTCCTCTCAATGTCCGATGATGATCGCCGACGCGGCGTGGTCGCGGTCAGCGGCGGTAATCACGCGCAGGCGGTCGCGCTCGCGTCGAGCAAGCTTGGCGTCGATGCCGTCATCGTGATGCCGCAGAACACGCCTCAGATCTATCTCGACGCGACCCGCGGATACGGAGCCACCGTTGACCTGCAGCCGACGATCGCCGAGGCGTTTGCCAAGGTCGAGCAATACCGCGCCGACGGCCGCGTTTTCGTCCACCCTTTTGACGATCCGCTCGTATTGGCCGGGCAGGGAACCGTCGGGCTCGAGATCGTCGAGGACCTGCCCGAGGTGACTGATGTGATCGTCAGCATCGGCGGCGGCGGCCTCGCCGGCGGCGTCGCATCGGCCGTAAAGGGACACGACCCGTCGATCCGCGTGTGGGGTGTCGAGACCGTCGGCGCCGACGCGATGGCGAGGGCACTCGCGGCCGGCCATCCGGTCCAGCTCGACGCCATTACGTCGATCGCCAAAACGCTCGGGGCGCCGGCCGTTTCCGACCTCACGCTCTCGCTCTGCCAAAATTATTTCGTGAGCGTCACTGTAGTAACCGACGCCGACACACTCCGTGCGATGAATTTCATCCTCGAGCGGCTCAAGGTGATCACCGAACCGGCCGCCGCCTGCACCGTCACCGCCGCCGAGGAGCTTCGTGCCAATTTCGGCCCGGACAGCCGCGTCGCGCTTGTCTTCTGCGGCGGCAATACCTCGGCCGCTGACCTCTGCGGATATCAGTCGCTGATCGCGTAAATATCTGCCGTCACACCTGTCGGCGCACAATTTTGCTTGAAACCAATAGCACCGTTAGGTATCCTTTTCAAAAGTCTGAAAACAAGGAGTAATTAATGGAACGCAAGACTGCCGACGAATACCCGCAGGAGCTATTGGACCTCTTTCACGAATACCAGCACGGCGATATCGACCGCCGTTCGTTCTTACGCGACGCGGCAAAGTTTGCCGTCGGCGGCCTCACCGTGGCGGCGATCTTTGAGAGCCTGACGCCCAATTACGCGTGGGCGCAGACCGTGCCGCCGCAGGACAAGGACATCAAGGTCGGCTACGAGACGGTCGATTCGCCGGCCGGCAACGGCTCGATCAAGGGCTATCTCGCCAAGCCTGCCAAGGGCAAAAAGTTTCCCGTCGTGCTCGTCATTCACGAAAATCGCGGGCTCAACCCCTATATCGAAGACGTCGCCCGCCGCCTCGCCAAGGCCGGCTATATGGCGTTCGCTCCCGACGGGTTGACCTCGGTCGGCGGTTATCCGGGCGATGATCAGAAAGGTGCGGCGGCGTTTCGCACCGTCGACGGCAAGAAGATGACCGAAGATTTCGTCGCGGCCGCTAAATGGCTCAAGGCACGCAAGGACAGCAAGGGTAAGCTCGGCGCGGTCGGCTTTTGTTTCGGCGGCGGTATGGTCAACCAACTCGCCGTCCGTCTTGGCAAGGACCTCAACGCCGGTGTCGCATTTTACGGCCGTCAGGCGGGCGTCGCCGACGTGCCGAAGATCTTTGCCCCGCTGATGTTTCATTACGCCGGCAACGACCAGGGCGTCAACGCCGGCATCGCCGCCTACGAAACAGCCCTCAAGGAAAATAAAAAGACCTTTGAGACCTTTACCTACGAGGGCAAGCAGCACGGATTTCACAACGACACGACACCGCGTTTTGATGAAGCCTCGGCCAAACTCGCGTGGGAACGCACACTGGAGTTCTTTAAGAAGAATCT
>CAZQGN010000051.1:0-9075 GCA_964592865.1 uncultured Chloracidobacterium sp. | reverse complement strand
AAGCCTCGGCCAAACTCGCGTGGGAACGCACACTGGAGTTCTTTAAGAAGAATCTCAAGTGAGGGAAGCGTGATTCGTGATTCGTGAATTGTGAATCGTGGATCGTGATTCGTGAATTGTGAATCGTGAATCGTGAATTGTGAATCGTCGATCGTGAATCGTCGGTCGTGATTCGTGAATCGTCGATCGTGATTCGTGACGAGAGTGTCAAAGCCCGTGGGCAGCAGCCTGCGGGCTTTTTTCATTTCCGGGACGTCCCATAGCCTCTGATCCCTGCGGATCTTATCCCTGCCGCCATTGCGTCTTCGCATCGAGCCCTATGCGGTAAAACTCTCCCCTTCTCCCTTTCTCCCGTTCTCCAGTCTCCCGTTCTCCAGTCTCCCTTTCTCCCTTCTCCCCCTCTCCCCTTCTCCCTTTCTCCGGCCTCCCCAACTCGTTGTGTATCACATACGAAACAGCTTGCAATGGACGCGACAATTGTGTTACTATCCGAAATGAACGGACGAATCACCGCGTCCGCCCACAAACACCATGGACCTCGAAAGATATAAAGAACAAGAACGCCGCCGGCTCGACTCGCTTTTACGCGATCGCGGAGCCACTGCCGAAGAACGCCGCGCAAGCATTCAGAAACTGCGCCTCCGTCAGAACGAATACTCGCATGACCGCTACAACGCTCTTCTGACCGGGCCGGCCGAGTTCTGGGTCGAGTCGGAGCGGATGGAACGGTACGAGCGGCGGCAGCTGCTCGGCGACCTATGGGCTGAGGGCGAGATAGCCGTACTCGCCGGCCGCAGCGGCATCGGCAAGAGCATCTTTGCCGTTCACCTGGCTACTGCGCTTGCCGCGGGCCGGAGTTTCGGGCCGTATCCGGCGGCCGAACCGCGGCGCGTGCTTTATGTCGATCTCGACTCGAGCCCCGAGCTGTTCGCCCGCCGATATTCGCGCAATGTCGACGGCCGTCCGGCACCGTATGAATTTCCCGATGGGTTTCTGCGTTCGGTCTTCGAGTGGGAAACGGCACTGCCGCCGGGTTACGAGTCGATGGAATCGCTGATCTATGACTCGATCATCGAGTCGGCCGCCAACAACGACTGCCGCACGATCATCATCGACAGCCTGCCGCAGATCGCCGCTCACGGCACAAAGCGGAACCTGATCGATTTTCTGATGCGGTTCAAATGGCTGCGTGACAACGGCAAGGCGTCGATCCTGCTCATCGCCGAGACCACCTCGGTCGGCCGCACGCCCGACGCCGTCAGCCACGATATCGCCGGCCCGGGCATCGTCAAAAGCGTCGCCGACAGCATATTTACGCTCAGCCCACGCCGGCGATCGCCGCACGTCCGCTATCTGAAGCACGTCAAATCGAGCGCCTCGACCGCGGCCGAGAGCCGGGGCATCGAGCTGTTCGCGATCCGCGGCCGCAGCAGCGTGCAGGACGGGGCCGAGATCGTCCCGCACGGCCAACTGCCGCCCGCCGACAGCTTTCCCGAGTTTCACCACATCGGCCACTCGACCGAGGAACTGCGTTATTATCCGTCGATGATCAACGACGCCGACCTCGGCCGCCGCGTCCGCCACCTTGCCGCCAACGGCCTGACACCTCGCCTTATCGCACTCGTGCTCGAGGTCACGCCCATCGCCGTCGCCAGCTACCTCCGCACCGCCGCCGACCCCGAACTCCGGCCCAGATCCCTCGGCTACATCGACATCACCGCCGAAACCAAGCCCCCACCGGAATGACCACCCGACTCACCGGACTCGCCAGACTCAATAGACTCAATAGACTTGCCAGACTTGCCAGACTCGATAGACTCAATAGACTCGCCAGACTCAATAGGGTCGCCCGATCTATCGGGCATAACGATCTATCGGCAAAAAGCCCCGCCGATCGCCCGGCGAGGCTTTTCATACGTTCACGACCATAGACGTTTTACTTTAGCTATTCGCTTTCATTTGCACTTCCTTTACAAGTTTCAATGCTTCCTCCGCGCAACTCAGAAGATTTACATTGTCTGCCTCGTCCATCGTCATTGAAGATCGCCTGAATTTTGGTATTAGTATTGTAACTTCCTCATAGTCTTTCAACGGATGATTCTTGCTTGCAAGGATACTCGCCCGGAACGACTCGGCTGATTTGACGAGGTTGTGCTTCTTCAACGAAAGGATTCCCAAGTTATAGTGCGGTAGGGCTTCGGCACCAGATGTAGCCGGATGGGCAGCTGCGAGTGTTAGATATTTCTCAGCTTTCAACAGTTCCCCCGCCACCAACCAAAGATAACCCACGTTGTTCAGGGTCATGGAATCTGACTCTATTTCCAAATCACCAAAAAAAGATGCATGAATTTTTGCAAGATCGATATTGCGGGGATTCCTAAGGTAATTGGTAATAACGGCTGTGGCATGGGACTCGCCAATATCTTGCCGAAGATTGCGATTCGAGGATTTATTCAGACCTTTTACAACGGATTCCGATATGATCACTGGTGTATCGCAAACGCCCGCAGTGAGCGTGAATCCATACTTTTGTCCTCTGGACGCCAACATTTCAAAATCACCTTCAAAGGAATGTTTGAAGGCCCTTTTCTTCGCTCGCATTTCGAGGAAGAACATATTGATTTCGTCATTTTCATATTGAACTCGAATATTCCGAATCCTTGAAATTATGTTGGTGGGCTGGGCAAGCTCAAAAGCGAGCCAATAAAGTGTTCGAGCTTGCACCGGTTTCTCTTTGAAAATATCCTTCTTCTTCGTAACGGAACGCAACTGGTCCATCATTGTGGGAAAATCCGCACCTACTCCCATATCATCGGCAGGAGGGTAAAGCCGTCCATCTAGAAAAGCACCTAGAAGCCCTGAATCATAAATTACATCGAAATAGACGAAGAAATTAAGTGGTCTAAGGTTCCCACGAACCTGACAAAAGCGGGATATTTCATCGGAAAGCAGTTCTGTCATCGGGCTTGTGGGGAATAACAAGGAGATCTTCAGAGTCTGCCTAGCGAAGTACTTTAGATAGATTTTGTCTAGTTCGTCCCCGAGAAACCGGATCACACCACCCACGTCCGAAAGAATCCCTGATGCAACAAAATCATCCAAATGACTCTTAAGCCGAGTTTCCGAATATCTTTTACTTCCGTGAAGTAGGTATTCGTATCCATATAGTTGAGCAAATGTCATTTGGCCGTTCCCCAAGGTCAATTTGCTTAGAGCGCGTACACCCTCCTTTCCCAACGCCTTCACTTTGGAGATCACATTTCGTGCATGAATATCCTGTCCGCTAGTTAGCTCAAGTAATACGTCATCAAGCACTTCGAGTTTGAGTTCCATCTTGGTGACTTCGCCGAGTTGAAGCCGCTTAAACATGAAATGACACAGCAACTGGATTTCGTAAGGACGTCCTCCAGTTAACTGATGGATCTGCTGCAATTCACTAAGAGTCGATAAGTGAAATAATTTCCTCCACTCGGAAAATCCCAACGCGACTAGCGGCTTACCTATGCAGTCTTCCGTTTCCTGCAAAGTTTCGAATGACTCAACCTTTATTTTTTTGAATTGCCGGACAATCGGTGAAAATACGTCATCCATTACCGGAAATAGTTGCTCAGTACCACTGAACACGAGCATGAAACCGGGAAGGTTCATGAAAATGTTCCGCAGCATCTCCAGAAGAACACGATGAGCGGTTAACACGTTACATTCATCGAATAGAACTACAATCGGCTTCCCGGCTTCCTTTTGAGCGAGCGTTAAATCAGCCTTCAGTTGAGCGTCGGAAACCTTGGTGGCGAGGACATTGTTCGCCATCGCTTTCGCATAAACTACGGGGAAAATGAAGGGGCAGTACGTCTTGTCTTCGGGGATTGTGTATGAGCTAGTCATGTCCAAATAACACTCGAAGGTTCTCCCCTTAATGCCGCCGAAACAAAATCCGGTTCCATCGGGATGCTTGAATCGCATGACGGCGTTTAGCACGGCGTCTAATACCTTGAAAAAAAAGAAAATCTCTTGCTGGACATCTCCTTCGTTCAAGTCAATTCGGACGGTGCAAAGGCCTTTTTCCTGGGCCTTCTTCTCAATCATGTTTAGAAGACTCGTCTTCCCAGAGGCCCGCTCTCCCATGAGAGCAATGTTAGTTGCGCGTGGGGCCGTGGCGGCCTGTTGCAAATAGTAGTCGATTTCTTTGAGCTCCTTGTTCCTGCCGCTGAAAAGCCGTTCGTCGGAGACAGGGTTCCCGAAATCATAGGGGTTGTACGCAAATTTTTCGCGGTTCATATCAGTCATTTTTGTCTTAGGGAATCAATTGGTCGAGGGTCTTCTCGAGGGCGTTCCACTTTTCGCGAGGGGTATTTGATTCGATCCATTTATCAATTTGATAACCGACCCCACGGAATCTCGGTAAAGTATGGTATTCCTCCATACACTGAAAAAAGTTTCTAACCGAGTTAAGTTCGACCAATAGATAATCGTCGTCAAACCACCATGATTTCTTCATGGCAAGCCAATTTTTTAGCGAAGGTATTTCCTTCGCCTCACAACAGGCGACTATAGCCTCCTCAGCTTCGAGACGTAATTGAAGCATTCGATCGCGAATATCTTCAACAGACGTGCATCGTTCAGTCAGCAAACTAAATTTGTCGTGGCCTAACAGTTCAACAAATACTTCCACAGTGGATTGAATAATAGAGCAATCCGAATTTGTGGCACGCCGACCGTGTGCAATCTTGTTTCTTATCGGTTCAAGTTTGCGAAGATCCGCTACGACAATATCCTTCCGTTGAAGTTCACCCTTAAACACGTTCTCCCAGTTATCCTTCTTCTCTAGCAAGGTTGCTAAGTCAGGAAAATCGAGATAATAGATTGGATGAAGGGGGATGTGAGATATCCATGGCGTTCTAGTTTCGTACTCTTTGGCATTCTTGAATTTTGTTAGCATTTCGCCCGAAGGTAGCGCGGTTTTATGCCAATGAACACCATAGGCGGATTCCATTTTCTCGATTATGTATTCTCGAAGCACGACTTCGAGGAGAAAAAGTAATTTATAAGCCTTTACATTCGCTTCTGGAACTGCTGATAAGTCAATCATGGCAGTAGCTTCATAAAAATTCCCTGGCAAAAAAATAGCATCTAATCTCAGAAGTTTCCAATTGACGTGAAGCCATCGGACGGAGCCTTCATGGTTACAAACAAGTAGGCCTTGCCAATTGCTCAGCGAGCTCTTTTGCTGATTTCCTACCACCGTCACTCGTCTCCCGCCTACCTGCCGATTTCGCGGCACTGCCCTCGATCCAAGGATTTTGTATGCGCCGCCGGCCAATTCATGTAACATAGGCCCGGATCGGGTTTGATACCGACTCCCATATTCAAAACACAGGAGAAAACTATGTCAATTTCCCAAACGGCCGGGCGCGGTCGTTATCGCTTGGCGTCGATCGCGGTCTTTGCCGCACTTTTCTTGATGGTATCGGTGCCGGCGGTCCCGGCGTACGAGGACGATACTCACTTTTGGCTGACCTATTATCTCTCACGCCGGGCGGGCTACACACACGTCCAGTCGACCCAGATCGCGAGTCTGACGGTCGGTGTCGATTATGACAAGAACACCAAGCCCGCGATGCCGTCGCCCGACAATTTTGGCGACCTTCTAAACCTCTTGAGCAATATGCAGCAGGTGCATTCGGCGTTTCACGCGATGCCGTGGAAGGTCGGCGTCAAGCCCGAAAACGAGCCGATGATGCGTTGGGACCCGAACGAGATCCCCGCGAGCTGGCGGCCCTCGGCCAGGGCCGCGGTGGACAAGCGTAAGAACGAACTCTGGGATCACACGTGGAAAATGTGCCAAAATCCCGGGATCTTTCTGCACTATTTGCAGGATTCGTTCGCTCACGAGGGGTTTCTGAGCTTTATCGGCCATCAGGGCTACGAACGTGTCGATTTTCTCGCCAGCGACCCCGCCAAGGCTCACCGGATGGCCGAATCGACCCTGCGGTACCTGATCGCGTATCGCGACCGCGTCGAAGGGCCGTGCCAGCCGGGTGCCGCTCCCGACGCTGACAAGATCGATCTCGGAAAGGCACTGCCCGCCGCCACGCTGGCCGATGTCCGCCGCGTCGTCGATAAATTTATCGCCGCAAATCCGTCAAAGGGCCGCACCGAGACAAATATCATGCTCGCGTGGCGGTCAATGCCCGACGACGACAAACTCGACGGCGGGCTCCCGAAACGCGACATGGCCCAGGCGATCCTCGGCCGGCTAGAGTGCGCCGTCGTTCCGGATTCGTACTTTGCCCGAAACGTCGTCGTCGGCGAGTTTGGCTTTTCGGCGAACGACGTGCCGCGGATCTGGCTCTACGACCTCGACTCGGGCGGAGCTATGAACTCGGGCTTCACCCGCGAGTATTTTGCATATTTGCCGCAGCGTCCGGTCTACGGGCTCGGGTTTGCCAATGCCCGGACCGAGGAGGCGAATAAAAAGCTCTATTGTCCGCGTCCGTCCCAACCGGAGCTGATCGACTGTCTTCCGTTCAAGCTCGCGGCCGACAACGTGACGTCGATCCCCAAGTGCCGCGTCAAAAAGGACGAGGCCGCCGAAGACATCGGCAAATGCCAGCTCAAATAGCCCGCGGAAACTGTTAGCCCACAACGAAAAAGCCCCGCCGATCGCTCGGCGAGGCTTTTCTGCTGACTACTAACTACCGTCTACCGACCGTGACAAGTGAACCGTGACGGGTGACAAGGAAAATCCAGGAGTATCCTCACGCTGCGATCTTCTCCATTTAATTCTCGGCTTGTTTGAGAAAGTCGATAACCTGGTCGCGGGTAACGGTCGGGAAATTCTCGATGAATTCATCGAGAGAAACCCCCGCTTCAAAATTTTCAAGTAGAGCCGATACTGGCACGCGGGTTCCGGTAAATACAGGAACGCCGCTCATTATTTCGGGATCAACAGTGATTGTGTTGTCGGCGACTTTGATCATAACCAAATAATAACATGAAAAAGCCCCGCCGAACGCTCGGCGAGGCTTTTCTACTGACTACCGTCTACTGACTACCGCTTTATTCAGCGACAGCCATTTCTTTCGGCTTGTCCTTCTTCTCGCGTTTGATGCCGCCGATCTGGACGAGCTTTTCGCCCTTGATGCCGGCCTTGTCCATGACCATTTCCTGATAGAGTTTACGCATCATCTGCATTTCCTCGGCAGCGGTCTTGGGGCCTTCCATTTCGGGCTTGTTCGGGCGGGTCAGGTCGACTTCGTTAAGGACGAGATTGTGGGTCTTGTCGCCGAGTTCGACGTGCTTGCCGCGGGCGAACACCTCGTGACGGCCCTGCTCCTTGTACCACTGAGCGACGGTCGCATTCTGGTGCATGTGCTCGATGATGTTACGCCAGCCGATGCCGGTGTTGTAAGCACAGAACGAGATCTCGCCTTCCTGGGTGCCGTACGGGATGATGCACATCTCGGTGCGGCGGAAATCGTAGTTGAACAGATCCTGGAACCACATGCCGGCGATAAACAGGAAGTTCCACGGGTCCTGACGACGCTTTTCGATGTCCTCCATCGTGCGGTCCGGGCCGACCTTACCATAGTCCTTGCCCGAGAGGCCGAACGATTTGTCGAACTTCTTGAGGATGCCGCCGAGCGTCAGGCTCTGCGGAGCGCCGTACGGGTTGTAGTTCTTCAGAAGGGCGAGGCCCATCATGATGTTTGAGAACCACTTGCCGCGGTTGGTGTCGGTGATGTGCTGCATGTCGGTGACCAGGCCCTGAATATTGAGGAACTGGGGCACCGGAGCCATCTCCTTGGTCTCTTTGTTGACCATAACGGCCGTGCCGACGCCGCAATTCGGGTGGCAGCCGCAGCTGACCTGTCCCCAATCGCTCTCGGGGCCGTGAACGACGTCCGCGAAATCCGCAAATGCTCCCATCAAGCTGAGCGGGAACCAGTCACGCGTCGGTTCGGTGATGCCGACCTGGCCCTTCACGTCATGTGCGAGGTGGGCCAGCGTGTAACGCTGCTGCAGTCGACGCTGCTCGGTGATCAGCTCGTCGCGGCCCGTGAATGACACCGGCTGGAATGCGATGAACGAGATCTTTTTCGGATTTTCGAGTGCAAACCGGATGATCGTGCCGACCTGGTCGTTGTTGACGCCGTTGACGAGCGTTGTCACAAGGATGATGTCGACGCCGGCTTCGTGCAGGTTGTTGATCGCACGGAGTTTGACGTCAAACAGGTTGCCGATCTGACGGTGCGAGTTGGCGTCGTTGCCGATACCGTCAAACTGCAGATATACAAAGCGGAGGCCGGCCTCGGCTGCTTCGCGGCAAAATTCTTTCGACTTGGCGAACTCGATGCCGTTGGTCGCCGCCTGGACCGAATTGTATCCGACCTTGCGGGCATATTTGACGGCGTCGATGAAGTGCGGGCTGAGCGTCGGCTCACCACCAGAATACTGTACCGACATCTGACGACGCGGCTTGATCTGGATGGCGTTGTCGAGGATCTCAGTGACGTCCTCCATCGAGAGCTCGTGGACGAAACCGACCTGGTTGGCGTCCATGAAGCACGGGTCGCACATCATGTTGCAGCGGTTCGTGAGATCGACCGTCAAAACGGCTCCGCGGCCGTACTTGACCGACGACGAACCGTGATTGTGCAGCTTTTCGTCATTGTGGGCGTCGATGTCGCGGCCCGGGAAGAGCGATTCGATGTGGGTCAGGAACTTGGCGTCGATCGCCATCATGTCCTCAAAGTGGCCGTGCTCCGGGCAATCCTTGATCATCCAGACCTGGCCGTCACGCTCGATGATCTGCGCCTTGATCTCGCCGACCTTTTCGTTGATCAACATCGAGACGTCCTGCTTTCCGGCAAGAATGTCCTCGCGCGCCTCAATGACACAGTTCGGGCAGAGGCTGTCGGTCTGCCGCGGGAAGCCAAGCGTCGGCTTTGACTTCTGCCACGACTTCAAAAGCGGCTTGTCCGACCACTTCGGCGTGAACGACGGATTCGGCTTAAACTGGTTTACGGACTTAACGGCGTTAAAAACGCCCTTTGCGACATAGGTCAAGCCCTT
>CAZQGN010000050.1:0-19637 GCA_964592865.1 uncultured Chloracidobacterium sp. | reverse complement strand
CCGCGAGGGCGGCCGCACGGTCGGTGCCGGAACCGTTTCGGAGATCGTGGAATAACATTCAGTAAGCGGTAAGCGGCGGGCTGAGAAATGCTGTCCGCCGCTGCCGCTCACGGATCACGGAAATTATGTTAAACGAAAAGATTCGCATCAAGTTAAAGGCCTACGATCATCGCGTTTTGGATCAATCCACTCAGGAGATCGTCGATACGGCTAAGAGAACGGGAGCAAGGATCGCAGGTCCGATCCCCCTACCGACCATCAAGAACAAATGGACGGTTTTGAGGTCGCCCCACGTTGATAAAAAGTCGCGTGAGCAGTTTGAGATCAGGACCCACAAGCGATTGATGGACATCCTTGATCCGACAGCGGAAACGGTCGATGCGTTGATGAAATTGGACCTGCCGGCGGGCGTTGATGTCGAGATCAAGGCGTTTGGCAAAAACTAAGAGTTTAGTTCATTTGAACATCGAGTCAATTGTAGATGTAAAACGCGCCTCGATGGAAGAATGGATGGATGGATCATTATGATAAGCGGAATCATTGGTAGAAAAATGGGAATGACGCAGCTCTTTGCTGAGGATGGCACCGTAACTCCGGTCACGGTCATCAAAGCCGGGCCCTGTGTCGTCGTCCAAACTAAAAGTGCTGCGGGCCGGGACGGTTACAACGCCGTTCAGTTGGGCCTCGTCGAAGACAAGCCGGTCCGTCTGAAAAATGTGACCAAGCCGCTTCGCGGCCACTTTGAAAAGACGGGCGGCGGATTGCCCCCGACGCGTGTGCTGAAGGAGATCCGCTTGACCGGTGAACCGGAAGCGGCGATCGGTGACCAGATCAAAGTCGACCTCTTTGCCGACGGCGATGCCGTGGAAGTGGTCGGAAAGTCGAAAGGACGCGGATTTGCCGGCACGATCAAACGCCATAAGTTTGCACGCGGTCCCGAGTCACACGGTTCGATGAACGTTCGTGAACCGGGATCGATCGGCCAGTCGGCTTACCCCTCGCGTGTTATCAAAGGCACGCGGTCATCGGGCCACATGGGTGACGCCCGCGTGACGGTGAAAGGGTTGACGGTCGCAAAAGTTGATATCGAGAACAACCTTCTGATGGTTCGCGGAGCTGTTCCGGGACCGAACGGCGGATTGGTCATTGTAAAGAAGAGCTAGGGACGTTTATTCGTTTGATCATCGGTTCAGAGCACGGGATGTTGGTGGACCGAACGATCGATGAACTGATGAACAGATCATCGGCCGAATGCCGATAGTAATGGAGAAAGTTATGCCTACCGTAAAGGTTCGCAATTTGAAGAATAAAGAGGTCGGTGAAGTAAAGCTTCCGGACGCCGTATTCGGTGTTGAGTTGAACGAAGCTTTGATCCACTCGGCTGTGATGAATTATCAGGCCAACGGCCGACAGGGAACGTCCGCGACCAAAACCCGCGGAAACGTCTCCGGCTCGGGCCGCAAGCTCTGGAAGCAAAAGGGAACCGGCCGTGCGCGTATCGCGTCGCTGCGTTCGCCCTTGTGGAAAGGCGGCGGTAACGTTCATGGCCCGCAGCCCCGCGACTGGTCATACCAGATGCCGAAGAAGATGCGCCGCGGTGCTCTGCGGTCGGCTCTCTCGGAAAGGCTTCGCGAAGGCAACCTGATCGTCATCGACGAATTCGGTTTCGCCAACCCGAAGACCGCTGAATTCCTCGGAGTGATGGACAAGCTCGGTTTGATCGAGAACAAGAAAAGGGCCAAGACCCTGATCATCGATTCGCTGGATAACGAGAATCTTATCCTGTCGTCGCGAAACGTCCAGAAGACCAAGGTTACCAACAGTTTTGGCCTGAACATCTACGACATCATTTATCACGAGAAGCTTTTGATCTCGAAGGCCGCCGTCGAGGAATTGAGCTCGCTGCTCGATCCGAAGCGTGAAGCCGGCAAGGCTGGCGATTCAGCGGCCGAGGCGGTTGTCGAAGAGAAGCCGAAAGCTAAGAAGGAAGCGAAGCCGAAGGCTGAAAAGGCCCCTAAGGCTGAGGCAGCCCCGGCCGTCGAGGAAGCACCTGCGGTAGAGACAGCAGAGGAGGCGACTGAAAATGAGTAATTTAGGAGTTTGGGACATATTAAAGTCGCCGGTCATCACTGAAAAGAGCGTCATCCTCAAGGAAGACTCGACTGACGAGAGCGGCGAACGCAACCAGGGACAGGTACTCACGTTCCGGGTTAACAAAAAGGCCAACAAGACCGCCATCAAGGCTGCGGTCGAAGAGATCTTTAACGTCAAGGTCGCTGCGGTTCGAACCGTTCAGTATGACGGCAAGGTCAAGAAGCGCGGCCGCATCGAAGGCCGTCGGGCTGGATTTAAGAAGGCCTACGTAACGCTCAGAAAGGGCGAACCGATGGTTGATTACGCTGAGGCGATATAACGAATGATGAATGCAGAGTGATGATCAGGTAGCAACGCACCGGCCATCATTCTAAATTCTGAGATCATCATTTAAGAATATGGGAATCAAGAGATTAAAACCGACATCACCGGCAAGACGTTACCAGACGTACTTGACCCGCGATGAATTGACCCCGAACGCAGTACCCGAAAAATCACTGCTCGAGGCAAAAAAGAGAATTTCAGGACGCAACAGCGACGGCCGCATCACGATCCGCCGCCGCGGCGGAGGCCACAAGCGTTTTTACCGCATCATTGACTTCAAGCGTGACAAGGCCGGTATTCCCGGAAAGGTTGCACAGCTTGAGTATGATCCGAATCGTTCGGCTCACATCGCCCTGATCAACTACCTTGACGGCGAAAAGCGATACATCCTCGCTCCGGTCGGATTGACGGTTGGAACGACGATCCTGAGCGGTGAGGATGCCGATATCCTGCCGGGAAATGCTTTGCCGATCAAAAACATCCCGCTTGGCACCTCGGTTCACAACATCGAACTCAGGCCCGGGAAAGGCGGCCAGATGGTCCGCTCGGCCGGCGGCTTTGCTCAGATCGTTGCTAAAGAAGGTGATTTTGCTCAGCTTCGTATGCCGTCAGGCGAGGTCCGAAAGGTTCCGGTGGTATGCATGGCTACTGTCGGCCAGGTTGGCAATACCGAGCATGAGAATGTTTCGCTCGGCAAAGCGGGCCGCTCACGCTGGATGGGCAAGCGTCCGAAGGTTCGCGGTGTCGCTATGAACCCGGTCGATCACCCGCACGGCGGCGGCGAGGGTAAAACGTCAGGCGGACGTAACCCGGTAACCCCCTGGGGACAGCCGACCCGCGGATACAAGACGCGTCGCAACAAACGCACGACCAACATGATCGTGAAAGACAGGAGAAGGAAATAGCGAATAGCGAAGTTCGAATGTTGACCAGTTAGCTCCGCATTCGAAATTCATGATTCGACATTCGAGATTTGAATTATGCCACGTTCATTAAAGAAAGGACCGTTTATCGATCTTAGCGTTCAAAAGACGCTCCGCCGCATCCTTGAGGGCGGACCGAAGCCGCCGGCGATCAAAACCTGGTCGCGACGCTCGACGATCACGCCGGACATGGTCGGATTGACCTTTGGAGTCCACAACGGCAAACGCCACATCCCGGTCTTTGTTACCGAGAATATGGTCGGCCATAAGTTGGGTGAGTTTTCGCCGACGCGAGTGTTCAAGGGACACCCGGGAACGAAAGCCGAAAAGATGGCGAAGAGGAAATAGCTTGTAAACCGGCCGAAACGGCGGCATGACTGCCGAAGCACGCCGATATTGAGCAGCTAACAAAGAATATGGAAGCGATAGCAAAATTAAAACACCTGAAAGGCTCGCCGCGTAAGGCAAGACTCGTGATCGATCTGATCCGCGGGCAGAATGTGTCTCACGCGTTGTCCATCCTGAAATTTACGGACAAAAGAGCGGCTTTGCCGATTGCAAAGTGCCTGAATTCAGCGATCGCAAATGCGACGTACCTTGCCGAGCAGCAGAACATAGCCATTGACCCCGATGACCTTTGGGTGAATCTTTGCTATGTCGATATGGGGCCGACAAAGAACCGCCGCCGTATGCGCCCTGCCCCGCAGGGACGTGCGTACCGCGAACAGCGTCACTATTGCCACATCACGATCCAGGTGACCAGCGAAGACAAACCGAAGACGGAGAAGCAATTGCTCGCCGAGGCCTCGAAGAAGGCTAAGCCGCTGGGCAAGAAGCTGGCAGCCAAGGCCGCCGGAGCGGAGCCGAAGAAAGCAAAAGCTGAAAAGCCCGCTGCGGAACCGGTAGTTGAAGAAGTGGTCGAGGCGACACCTGTGGTAGATGCCGTTGAGGAAACGGTCGTCGAAACGGCCGCCGAGACGGTGGAAGCGGTGGAAGCGACCGAAGCTGAGGCTGCTGCGGTTGAAACGGTTGAAGCAGATGCTGCTGAAACCCCGGCTGAAGAAAGCGAGGACGCTGAAAAGAAAGATTAAGGTTTTTTTATGGGACAGAAAGTTCATCCATACGGCTTCAGGGTCGGTTACAACAAAGATTGGCACTCGCACTGGTTCGCTAAAGGTGAGTTCGCCGAGTTTCTGGCAGAGGATCTCAAACTCAAGCGCGATCTGAAAAAGCGCTTTGGCGGCGGCGGAGTCTCGCATATTGATATCGAGCGTGCCGCGGCCCGTTTGAAGATCATCATCTACACGTCGCGTCCGGGCATCATCATCGGCCGCAAAGGTGCAGAGATCGAGAGCCTTCGCGAAGAGTTGTCGAGAAAGACCGGCCGCGAGGTCCTGGTTTCGATCCAGGAGATCCGCCATCCGGAACTCAATGCTCAGCTGCAGGCTGAAAAGATCACGCAGCAGCTCGAAAAGCGTATCGCTTTCCGCCGTGCGATGAAAAAGACGATGGAAGAGTCGCAGCGTTTCGGAGCTCAGGGCATCAAGGTCATGATCGCCGGCCGCCTGAACGGAGCCGAGATCGCCCGTACCGAATGGTCCTTGCAGGGTCGATTGCCGCTGCACACGCTGCGTGCCGATATCGATTACGGATTTGCCGAGGCACTTACGACATTCGGTATCATCGGCGTAAAAGTTTGGATATATCGCGGTGAGATCCTCGATCCGAACGCATCGATGGCCCGCGGCACGACCACGGACCCGATGAACGAGGTCAAGGTGGAACGCGGAGCCGGTCGCGGCGACCGACGTCCGCGACGCGACGACCGCAACAGATAATAATCGTCCCCGGCTGTTTGCCCCCGGTCATTGGCAAACGCGAGCGTTTAATTGGGGCCAATGACCACGTACTGAGAACGAAAGAGGTTTATTAGCTATGTTAATGCCGAAAAAGGTCAAGCACCGAAGAGTAATGAAAGGCCGCATGCGTGGTAAGGCTACCCGCGGCGAACAGATCAGCTTTGGTGATTTTGGACTGAAAGCACTTGAAGCGGGATGGATAACTGACCGCCAGATCGAAGCCGCTCGTATCGCCATGACGCGTCACGTAAAGCGCGGCGGAAAGATCTGGATCCGCATGTTCCCTGACAAACCGATCACCAAGAAGCCGGCTGAAACCCGTATGGGCAGCGGTAAGGGTGCACCGGATCACTGGGTTGCGGTCATCAAACCGGGCCGTGTGATGTATGAGATCCAGGGAGTCGATGAGGCGTTAGCACGTGAGGCGTTTCGCTTGGCGGCACAGAAACTGCCGATCAAGACCAAGTTTGTGAGCCGTGCCGATATGGAAGGAGGCATAGTCTAGAACAATGAAACGAAAGGAACAGATGGAACAGCTGTCGGAGATGACCGCTGAAGAATTGAAAGACCAGGCCGATGCGTTGAAAGAATCGCTTTTTCGCTTGAAGTTTCGCAAAACGCTCGGAGTAGGCGAGACCGTTAAGGACATTCGCCGCGAAAAGAAGACATTGGCCCGTGTTTACACGCTGCTTAACAAAAAGGACGCCGAGGCCAAATAGACCGGCACGGCCCTGAGAAAACAAGATGGCAAAGAAGAAGAACGAAGAAATCGAAGAAACTACGGTAGAGACGGCCGAGGCGGCAGTAGCCGAAGAGGCAGTGGTCGAAGCCGCCGCCGAAGAGGCTGCACCCGTGACGGAAGAGGCTGCACCGGCTGAAGAAGCCGCCGAAGAGGCTGCGGCCGAAGAAGCCGCTCCGGTGGTCGAAGCCAAGCCCAAGAAAGCTGCGGCTCCGAAGGCTGCCAAAAAAGAAAAGGCGGCTGCCCCGGTCGAGACCGAAGAGAAGAAGAAGGCCGGAAAGCGGGCTGAAAAGGTCGGGATCGTTTCTTCAGACAAGATGATGAAGACCGTAACGGTGCGTGTTGACCGCCTCGTCAAGCATCCGATCTATCGCAAGTACGTCAAGCGCCGCAAGAAATTTATGGCCCATGACGAAACGGGAGCAAAGATCGGAGACAAGGTCAGGATCGTCGAGACCCGTCCGCTCTCAGCCAGAAAGCGCTGGCGTGTGGTCGAGATCATTCAGAAAGCACAGTCGTAAATAGTTGGAGTCCAACTAACAGTTAACTGGTAGAGGAAAAGTTATGATTCAGATGCAGACCTCGTTAGCGGTCGCTGACAATTCAGGAGCAAAGCGGGTTGAGATGATCATGCCGGTCGGCGGATCGACCAGCAAGATCGCACGCCTCGGCGACACCATCAAGGTGACCGTCAAGGAAGCCGCTCCGGATGGCACCGCTAAGAAAGGGAAAGTTTACAACGCGGTCATCGTTCGAACGCGAAAAGAAGTTCGTCGAAAAGACGGTACGTACATCCGTTTCGATGAGAATGCCGCAGTCCTGATCAAGGACGACGGCTCGCCGATCGGAACCCGCGTATTCGGACCGGTCGCCCGCGAACTTCGTGAAAAGAACTTTATGAAGATCGTCAGCCTCGCCCCGGAGGTTATATAAGAAAATGAAAACGGTTAAGACAGGTACAATACGGAGCAAGATCAAGCGCGGCGATCAGGTCGTGTTCATCGCCGGCAAAGAGTACAACCGCTACGACAGCGCCGGAAATCGGCAGCCGTATCGCGGCAAGGTGATGGCGGTCGACGCCCGCAACGCAAAGGTCAAGGTTGAAGGGGCGATGATCGTCAAGCGTCACCGCAAACCGGTTCCGCAGCTCAACCGCGAAGGCGGCATCGTCGAGCAGGAAGCATGGGTCAGCATCTCGAACGTTGCGTTGATCGACCCGGAAACCGGCAAGCCGACCCGTGTGAAGATCGAAGAGCGTGACGGAAAGAAGGTCCGCGTCGCCAAGAGCGGCAAGGTCATTCCGGAATCGGGATCGTACAAACGTGAATCGGCGAAGAAGGTCGAAGGCGACGCCGAATAATATAAACATTCATTGTCTGGAAACGCTTTGAGAGCGATACCCAGACGACATAAGGGAGAGGTCGAAAATGGCCAGACTTAAAGAAAAATATAAGAGCGAGATCGCACCGGCGTTAGCCAAAGAGTTTGAGATCTCGAATCCGATGGCGATCCCCAAGATCGAGAAGATCGTGGTCAACATGGGGCTTGGAGAGGCTAGTGCCAATGCCAAGATACTTGACGTTGCGACCGAAGAGCTTAAGGCCGTAACCGGTCAGAAGCCGGTCGTGACCAAAGCTAAGAAATCCATCGCGGCTTTCAAGCTTCGTCAGGGAATGAGCATCGGTACAATGGTCACGCTTCGCGGTGACCGCATGTATGAGTTTCTCGATCGTCTGATCTCGGTGGCTCTGCCCCGCGTACGTGACTTTCGCGGGATCTCGGGCAAGGCGTTCGACGGACGCGGCAATTACACGCTTGGCATCCGCGAACAGCTGATCTTTCCTGAGATCGATTTTAACAAGGTCGATAAGACCCGAGGTATGAATATCTCGATCGTAACGACCGCTCGTACTGACGAAGAGGCACGCTCGCTGCTGAAGGCTCTTGGGATGCCCTTTAGACAATAGGTTTAGAAGAACATGGCAAAGATAAGCAAAGTAGTCAAAAACGACCGACGCAAGGATATGGTGAAGCTCTGGGCTGATCGCCGTGCCGAGGCCAAGAAGATCATCAACAACCCGAAATCGACCGTCGAAGAGGTCGATGCCGCGGTGATCGCGTTGCAGAAGATGCCTCGCGACGCCAGCCCGATCCGTGTTCGTAACCGCTGCTCACAGACGGGACGCTCACGCGGGTATCTCAGGAAATTCGGGATTTCACGTATCGCTCTTCGCGAGTTGGCCCTCGAAGGCCAGATCCCGGGCGTGACGAAATCAAGTTGGTAGAAAGGTTGGACGACCGCGATCCAAGGCCGTGCTAGGAGCAACGGAACCGGGAACGTCGGGACCAAATGCAGAAAAAGACGGAGTAAACAGTAATGACAGATCCAATAGCCGATATGCTCACGCGGATTCGTAACGCGATCGCTGCGAATCACACACGTGTTGATATTCCTGGCTCGAAGTTAAAGCTTGAAGTTGCACGCATCCTGAAGGAAGAGGGCTATATCAATAGCTTTACCACCAAGGGCGAAGGCGTGAAATATATGATCCGTGTATTCCTTCGCTACGACGCGAAGGGTGTCTCGTCGATCACCCATCTCTCGCGAGTTTCGCGACCGGGCCGCCGTGTTTATGTCGGTGCGGCCGATATCCCGAGAGTTTTGGGAGGCTATGGCATCAACATCGTTTCGACTTCGCAGGGGTTGATGAGCGGAAAGCAGGCTCGACGTCAGAAAGTCGGCGGCGAGATTTTGGCGGAAGTTTATTAAAGGAAAAAGGATGAAGGCGAATTCCGGGAAACGTTCCGGTTTTCGAAACCCAATCCGCAAAAGATTATGTCTCGAGTAGGAAAAAAACCGATCACTGTCCCGGCGGGCGTGACCGTAACGATCAACGACACGATCCTTGAAGTGAAAGGGCCGAAAGGCACCCTCACGACCCCGGTTCCGGCCGGCGTCAGCTTCAAGCTCGAAGAGGGAACACTGACAGCTGAGCGTGCCAGCGACGACCAGGCTGCGTTTCACGGCCTGGCACGTGCTCTCGCGAACAACGCTATCGTAGGTGTGACCGACGGGTTTACCCGTGAGATGGACATCGTGGGTGTTGGTTACAAGGCCGACGTTCAAGGCTCAAAGATCAATTTCTCGCTTGGTTATTCGCATCCGATCGAATACGTCCTGCCCGCGGGCATCGACGCTAAGGCCGAGAGGGTCAATACCAAAACATCGATCAACCAGTATCAGACGACGATCACCCTGAGCGGCATCGACAAGCAGTTGCTCGGACAGGTGGCCGCGGAATTGAACCGTTTGAGAAAGCCGGACGCTTACAAAGGAAAGGGCGTGCGTTACGCCGATCGGCATTACAAATTGAAGCCGGGCAAAACCGGTAAATAGTGATTCGGGGATCATGGGCAGGTGTTATGCCTGCTCAGGTCCCGTGTTTTACGATCAACTAAAATTATGGCACAGAAAAGTAGAGCAGAGATCCGACATGGTGTTCACAGCCGCATTCGGAAGAAAGTACAGGGTACCGCTGAGCGTCCGCGTCTTGCGGTATTCCGCAGCCTAAACCACATCTACGCCCAGGTGATAGATGATCGGTCGGGTAAGACGCTGGCAACGGCGTCGACCACCGAAAAGGCTCTGGCAGGTTCGACCGGCGGCAACGTTGAGGCCGCGAAGAATGTCGGTAAGGCGATCGCCGAGCGAGCTCAGAAAGCCGGGATCTCAAGCGTTGTTTACGACCGTGGCGGTTACGTCTATCACGGCCGGGTCAAGGCCCTCATCGACGCAACTCGCGAAGCCGGTCTGAACAAGCACGAAGAAGCCGTTAAGGAAGCAGAAGAAAAGAGCAATGACGATGAATAAACAGAGAATTTCTCCGGGCGGACTTATCCTCAAGGATCAGCTGATCTCGATCAACCGCGTTACCAAGGTCGTTAAGGGCGGTAAGAATATGTCGTTTGCGGCGCTTGTCGTCGTCGGCGACGAGGCCGGACACGTCGGTTTTGGTACCGGAAAGGCCAAGGAAGTACCGAACGCGATCAAGAAAGCGGTCGAGGCTGCAAAGAACAACCTCATCCGCGTTCCGCTTATCGACGGTACGCTGCCGCACGAAATGATCGGCGAATACGGTGCCGGCCGCGTGTTGCTCAAGCCGGCAAAGGAAGGTACGGGCGTGATCGCCGGTGGTGCCGTCCGTGCTGTGCTGCAGAGCCTCGGCGTTCACAATGTGCGAACCAAGATCCTCGGGTCGAATAACGCTCATAACGTCATTCGTGCTACATTTAACGGCTTGCTTAGAATGAAAGACCCGATCGAGGTCGCTCGTCTTCGCGGCAAGCAGGTCGAGGAGTTGGTCTAAAGCTGCCGGGTCGATCGCTCACGGAGTTCGGGGCAGACGGTTCGTCCGTTGACCACGGCGGCACCGGGAGAGTAAGATCGCGGCAAACTTTGGAATCTATAGAGTTATGGCAAAGAAAGCAGAAAACACCGAAAGCGGGAAGATCAAGATCCAGTACTACCGGAGCATGATCGGCTACGCCAAAAAGCAAAAGGAGATCGTCAAGAGCCTTGGTATCACCAAACTCAATCAGACGGTCGAACGCACCGATTCGGCTGCGACCCGCGGCATTGTTGCCAAGGTTCCGCACCTGTTGCGAATCGTTGATTAAGGTAAAGTAAATCGGCTTTCGCTAATCGTAAATAGAGTGATCGGTCGCGATACTCTGCTATTTACGATTTGCGATTTTCGACGAACGAGGGAAAAGATGGCATTAACATTAAACAACTTACATCCGGCAAAGGGCTCGACACACAAAAAGAAGCGCGTTGGACGCGGCCCCGGCTCAGGCCTCGGCAAAACGTCGGGACGCGGCCACAAGGGACAAAAGTCACGCTCGGGATACAGCAGCCGGCCCGGATTTGAAGGCGGCCAGATGCCCCTTCAGCGCCGTTTGCCAAAGCGCGGATTCACCAACATCTTTAAGAAAGAGTGGCTCGAGATCAGCCTTGCCAAGATCGAGGAGAACTTCAATGCGGGTGACGTCGTTACCCCTGAGATCCTCCACGAACGCGGCTTGATCAAAAAGGCGAAACACGATCTGGTCATCCTCGGCAACGGCGATGTTACCAAGTCGTTCAACATATCCGCTCACCGGTTTACGAAAACGGCCAAAGAAAAGATCGAAAAGGCCGGTGGTACCGCTACAGCGATCGTGAAAGCAGCCGAGGCAGAAGCCTAGTTCGTTGATCGTGGTTCGTCGACGGTAGTTACGCCCGGCCCGACGCCCGGCTTACGCGGCGGACGACAAACAAAGATATGGAAAAGTTTTTTGGTGCGGTTCAGAACATGTTCAAGATCCCGGAGCTGCGGAGGCGGATCCTCTTCACGCTCGGGCTCTTGGCAGTTTATCGTTTTGGTGCACACGTTCAGGCTCCGGGGATCAACAAGGTCCGTCTCGAACAGGTTTGGGGCGAAGTGGCGGGAACGCTGCTCGGCGTGCTGGACCTTTTTTCGGGCGGCAACTTTCGCACGATCTCTGTTTTCGCCCTCGGCGTGACGCCCTATATTACCGCTTCGATCATCATGCAGCTGATGCCTGTGCTTTCGCCTGCGATGAAAAAGATCCAGGAAGAAGGTGAGGTCGGTCGGCAGAAGATGAACCAATGGACACGGTATCTGACCGTTGTGCTTTGTTCCATCCAGACGTTCTTTGTCGCAACGTGGCTGCACCGCAACGGCATCATCGCCGAGACGTGGTGGGCAACGTCGATGGTCGTCATCACCCTAACGACGGGTACGATCTTCGTGATGTGGCTTGGTGAACAGATCACTGAACGCGGCGTCGGAAACGGGATCTCGCTTCTTATCTTTGCAGGTATCGTGATCGGACTGCCCAGGGGACTGACCCAGATCAGCGACCGTGTGAGTGCCGGCGATGCGATGCAGACGCTTGGTGTTCTTTTCCTCGTCGTCGTTCTTGTGGCGTTGATCGCATTGATCGTGTATGTCGAGTCCGCTCGCCGAAATATAGCCATCAGTTACGCAAGCCGGCGAGTTGGCAGCCAGACCGTTCGCGGTCAGGACACAAGTCTGCCGCTGAAGATCAACATGGGCGGCGTGATCCCCGTGATCTTCGCTTCGTCGGTGCTGGCCATGCCGCAGACGCTATTCTCGGCGTTTCCGCCGGACCAGAATGATCCGAATTCGACGTGGAGCAAGGTTTACGCGTTCATGCAGCAGTTCCACGGAGGCGATCCGTATTACGAACTGTTCTTTCTGTCGATGATCGTTCTGTTCACGTTCTTTTATATTACGATCATCTTCAATACCGACGAGGTCGCAGACAACCTCAGGAAGCACGGCGGATTTATCGCCGGCATCCGTCCGGGAGCTCCGACCGCCGAGTATATGAACGGGATCCTGACGCGTCTGACGACCGTCGGAGCCATCTACCTTGCTTTCGTGGCGTTCACTCCGCAGCTATTGCTTAGCGGATTCAAGGTGGCTCGTCTTCCTTTCATCGGTACGGCACTTGATAACTTTTTCACCGCGACGCCGGGACTCAGCTGGATCCCGACCGGTTTGGGATACCAGTTTTACTTCGGCGGCACATCATTGCTGATCCTTGTCGGTGTGGCAATGGACACTGTGGCACAGATCGAGGCTCAGTTGGTCATGAGAAACTACGAGGGATTCCTCGGAGCGGGATCACGGCTGCGCGGACGACGTTCGTAACTGGCCGATGAGCGGCAGATGAATTACCGGCCGCAGATGAACGCGGATAACGCAGATATTAAGGGATATATTCCTATCGGCGTGATTTGTGTTCATCTGCGGCAAAAATTTTCTTGACGTATGAGTAGGATCATAGTTTTGATCGGAGCCCCGGGAGCCGGGAAGGGAACGCAGGCTCGATTACTGCAGGAACGGCGTGGCATTCCGCAGATATCGACCGGTGATATGTTCCGCGAAATGAGATCGCTTGACACACCGCTCGCACGCGAGGTGCAGGAGATAATGGCTTCGGGCAAGTTGATATCGGACGAGATCACGTATCGGATCGTCCGTGAGCGGACCTCAAAAAGCGACACGGCCGGAACATTTGTTCTTGACGGTTATCCGCGGACCGCGGTCCAGGCCGAGCAGCTTGAGGAACTGGCGAAAGAACAGGGCAAAGAGATATTGGCGATCGAGGTGGACATCCCGGCCGATGAGCTGATGAAGCGATTGACAGGCCGTCGTAGTTGTCCCGAATGCGGTGAGATATACAATATCTATTCCAAGCCGCCGAAGGTCGAAGGCTTTTGCGATCACCATCCGGAACGCTCGCTTGACCATCGTGCGGACGATAATGAATCGAGCGTAAAGACGCGTCTTGATACTTATCAGGCAAATACGGCACCTCTGCTTGAGTATTACGCCAAGTCGGGACGTTTGAAGAAGGTAAGCGGCACGGGAGACGTAGAAGAGATCTATTCAGAACTTTCGGCCGTCGTTTAGGCGAAGAAATGAATTCCAATACCACCATTCATGGGGTTTGGCGGTATTTGACCGGTAAGAAAATGATCATCGCAAAGTCAGCCAAAGATCTGGACAAGATGCGGGAAGTCGGCGAACTGATCGCCGAGGTCCGCGAAGCTTTGCGAGTAATGGTCAAGCCGGGCGTTTCGACGCTCGAGCTCAACACGGCAGCGGAGAAGATGATCCGAGATGCCGGGGCGATCCCGACGTTCATCGGATATCACGGCTTTCCGTTCGCTATCTGTGCATCGGTCAATCACGAGATCGTTCACGGATTTTCAAAGCCGGATCCGCTCAACGAGGGCGACATCATTTCGCTCGACATGGCGGCGACGTTTCAGGGTTTCGTCGGAGATACCGCGATGACCGTGCCGGTCGGTGAGATCACCGATGATCTGAAGCAGTTGATCCGGGTCACCGAAGAATGCCTCCAGCTGGGCATCGACGCTGCCCGTGTGAACAACCGTATCGGAGATATTGGCTGGGCCGTTCAAGAGCACGCGCAGAAATACGGATACGGGATCGTCCGCGATTATACCGGACATGGTATCGGCCGCGCGATGCACGAAGCTCCGCAGATCCCGAACTACGGTCGTCCCGGGACCAAAGAGCGGATCCGGGCCGGTTACTGCTTTGCGATCGAGCCGATGCTGAATATGGGCACGCACGAGACGCGGACCCTGAGCGATAAGTGGACGGTCGTCACGATGGACGGAAAACCGTCGGCGCATGCCGAACATACACTTGCGGTTACGGCTGACGGGCCTGAGATCCTAACGCTGACCAAAGAGCAGAAACGGCAGTTGGCGGCAAAGAGTGCCGCATGACTTGAAAATGTTGGATAAAAACGTTAACATTAACGGTTTGTCCAACTAGAAAGAGAGTTGGCTTTAGAATGTATGTCTAAAGAGGAAGCGATCGAGGTAATGGCGACGGTTTTAGAAACGCTGCCAAACGCAATGTTCAAGGTTGCGGTGGACGGGAATCAACACGAGGTCCTGGCCCATATCTCGGGGAAAATGAGGAAGAATTTTATTCGAATCCTCCCGGGCGACAAGGTTCTCGTCGAACTTTCGCCCTATGACCTGAATCGGGGCCGAATAACGTATCGCTATAAGTAGGACAGGGGAAAAGTAATGAAAGTCAGACCGTCAGTTAAAAAGATCTGCGATAAGTGCAAGATCATTCATCGTAAAGGCGTTGTTCGGGTAATTTGCGACAATCCGAAGCACAAACAGCGTCAGGGATAGGTTTATTTAGGAGACATTATGGCTCGCGTAGCAGGAGTTGATTTACCGCCCAACAAACGGGCACAGATTGGAATGACCTACATCTACGGTGTGGGCAAGTCGCGTGCGACTGAAATCCTGGACAAGGCCGGCATCAGCATTGATGCCCGCATCAAGGATCTTAGCGAAGACGAACTGAACAAGATCCGCACGATCCTGGATACTGAAGGCGACATCGAGGGCGACCTCAGAAAGCGCGTCCAGATGGACATCAAGCGTCTGATGGATATCGGCTGTTACCGCGGATTGCGGCACCGCCGAAGCCTGCCGGTTCGCGGACAGCGTACCAGCACGAACGCACGTACACGTAAGGGGCCGCGTAAAGCGGCGGTCGCCAAGAAGAAAGCTCCGGGCAAGAAGTAGTTAAGAGGTGGGCCGTGAGCTGCTAGCAGATAGACCTGCTATCTGCCTGCCGCTCACAGTTCTCTGAATATATGGCAAAAGCACCAGCAAAGAAGACTTACAAGAAGAAAGAGAAAAAGAACATTCCGGTCGGGATCGTTCATATTGCGGCGTCGTTCAACAACACGCTGATCTCGATCACCGACGCTAACGGCAATTTGGTCGCACAGTGCTCATCGGGCGCACGCGGCTTTCGCGGTTCGCGAAAAGGCACGCCGTTCGCTGCCCAGCAGGCCGCGTCAGAGGCTGCCCGCAAGGCTGTCGAGGCCGGAATGCGAGAGGTCGAGGTTCGTGTCAAGGGGCCGGGCGGCGGCCGTGAATCGGCTATCCGTGCGGTCAGCCAGGCCGGCATCCGCGTTACTGCGATCCGCGACGTGACGCCGATCCCGCACAACGGCTGCCGACCGCCGAAGAGGCGCAGAGTTTGATCCTGGATCTTTGATTTTTGATTTTTGGGTCGAATATAACTCGACCCGGTTTATCGAAAGGACGAAGGGAACCGAAAAGAGTCCCGTAAACTTTTTCCGCAAAAATGATGTGAGATATTAAGGTCGAGCTAAAAGATCTGATGTCAAAGACCATTTTTGCCGAAGGCAATTAAAATTATGGCTAGATATAGAGATGCGGTGTGCCGCCTGTGCCGCCGCGAAGGTGGAAAGTTATTTTTGAAAGGCGACCGTTGCTACAAACCGTCGTGTGCAATTGAGAAGCGCGGAACCAACCCGCCGGGACAGCATGGTGCAGCCCGACGCAAGATGCTTGCCGGTTACGGCGAACAGCTTCGCGAAAAGCAGAAGGTAAAGCGCATCTATTTCATCCTCGAAAAGCAGTTTCGCAACTACTTTGAAAAGGCCCTTCGCCAGAAAGGCGTTACCGGCGAAAACCTCCTGTTCATGCTTGAACGTCGTTTGGATAATGTCGTGTACCGCTCAGGTTTCTCGACCTCGCGCCGTCAGGCACGTCAGCTCGTCAATCACGGACACATCACCGTTAACGGAAAGAAAGTCGATATCCCGTCATTTCAGGTGAAGACCGGCGATGTCGTGATGGTCAAGGACAAGAGCCAGAAGAATGCTCACGTCGAAGGTGCGTGGCAGACTGCGGCCGGCCGTGGACGTCCGTCGTGGCTCAGTTCAGGTGCGGTCGAATACAGCGTTTCGGTTTCGGGAAGCCCTCGACGTGAGGATGTTGACGCAAACATTAACGAACAGCTTATCGTCGAACTTTACAGCAAGTAACACAGTCAGTTTCCGGTTTTTGGTCTTAACGCCCCGAGCGATCCGGCTTGGGCAAGGACTAAAAACCGGAAACTAAAAACTATTTTAAAACGCATATGACACAGAGTAATAGTTGGACAGATTTTCAAATGCCGAGCCGTTTGAATGTTGAGACGGAAACCCTTACGGAACGTTACGGGAAGTTTTACGCCGCTCCGTTCGAACGTGGTTTCGGCACAACGATCGGAAACTCGATCCGGCGGGCACTCTTGTCGTCGATCGAGGGGGCGGCGATCACCGCCGTCAAGATCGATGGTGTCGAGCACGAATTTTCATCGATCAAGGGCGTTGTCGAAGACGCCACGGACGTGATCCTCAATTTGAAGCAGGTTCCGTTCAAATTACACGGAAACGGCCCCAAAACGCTCTCGATCAGCAAAAAGGGAGCCGGTGAGGTTACCAGTGCCGATATTGAGGCAGACGGCGACGTCGAGGTTCTCGACAAGACGATCCACATCGCAACGGTCAGCTCCGGCGGATCGATCGGGATCGAAATGAGATTGAAATCGGGCCGCGGCTACGTTTCGGCTGAGGTGAATAACGACGAAGACCTGTCTGTCGGCTACATCCCCATCGACTCGGTGCACACCCCGATCAAAAAGGTCAATTATACGGTTGACCAGACCCGTCAGGGTTCGAACACTGAATTTGACCGTTTGACGATCGAGGTTTGGTCGGACGGATCGGTCAAGCCGGAAGATTCGATCGGCCTGGCTGCCAAATTGGTGAAGGACCACATGGCCATCTTCATCAATTTCGAAGAGGAAGAAGAAGAGTACAAATACGAAGACATCGCACGTCCGCCGCTGATGCGTAACGATCTGCTTGATAAGTCGGTCGACGAATTGGAACTGTCGGTCCGTTCGTATAACTGCCTCAAGAACGCAGATATTCGTTCGATCCGCGATCTGATCCGCCGCAGCGAAAAGGACATGCTGAACACGAAGAACTTCGGCAAGAAGTCGCTCACCGAGATCAAGGACATGCTTCACGGAATGGGGCTCGATTTCGGCATGGACTTCGACGAGCAAGGTAATCCGATCCCGGGGTCGGGCGGGAGAGATCTAGACTAAGAGTTCTGTGCCCCGGACGAGCGGCGAATGGCTGGTCGGGCATCTTTTGACTCTACTGACTTAAAGACATGAGACACTTAAAAGCACATCGTAAATTGGGACGCACGAGCGAACATCGTATGTCGCTGCTCCGCAACCTGGCGACATCGCTCATCAATGCGGACAAAGAGCACATCGTGACGACCGTTCAAAAAGCCAAGGAACTGCGTCCGTTTATCGAAAAGGCAATAACGCTTGCCCGCAAGGCACAGGACCTCACGGGTGACGACGCAGTATTGCGCGGCGTCCATCTGCGACGCCAGGCATCGCGGTTTTTCCACGCCGGTAACAGCACGTTCAAGGCTGAGCAGAGCCGTTTTCGCGGCAAAAAGGGTGAGGCCAAGGAGCCAATCGAGCGTACCGCGGGCGTAAAAGCCGTCCAGCGGCTTTTCAACGAACTCGGCGTGCGCTATAAAGACCGTAACGGTGGTTACACGCGTATCATAAAACTCGGCCGCCGTGTCGGTGACAATGCCGAAATGGCTGTTATCGAATTGGTTGATAACCCACGCGAGCTGGCCGCCAAGGGCTAGTTCATCGGAGGATTGCCAGTATGAGCGAAAAGACGGCTCCGGCCAAAGACGATATCGTCGCCGAACGGAAAGGAAATACGGGCGAAGGGGCGTCGTTCGACATGAACGAACTCCAGGCTCTTGCCGAACTGGTCAACGAACACGGTTTTACGGATTTTGAGTTTGAGAACGAGAATATCCGTGTGCGTCTAAGCAAAATGACGGCTGCCCCTGTGGTACATGCGGCTCCGGTCGTTGCTCCTGCGGCGGCTTCGTCGGCACCGGCAGCGTCGGCCGCCCCGGATGTGCAGGCTGATCCTGACGCCGGCCTTCATAAGATAACCTCGCCGATCGTCGGCACCTTCTATCGCTCACCGGGCCCGGATAAGGATCCGTACGTATCTGAGGGAAGCGTCGTTTCAGCCGAGACCACCGTGTGTATCGTCGAAGCGATGAAGTTGATGAACGAGATCCAGGCTGAGGTTTCGGGCGAGATCGTTAAGATCTACGTCGAGAACGGCCAGCCCGTCGAGTTTGGACAGGCTCTATTCGGAGTGAGGAAGTAATTTTTCGCCGCGGAAACGCGTAGCCGGCAGGAGAGAACAATAAGCGGGCCTCGGGCCGCCCAATGTCTCAACTATTCAGCGGCTCGGCGTTTCGGCGGTTTATTTTTTATAAATGCGGGAAATTCGTAAAGTATTGGTGGCAAATCGCGGTGAGATAGCTTGCCGTATCATTTGGACATGCAAGGAGATGGGCATTAAGACCGTCGCCGTGCACTCCGAGGCCGACCGCGACGCTCTTCATGTTCGATTTGCCGATGAGGCGATCTGCATCGGGCCGGCGGCATCAGCCGAGAGCTACCTGAACATCCCGGCGATCATCAGTGCGGCCGAGATCACAAACGTCGACGCTATCCATCCCGGTTATGGTTTTTTGGCTGAATCGGCGACTTTTGCCAAGATCTGCGAAGACTGCAATATCAAATTCATCGGTCCGCGGCCGGATGTGATCGCCATGATGGGCGACAAGGTCGAGGCAAGACGTACAATGACGGCGGCCGGCGTGCCGATCCTGCCCGGCAGCCCCGACCCGATCGAATCGACCGAAGAAGCAAGAAAGATCGCTCTCGAGATCGGTTTTCCGCTGATCATCAAGGCAGCGGCCGGCGGCGGCGGACGCGGAATGCGTATTGTGCGTGAGGAAAGCGAACTTCACGGCAATCTGGAACTCGCCCAGACCGAGGCGTTGAACGCGTTTAAGAACGGCTCTGTTTATATCGAAAGATATATCGAGCGGCCGCGACACATTGAGATACAGGTGCTGGCCGATGAACACGGAAACGTGATCCATCTGGGCGAACGCGAATGCACGATCCAGAGACGGCATCAGAAATTGCTCGAGGAAGCTCCGTCGCCTGTCATCTCACCGGAACTCCGCGAAAAAATGGGAGCGGTCGCGGTGAAGGCCTGTCAGGAGATCGGTTACTCAAGCGCGGGAACATTTGAATTTTTGCTCGACGAAGACGACAGTTTTTATTTCATGGAAATGAACACGCGTATTCAGGTCGAGCATCC
>CAZQGN010000049.1:18816-19987 GCA_964592865.1 uncultured Chloracidobacterium sp. | reverse complement strand
TTTACGGCATCATCGGTATGCTGATCGCATTGGTCGCAACGGTCTTTGCGATCAAAGACGGTAATTATGTGATGCTCGCCGGTGCGGTAATTCCGGGCCTCGCGATCGGAGCCGTTCTGGCGGCACGCGTTCAAATGACGTCTATGCCGCAGCTTGTCGCGATGCTGCACAGCTTTGTCGGCCTCGCGGCCGTCCTTGTCGGATTTGGCACCTATCTCGGCACGACCAAGATCGCCGCGGACGAAGTTACGGTGCATCTGGTCGAGACGTTTATCGGGGTCTGTATCGGTGCTGTCACGTTTACCGGTTCCGTGATCGCGTATGCCAAACTGCAGGGCACGATCTCAGGAAAACCGCTTATGATACCTGGCCGTCACGTGATCAATCTGGCGATGCTCGTCGCGACCGTCGTGCTGGGCGTGCTCTTTGTCATGGCACCGGAGACAGCCGGACTCAATTACCTCATTGCCGCTACGGTCATAACTTTTATTCTCGGACTGCACTTCGTGATGGCGATCGGCGGAGCCGACATGCCGGTCGTTGTTTCGATGCTCAACAGCTATTCCGGTTGGGCAGCGGCAGCGGCGGGCTTTATGCTCAGCAATGACCTGTTGATCGTCACCGGAGCTTTGGTCGGTTCAAGCGGTGCGATCCTCAGCTACATCATGTGCAAGGGCATGAACCGCTCGTTCATCAGCGTCATGCTCGGCGGATTTGGCACCGAGGGCGGTACGGTTGCGGCGTCAAGCGGTGAACCCCAAGGCGAGGTTCGCTCTGTTGAGGCTCCCGGAGCGTCAGATCTGCTGCTGAATGCGAAGAAGATCATTATCGTCCCCGGCTACGGCCTTGCCGTCGCACAGGCACAGCATTCGCTCGCGGAGGTCTGCAAGATCCTGAAGGAACGCGGTGTCGAGGTCAAGTTTGCGATCCATCCGGTTGCGGGACGTTTGCCCGGCCACATGAATGTTTTGCTCGCTGAGGCGAACATTCCGTACGATATCGTCTTTGAAATGGACGAGATCAATGACGAATTTCCGGGCACGGACGTCGCCTGGGTCATCGGTGCCAATGATATCGTCAACCCGTCAGCATTGGACGATCCCGGATCGCCGATCGCCGGAATGCCCGTCCTGCACGTTTGGGAGTCACGCGATGTGATCGTCATGAAACG
>CAZQGN010000049.1:0-18716 GCA_964592865.1 uncultured Chloracidobacterium sp. | reverse complement strand
TCAACAATCTCAGCGACATCTTTGGGCTGGACCTGTCCGTAAAGCGTGCCGTCAGGATAGACCATCACCGCGGTTCCGACCGTGCAAAACCCTATCGACCCGCATTCGGTAAGCAGTATCTCACCCAGCGGATTTCGGCCCTTTGACTCTTTGCCCTGGCGCAGCCCTTTCGCCTCAAGAATGCGTGCAAATTCTTCCTTCACAGCTTCGGCTCCCACGGCCGAACATGATTTGCCGGTACAGACAAACACCTGCCGCTTTATCGGGGCCTTGAGCATCGGAGCGAGCTTTTCCAGCTGTTCCCGATCATCTATGAATTTAGGTTTTGCCATCTGCTTTTATTTTGCCACGCGCTACGCAAAATCACATCCGCCGCGCGTTCAATTATGTTAGAATTTCATCGAAGCGAATACGCGGAAAATGGCAGTTGGCATCATCATTCATATAGCTGTCGGGTCAGAAAAACGGACCGAATTTTTCTCCCAGGACAGGATCCGGATCGGGTCCGATGAAACTTCGGACCTGCAGATACGCTCGCGCCTCTCAGATGCCTCTGCGGTATGGTTCGAGATCGAAAGCACCGACGGCGTTTACCGGGTTGTCGAGTTTGACGCATCGCTCGGCCTCACTATCAACGACAAGCCGATCCGGCGATACATTGCGGTAAACGACGGCGATACGTTGAAGGTCGGCGATACCGATGTATCGTTTTCTTTCTTTTCACTCGAAAACAAGTCCGCTTTGATCACGACCAATCGTGATCAGCCGTATATTTCGCGATTCATTGAAGAAGCCGCGATGGAATCGGCGACTTCGGCAAAACGCGACGACGCCAAAGCGTTCCTGCGGGAATTCTCACGCGAACTGATGCGTGAGGTGTCGATCACGACCAAGCTGATCACGCTCGTGCTCATTGTCGGATTTTTGACCGGACTCTTTTACATCGGCTTTGCGGTCAATCGTGAGCTGCGCGAGAGCCGCAAACAGTCCGAACAACAGAGCGACATCATCAAAAAGCTCGAGGAGAAGCTTGGCCAGACCAATGACCAACTCGGCCAACTCGACAAGACCAACAAGGACCTGATCAAGACCGTTTCACTTGCGCCGAATTTGCGGGTCGAATACGGCGGTGCTGTCTGCCTGGTGGTCGGTGTCTATGACCTGGTGGACAAGCGCAGCGGCAAAGTGCTTCGTTACGCCGATCCGCAGGCGTTTCGCCCGAATCCGTATGAACCGTCCCAGGGCGAGGACCCGTCCGCTCCGCCCATTGTTCCGCAGATCGGCCTGACGACCGAAGGCAACGGTTCGCCTGTCGAATACGACTTTATCGGCACGGGCTTTCACGTCGGCGGAGGCTACATCGTGTCAAACCGGCACGTGATGCAGCCATGGGAAGAGGACGATCAGGTCAAGCAGATGATGGCGATCGCGAACGGCCGGGCAAGGGTCAAGCGGCTCGTAATTTATTTTCCGAATATCGCCCAGCCGTTTCCGCTGAAGGTCAAGGAACTCGGTACCCGTGAGGATATTTCGGTCAGCATGATCGACCCGGCAGCGCTGCCGCAGCAGGTCCCGTCGATCCCCGTCGATTTTGACACTGATTCCGCCGCGATCGGCAAGACCGTGGTCACGATGGGCTATCCGAGCGGCCCGGACCGCCTGCTTGCAATGGTTGATGACGATGAAGCCAAATCGATCAATTCCCGCTTTGGCAATTCGCGGCAGAACTTGATCAACTTTTTGGCTCAGTCGCAAAAGATCGTGCCCCTCACCACACAGGGTGCGATCACTGATCTCGATGCCAAACGGATCGTCCACGACGCCAAGACGGCTGAGGGCGGCTCCGGTGCCCCGTTGTTCGGACAGTCTGGCAAGGTCATCGGCGTGAATTTCGGCGTCTTTACCGAGAATACCGCTGCCAACATGGCGGTTCCCGTTCGTTATGCTGTAGATCTGCTGAGAAAAGCGGGATGGAAGAGCCCAGAAGAGGTACAGAAGGAGGCCGACTCACAGTCGCAGACCGCCGCTGCCGAACCCAACTCGAATACAGCCGCCTCGGGCAAACTTCAGTAAGCCGTTGACTCGGCACTTATTACAGAAACATCGATCGCAGGGAAAGTCCAAGTGGGATCTATTTCGTCTATTCAGAAAACGGCGTTTGTGTGCCGCTGTTCTCATTAACATCGGCAGCCTCTTCCGTTCTTCTCGTGCCGGGCAGAAAAAATACGACGATCAGCCCCACAATACAAACACCGGCACCAAACAAAAATACCGGATGCATCGCCGCGGCCATCGAGCCCTGTAATACCGAGAGAATGTCGGGCGGAAGGCTTGCTTTCGCAGCCGGATCTATGAGGGCGTTCGGGTCGGCGGCAAAACGCTCGGCCTGTTCGGGCGTAAGAAGGTGTTCGCTTCCCTTCGCCGCGTTACGAAGTTGCGTTGCCAGTCCGGCCGTTAGAACAGCTCCCATCAGCGCGACACCTATCGCTCCGCCGATAGCACGCGTAAATTGGTTCAGCGAAGTGGCGACGCCAAGCTGGGTACGAACGACGGCCTGCTGAACGGCTATCAGCAGCGTCAGCATTGTCAGGCCGAGGCCTGAACCGATCATCACCAGATAGATGTAAAGCCAGATCGTCGGTGTTTCACGCTGAAAAGTCGAGATGAGCAGAAATCCGGACGTCAACACAACAAATCCGGCAATGACCATCACCCGGAAACCGACCCTCAAAAGAACACGCCCGCCGATGATCGACATCAACACCCAACTCAGCATTAGCGGAGTGAGCAGTGAGCCGGCCTGAGTGGCGGTCATCCCGAGTGCCCCCTGGGCAAAGAGCGGAATGAACGAAATGCCGCCGAACATCGCGATACCGGCCAGAAAGCCGGCGATGATCGAAACCAGTATCGTTCGGTCGCGGAAAAGCCTGAATGGGATAATAGGGTCGGCGGCCCGCAGTTCGAAATAGACGAAGAGGGCCAACAATAATAGTCCGCCGGCGATCGTCAGGAGATTCATCGGAGCAAGCAGTGTCGCCAACGTCGTCCCGCCCTCGACCAACGACAGCATAAGCAGGCTGATCGCCCCCATCAGCGTTGCCGCTCCCAAATAATCGATCGACGGTTTTTCCTCAAGCTTTGGCTCCTTTAATGCGACGCCGATTATGAGTGCGGCCGCGATGCCGATCGGAACATTTATGAAAAACACCCATCGCCACGATATCTGGTCTGTGACAAAACCACCGATTACCGGCCCGACTATGCTCGAAAGTCCCCAGACGCCGCTGAAAAATGCTTGCATCCGGGCACGCTCGCGGAGCGTAAAGATATCACCGATGATCGTCATCCCGAGGGGCACCAGAGCTCCGGCACCGAGCCCCTGAATGGCCCGAAAGATGATCAGTTGCGTCATCGACCCCGCGAAGCCGGAAAGCAGGGTGCCTAACAGAAATATCCCGATACCGATCTGATATAGCAGGCGGCGGCCGTACAGATCTGACAATTTGCCCCACACCGGAACCGTAACGGTCGAGGTCACCAGATAAGCCGAGAATACCCAGCTGTAATAGCTGATGCCGCCAAGCACGGCGATCACGGTCGGCATTGCGGTACCGACGACGGTCGCTTCGAGAGCCGCGATCGCCATACCGGTCATAACGCCGACAGTTACAGCCCAGCGTCTGCGTGACGACATCTGCAGCCGCGGCGTGTCGCGGTCCGGATTGTGCTTAGAGTACTTTTCGGGCATTACTTTTGATCGCCAAATTGGGCCCGATCCTTCTCTCCGAGTTCGCGGATCTTATCCATCAGGCGGTCGGAGATCTCTTTGTGGGTTCTGAGGCGATCGGATTTAGCGTAGAACTCACTAAGATCCACCTTCTCGCCAAACCAGATCCTGACCTTTTCACCGCCGGTCCAATTTCCGAGGATCTGTTTCGGCAGATCGTTGCCGAGCCCGGCTATAAAGACGGGTATCACTTGCGGCTTCGCGGTGTAGATCACCTTTCCTATGCCGGGCTGAGCGGGCAAAAGTTCATACGGGCCGCCATGAAGGTTTCGCTTACCCTCAGGATGAAACCCGATGATGTGACCGCTGCCGCTGGCACATAACTGGATCAACCGCCGCATCGAGTACTTGTCAAACTCACGTTTTACGGCCTCGCGTTCCTCGCGAAAAAACGGCGGGTACATCGAAAACCAACCCATTACAAGATTTACGAACCATCCCAGCGGACTGGTGTAAAAGAACTTTGCCCGAACCGGAAAATACAGCGTTATGGGCCGCTGTAGGCGTCGAAAAAGCACACTCGAAACGGTGTACATATCGAAAAACGACCGGTGATTCGCGACCAGCACCAACGGAATATTCGGGTCGGCTTCTTCGACATTCTCCAGCCCGAAAACGTTCATCAGATTGTACGTCGCGAGATAGATCCAGAGCGACCCAATGTGCCGCTGGCAAAATGTCATGAGCCGTTTCCAGCGGCCAAGATTCATGCGGTGGGTGAGCCAAAAACCGGCGCGATCTATCGGCCCGATCGCCGCTATTTCACCGGCGTCAGGTACGAGCGGAACGATCTCGCCGCCGTTCAACCTTTCCAATCCTGATAGATCGCTATTCGGGGTCATACGCAAAATTGAAGTTTATCATCCTTGCGGCGCTCGAAAAACCTAAACACCTTGATTTTTGTGGACATTTGCCACAATTTCTACTACGATATTTCGATTAGCAATTCTGACCCTACAATTTGTGATGCCATTGATTTCGGTCCATTGAGCCATTGCCCCTCCGGGTGTTCGAATAGCTGTATTGGGACTTCGAGGTAATTTATTTATGAAAATGATGAGATTTCGTTTTGCCTGGCTGATGCTGGCAACTTTTGTTACGCTTTCAAGCTCGATCTTTGCCGGTCAAACGGTTTCGGCTGATAACGTTTGGACCAGGATCGACGATACCCCGATCAAGCTGACCGGGGCCAATCGGCCGGTCGAGATCAGGTCGTATGAGGCTTTCAGCCTAAACAAATCGGTCGTCAAACAGATCCTTGCAAGTGCTCCGGAGGAATTTTCAAGCGAGCCGTCGGAGGTGATCCTGACGCTTCCGATGCCCGATGGTTCATTTCAACGATTTCGTATCGAACATTCGATGGTCGTCGAACAGGGACTTGCGGACAAGTTCCCCGAGCTGGCCGCGACCTATCGCGGACAGGGTATAGATGACCCGACTGCGACGGTGCGTTTTGATATGCTGCCGTCAGGTTTTCATGCATACATCATCACGCCGAGAGGCTCGGTCGTCATCGACCCGTATTCGGTCGGAGATACCGAAAATTACATCAGCTATCGCAAAAGCGAAGCCCGTTCAAATTCGCGATTTGTTTGCGAATTTGTCGGTAAGGACTTTGACCAGGCGATGCAGCCCGGCGAATTTGACGCGTCTCAGTTCATGACGTCGATGGCACCGGAAGTTACCTCGGGTACCACCCTCCGCACCTATCGCCTGGCACTTGCCGGAAACTTTGAATACTGTAACGCGGTCGGCGGTAATACTGTGGCGGGATGTCTGGCCGCTCAGGTGCTGATCATGAACCGCGTGAACGGCGTATACGAACGTGATCTCGCTCTTCGGATGGTCGTCGTGGCAAACAACAATCTCATCGTCTATGCGGGCAACAATACAACGTGCCCGGTGCCGGGAGGCGGATCGGCCTGCACGGCTGCCAACGACCCCTATGCTAACTCGTCAAACGACATAAACGTCAATACCGGCAACCTCGACACGGTGATCGGCTCGGCAAACTATGACATCGGCCACGTTTTCACGACCGGCAGCGGCGGCGTTGCACAGCTCAACTCCCCGTGCGGTGCGTCGAAAGGCGCCGGAACCACCGGCCTGCCCAATCCCGTCGGTGATCCTTTTGCGATCGACTACGTCGCTCACGAAATGGGCCACCAGTGGGGTTCCAACCACACATTCAACGGCAACGTCAGCAACTGCGGCGGCGGTAACCGCAGCAGTTCCAACGCGTTTGAGCCCGGCAGCGGTATTACGATCATGGGCTATGCCGGCATCTGCGGCAACCAGGACCTTGCCCCGAACAGCATCGACACGATGCACGTCCGGAGCCTCGAGGTGATCGTAGCTTTCAGTCAGGTGAATAACGGTAATGCCTGTTCTGTCCAGACTGCGACCGGCAACACGCCGCCCACGGTCACCATCCCGGCAGGCACGACCTACAATATCCCGAAACAAACTCCGTTTTCGTTGACCGCATCGGCCACCGACCCCAACGGAGATACGATCACCTACGATTGGCAGCAGTATAACGCCGGCGGCGGAACAGGTGCAGCCAGCACCGTTCCCAATTCCGACGCTGACGGAATAGCTCGTCCGCTGTTCCGCAACTATGTGCCGACGACAAACCCGACGCGCTACTTCCCGTCGCTGCAGTACATTCGCAACAACGCCAACGTACCGCCTTCGACGTCCGGTTCATGCCCGTCGGGCAACTGCCTGACCGGTGAATTGATGTCGGCGATCACGCGTGCCATGACATTCCAAGTCGTAGCCCGCGATAATCGTGCCGCCGGCGGCGGTATCAATACCGCGACCGCAACGGTCAATGTCGACGGCAACTCCGGCCCCTTCAACGTAACCGCACCGAACACGGCGGTCACGTGGGCCGGCGGTTCATCACAGACCATTACGTGGAGCGTTAACAACACGACTGCCGCTCCGGTCAGCGCCGCAAACGTCAAGATCTCGTTCTCGACGGACGGCGGACTGACATTCCCGACGACGATCACCGCCAGCACGCCGAACGACGGTTCGGAAACGGTCACGATCCCGAACGTCACCACGACGCAGGGCCGCATCAAGGTCGAGGGTGCCGGCAATATCTTTTTTGATATGTCGGACGTTAACTTCAACGTCAACGCGACGGCCAGCAATTTGAGGGCTCCGTTTGACTATGACGGCGATGACAAGACCGACCTATCGGTATTCCGTCCGGGTCCGGGCGAATGGTGGTACCTGAAATCGTCGACCGGCGGCAACGCTGCCGCGGCGTTTGGAACGTCAACCGACCGCATTGCACCCGGCGACTACACCGGCGACAATAAGACGGATTTCGCGTTCTGGCGACCGTCAACAGGTCAGTGGTTCGTGCTTCGCAGCGAGGACTTTTCGTTCTATGCGTTCCCGTTCGGGGCGAGCACCGACACGCTGGTTCCTGCCGATTATGACGGCGACAACAAAACCGACGCGGCGGTCTTCCGTCCGTCGACCAATACCTGGTACATCCAGAAATCGACCGGCGGCACTGACATCATCGGTTTTGGAGCCTCAGGCGACAAACCTGCTGTGGGTGATTTTGACGGCGACGGCAAGGCTGACATCGCCATTTACCGACCGGCTTCGGGCCAATGGTGGATCCGACGTAGTTCGGATGCCGGCGTGGTCGCATATGCGTTCGGAACCTCGACCGACCGGCCCGTACAGGGTGATTTCACCGGCGACGGAAAGGCCGATGCGGCGTTCTTCAGGCCGTCGACAGGCGAATGGTACGTTCTCCGCAGTGAGAATTTGACATTCTACGCCTTCGCGTTCGGAACCAGCGGTGACACGCCTGTACCGGGAGACTACGACGGCGACAATAAGATCGACGCCGCCGTTTTCCGGTCGTCGAACAGCACTTGGTACGCCAACCGTTCAACGGCGGGCGTGCTCATCCAGACCTTTGGCATCGCGGCCGACATCCCGACGCCGAGTGCCTATGTTCCATAGGCGGGTCAGTTAACCGAAAAAAAGCGGGGCGGATCAGATCCGCCCCGCTTTTTTCTTTAATATTCTACGAGATCAACCATAAACTCTGGCAACGAAGTTGCCGGAAAGGAATGCCTTCGGGTCGATCTGGCTCTGCAATATAACGCCTTTGTGTTCGCCGGTCAGAAGCATCATCGCCGACTGGCATAGCGGAGCCGCGGTCGTTGTCTGGATGGCACGCAGGCAATGGCCGTTTATCTCGAGCGGTTCGACAAAGTACGCTTTTTCGATCATGCGGCGGCGGCCATTTGAGTCAAATCCGTCAACAGAGGCGTGTACCAACACCAGGTCATCTTCGACCGACGGAACGGCCCGGAGCATCACATCCTGAAGGCGATCCGGCAGGTTATCGTCTTTCGGCAAAGTCTCGACGATCGATTCAACCCACGAATAATGGCCAACGTACCGAAGCGTCTTGTAGTCGAGTTGGCGTGCCTTCCCGGCAAAGAAATCCGGCAGGTCAGCCGCTCCGCCGGAGGTCAAGTCGGCCTCATACGTCCTTGCCCCGATGACTATCACCTCGCGTGACGAGAGTGCGGGCAGCTCGGTGATCGAATGATCGCGGATCACCCGCGAATTCTTGACATACTCGGTGGCGACACCTATCGGCGACCACGTAAATCCATAAAAATGCGGTGCGTGAGCATGTGCCGTCAGCGCCCCGACCTTCATTCCGATCCGTTCGACCGACTCATTCTCGTACTTGGCGACAAAGTCGTGGTAGAGTTCCATCGCCTTGACGTTGATAAAGCCCGGAGCGAGCCCGGTTTGAAGGATAAAGCCGGTGTCGGCGTCCTTTGCCATCTCGATGATCCGGTCAGTCTCGGCGACATATTCGGTGAGATTCGCGTAGTGCATCTTGTGATCGACGGCAAATCGTGCCATTCGCGGAGCCTGGCCGCCCGGCGAACAGTCGAGCAGTACGTCAGCCGCCCCAAACGCCGTCTTCATCGCATCGGTAATGCCGTCGGTCGGCATTAACACGGTTTCGACACGGGTCGTCTTTGCCGAATTTTCGGTAACAAACTCGACGGCCTTTTTCAGATTCCCTTCGCTTACGTCGCCGAGGATCAACGTGAGATCGAAATCGCACCATTCGCGAAGCAAAAGTGCTGCTGCCTCGCCGATCCCACCGGAGCCGGCAATAAAAATTGTCTTTGTCATAAATCGAAATCGTGCGGGAGTAAGTCTAGCTTTACCAATATCTTACTAGACCGATGCACCGAATGCTAATCGACGAAAAACACCCGTTTGTTAACGAGGGAAAACTCTAATTGCAATCCAGCCAACGTCAGCTCGACGTAATTAGAGAGACGCTTTGGGAATCCGATCGATCGGATCGTTTGGACAACCGCGATCTGGAATAAGATCGCTGGCCTCGCTCAAGCAAACCTAAGTCGTTGCCGCTGACATTTTGCCTTCATATCATTGTAACAACGGTCTTTACTCTGAAGACACTTGCGGCTTTTTGCCAACGATCATGATATCAGGGAATACTACGCAACCTATTTCTATCTTCACCCGCAACAATTTACAGAAAATCCGGGCATGATAAAAGCTGTCCGTGAAACCGACTGAATTTAGACATTTTGGGGTGAAAGATGATACGACTTTTGCTCTAATGCCCTTCACCCAAAAACAAACTTTCAATGTCACTTTTCAAATGACTGATCATTGCCTTCGGCAAACTGCCTTTATGGTCTGTCAGAAACTTGCGGATCAGATCGGCTGCCTGAATGTGTAAGCTGGAAACAGATCTTTCCTTGCCGTAACGCTGTCCTAGACTGTCGTAGATGTACTGATTTGCGTTGTAATCTCTGACGATCTTATTAGCCGTATTTGTCAGGGATTCGACCTGATCGTGGAGCAGGTCAAACGCATTTCTGATCTCCAACGAAACACCATAAGGGTTCTCTTTTTTCCGCTGTTCCGGCGTTTTACGGGCTTCGATCTCAATTTCTCTTAGCTTATAAATTTTCAGGCTTTTAGCGTATTCGTCATCAGAGATCTTTCTTTTAAGTTCGATCTTTGTCAGCTTTCCGTTGGTAAATTGAAAAGTTAGTTTATCGCCGTCGTAGCGATAATACTCGAATTTTTCGCCGTTCACGCCTTTGATCTTTTGCGGATCTGCGTTGCCGAACTTTTTGATGATCTTGTCTTTACCGTCGCCCCACCTGATGTCCTCGGCAGGAATCCACTGCGTAAAAGGTGATCTTAATTTATCGTCATTCCAATCAAAGCCGTTAAATTCAACGCCATAAATAAAATCAGCGGTTGCAACATCTATTGTCATCCCTTTATAGCGATACTCTGAACTCAAATCATACTTTTGAATACCCGCAGTGCCGAACTGCTGGACGATCTCTTCGCGGCTCATAACAAACAAAATATTTCGGCATTTTTCGAAATCCAAAATATATCTACAGTTGGGAGCCATCCGAACATTAGCCGTAGTATTTGGAGTCGAGGCGGTTATTGGCTTTGGTGTAGGCGTGGGCGTGGGCGTGGGCGTGGGCGTGGCAAAAATATCAATGTTGCTCTTTAGCGAGTCCAATTTTTCTTTTTGTTTCTTGATTTCTTTCGGCGTTAATTCCTTTTCTTCACTTGGGCAGCCTTTATTGGCTTTGGTGCCTTTGTCATTGGGGCAAACGTCTTCGCTGTTGTTTACGCCGTCCCCGTCCGCATCATCCGAACTTTGGGCGAAGATCGCGATCGGCAGAACTGTCAAAATTAAAAATATTGTAATGGTTAAGAAAGATCTGTTCATAGTTTTCGATTTAGCATTCGTCTGATGGCGATCTAATGTGCTTTGCCCGAGCTCAATTTTTCTAGATCTTGCTTCAAATGGTCGATCATTGCCTGTGGTAGTTTTCCGGCATTCTTGCTCAAAAAATCGTTGATCAGATCGATCGCCTTTTTTCGGATCGAATAGATCTCGTCCTCTTTGCGTTTCCTCCATTCCAGAACTTCGTACGTGAGTTCATTTTTATTGAATTCTTCAACTTTCTTGTTTGCTTGATTTGCGTAGCTTTCGACTTGACTGTGCATACTGTCGAAAGCCGCTTTAATGCCGGCGGGTGAATTAGCGTATGCGGTATCGGCTCGATCTTTCTCAAGCATGATCTGATCGTCAACTGTTTCACGTTTCTTTTTGGCAGATTGTTCTGATTCGGAGTTACTCTGCTCGAATTGAACCAGTTTCAATCCCTCCATAAACGCGGTATGCAGTTCATAGTTCGGATAGATCAATGCGTCCCCGTTTCTGCGGATACTCAGTTTGCCGTTAGGATATTTCTTTTCTATTTTCGAGAGATTATCGCCCCATTTGATGTCTTTGGCAGGCTTCCAATCGGGAACATATCTATCAATTTTGGCGACCTTTACCCGCCCGCTCGATGGTTCAACCCATAATTCAATTCCTTTTCTTTCATAAACCTGCAGCGAGATTATCCGGTTATAGCTGCCACCCTGCAGGCCAAGTTCACTTTTGAGCTTGTCGATCGTTGAATTCATTAAATAATTGCGACAGCCATCCGAAATAATAATTTTACAATCTGAAACAGTTCCGTTGGCCCCTGTATCAGTTATCGGAACAACCGGTGGCGTGGATTTTGGAGTCGAAGCGGTTGCTGGCACAACCTGTGGCTTCGGCGTTGCCATAATGTCAATATTGCTTTCCAAAGAATCAAGTTTGGCTTTTAGTTTTTTCGCCTCTTCGTCATTTTGCTCGCCCGTAGTTTTTATGCCGTCTCTTTCTTTTATTTTATTCCAATAATCTTCGAGTCTTTCTTCGAGTGTTTTATTAGTTTGGGCCTTACGGTCTTCTTCGGCTTGTTTAGCGAGTCGAACGCGATGAGCTTCATCGAGCCGCTTTTTTTCTTCTTCGAGTCTGACAAAATAATCTGCGACATCGGCATTATGTCTTTCGGATCTTATGGTTATTTCGTCCAATTTGCCATCAGTAAATTTCAGGGAATAATTTTCTCCGTATTTGATGCTAATAAATTTTCTGTTTGACGAATCGGACCACGAATCCTCTTTGGTCGGTGCACCGTATAGTTTAATGACATCCTCACGGCTGGCGTTCCAATTTAGTTCTTCACTCGGTTGACCGTAAAATTTCTTATACGATCTACTGCCCTCGCCATAAAACGTAACTTCTGCAACCGTTTCATTTACACCGGCAGAGCGATCACCCCAAATATAGAAAAACAAACCAAGTTCGGTAAAACTATTGGCGTCAGAACGCTTGCCAAAAGACGAATCCAATTCGGCACTCGACATACCAAAAAATTTCTTGCACCCGGGATCTTTTATAATGAATTTACAATCTTTCAAAGCCTGATTTGGCGATTTATATTCGCCGGGTTTTGTCTTTGGATTTGGCGTAGATTTAGGTGTCGGGGTTGGATCAAACGTGATATTGCTTTTCAGCGAATCAAGCTTTTCCCTTTGCTTCTTCGCTTCTTCACGAGAAATTTCTACGTCATCATCTTTGCCTGGACAACCTTTATTGGCGGCTGTTCCTTTGTCGCCCGGACAAGCGTCGTCCGCATTTTTCACGCCGTCGCCGTCATTATCATCATTCGCTGTAACCTTTGGAGTTGGTGTTGGTTGTTGCGCGAAAACGAAGTTTGCAGACAAAGCAAACACAGTTGTAATTAACAGGATCGTGATTATTCTATTCATAGATCGAACATTTCTAACGATTCAAGATACGCTAAGCTTTGATGCAACATTTAGAAAATGGAGATGTTAGTCGATATTAAAGTATTTTGCGTCCGGATGATGCAGGATGATCGCCGACGTCGATTGTTCGGGATCGAGCATAAATTCGTCCGTCAGTTCGACATCGATGCGGCTCGGGTCGAGTAGCTCAAAAAGCTTTGTCTGATCTTCTAGATTCGGGCACGCCGGGTAACCGAAACTGTATCTCGATCCTTGATAGCCCTGATGAAACAACTTGGTCATTTCAGCGGCGTCGCCGCCGGCGATTCCCAATTCTTCGCGGATGCGTTTGTGCCACATCTCGGCAAGCGCCTCGGCAGACTCGACCGAGAGCCCGTGAAACAGCAAGTAATCCGCGTAATTATCCGCTTTGAAAAGCTCAGCCGAATGCTCGCTCGCCCGACGCCCCATCGTCACGAGGTCAAAAGCGACAACGTCGATCTTGCCCGTCTCGACTGACGCAAAGTAGTCCGCGAGACACAGGTTCTTGCTGCCTCGTTGCTCCAGCGGCTGCCGCGGAAACGTGAACCGCATTCGTTCAGTGCGTTCGTCATCATGATAGATGATCAGGTCGTTGCCGCTCGACTGACACGGAAAGTACCCGTAAACGACCTTTGCCTCGAGCAGTTTTTCACGAATGGCCTTCGCTTTGATCTCGGCGAATTTGGGATAAACGGTATCCCGTAGGACCTGCTGATATTCCTCCGATGAGCTGCGGCCCTGCTTGTACTGCCACTGGCCCTTGAACAAAGCTGTCTCGTTGATAAATTCGAAAACCTTCGTAAGGTCGGTGATCTCGACGACCTTTGCTCCATAAAACGGTGCCTTAGGTATCGTAACCTCACGGGAGACCGATGATCGCGTGGTGTGCGATGTGTCGCCGGACGAGCGGCTTGATACGCGTGCAGCCTCGACGCCAAGCTTGGCATCTTCGCCGACGAGGTCTTCGTCATCGACACCGCCCGCCGCGGCATTAGCGACAATTGATTCGGGAGTGGCTCCGGGCTCTGTCACGACCGAGCTAGCAGCCTGACCGGCGACCTCGTCCGCCGGTCTCCGGGTTATCTCGTCCATGGCGTGCAGGCCGTCAAACGCGTCGCGGGCGTAAAACAACTTGCCCTTGTAGAGCGGGATCAAGTCCTGGTCAACATATCGCCGGTTGAGTGCCGCTCCACCCAAGATCACCGGCACCTTGACGCCGCGTTCGTTCATCAACTCAAGGTTGTCGCGCATGATGAGCGTAGATTTGACCAAAAGGCCGCTCATGCCGATCGCGTCGCCGCCCGTTTCTTCCCAGGCACGCAAAATGTCGTCGATCGGCTGTTTGATGCCGAGGTTGACGACCTTATAGCCGTTATTGGTCAGAATGATGTCCACCAGGTTCTTTCCGATGTCGTGCACGTCGCCCTTCACGGTCGCGAGCACCAGCACGCCCTTATTGGCTCCCTCGACCTTTTCCATAAAAGGCTCGAGGAATTTCACGGCTGCCTTCATTGATTCGGCCGACTGCAGCACAAACGGCAGCTGCATCTGTCCCGATCCGAAGAGTTCGCCGACCGTCTTCATCCCGTCCAACAAGATGTCGTTGATGATCTCGAGCGGATCGTACTTTTCAAGGGCCGTTTTGAGCGAATCTTCGAGTCCTATGCGCTCGCCATCAATGATGTGGTGTTTTAGTTTCTCTTCGATCGGCAGATTCGATATGTCGGGTTTGATCGACTGTGCTGTCTTGCCCTGAAACATATTCGAAAATTCGCCGAGCGGATCATAAGTGCAAATGTCACCTTCGAACTTTCGCCGGTCATAGATCAGATCGCGTGCGGTCTCGATCTCGTGCTCGTTGAACCTGATGAGCGGCAGGATCTTTGACGCATTGACGATCGCCGAATTCATCCCGGCGTCGACACAGTCGTGCAAAAACACCGAATTGAGCACGACGCGGGCCGCGGGATTAAGACCGAATGAGATGTTTGACACGCCGAGGATGATATTGGCCTCGGGCATCTCCTCACGGATCTGCCGGATCGCGTCGATCGTCTCAACGGCGTTCCGGCGGTCTTCTTCGATACCGGTTGAGATCGGCAGAGCCAGCGGATCAAAGAAGATATCGTGCGGTTCGATCCCGTATTCGACAGCCTGCTTGTACGCCCGCCGAGCGATCTTGACCTTGGCGTCAAATGACCGGGCCATGCCTTCCTCGTCGATCAACCCGACGACAACGCCGGCACCGTAACGTTTCGCAAGGTCGAGGACCTTGAGGAACCGCTCTTCGCCGTCCTCGTAGTTTGTCGAATTGAGCAACGATTTGCCTCCCGCGTGCTCAAGCCCCGCCTCCATTTTTTCCCATTCGGTCGAATCGAACATGAGCGGGATCTTGACCGCTGTCGCCAGTCGTGAGGCAAGTTCGTGCATATCGGCGACGCCGTCGCGGCCGACAAAATCGACGTTGACGTCGAGAATATGTGCCCCTTCTTTCTCCTGCGATTTTGCGAGATTGACCAGCCCGTCCCAATCCTCTGCATCGAGGAGGTCGCGCATCTTCTTTGATCCCGAAGCATTGACGCGTTCACCGACAATGAGAAACGACGCGTCCTGCGTGTACGGCTGTTGGAAATAGATCGACGAGGCCGACGGTATAAGTTTCGCGTTTCGCTGTTTCGGCGATAATGAACCGACACGTTCGACGACCTGCCTCAGGTGCTCAGGCGACGTACCGCAGCACCCGCCGACGATATTCGCGCCGAAATCGCGGGCAAAATGCTCGACCTGCTCGGCGAAACTCTCAGGCGACTCGTCGTAATACTGGGCTCCGTCGCGAACCTCGGGCAGACCCGCGTTGGGCAAAACGCTGATGGCCATCGGGGCATTTTCGCAAAGGTAACGGAAACTGTCCGTCATGTGCCGCGGCCCTGTGCCGCAGTTCATACCAATAACGTCGATCGGGAAAGGCTCAAGCGCCGTCAACGCGGCCCCGATCTCGGTGCCGTTGAGCATCGTCCCAAAAACCTCGATCGTTACCTGTGCGATGACGGGTAATTTGATCTTGTTCTTTTCGAAATGTTCAAAAATAGCCGCAAGCGCCGCCTTGGTCTGCAAAAGGTCCTGACAAGTCTCGACGATCAGGATATCGCTGCCGCCGTCGATCAACCCACGAACCTGTTCACGATAGGCTTCTTTGAGCGCCGGATACGTTATATGGCCAAGTGTCGGAAGTTTCGTTCCCGGCCCGATCGAACCGGCGACGAAACGCGGCTTGTCGTACGTTGAATAGTCACTCGCCAGCCGTTTAGCCAGTTCGGCCGCCTTTTTGTTCACGTCGTAAGTCTTGTCCGCGATCCCAAATTCGGCCAGCACTACCTCGCTTCCGCCAAAACTATTGGTCTCGATCACGTCACAGCCGACATCCAGAAAGCTCCGGTGCACCGTCTCGATCGCGTCTGGCCGCGTATAAAGCAGGTTCTCGGAGCAATTCTCAAAATTAGGCCCGCCCCAATCGTCGATCGACAGATCGAGCGCCTGCAGATTACTGCCCATCGCACCGTCAAACACAACGATCCGCTCTTTTAATAGGTCAAGAAATGCTGTCATACAAATCAAAAACTCCATGCCGAACAAGCATAGAGTCTCCGTAAGGTCATTAGCTGCTACTCTTTGCTGTTTAGCGGTTTATTTTAAGTGGCCGCAAGTCGCAATAACTCACCACTTATCAAAAGAGAAGTGTATATTTTCAAACCGAGAGGGTCAACAACGTCCGGTCACTTAAGCAATTCTGATTCGGCCAGATAATTGCGGTTCACCTCAACGGATGTGATATCCGCCGGAAAAGTCATCGTCTGCATCGCGGCGTTGGGTACGATCACGCTTTCTTTGCCGTTGACAGCGATCCGGATCGGCATAGCGAAACCGTCGACTACGCGGTCGTATTTGAACGACAATTTGGAGCCTTCGATCCTATACTGCAGCAGCGGTATCCTGGTATCGCGAAGGTACTGATCGAACACCTTACTGAGATCCACTCCAGCACGCTGTGAAATGTACGTTTCGATCTGCTGTGTCGTGACCGTCTGATGCCAAAAATCCTTGTTCAACCCCTGTAGGGTCGAGCGCCATTTGGCGTCGTCGCCTACGATCTGTCGGATCGTGTGAAGAAGATTACCGCCCTTGTAATACATATCGCCGGAACCCTCGCGGTTGGCTCCATAGGTGCCGATGATAGGTGAATCGTTGCGGATATTGCGCCGGCTGCCGATCACATAATCTTCGCCGCTCTTCTTGCCCCAGTAATATTCAACGAACAGATTCTCCGAGTAGTTGGTAAACCCTTCGTGGATCCACATATCGGCGGCATCCTTCATCGAAATGTTGTTTCCAAACCACTCATGGCCTGACTCGTGGACGATAATAAAGTCGAATTTATAGCCAATACCCGTAAAACTGACGTCGCGGCCGCGATAACCGTTGCGGAACCAGTTGCCATATGTCACCGAACTCTGGTGCTCCATTCCTGCGTAAGAGACCGAGACGAGTTTGTAGCCGTCTTCGTACCAGGGATATTTGCCAAACCAATATTCAAAGGCCTTGAGCATCCGCGGGACTTCCTTGAATTGTTTCATTGCCGCCGCCTTTTGATGGGCAAGCACCCAGTAGCTCACATCCAGCGGCCCGCCAAGGCCAGGGTATTTCTCCGACCAGGTAACATACTTGCCAATATTTGCGTTGACGCCGTAGTTATTTATCGGGTTGACGACCTGCCAGTGAAAGGTATTTGTCTTGTTCTTATTGTCGTGATCCACCCCTTTCAAACGGCCGTTCGAGACCGCCGCGAGGCCGTCGGGAACCGTGATGTTTATCTTCATTCCCCGATCGGGCTCGTCATATCCAATATCCTTATTCGGCCACCATATACTTGCCCCGATGCCCTGACATGTGGTGGTGATGTAGTGATCGCCGAGATCGTCGCGTCCCCAGGTCACGCCGCCGCTCCAGGGCGGGTTTGTGCTCGCAGTGGGCCTGCCCTCGTATGCGATCTCCACCCTTGCCTCGGCACCGGCCTTCAGTTCATCCGCAAAATAGATCCAGTAAACATTGCCTTCGCGTTCGAACTTCAGCGATTCGGCGCCGAATGACGCACGGGTTATCGCGAGCGGAGTCTGCAGGTCGATCTGCATCTTGCTTCCGGGCTTAAGTACCTTGAACGTAATAACATTTGACCCTTTTATCGTCCGGGTATCGGGAAGGAACTGCACGGAAAGATCGTAATGAAGGACGTCCCACCATTCGCGTTCAGGCGTGACGGAACCGCGCAATGTCTCCTGTCGGGTAACTGGTTTCGGTTGGGCCGCAACTTGAGCCGCTGCCGAGGCCAACACAATGAGACTCGCAAATGCCGCAATATATACTCGGAGATTTCGCTTCGTGTGATCAAAAAAATCTTTCATATCATCGTCCACCGATCGCTTTACGACGCCCGAGGGGCCTCAAAAACATTGATCGTTCCGGTTGAAGGGTCTTTCGAAACTGTATGAAATTACCGCCGAGTTGTCGAGCAACGTGGCAAAAGCTTGGCCGATGGCACTACTTAAGTGTTGATATGACGAAGGTTACATTTTTTTGCAATTTGGTTGCAAGCTTCTTTCCATCCCTGCGTTCTCACAAGTACAGGACACGCGTGATCTTGTGTTCAACAAGAAAACTTACAGGAGAAAATTAATGAAGAACTTAGTCTCACGGAGCATATTCGCTCTTTCCTTAATGTCAGCGATCGTCGTTTTCGGATCGATCTCAGCCGTTGCGGCCCCGCCGGCCCCAAATCTCTCGGTACTCGCGTGGCAGGGCTCGGCGACCCCGACCGTCGAATCGCCTTACCAGTATTCGACCCGCGTTCGCAACATCGGTAATCAGACCGCTCAGGGTGTAACTTTGACGGTCACCTTTCCGCTGACCAACACGAGCCCGAATAAGTACATTCTCGGAAAACTTTCCTCGGTCCAGACATCGGGCGGAACCTGCTCGGTCGTCGCTAACAAGATCCAGTGTAATTTTGGCAACCTCTCGCAGAACCAGACCAGAACCGTAACATTCACGTTTGAATTTCAGGTCGCTTCGACGCTGCCGACGATGCAGACAACGGTGGCCTCAACCAGTACCCACGAAAAGGATCCGT
>CAZQGN010000048.1:4881-21452 GCA_964592865.1 uncultured Chloracidobacterium sp. | reverse complement strand
TCCCGTCACCGGTAAAGTCCGCCGGTACGACAGTGTCCGTCGCGGTGCCGAACTGAGTAGCAAAACTCCCGCCGTTACTGCTCTTAGAAACCCACCATTCACCTTGGGCCGGACGGAAAATTGAAAGATCCGACTTCGAGTCGCCATCAAAATCAAACGGAGTGACATTGCCCTGGGTCGCACACGGTACGTTCAACAGCAGCGAAATTGACCCCATCGTTGAACCATAAAACCCAACCGCAATATCAGGCCGGCCGTTATTGTCGAAATCGCGAACGAGATAGCTGGTCTTGTTCCCACTTCCGTTGGAGTTTCCGCCAAACGCGACCGAACTCCCGAGTGAATAGCTAAATGGGCCATTGCCGATGGTGGTGTTTCTCAGGATCGAAAAATACGCGGTGCCATAGTCGGCCACAATATCGGTCCTGCCGTCACCGTCAATATCTCCCTTATCAACCGGAACTCCGGCAAAATTCAATGTTTCGACCGGCGGTCCAAAATTGATCGTGCCCGTGCCGCCGATATTCTCGAAAACCGCTAAACGGAGATCGGTACTACCAAACAGATCCGGCTTGGAGTCGTTACCATAATCGCCGACGATCGGATTCAGTTCTGAAAGGCTGCCCGTTGCAATGTCCTGTCTACTAAGGCTAATACTGCCGGGCCCGGTGCTCGTGTTGTGCTGAACTGTTATCGTGGGAGTTGTCGAACGTCCGTTTCCATATACCAAGTCGAGTTTCCCATCACGATCGATGTCGGCAGGCACGAGGAACATCCCGGAACCGATCGTTGGAATAACGACGGCTTCGGTAAAATTAAAGGAACCGGGCCCTGAGCTAGTATTTCGCAAGATCAACGCGGTGCGTGACCCTAATTCGTATGGCGTGTACGTCGTAATGACATCTGTTTTCAGGTCGCCATCGAGGTCCCCGAGGAAAACATGTCCGGCGAACGGGGTTGGAAGCATTACGTTAAAGTTTTCCGCAACGAAATTGATGCTGCCAGGGCCATTACTGACGTTTCGATAGAACCTGAGGCCAAACACAGTTTCACCGGCAGTCTTCCACGAGCCAAATGTTACGATGTCGGTCCTGCCATCACCGTCAAGATCTGCGGTTTCAAGATAAAGCGGCTCGACCTCTATCGCATTTGGAACTGCGACGGCAATATCGGATCGCGATGCAAACCCGCCTTGACCATCGTTCCGATAGATCGAGAAACGATTGACATTGCTCGAATTACTAAATGAAGCGGCAATATCAATCCCGCCGTCATTGTCGAAGTCACCGGCGACGATCTTTGTCACCTGGGCATCAAGCGGAGTCTTGTAGTCCGGACGAGAACTAAAGCCTATTTCGCCGGCACCGTTACTGCGATTGATCAGGATCGAAACGTTGCCTCCGTCCAGATTTGCAGTGATGATATCCGGCCTTTGATCCCCGTTAAGATCGCCGGTCGCGAGTCGATACGGCAAAATGCCAACTCCGAAGTCAACATTTCTGGCTGCAAAACTCAAAACACCGATCCCCGAGCTCGAATTTCTCAAAACGGAGACCGAATTTCCATTGCTGTTTACCGCGGCCAGATCAGATCTTCCGTCCTGATCGAAATCGGCCGCCAAAACACCGAACGGAGACATTCCCGCTATGAAATCCCGCTTTAACGCAAAGTTAATGCTGCCGCCCCCGGTACTGGTGTTACGAAACACCGAAATAAGGCTGTTGTTGGCGACGACAACCTCCGGTTTTCCGTCGCCGTCGAGATCGGCGGCGGTTATGCCCCTGGATTGACCGGAAACATCGAATGTCGAAGAAACACTGAAACTAATGCTGCCGGGCCCTGTCCCCGTGTTTCGCAGGACCTGAAAATATCCGGACGATTCGGAACCGACCGCGATATCCAACTTGCCGTCCACGTCAAAATCGCCGGCAGTGATCACGCTAACGCCGCCGGCGGGCAAGACATGATCGACCCTTGGTGCCAGCGTGATCGATCCGTTTCCACCGCTGATATTTCGAAATACAGAGATTCCCGCAACTGAATCGACGCTCGCGACCGCAATATCCGGCTTTCCGTCAGCGTCAAAGTCACCGATCGCCAGCGAACGCGGGCTGTTGCCCATTGTCAGGTAGTCGGTTCGCGGGCCAAACCGGAACGTGCCGGGTCCGGGACTAGTATTCCTAAAGATCGCTATTCGATTTTGTGACCACGATGTGACGATCAGATCCGCGCGGCCGTCCTGATCGATATCTGATAAATTTACACTCTCGACGGTAAAAGAATTGGGTACAAACGCATACTCATACTGGAGAACAAACCGCTCCTGGCCGCCGCCCCGCAAGATGCCGAATCCGGAGATCGGATCTGTATAAGTTCCGACTATATCGAGTTTGCCATCGCCATCAAGATCTGCCGCCGCTACGGACTTTGGCTTGCCGGAAAACGCATATTTCGGGGCCTCTTTGAAAAAATAACCGTCACAAGCCGGTGGCGGTGTCGGCGGCAGGGAAAGGTCGAGGGTAACCGAGTTGTCCGTTGTCGCGGCCACAGGATTCGGGTTGCCGGCAATGTCATGAAAGCGGTCAGCAGGCAACGACGCCACGACGGTTCCGCTGCTGCGGATGTTCTCCACATCGACATTGAACGTCGGACGGCTGTCACCAACGATCAACACCGCGCTCGACACATCGGCAGTTGAACCGGCCAGAGAAATATCTGAAGGCTCAAAACCGATCACGGCCTCATTAATGAACATGGTAAATGCGATCGGCTGGGAGCGGGTCGGATCTGACTGTGCGGCTGATTGAGCTAACGTCACGGTCGGAGCTGTACGGTCAACAATGACTGTTAGCGATTTGAAGTTGCTTAGATCATTGCCGATCCGGTGCCGGACGAGGTAAACATAGGTACCGTCCGCTTGCTGACTGGTGTCATCGAACGCAAGTTCAGCGTTGACAGCGTTGATGCTGTTGAATAGGGTGCCGTTGCGATAGATCTCGACCGTCGCCCCGATCAACAGCCCGCTGACATTGAATGACAAATTCTGCGCCGCCGTGATGTTATCAGAATCACTGTAACCCGTATCGCTCGACGCCAAAAGATCGAATGCCCCGGGTGCCGGAAGCGGCAGCGATTCGACCTCATACGCTCCGATATCTACGACCGGTACGCCATTATTGTCACCGTCCTGCGGACGGCTAATTCCGCGTTGATCCATTGTGATAACGGGGTCGGAGCACCCACCCATTCCCGGAGTGCTAAGCACGCAGTTGTCGCCGCGATCGATCGCCGGACTGCCGCCGAGCAGGGCGTGCGTCATCAACGTGCCGCCGTTCATTGACAGGATCGGATCGAGCAGTGGATCTGTGTTCAGTTGATTCCCGGTCAGGATCCCGCTGATCCCGGTTATTCCCGTGGTGCTTCCCACAATGTTGTAACCGTCGGAGACGATAATGCCGTTTACGTCCTGTATGTTGCTACTTGAGCCAAGCGTGTTTTTCGCGACGATCGAGTTTCTTGGATAGAGTTTTGCGTCGAAGAAACCCGAGCTTTGCTGAGCTATTCCGCCGCCGCCCGTCGACCCGCTGGTTCCGCTGTTAAAAGCAACGGTGCTGTTGATAAGTGCGACGTTTCCGTTAAGGTTGAATAGTCCCCCGCCGGCGGATACCGCGGAATTTCGACTCACGGTCGAATTGATGATCCTCATTCTCGCGGTCGATGTAGCGCTCGACCCGATGCCGCCGCCAGTATTGCTCGCTGAATTACCGTGGATGACCGAATTGATTATCGTCACATTTCCGTAGCCATAAATTCCGCCGCCCGACGATTGGCTTGTGTTTCCGGTCACCTCGCAGTTCGATAAGGTCAGCAGATCGACGTCCTCGCCGATGAACCCCCCTTTTACAAGGATGCCGCCGCCGGCTCCGAAGTAATCGGCTCCTCCGACACCGTTACCGTTAGCGATCCTGATGCCACTTATGAGCGCCTTTCCCTGCCACTCTATCGAAATGACCCGACTTTGGTTATTTCCGCTGATAGTCAGTGATCCGGCACCCGGGCCGATGATCGTCAGTCGCCTGGATGAACCCGAAGCCTCGCTGTCAGATCTGATCTCCAGCATTCCGGATGTCAACGTGATCGTCTGCTGAACCCCAAAGAACACAGGATCAAAATTGATCGTATCGTCCTGGTCGTTGGAGTTCGAATCAATGATCGCCTGCCGGAGGCTTCCGGGGCCGCTATCATTTGCATTCGTGACGGTAAATGTCGCGGCGAACCCGGAGATTGTGGAGAGCAGGATCAGTAATAGAGTTTTCACTTTCATTGGACTACGCAGAAGACTATCCGGAGCCTCATTTATGGGACAAGCTCACATTCCCGCGATTTTTGATTTCCGACATGGGATCTTCCGGTCACTGCCAATCGCAGTTCGATGGGTCATGTGATGCGGCGATAGGGTAATTGTGTACTTATCGTGGATTAGTGTCAATAAACTTTTCGGTGCTGGGTGGGCGTGTGATAGGTGTTGAGTGACAGGTGACGATCGAGAACCACTCCGTCATCCCGATAAAAAGCCATCGGGGTGCCGCCTCTCCTGGGTAAGTAGAGGAGTTTTCGGATCTCGGCCTACGCCGCTGATCTGCTGTTGCAGAAATGAAATCTTGCTGTATCTCTGCAATATATGTTAGACTAAAGGTTTGACCAGATCTTTGAAAATTCATCAAACAGGCCTGAGAGTCTGGCGAGTCTGGTGAGTCGAGCGAGTCTATTGAGTCGAGCGAGTCTATTGAGTCTTGTGAGTCGAGAGTGCCAGGACACTCGGGACACTCGGGACAGTCAGGACAGTCGGGACAGTCGGGACACGCAGGACAGCCCGGACAGTCAGGACACGCAGGACAGTCGGGACAGTCGGGACACGCTGGACAGTCGGCCGGGAAATGAAAAAGGGCCGGTACAAACGCCCGGCCCCTTAATCTTTGCTTTACGTACGACCGACTATTGTTTCGGTGCGGCGGCGGCGGGTTTAGGGCCGTTCGCTTCGATCTGCAGGTTGATCTTTACGACGTCGGACAACGTCGGGATGCCGTTCGGCATGTTGCCGCCATAGTTTACGCCAAAATCGCGGCGATTGATCGAGGTTTCGGCGACGATGCCCATCTTGGCTCCGGCCTTTTCGTTTGCCGGGACCCAGCCCGCGATCTGAAACGGGAAGGTGATCGTTTTGGTCACGCCCTTCATCGTAAAGTCGCCGGTGAGCATCAGGGTCTTGCCCTTTTTCTCGACCTTGGTGCTCTTAAAGGTGATGTCGGCAAACTTTTCGACCTCGAAAAAGTCCTTTGAGCGAAGGTGGTTGTCGCGGGCCGCGACGCCGGTATCGACACTGGTTGCCTTGGCCGTAAATTCGACCGTCGACTTGGTGATATCCTTGGCGTCAAAATTGACCGTGCCGGTAAAATCCCTGAAATATCCGGGGACCTCGATCAAGCCCATGTGCTTGACCTTAAAGTTGATAAAGCTGTGGGCTTTGTCAAAACTGTACGTGCCGCTGTCGCCCGCCGGCGTATCGGCGGCGAACCGCTGTTCGAACGAACGATTGACGGCCTGAGCGCCGGTCTGCGAAAAAATGACAAATGCTGCAACGGCAATGCCGAGGAACAACGAAACTCTTTTCATATTGTTGGAAATCTCCTGAGATCAGATAAATTGTTTACTGTATGGCCAGCGTTATCGAAAACTTGGCCGACCGCGGTGATGTATTGGCCCGGCGGACGAACAGCATATAGTCGCCGGTCTCGGGCACGACAAACTCCATCGTCGGCTCGGCGAGATCGGTACTGTCGTTACTGACTGAGTCGTTAAAAAGCCGGTAGGCGAACCGCAGCGAATCGGGGTTGGTGATATAGACGGTCTGGCCCTGTCTGGCGCCGAATACGAACTCCTGTTCCTGATCGCCCGACAGCGTGCCGGTCAAAACGGTTTGCGATTTGCCCTTGGCAAATTTGACCCTGCCGGGTTCGGCCTTGCCGCCGTTTTGAGCGAACAGTGATATCGCCGTCACGGCAAACAACGCGACAACGCCTAAAAGGCTTACTTTTTTCATCTTGTTTTGATCAACTCCAGTGTGTTTATGTGACTTAAGACCAACGTTTGATGCACAAACGGGCCCGTGAGTTTATTTTATAGTCAACCGCAGCGAAAACCTTGCCGATCTGGCGCCGGTCGCCTTTTTACGGATCGTCAACAGATAATCACCGCTCTCGGGCACCTCGAACGAATATGACGCCGAACTGTCAAAATCGCCTTCGGAAAAATACTCTTCGTTGTAGATCCGAAAATCGAACTGGCTCTTGGTCGGGTTATTTATGGTGACGATTCTGCCCTTTTCGGCATGAAATAAATATTCCATTTCCCGGCCGTTCCTCAGCGTGCCCGAAACGGCGGCGCTCGACTGGCCCTCGGCGAGGCTGACCCGGTTCGGTTCGGCCTTGCCGCCGCCCTGGGCAAACGCCGCCGACACGCTTTGCCCGAGGACGATCGAAATGACGAGCAAGTGATGTCTCATAGATGAACGCCGAGAATTCTGATTACGACTCTGATACTATACCGCATTATGAAACGACCCGAAACAAATGAATTTGCGCCTTATTACAACACCTACGTTTCGCTGATCGAAGGTGACGGCGTAATGGCCGAACTTGAGTCGCAGACCGAGATCCTGAGGGCCGCCGTTGCCGGTTTGCCCGAGGACCGCGGAAGTTACGCCTACGCCGAAGGCAAGTGGACGATCAAGGAGCTTTTGAGCCATCTGATCGACGGCGAGCGCATCTTCGCCTATCGCGTCCTGCGTATCTCACGCGGCGACACGACACCGATCGAGGGTTTTGAACAGGACGACTATATCGCCACGTCGCGTGCCAATGACCGAACGTTTGCCAACCTGATCGACGAGTTTGCGTTTGAGCGGCAAGCCAATCTCATCATGGTCGGCAATATTGATGACGAGACGGCAAAGCGGATGGGCACCGCCAGCGATAAACCCGTCTCGGTCCGCGCTCTGACATATATCATGGCGGGCCATGTGAAACATCACCTGAAGATACTTGCCGATCGGTATCTGGATTAAATGGACCACGACGTCTTGATCATCGGCGGCGGTGCGGCCGGGCTATTTTGCGCTTTCAACGCCGGGCGGCGCGGCCTGCGCGTAATGGTGCTAGAACACAACCCAGAGGTCGGCCGCAAGATACTGATCTCGGGCGGCGGGCGATGTAATTTTACCAACCGCAGTGTCACGGCCGAGAATTTTGTCTCGGCGAACCCGCATTTTGCCAAATCGGCACTCGCCGGCTACACGCCGGCCGACTTTGTCGAGTTGGTCAAGCGGCACAAGATCGAGTTTTACGAGAAAAAGCTCGGCCAGCTCTTTTGTCGCCGCAGTGCCCGGGAGATCGTCGAAATGCTCCTGGCTGAGTGTCGATCGGCCCGCGTGGCCGTCAAGACCGGCTGCACCGTGAAAGGCGTTCGGCATGACGGCCGATTTGTCGTCGACACGTCGGACGGCCAATATACGGCCCGCCGGTTGGTGATCGCCTGCGGCGGGCTTTCGTTTGCCAAGGTCGGTGCGACCGATCTCGGTTATCGTATCGCCCGTCAGTTTGGCCACAAGATCGTCGAAACCCGGCCGTCGCTTGTTGCTCTGGCCGCCCGGGGACAAGGCTGGCCGAAACTCGCGGGCGTTTCGGCCGACGCGGTGGTGTCTGTGGGAAAACACTCGTTTCACGAGAATATATTGTTCACGCACCGCGGCCTGTCCGGCCCGGCGATCCTGCAGATCTCGAACTATTGGAAAAAGGAACTGCCGGTCTCGATCGACCTGATGCCGAATGTCGACCTGGCGGCCGCGATCACCGCTGACCGGGCCGATCGCCGGTCACTGGCAAACTATCTTGCCCGCCACCTGCCGCAGCGGCTGGCCGATCACATCGCCGACAGCCTTTCGCTCAAAAAGCCGGTCGATCGGCTGAGTAACGCCGAGATCGAGCTGATCGCGTCAACGATGGGCGCGTGGCAGGTCGAGTTTGACAAGACCGAGGGGTACGACCGGGCCGAGGTCACGCTCGGCGGCGTATCGACCGACGAGATTTCGTCGCAAACGATGGAGAGCAAACTTCAGCCCGGGCTGTATTTTATCGGCGAGGTCGTCGACGTGACCGGCTGGCTCGGCGGGTACAACTTTCAGTGGGCCTGGTCATCAGGCTACGCGGCGGCGGCAGCGGTCTAGTTCTTTCGGAAATCTTCGATGTCCATGCCGAATTTTTCCTTTACGTACTCTTCCTGAGCGGCGTTTACATTTTGAAGGTTCAAAAGCCGACGCTTGCTCTTGGTAATGTGGACCTGGGCCCGGCCGGACATTTGCTTTAACAGGTCGCGGCCTTCGACGGCCTCGGCATTGACACGTAAATGGAGATCGAAAAGTTCAGACGAGACCAGCTTTTGCTTTTCGTCGACCAGTTCGATCAGGCGCCGGCGAACCTGATAGATCTGGCGGATCGCACGGACAAGTTCATCGCCAACCGAGTCGCCCTTGACGAGATCCGGGCTGTTCCGGTAATCGTGCACGAGCTTATTCAGGCGCTGTTGGTCACGTGACGAGTATGCCTGATTGAGTTCGGCCATAAGGCCGTGGCGGCGGTCCTTTTCGGCAGCGTCGAGAGCCAGGTCGGGATGTATGATACGCGCCAGATCGTGGTATGCCTTTTTTGCTTCGGCGGTCGGGACCCATTCTCCGGCTTCGTGCTCCTCGGCGGCACGTGCACGTTCGGCAGACTCTTCGGCACGCCTCCGGAGCTCTTCGACCTTGCGTTTTATCTCTTCGTCGTCGGGGACGAGCTTTAGTTCTTCCTCGGCGATCAGGGCGTCAACCTCGTCCTGTTCGGCGTAGAGCCGGCCCACTTGCATCGTGTACTGGGCCTCAAACTGCTCGAGCTCGGCGCGAAGGTCGATCATCTCCTCTTCGTGGTCGGCGAGCCGGTCTTTAAGCCGGTCGAGCACTTTTAGCTTTTTGTCGAGCTCGATCTGCTCGGGAAGTACGCTGTTCATATTCAAGCCGATGTAGTTACGCGATCGAAGATCACGGTATGCGATGCACAAAGTTCGGAAAGGCGCTGAGACGGCCTATCCCAACGCCCTTTTCGAAAACCCGTGTCCGCCGGACCTAACTGGCCGAGGCTTCGCTCTGGTTAGGCAAACTTACATACAGAATGCGGGTACAGCTCTCGCACGTGATGATCTCGTCGCCCTTTTTGACGTTGACCTGCATCTGCGGCCTGAGCGACATAAAGCAGGCGCTGCACGAACCGTTCACCACCTCAGCGACCGCGATGCCGTCACGACTGCGCTGTGCCAGCCTGTCGTAAACCGATGCGAGTCTCGCCGGCAGCGTTGAAAAGGCCTGTTGACGATGCTGGGTCTCGGATTCAAACTCGGCTTTGTCGTTAGCCAGTTGAGCGTCGAACGCGGCGAGGGCTTCGTTACGCTTAGCGTCAAGGCTATCGATCTCTTCGGCCCGCTCGGCGAGTTCCTTCTCGACCTCTTCGGCAGCCTCGACGGCCTCGACTACCTGTGTTTCGAATGCCGCGATCTGCTTTTGCAGTGCATCGGTCTCACGCATCGCAGTCTCGTATTCCTTCTGATTCTGTGCGTGTTTGAGGTTACGGTCGGCGCGTTCGAGGTACGTCTTGTTTTCGGCGATCTGCTTTTCGAGATTCGCCCGGTCGGCATGCAGCTTATCGCGCTTTGCCTGGATCTCACGAATAGAAAAAGCGTGCTGTTCAAACTCCTGTTCGATCTCAGCACGCTTTGCAACTGCGGTTTCGATTATCTGTTTTAGCCGGCGAAGATTTGTATCTGTCTTCTGCAATTCAACCAACTTATCAAGATCTGCTTTCACTTAAAAATCTCCCTGTTACGAATCCAGTAATATCCACTTATTCTAACGCAGTTGGTGCCTAATAAAAAGTGCCCGTCACCATCACGCCTCGCCCAGGAATATCCGAACGTGGTCATGCAGGTCCGCGATCCTGAATGGAATTCGGGAACCGCTGTCCTGTTCGATGTGCCAGATCGGCAGGTCGCCCGCGTAAATAAGCGAAAGTTCGGCGTTAGCACGTGCCATCCCGAAATGCGTCAGCCGGGCCGCCGCGAGCGCTCCGTTGCGCATGATCCCGTCAGCCGGGGTTCGTGTCCAACCCGCCTCGAGCGTTAGACATCTCACACCTGAGCGTGCACGTACAAGGGACCCGACCATTCTTGAGGTCCCGCGTTCAAACCGGTGCGGATGTTCGCTCTCGATGACGATCGAGGGGCGGACGCGGGCGGCATCGGCGGTGAGTTCGGCAAATACGTCAAATATCCAGCGAACGGCTTCGCCACGGATGGCGTCGTTCGCGGCCTTTAATTTTAGGTATTCGGCAATGTCATTTCGGCCCGAATCCAGAGCTTTGGCCTCAGCGGATGAGAGCATTTGCGACCAGATATGGTCGAGTTCGTTCATATTGCGAGGATAAGTCGCATCAGGCGAAAATACAATTTCGTGATATCATTCTGAGGCTTGGGAGTGCGACAATTTTCGCCGATGGCCGAGGTCGCTGTGGTTTTTAATATGAAGTACCTATCGGTCATTCTTTCATTATTTTTGCTGATCGTGCCGGCCTCGATGCAGACCAGCAAGGGACGATCGGCAACGGCCGCAAAGCCGACTGCAACACCGAAAAAGCCTGGTGCTGTAAAGTCACCGACCCCCAAACCAAAGGCCCAACCGACACCTAAAAAGACGCCCGATGAGAACGAGGTATTCCAAAAGGCATCGGCGATCAACACTCCGGCAGAAAAGATAAAGGCACTCCGCAAATTCCTGCTCGACTTTCCCAAAACGGAAAAGAAGCCGGCAGTCCTGGAAATGCTGGTGACCGTTAATTACGATGAGGGCGTCTCGCTGCTGAACTCCGGAAAGCCACCCGAAAGCGCCCGTTCATTTGCCGCAGCCGTATCCGACGCCCCGACACCTATCCCGGACAGTATCTTCGCCGACAAGATGCTCAAATCACTGCCTGCGCTGTTTTGGGGTGGTGAACGCGTCGCCGCCTTCGAGATCGCCAGGAAATTGGAATCCAAGTGCGAGACCAATGTCGGACAATTGCTGCAGATCGCTAATTTCTATCTCAGCGTCGAAAACGGTTCAGAGGCAAGGCGTGTTAGCGAGTTGGCTATCAAGGCCGATCCAGCGTCAGCTGCGGCCCAAATGACCTTCGGCTTGGCAAACAGGATGGACTTTCAACTCGACGAGTCGGTCGCGGCATATGCCAAAGCTCTCGAACTCGACCCGGATTCTCTCGCCGCCAGACGCGGTTTGGCTGAGATGAAACGAGCCGTGGGCAAGCCCGACGACGCCGTCGCACTTTATAACGAGATACTTTCGAAAGAGGATTCGAACATCCCCGCCCGAACCGGGCTGATCCTCTCGCTATTTGACTCCGGCAAACGAACCGAGGCCGAGGCCGAACTAAAGCGTTCGTTGGAAGCGAACCCCGGAAACGTGATCCTGCTCGCCGGAGCGGCGTACTGGTATGCCGCAAATCAGAAAGGCTCCGAGGCGATCGAATATGCCCAACGGGCGATCAATGCCGACCCGAGGTTCATTTGGTCGCATGTGGCACTCGCACGCGGATACATGGCTGAGCAGCGGCCGCTCGACGCCGAACGGACTTTGCTCGCCGCCAGAAGATACGGCAATTTTCCGACGCTTGATTATGAGATCGCATCCGCCCGGCTTGCTGCCGGATTCTACCGCGAGGCCGCTGAGGAATTGACGGCGGCATTCACCGTTAAGGACGGCAGGGTTTCAACCAAACTGGGCGGTAGGATCGAACGTGATGCCGACAATCTGGCCGAGCTTATCGCCGGTGAACGCAAAGCGAGTATTTTTGCCCCCATCGCGGCCGATAGCGCCGAAAATCCGAGATTGCTCAAGGCATTGCTTGAATTTTCGACCGAGGTGGCAAACAAGACCGCCGAGGACGATGTGTTGGTAAAGGCGGCGGCGGCTTTTACCGGCGGCGATGATAAGATGCGCGTCCATCGCCTGCTCTTCGCCGCAAAGGAACTGCTCGCGGCGCGCCGTGCTCCGGGGGTGTCACTCGAACTGGCTTCAGCTGCCGTCGGAAAAGATGATGTCGGGCTCGAACCGCCCACGGCCGCAGCCGCGGTACTCGCCGACGAATTGTATGACAGCCGCCGCCTGGCCGCCACCCGCGGCGAGTACATCAAATTACCCGATGTCCCCAGGCTGACATTGTCAACGGTACTCCGAGGGCGTATCGAAGAGCTTAACGGTTGGGCAAATTTACAAAATGGTAATCCGAAAGAGGCCGCCATCCGGCTCAAACGCGCAATAAGCGTTCTGCCCGCTGATACGCCTTTTTGGCGCTCGAGTATGTGGCGGCTCGGGGACGCTCTCGAGGCGGACGAAAAGGCTGCCGAGGCTCTCGATGTCTATATCAAGGCATATAAGGCCGGCCCTCCCGACACCATCCGCTACTCGATCGTCGAATCACTGTACCGAAAGGTCAATGGAAACATTGTCGGGCTTGACGCCAAGATCGGAGCCAATCCGACATCGCCGGCCCCTGCTGTGATGACCGAGGCTGCGGTACAGCCGATCTCAACACCGACGCCGGTACCGGCCGTGACCGAGCCTGCCGCAACACCTCAGCCGACCACTGAACCTGTTACCGCGCCCGCCGAACCGGCCACGACGCCGCAGCCTGTCGCCGAAACATTGCCGGTGGGCGAGTCTGTAAAGCCCGAGCCTGAGCCGTCACCTTCGCCTTCGCCGGTCGAAAAGGCCGTCGACGAAAGCGTTCAGCCCAAACCGGCGGTGCCTGAAAATACCGAAACGCGGCCTGCAACGCAGGTCGTGCCAACCGATGCAAGCGAAAAGCCCGTCGCCGCACCGCTTGAAGAGGCTAAGAACGACGATAAAGCGGGCCGATCTGAAACGAGCCTTTTTCCGCCGGTGATCATCACGATCCCGCCTCCTACCAAGACGAAGCCGGCAGCTAGCGGGAACGATCCGTTAGAAGCAAATCTTGAGAAAGAGTCAAAGCCCTCCGAGGCAGCCACCTCAACCGAAGCTCGCCCGCGAGTGATCGAACCGCCAACCGCGCCGGCCAACCAATGTTCTATCACCCTCAGCGATGAATCGATCTCGCTCGAATCCAACGGAAGTGAATTGGCGGTGGTCGTCGGTATCGATCAGGAAATCGAGTTGACAGATATAAAGGCCGCGTCTGAAAGCGACGAGGATGTTACGGTCAGGCGCGAAATTATCGGCGGCATCAAGGGTCGTGCCCTATTTGTGGTCAAGTCTGTCAGCAGCCGAAAAGGTACGTACAAGGTGAACTTCACTATGCCCTGCGGGCAAAAGCAGCTGATGGTCAATGTTCGCTAGTACGGCGCATTTTGACGTTGACGATCGCCAAAGCGGCCAAGAGCAGGAAGATGAACGCGTTTGAGGGCGTCCGCAGCGGAAAATCAAAAAAGCTATGGACCAGAATGCCAAAACATCCGGCCATCGCCCCGATAGCAAGTGTCCGGCGGTACGGTGAACTTGACCGCCTGACGACCGACCAACCCTTTGCAAAAAGCAGATAGACAAAGGCTATTACGCAACTGATCCCCAGGATGCCTGCATCGGCGAGTATCTGGAGATAATCGTTGTGAGCCTGTTCGACCCTGAAAACGCCGGGCCACGTATCGTATCTTGTAAATGCTACACCGAACGCGTCAAGGCCGGCTCCGGCTATCGGATGGTCAAAGAATATACGAACGGCGATCGACCAAAAATGCGAACGGCCATTGCTGAGATCTGCCTGATCCACGAAGCCGATTCCGCGGATCAACGAGTTGCTCTCACCGAGAAACAGGACCGACCCGAACACCACCAGCAGAAATGCCGCCCCACATGCCGCCATCAAACGGCCACGCCCCCGGGCAACAGCTGATCGGTTATCCGGGTTGTCACCTTGATTAGCGAGCATCGTTGCAATAACCACATATCCAACCACGGCGACCAGCGCTATGAGGCCTCCCCGCGAGCTCGTCATTAGCGTCGCCATTCCCATAAGGACCGCGGCAACGAGCAGGAGCAACCGCCTTTCGCGGCCGGTATCGCGGCCAAAAAGTAACCCGAGTGTAACACCCGAACACATCACCATGAACGCCGCGAAATGATGCTGGTTTACGAACGACCCGAACGGTATCGCCTGCGGTGTCCCGCGAATGCCGTAGATCCCGTCGGGATTCACAAGCCGTTGCAGGATACCGAAAAACGCCATCAATGCACCAAAGATCGTTATAAATCCGGCGGTCGTTCGCAGACGCTTTTCGCTGTTGATGAATGTCAGAGCTGCTGCAAAGAAGAGTGTGAATATGACAAGGCGAACCAGAAAAAGCCTGGTCGAATAAGGGTCGAGTGATATCGACGAACTCGCAACCGATCCGGTCGGCCCGGCCGGAATGTCCGCACCGAACAACGGCACCAACTGCACCAACCCAATCGATATGAGTCCGATCATCGGGAGGAGGATCGTGTTGCGGTCGATCAGAAAAGCCCGGCCGCGCCACGCGTCTGCTATCCAAAACATGCAGATCGCTCCGGCCAGGGCGGTTATGAGGACCCACGTTCCGTTATCGACTCCGCCGAACAGTGCGGTCGTTATGGCCGCGATAGCGCACAGCAAAATAAAGATCAACTGACTGGTCCGCGATACGTCCGGACCGATAACTGCCGGTTCAAACATCCCTGCCGGCGGATTTGAGTTCTGCTGATCCTTCATTTGCCTATCTGACGGTCATCGCAATGTCATCGATCCACAACTTGCCGGCAACGGGGCAAACAGCCGACACGCAGCCGTCGCGAACGAACCTGACGATGACCCCGTCAGTCGTCGTCGGGACCTGAAACTCAACGCGGAATCGGCCCCACTCGGCCTGCGGGCCAAACGGAGCAGATCGGACAAGCGACCTGCCGTCACTCGCGTCCGTGACTTCCAGTGCGACGCCGCCTTTAAGTTCTGAACGGTAATATCCCTCGACCGCGTATGCAGCCCCGGGCTCGACGGCGGCCGTCTGAGCGATCTGCCTCATGTCGGCGGCCTGCATTGTGTTAAATATCAACAAGAGGCTGTATCGGCCGCCGTGCGGCTGACCCTCGCTGAGTCCCGCCTGCGGGTCAGCCCCAGCTCCGATCTGCCACTCAAACAACTTGGCATCACGGAGCTTGACCGGGGCCTCGAAATCACCATTCGACAGCCGGCCGATCCCCGCAAAATTACCTGCTTCCCCGGCGATCGCGGAAATAGTTTTTCCGGCCAGCCTGAATCTGCCGCCGGCCGCGAGTTGTGCCGCCAGGTTTTCGCCGAGCGAACGATACTTATCGTCGCTGACGGCCGCACCCATTCGATCCCATGCGCGGGCCGCACCATCCAGATCCTTTTGGCCAAGAAAATATCCGGCGAGCGCCGCATTGATATCCGCGGAATCTCCGAGCGCCGCGCGGACACGCTCGGTATCGCCGTCCAACAACTGCATCGCTATCGACGTCGCCGGCGGCAGAAGTTGGCGGTTCCCCGCGACAGCCTCGCGGATCAATCCAAAGCCGTCATCAGTGCGTCCCGATCTGATCAGCCAGTTGCCGTATGCCCACTTTACGTCGGCATAATTAGGTGCCAATAACAGCGCTCGTTTGAATGCAGTTTCGGCTCCGCTCGGGTCGCCCGCACGTTCACGCGCCTTTCCGAGAGCAAGCCACGGTAAATAATTATTAGGCGTGAGTGCGGCAGATCTTTCATATTCAGCCAGCGAGACGGCTGCGTCGTTCGGGTCGAACGTACGCTCACGCAATACCGCAGCCGCAAAATGGGTTTGCGGGTCAGATGGAGCAAGGCCGATCATCAGATCGGCGATCTCCGGCAGATCGGCCCTAGCCGAAACGGCATTAGCAAAACTCCACTTGCCAAAAAACCACATTGCACCGAGGCAGGCGAGCACCGCCGCAGCCAGTACTACGCGGGATAACGGGCCGTCAGTTTTGATGATCACTAGCGCCATAATGCCCGGCTATTCAAAATCTACCGGCTCGATCGACATGCGGACCCGTTTCAGCGACACGTTTGCCTCACGGCAGATCTCCCGGAGTTCTTTAAGCTTGGCCGGTTCAAGCTTGGAGGTTGATATCAAGATCTCCGATATCTTCTTTTCGTCGCACGTTTCGGCGATCTTGTCGGCCGAAAAGACCTTTAGGCCATGTATCAGCTTATCGGTCTTGAGCTGATCGTCGTCGATGAACCCGACGGGCAAAAAATTTAGCTTGGGATTGTTCCTCAGTTCACGGAGGACCATTTCGCCGCCGTCGCCGGCACCGTAGATCAGAGCCCGGCGACCCTCGGCCCCGACCGGAACCGGTATCGCCTGCCGAATGAGTCGAAACATCATCCTACTGCCCACCAGTGCTC
>CAZQGN010000048.1:0-4781 GCA_964592865.1 uncultured Chloracidobacterium sp. | reverse complement strand
ACCGGTATCGCCTGCCGAATGAGTCGAAACATCATCCTACTGCCCACCAGTGCTCCGAAGACCAATATCGCATCCACGATCAGGACCGTCCTCGAATAATACTCGAACCGATACAACAGCAGAAGTGCCAGAACGCTGAGCACGGATCCGATCGCCGACCCCTTGGCGAATGTGATCAGGTCGCCGATGCTCGTATACCGCCACAGCCCGCGATATACGCCGACGATCAGGAACGCCGACAGTTTGAGCAACACCAGGATCGGCAGGCTCTTGAGAAACAGATCCCAGTTCGGTGTGTTCTCAAATGATCCAAACACAATGACGAACGCCGTATAGTACGCGAGCGTTATCAGAAATGCGTCCAGGAACACCTCAAAGATGCGCCGCTTGTATGAGATATTCACCAAAAAGGCGAATGCCGCGTTACTGCCGCCGGCCAATGCCTCCTCTTCGCTTTCATAGACCTTTACCTTCGACAGGTAAACGCCGATGATGACCAGCACTATCGAAAATATGCTTATCAACGCCAGGCTCTGGGTGACCTCGAGCCTCGAGACGACCAGCGACAATGCCCCGGCTCCGATAGCAAATGAGTAGAGCATCAATACGGCGGCACGTTCCGACAGTCCGAGAGCGACCAAACGGTGCGAGGTATGGTCACGGCCGCCCTGCGATGCCTTGCGTCCCCACAACTTTCTCAGAATGGTGACAAACGTCGTATCAAATATCGGGACAAAGAGTATCAGGACCGGTACCGCAAGTATCGGCAGCAGGCCGCGGGACTTGCCGCCGGTCTGATTCAACATGACCGTCGACCCGAGCAAAAAGCCGACGAACATCGAACCGCAATCGCCCATGAAGATCGACGCGGGATTGAAATTGAAGACCAGAAATCCGAGCAAGGCGCCTATAAATACCGCGATCAAAAGCAGGTCGTCAGTCTGTCCGTTGCCGGCAAAGTTGAGCCCCAGCGATACGGCCCCGATGGTCGCGATCCCCGCCGCCAGGCCGTCCATGTTATCGAGCAGATTGATGGCGTTAGTGATGCCGATCAGCCAAAAAACGGTGATCCAGATATCGACGATCTCATAGCCGGTGATCGGCAGCTTTAGCCCAAAGGCGATCACCACGCCGGCCCCGATCAATTGCCCGATCAATTTTTGATACGGCCTGATATTAAGAATGTCGTCGACCAACCCGACGAGGAAAAGCAGCGTGCTGCCGCCAAATATGATCAACGACGTCCGGGTCATCGGCACAAAAAGGACAAATGCACCCGCCGTGGCAAGAAATATCGCCGCCCCGCCGAGCATCGCTGTCGGGCGGTTGTGCCACCGGTCAGATTTTGGCCGGGCGACAAAATCGTATTTCCAGGCGAACCGCCGCACCGCGAACGTCATCACGAGCCCAAGGATGAAACTCACGGCTACGACAATGTACGGATCTTTGGCAAAAGAAAGCATCAACTAAATTAGATCTGGGATCGAGGCCCGAGCGGTTCCCGCAGATCAGGTTTCGTCGCCATCAGTTCCCCCGGGACAGTTCCCGGTAAAGCTCGCTGATGTCGCTGACAAGACGGTCCTTTGAGTATCGTTCCAACACAAAATCCCGGCCGGCGGTCGAAAGGCTCTGTCGTAATTTTTCACTTTTCGCGAGATAAAGCAAGCCGTCCGAAAACGACACGTCAGAATCGTCATTGGCGAGCACGCCCCGCTCGCAGATGCTGAAACCGGAACGCTCGTCGGCCACCGTGCCCGCAAGGTCGACGACCCCGCCGACCGCGGTCGAAACGAACGGCACGCCGGCGGCCATGGCCTCGATCAGCGACAACGGCGTTCCTTCGTTTCGCGAGGTCAGTGCGATGATGTCGAGCCCCGGCAAGAGGTCCGCCACATCGGGCCGATTGCCAAGCAGGTGAAACGCTCCGGCAACGCCCTCATCGAGAATAAACTGCTCGACCGATGCCCTGACATTGCCATCGCCGATCACGACAAAGCGCATTTTCGGCCCGCCGGACGCGTCGCCGAGCGCTCGCCGGGCGGCACGGATCAGCAACGGCAGATTCTTGATCTCGGTCAGACGCCCGACGAACCCGACCACGATCTCGTCATCGGCGGCTCCGATCTCAGTCCGAAGGGTCCCGCGGCCCGCTCCCGCGTCGGCAAATTGGCCGAGATCGATCCCGAGCGGGATGACCGCGAACTGGCCCGCCCGCCCGACGCCGAAACGCCCGCTGATCTCGCCAAGCTGCTGCTCCGATATAGTAATGATCCGATCGGTCGCCACGCGGGCAAGCACCCTTTCGATAAACAGGAACAGACTCGTCTTGGCTCTGCCGTAGTAGCTGTGAAAAACGTGGCCGTGAAATGTGTGGACGACCCGGACCGGCCGCGGACGGCCGATCAGCGTGCGCCACGTGGCCCACTTGTAGACAAGTGCGGCGACGCGGCCGACCGTCCCCGCCTTGGCGGTATGGGTGTGGACGATATCCGGCCGGAAGGCGCTCATTTCACGGTAGATCTTGATCAGCGAAATGGCGTCCTTGATCGAAAGCTCGCGGCAGAGCTCGGCGATGTACCGCGGCGTGACGCCGTTCTGCTCGGCGAAGTAGCCCATGTCCTCTTCGCCGGGCGGGACAGTGCCCGCCAGCAAACGGCTTTCAAATTCGCGGCCGTCGAGCCCGCTCGTCAGCCAGACCACGTGCCGGGCAGGGCCGCCGACATTGAGCCTGGCAATGATGCGTAGGACCTTCATCAATAGAATAAAAAAATCGGCGGACAGCGGCCGCGGGCGGAAACCGGTCGATGCCGGTGACGGCCACTTCGGCCAAACGGCTGTGCGGGGTGCCGTTGCTGTCCGCCGAACTTAAATTAAGCTGTCGTCCTATCGATCCATTCGATAGATCGTGTCGGGGTCGTCCTCATGCCGGATCTCGTCTATCGGCTCGCGTTTGCCCTCGCCCATATAGAGCCGGTTAGGACAGTTGATCACCATTCCGTCAACATCGCCGACATTCTTATAACCGTGAACGACGCCCTTTGGCACTACGACCGCCATTGGCTCGTCGATGCCGACATACATCGTCATCATATGGTTGTAGGTCGGCGAATCGGGGCGGTTATCCCACAGCATCATCTTAAATGTCGAGGGGCCGATAAAGCAAAACAGGTCGGCTTGGTCGACATGTTCGTGAGGACCGCGTTGGACGCCGGGCCGTGTGTACGAAATGTAGGACATCGCGGGATAAAACTCGGCATCGAGCTCATCGTGCCTGAACAATTCCGCCAACCACCCGCGATCGTCGTGAAATTTTTTGAGACTATAAACGACAACGTCCTTAATTTCGCCTTCGGTAAATTGCATAGTTGTAATTAGTCTATCGAGTCTTTTGAGTCTATCGAGTCCTTTGGGTCGATCGGGTCTACCGGTTCGACTCGGTCACTCGAACCTGTGAAATAAAGTTGTCGCATCCGGTCGCCCCGCACGTTTCCCGATCAGGTTAAAGCCGCCTATTTTGTCGCCAAATGCCGTGCCAGAGCGAATATCATCTTCGATGTTTCCTCGATCAGATGATAAAGCTCATCAAAATTAGCCGCTGAGATGTACTCCTGATCGAGTGCAACATATAGGTGAGACTGTACCTCGGCACACGAGCTTCGCGATATATTTAGAAAATGAGCAAAGTCCTTGTCCGACCTTCGGGCAAATCCCTCGGCTATATTAGCCATTATCGAAACACTCGATCTCCGGACCTGATCCCTCAGCCCAAAATCTTTCGCGAACATACCATTATTTGTGACCGAATAAACGCAACTGGTCACCTCACGAGCTTTTTGCCAAGCCTGAATATCCTCGAACCTCTTGATCGTCGCCAAAACGATGCCTCCGCAGATTATTAGCCTATTCAGCTAAAAACAATCGACCCCGATCGCCTTACCCGACTCTGTGGACTCACCACACTCTCCCAACTCAACAGACTCGCCAGACTCTGAAGACTCGCTGGACTCGATAGACTCGCCAGACTCTATAGACTCGCCTGACTCACCCCAATTCAAACCTTATTGGCTCCGGATTTGGCGACCAGGTTCGAGGCGAGCAGCAGGCTCTCAAACGTGCCGGCGTCGGTCCACCAGCCGTCGAGTTCGTTCCAGGTCATCTCGCCGCGGCGGATGTAATGGTTGTTGACATCGGTGATCTCGAGTTCGCCGCGGCCCGAGGGCACGAGAGTCTTGATCACGTCAAAGACGGTGGCGTCGTAAAAATAGATGCCGATGACGGCCATGTCCGACCGCGGCTCGGCCGGCTTTTCCTCGATATTGACGACACGGTCGCCGTCGAGCTCCGGCACGCCGAAACGCTGCGGGTCCGGCACGCGCTTGAGCAGTATCTTGGCACCGCTGCCCTGACGGCGATACTCGTCGGCGGCCGCACGGATATTGCCCTCGATAATATTGTCGCCGAGTATCACACAGATCGGTTCGTCGTCGGCAAAATGCTCGACCAGCCCGAGCGCGTCGGCGATGCCGCCCTCGCCCTCCTGATAAGTATAGTTGAGATGCTTGAGGCCGAAATCCCGCCCGTTTCGCAATAGCTTGAGAAAATCGCCAGCTGAGTTGCCGCCCGTAACGATCATTATGTCGTCGATACCGGCATTGATGAGCGCCTTGATCGGGTAATAGATCATCGGCTGGTTATAGACCGGCAGCAAATGCTTGTTGGTTATCCGCGTGAGCGGGCTCAGACGCGAGCCCAGCCCGCCTGCTAAAACTACACCTTTCATA
>CAZQGN010000047.1:0-21716 GCA_964592865.1 uncultured Chloracidobacterium sp. | reverse complement strand
TCCGATTCCTGGATCCGCCGATTATGCCCGCGGCCGAGCAATGTGCCGTCCGCATCAAATATCGCGGCTCCGATCGGAATGCCGCCCTCGGCAAGCCCGGCTTTCGCTTCCTCGATGGCAACTTCCAGCATTTGCTGATGGCTCTGCGCGGTCAACATGCTTCAATTTTACCGAGATTTTTGGCGATATGCTAATCTCAATAAATATGGGACAGAATTTCCAACCCGGTGATTTCCTTGCCTTTCAACTCGAGGCCGGATTTGCTCTTTTGAGACTGCTGCACATTGACGAAAATGACGGCGAGAGAACCTGGCATCTCGCCGCATATTCGGAAATGTTTCCGGATATCGACACCGCCGAGGCCGCGATCGCGAGCGATGCAAAACTGCAGATCAGCTCGGCTCATATGGCGCTTACGACGAGGGCGTTTGAGAGCACGCAGGTCGCACGGCTTGCAAATGCCGCCTTGGGCGAGAGTGAACTTGCCGCATTTAACTCGTGGAAAAACGACCCGAACCGCACCGTATCTGACCGGTCGGTAAGGCTTTTGTTAGGACTGAGGTGACCGCGAATTGACGCGATCTAATTTTGCCGTATCGTCCTCGGTAATGCTGGCGGGGACGACGTTTGAAAAATTGGCGTGATCGAGTAATTTACCGGTCCTCAAGGGATCAGTAATGTCGGCATTATCGACTTTTGTTCGGGCCTTAAAGTGCTTTTTCAGCAGAAGCGTACGCCATACCGTTTGTACATGCCAGCAACCCATCGCGATCAATAGGCCGGACGTCACGTATATCAGAGGGTTTGTATCCGGCTTGAAGGCCAGAAGCGACAGCAGCAGTGCGGCGAGAGCGAAACACACCGCTATCGTCATCGAACCGAGTACGAGGTTGGCACTCAGATGCTGTTCGGGCGGCACCGGCCCTTTGACCGGCTTGGAAAGATCAGGGAGAAATATGCCGCATCGACGGCAAAATGATTCGGGTGTCTGGTCCGGGTTTCCGCAGGCCGGGCAATACATATTTACCATTACTGCGAACCATTACGACGGCTTAACGTCGCTGGTTCATCAGATCTTTCGGCGCTTCAGTTCTTTTTCGATCGACTCGACCTCACGGTTGACGTGACCGGCTACAGATGTGTTTTCCTCTGCCCGGCGGATCAAGTACGGCACCGCGTCGGCGACCGGTCCGTACGGGACGTATTTAGAGACGTTGTATTTATTTTTGGCCAGTACATACGACAGCGAGTCACCCATCCCGTAAAGCTGCGAAAAATATACATTCGGATGGTCGGGCGGAATGCCGAGTTCGTGCATACGCCGTGCCAACTTCTGGGTACTCTCTTCGTTGTGCGTGCCGGCGACAAAAGCGACGGTCTCGTGATGTTTGAGGCAGTACTCGATCGCCGCGTCAAAATCCGCGTCGGTCGCTTCTTTTGTATCGTGGATCGGCGACGGATAGCCCATTTCCTCGGCCCGGGCACGTTCCTTTTCCATATATGCACCGCGAACGAGTTTGACCCCGAGGAAATAGCCGTTAGCACTCGCCGCCCGGCGCGATTCCTTAAGGTAATTGAGCCGATCCTTGCGGTAAAGCTGAAGGGTGTTGAAAACGATCGGCCTTTCGCGATTGAACCGCTCCATCATCTCGGTCGCCAGCCTGTCGATCGCGTCCTGGATCCAAGAATCCTCGGCATCGATAAAGATCGGCTTGCCTGAATCGTATGCGTGCTGACAGATCTCAAGGACACGGTTGTGGATACGCTCGCATTTCGCCTGGCTCTTTGCATCGAGTTTCTTCTTGCAGCTAAGGCGTTCGAGCGTCCCGAGCGGAGCAATGCCTGTCACCTTAAAGACGGAAAACGGGATCGTCGGATCGTCCTTTGCCCTGTCGATCGTCCTGATGATCTCGTCCTTGGTGCGGTCAAAATCCTCTTCCGTGGCTTTTCCTTCAACCGAGTAATCAAGGATCGTTCCGATACCGGCATTGCCGAGCCGCTTGATCGCTGTATCGCATTCCTCGATGGTCTCGCCGCCGCAAAACTGCTCAAAGATCGTATTCTTGATGAGCCCTTCAACCGGCAAACCGATAGCGAGCGAAAACTTTGCGATACGGGTGCCGATCGAATTCAGGAGCGGTGAATTGAGCATTCGGAACAATCGGTGCTTTTCTTTTAGCTCGGAATTCGATTTGTCCGCGAAGGCCGTTTCGGTGTCGTGAAAATCCAATTTGAAGTCACTCATACAATAAAAATTTTATCATACCGTAAACGATCACAAAGGCAACCGGCAATGGATCGGGCCGCGGTCGCGATTGTGAATCGCCGCATTTTACCGTATATTTTCTATTTCACATCACGGCGGCCGGACTGCCCGATGTCATCATTATTTATGTCAAAAGCACTTCCTAAACGGTCCGAAAATTATTCGGAATGGTACAACGAGATCGTTAAGCGGGCCGATCTGGCCGAAAATTCAGCAGTTCGCGGATGTATGGTCATCAAGCCGTACGGCTTTGCGATCTGGGAAAAGATGCAGCGTGCACTCGACGATATGTTCAAGGCGACAGGGCATCAGAACGCTTACTTCCCTCTTTTCGTGCCGAAATCATTTCTCGAAAAGGAAGAAGAGCACGCTGAGGGCTTTGCCAAGGAGTGTGCCGTTGTCACCCATTACCGGCTAAAGGGCGATCCGGAAGGCGGTTTGATGGTGGACCCGAATGCGAAGTTGGAAGAAGAGCTGATCATCCGACCGACCTCCGAGGCGGTCATTTGGAACACCTATCGGAACTGGATCCAGTCGTGGCGTGACCTGCCGCTGCTGATCAATCAATGGTGCAATATCGTCCGCTGGGAGATGCGGACCCGACTTTTTCTCCGGACGGCCGAGTTTCTCTGGCAGGAAGGCCACACCGCCCACGCGACCGAGGCCGAAGCTATCGAAGAGACCGAACGTATGCTCGGCGTGTATGCGACCTTTGCCGAAAAGTGGATCGGACTGCCGGTGTTGCAGGGCGTAAAATCGCCGAATGAGCGGTTTGCCGGAGCGCTTGAAACCTATTGTATCGAGGCAATGATGCAGGACGGCAAAGCCTTGCAGGCCGGGACGTCACATTTTCTCGGGCAAAACTTTGCCAAGGCCTTTGACGTCAAATTCGTCAACAAAGAGAACCAGCAAGAATATGCCTGGGCGACCAGTTGGGGCGTTTCTACGCGTTTGATGGGAGCGTTGATAATGGCCCATTCCGACGACCAGGGCTTGGTGCTGCCCCCGAAACTTGCTCCGATCCAAGTGGTGATAATCCCGATCTACCGTAGTCCGGAAGACCTCGCGGCGATCACTGAAAAGGTCACACCGCTGCTCGATGAACTTCGGAACGCCGGAGTATCGGTCAAATTTGACGACAACGACAGTCAGCGTTCGGGGTGGAAATTTGCCGAATACGAGCTGAAGGGCGTCCCTGTGAGATTGGCGATCGGTATGCGTGACCTCGAAAACGGTACGGTCGAGGTTGCCAGACGCGACACACTTTCAAAAGAGAGTCGCCCGTTGGACGGCATCTCGTCGCATATCGTCAGTCTGCTCGACGAGATACAGGAGAACATTTTCCAAAAGGCCCTGGCGTTTCGCGAAGAGAATACTCACTCGGTGGACACGTGGGACCAGTTCAAGGACCAGATCGAAAAGGGCGGTTTCATCATGGCCCACTGGGACGGAACGTCCGAGACCGAAGAGAAGATCAAAGAAGAGACAAAGGCAACGATCCGCTGTATCCCTCTCAACGCACGGGAGGAATCCGGTGCGTGTGTATATACCGGAAAACCATCGAGCAAACGAGTAGTTTTTGCCCGTGCCTATTGATCTTTACGTCGTGCCCGACGGGTGCTTGTTTTCTATTGGATCGCCGGTGATTCTTTGATGAATGCCGGCGATCTTTGCGTTTGCGTTATCTAGTTCAATTCGTTTTTCCAAAGGCCCCGGCGTTGCCGGCGAGATTTCCCCGACTTTTTTCATCTGAACGGCGTCTAAGTGATAGTTCGCGAATATGTTCGCGCGGATCCGGATAGCTGAGTTATTATTCTCTTGCCGCGGCGGCACATACATTTAGTGGATGTATAAGCATTTTACGGATGAGCAATTAGTCGAAATGGCGGTCGGTGCCGACCCTAACGCGTTCGGCGAGATCGTTAAAAGATGGGAGCGGAAAATATTCGCTCTTTGCTTCGGCATGCTCGGGCGCGAGGACGAAGCCCACGATGCCGCCCAGGAAGCGTTCATCGCTGCGTACCGCAATTTGAAGAATTTTCGCGGAGACGCCAAGGTTTCTTCGTGGCTGCACCGGATCGCCGTGAACCAATGCCTGACCACCAAACGAAAGGCCCGCACACGCAGCGAGGAGTTTCTGGATGATGAGGACGGTTCGGAAGATCGGGTCTTTGTAGCGGCCGCCAAGTATTCGCCGGCCAATGAGACCGAAAAGGCCGAACGGCTGACGATCGTTAGAGCCGCGGTCGGCTCGCTGCCGGGTGACCTGCGGCAAGTCGTCGTTATGAAGGAATTTGAGGAAATGACGTTTCAGGAGATATCCGAAACGCTTGAGGTTCCGCTGAGTACTGTAAAGAGCCGGCTCTATACGGCACTCAAACAGTTAAAGATGAAGCTGGAACGTACGCCGGTCGAGGTATCGTGAGCGCAAGAGATGATTTTATGGTGAGCGACAATATGCAGATCGAAAAATGCGACCGGATCGCTGAGATCGTTCCGTATATCTACGGAGAGGCGACCGCGGGGGAACGTCTTGATTTTGAGGCTCATCTTCCGGAGTGCGTGCCGTGTACGGATGAATTCGCCGCGATCGCCGAGGCACGTTTCGCGGTTTACGAGTGGAACCGCGAGGAATTTGCGTCGATCCCGACACCGCCTTTTACGATCCCGTATGAAAAGCAGCCGGTGATCGCCGAGAGTTTTGCGAGTAAATTGTCAAAGATCTTTGGTTTACCTCAGTTCCCGGCATGGGGCTCGGCGGCGGCCGCTTTCGGAGCGTTGGTATTGTTCATCGGTATCGGAGCGATCATCTTCTACGGTTCGCGGTCAGGCAATAATGAGATCGCTGCGAACAGCAGCAGAAACATTACCTCGAATGCGGCAGTTACGCCGGCGATCGACGTGCCGCCTGCTGGTGAGCCGGTTAAGGCGGCCGTTCCGGCAGTTGTCCCGGCCCGCACGGCGTCTGTCAAGGTTTCCTCCGGCCGTACTACCCGGGGTTCTTTAAATACAGTACGCAGGATCGCGGATCGGCCGATATCGACGCAGGCAAAGGCCAACATTCGCCGTGATCCGCGGTCGGCCCCGACGCTTAGCGGCGTCGACGATGATGTCGATGATTCGCTGAGGCTTTCGGATCTTTTTGCGGAGGTTGATTCGCTGGAATAACCTCTGTCAGGTGAAGTTATGAATAAGCACCTCCACAAAATCATATTGGCGTTCGCGATAGCCGTTCCTGCCCTTGCGGGTTCGGCCTTTGCACAGGAAGAACCGCGGGTTCCGGCGGCCGCCGGCGAAACTCGTCCGCAGAATGATCGGGCGGTCGAAATGCGGATGGACATCCTCCAGCAGCTCGGGCTCAACCCTGAGCAAGTGCAGCGTATCCGCCGTTCGAACATGGAACGTCGCCCATTGATGATGGCCGCACAGGCGAAGGTCCGTGAGGCCAACGCCGCTCTCGATGACGCTCTGTATGCCGACAACGTCGACGAACAACTCGTCAAGGACCGGCTCCGCGAGTCTCAGTTGGCACAGGCCGAGGTCATCAAGATCCGTTTCATGAACGAGCTTGCAATACGTCGCATCCTTACGCCGGAACAGCTTGTCCGCTTTCGGGAATTGCGTCAGCGATTTGCCCAGACCCGCGAAAATATGCAGAACCGTCAGCAGGAAATGATGGAAAAACGACAGATGAAACGACAGTCGCGTCCAAACCAGACACCGCCTCCGGAAAAGCCGTAAGTTGTGAGCATCTGATAGTTCGTGCTTAGCTGAGTGAATATTGGGTTCGAGCCTTGAGGGTTCGGACCCTTTTCGTTTGTCATTTCCTTTGGCTTCGTTGTAATCTTGTGCGAGAGCGTCCATCGGTCACCATTCCATAAAATGAATCCATTAACGAAAATCCTTTATGAGTTTCAAGGGATCGGAAATCTGATCATTCGAATGCTCAAGGGGCTGCGAAAACAGCCTCGGTATTTTTCGGAGATAATCAATCAACTCGATCATATCGGCGTCGGCTCGCTCGGTATCGTTATCTTGACCGGATTCTTTACCGGCGGCGTTTTGATCCTCCAGGCTTACCCGACGCTCGAATATTACGGCGCTCAGAGCAATGCCGGCCAGGGCGTTGCGACCACATTGATACGCGAACTCGGGCCCGTCTTGACCGCCCTGATGGTCGCCGGACGTGTCGGCTCGGCGATCTCGGCTGAACTCGGGTCGATGGTCGTATCACAACAGATCGACGCTATGCGGGCCCTCGGCACCTCACCGGTCCGAAAGCTCGTGACACCGCGGATCGTGGCACTGGTGATCGCGTTGCCGCTGCTGACCATCGCGTGCGACCTGTTTGGCCTCTTCGGGGGCGGCATTATCGCCCAGCAGATCTATGGCCTGGACAGCCATGTTTACATTTCATCGGTTCGGGCCGGCGTCGATATCGAAGACCTGATCGGCGGCATAATCAAGCCCCTTGCCTTCGGATTTATTATCGGCATCATCGCCTGTTACAAAGGGCTCAATACGACCGGCGGCACCGTCGGCGTCGGCCGGGCCACGACAAATGCGGTTGTTTCGGCTTCGATCAACGTGATCGTCGCTGATTTTTTTCTATCAAAGATGCTGCAGGGCATGTTCAGCAGTACGCTGTTTTAGAAAATGACACTCTTTTCCACGGACGCCTCCGGCGAATTTGAACCGCGAAATAATGATCCGCAGATCGGCCGGGCCGAATCGAGGCTCGTGCCGGCGATCGAGTTTCGCGATGTATATCTCGCGTTCGACGATCAGGTCATCCTGGACGGCGTTAACTTCTCGGTCCGCCGCGGCGAGACCAAGATCGTACTTGGCGGCTCGGGCAGCGGAAAATCCACGATCATTAACCTCATTCTCGGATTGATAAAGCCTGACGCCGGCGAGATCCTTATCGACGGCGAAAACATCACGGATTTTGACGATCAGGACCTGATGGGCGTCCGTAAAAAGATCGGGATGGTCTTTCAGGAAGGCGCGCTTTTCGATTCGCTTTCTGTATATGACAACGTCGCCTACCGTCTGATCGAAGAGGGCGTGGACGAGGAAGAGATCGAGCACGAAGTGACCCGTATGCTCCATTTCGTTGATCTCGATGACGCGATCGATAAGATGCCGAACGAACTTTCGGGCGGAATGCGCCGCCGCGTCGGCATTGCAAGGGCCCTGGTCGGCAACCCGAGCATCGTGCTTTTTGATGAACCGACCGCGGGACTCGATCCGCCGACCGCCCGGACCATCTGCGAACTGGCGATCAAGCTTCGCGATCTCGAGGACGTTTCGTCTATATTTGTGACGCACGAAATGAACAATCTTGAGTATCTCAGCTCGGAATATGCTATCGTTGACGAAAAAGGCGAGGTCAGTTTCGAGACCGAAGGCGACTTTCTCTGCCTGATAAACACCGAGGTCCTCATGCTGAGGAACGGCAAGATCATTTTCAGCGGCAAAGACGAACAATTGAGAAAAGCCGAAGATCCGTATATTCATCGTTTTATTCGAGGAAAGTAAGTAAACCAAGTGCCTAGGACAAGTAAAAAGCTAACCTTAAGTGAATTGCGTGTGGGCATATTTATGCTCGCAGCCCTGTTGGTGTTCGGGTTTATGATCCTCAATTCGAGCGGCGATTTTAACCCGTTTGAGAAAAAACTCAGGCTTCGCGTCCGTTTCGCCAGTGCCGACGGACTGCGTAAGAACGCCGAGGTGCAGCTCGCCGGCATCAGTGTCGGAAAGGTCGAGGACGTTAAGTTCCTACCGCCGGACAGCCCCGAAGGCGAGCGGATCGAGGCAACGCTAGGCGTCGTTCAGGTCCTGGATAAAAAGCCGATCGGCGACCTGATCAGGACTGATTCGACGGCCACACTGGTCGCTACGTCGGTACTCGGCAACGACAAAATGATCAATATTACGACCGGTACCGAAAAGGGTGCCGCCGTTGAGAACGACACGATCCTGAAGTCAAATTCGGCGATCTCGATGAACCAGCTGACATCGACCGGTAACGATCTCCTCAAACAGATCAATAAGCTCGCGATCCCGGCCAACGAGATCCTTAACAAGGCCAATCAGGGCGAGGGCACGCTCGGCCGCATCGTCAATGACGAATCGCTGTATCGCAGCCTTGACGGTGCCGTTGCTGAGACGCGAGCCATGATGACGCGTCTGCAGACCACGATCGACAAGATCAATGAGGGCAAAGGCTCTGCCGGAAAGCTGGTTAACGATCCGGCCCTGTATGACGGGCTGAATAAGACCGTCGCACAGCTGGAATCGATATCCGCTGACATCAAGGCCGGGCGCGGAAGCGCCGGTAAATTTGTCACCGATGACGCGTTGTACCTTGAGACGAGGGCCGCCATAACCGACCTACGCAAATCGATCAACAGCATCAACGATATCGCCGCCGACATCAAAGTCGTGACCGCCGATATCAAAGACGGCAAAGGCACCGCCGGCAAGCTCCTCAAAGACGAGAAGCTGTACGATGACGCCCGCGAAGCGATCAGCCGCTTTAACTCGACCACGACAAGGATCGAGGCGATCCTTGCTGACGCACAGGCCGGCAAAGGCACGCTTGGCCGCTTCGTCACCGACGAGACCCTTTATAACAGCCTGAACCAGACCGCGTCGAATATTAATCAATTTTCGAGCGAGGGCACCAAGCTGCTGTACGACTTCAGGCAAAATCCCAAGAAATTCCTCCGTATAAAATTAGCGATCTTCTAGGCCGTCCGGCACAGAGTACCCAAGAAATTGTGCGGGCCGCATTGACGCTCGCCCGTGCACTGTATAAACTACGCATAACGATGGGAATATACGCATAAAATAAAACATAGGCGTATATTCAAAGATCATATGCAAAAACACGCTAGACAGGACCTGATCCTCAAACTGATCGAGAACAACGCCGTCAGCCGTCAGGAGCAGATCGTTGCTTTACTCGCCGACCGCGGGCACATCGTGACGCAGGCCAGCGTTTCACGCGATCTGGTCGATCTGGGCATAGTCAAGGTCAAGGGCAATTATGCCTCGCCGCGAAAGACGTCAATGTCCGGCTTCGGGATCGTCGATCTCGCTGTCGCGGGCGAAAATCTGATCGTCGCCCGTTGCCAGTCGGGACTCGCGTCGGCGATCGCGGTCAAGATCGACTCGGCAAAGATCAAGGAGATCGTCGGCACTATCGCCGGTGACGACACGATCATGATCGCGGTCGAAAATGGGCCGATGCAGCGGCTCGCCATCAAAAAGCTTTGGGACGTCCTTTCGAAATAGCCATGACAAGCAATATTGAGTCAAACATCATACGGGTCGATAAGATCGGATCGTCGGCGGCCAGGCTCGACCTGCCGCATGAGATCGCCGTTGTGCGGCAGGCCGCCGAACCGCGATCCGGCGACGTGGTCGTTGTCCGTGCCCTCGGCGAATCGGCCACCTACGGCAACATCGAACTCGCCAACGGCCGTCTCGCCCGGATCACGACCGGCGACATCCTGGTCGGCGTGCTCGGAGCCAGACGTGCTCTCAAGGGCTTCGTCGGCGACGTGCCGCCTGCCGTAGCTGCCGGTGACAAACTGCAGCTGCTCAACATGGGCGGTGTCATCGGCATCTGCAGCGGCCATCATTCGTCATTGTCCGACGCCATTACCGTCGAGGTCCTCGGCGTTGCATGCGGCCCTGAGGGCAATATAGTCAATATCGGTGACGGAGCCCTGCAGCCGGCGATTTCGCTCGAGCCGTCGGCCCCGATCATCGTCATCGCCGGAACCTGTATGAACTCGGGCAAAACGGTCGCCGCCACCGAGATCATCAAACAGGCCAGCCATCGCGGCCTGAGGGTCGCGGGAGCGAAACTCTCGGGCGTTGCGGCACTTCGCGATACGCTCAATATGCAGGACCACGGCGCGTTTGTGACCGCAAGTTTCATGGATTGCGGCCTGCCGTCCACGGCCACCATCGACGATCTGGCACCGACCGCCAAATCGATCATCAACCACCTCAATTCCCTATCGCCGGACCTGATCGTCGTCGAGCTCGGCGACGGGATCGTCGGCGGATATTCGGTCGATTCGATCCTCAGGGATGAGCAATTCAAGGCGGCGTTCACCACGTTCGTCTTTTGCGCCTCGGATTACGTCGGCGTGATCGGCGGAGCGGCCGTGCTCGAGCGGTTCGGGCTCGGCATCGACGTTGTGGCCGGCTCGGTCACCGATTCGCAGATGGGCGAGGACTATATCACTTCCCATTTCGGTTTCACCGCCGGTAACGCCCGACGTGACGGCTCGAGGCTGTTCGATCTCGTTTATGCCCCGGTCACGCAAGTAAAATTAGCAGCATGACGACCATCAAAACGCAAAAGATAAAAGCCGCGATCTTCGGCGGTTCGGGTTACGGCGGCAGCGAACTGCTCCGCATACTGCTCGGCCACCCGAACGTCGAGATCACGCTGGTCACCGCCAACGAACACGCCGGCAAGGCGGTTGGCGAGGTACATAAGAACCTTTTCGGCCTCACGGACCTGATGTTTCAGCGGTCGCCGGAGGATCTAGGAACCCTGACCGATCTGGATGTCGCATTCTTCGCATTGCCGCACGGACAGGCGTTGTCGCTGCTGCCTCAGTTGCCCGCAGCGGTCAAGGCCATCGATCTTTCAGGCGATTTCCGCATCAATGACAAGTCCGTCTTCGCCCAGTTTTACAAGATCGAACACACCGCCGACGAATTGCAGGCCGATTTTGTTTACGGGCTGACGGAACTCAACCGCGGCGACATCAAAGGAGCCAAATACATCGCCAATCCCGGCTGTTTCGCGACCGCGACGCTGCTGGCCCTGGCTCCGCTCGTCAAACACGGCGGCCTGTGCGGCAAGATAATCGTTGACGCCAAGACGGGTTCCTCCGGTTCCGGGGCAAAGGCGGCGGCAAATACTCATCATCCACAGCGAATGACGTCGTTTTACGCCTATAAGCCGTACACGCACCAGCATCTGCCTGAGATCAGGCAATGCCTCGAAACGGTCGGGCCAGCTCCGGCGGATCTCGTTTTCATGACACACAGCCTGCCGGTCGCCCGCGGCATTTTCGCCTCGTGCTATCTGGAAACTACCGAACCGCTTACCCAAGACGCCGTTAAGGCCATCTACCGCGACTTTTACGCGGGCTCGCGATTCGTACGCATCGTTGACGGTTCGCCGGACATCAATTGGGTCAAGACGACCAACTTTTGCGACATCGCCGTGAATGTCAGCGGCCGAAACATCGCGGTTTTTGCCGCCATCGACAATCTCGTCAAAGGTGCGGCCGGACAGGCCGTCCAGAACATGAACCTGATGTTCGGATTCGACGAAACGACCGCCCTGATGATGGCCGGGACAAATCCCTGATCAATGAAAATCATCGAACAAGAGGATTGGGCGTACACGCTGTTTCACGATGAGGCCCGCGGCAATTATTACCTTGAGGCCGTCTGCGGAACCGTCGGCATCTATACGCTGACTGTCAAACTCACTGCCGAAGAGATCGCCGCGATGACCGCCGTCCCGGAATTTATCAAAGATCTCGCTCAGCGGATCACGTATTCGCCGACACAATATATGGAACGCCGCGTGCCGGATTTCGACCCGGACGCAATAGAACAATGAACTTTGAAGAAATAGAAAATATCGAATCCGCAAATCAGGTCGCGACCTACGCCAAGATGAATATCGCGGTCGAACGCGGCCGCGGTGCCTGGATCTGGACTAGCGAAGGTGCCAAATACCTCGATCTGTATGGCGGCCACGCGGTCTGTGCCACCGGGCATTCGCATCCGCATGTGGTCAAAGCCATCGCCGAACAGGCCGAGAAGGTGCTATTTTACTCAAACCTCGTTTTCTCCGGCGTTCGGGCCAAGGCAGCGGCGAAACTTGCCGAGATCGCGCCAAAGCCGCTGGAAAAGGTCTTTTTCTGCAATTCCGGCACCGAGGCCAATGAAAACGCGATGCGCATGGCCCGTATGGCCACCGGACGCCAAAAGGTCATCACATTCACGGGCGGCTTTCACGGCCGGACCGCAGACGCTATCTCGGCCACCTTTTTAGGTAAATACCGCGAGATCGGGCGGCCGAACGTGCCGTTTCACGAATGCGCCGAATTCGGTGATATCGCGAGTGTCGCGGCCATCGCCGATCGCGAAACCGCGGCGATCATGCTCGAACCGATCCAGTCGATGGCCGGCGTCCGCGAAGCTTCGCCCGAGTTCTTTACGAGCCTCCGGCAATTGTGCGACGATCTCGGGATCATTTTGATCTTCGACGAGGTCCAGACCGGTATCGGCCGCACCGGAAGCTGGTTCTTCGCCGGCAGCGAAAACGCCGGCGGTGTCGTACCGGACATCGTGACGCTCGCCAAATCGCTCGGCAGCGGCGTCCCGGTCGGTGCCTGCATCGTCAGCGACGATATCGAGGCCCATATCAAGACCAACGACCTTGGCACGACCTTCGGCGGCGGAATGCTCGCGATGGCCGCTGTTCTGGCCACGCTCGAGGCTATCGAAGACGACGAAATGATCCTGAACGCCGCCCGCATCGAGCAGCATCTGCGCGACTCGCTCGCCGGTGTTCCGGGCGTGACGGCGATCCACGGCAAAGGATGCCTTCTCGGCATCGAATTTGGCGAGCCGTGTGCCGAGATCCACAAAAAACTGTTGTCAAAGAACATTATCACCGGTACCTCCAGCGACCCGAAGGTCCTGCGGCTGCTGCCGCCGATGATGGTCACCACCGATGAGATCGACCTTTTGGTCGACGAACTGCGAAAATGAAAGACTTTCTGAAAACATCCGATCACCAAAGGGCCGTGCTCGACCAACTGGTTGACCAGGCGATCAACATCAAGAACGAGCGTCCGGCGGATAAGCCGCTCGATGGCCAGTCGGTCGCCCTCGTCTTTTTTAACCCGAGCCTGCGTACGCGTGCTTCGATGCAGGTCGGCATTTACGAACTCGGCGGCAACGCCGTGATACTTGAGCCCGGCGGCACGTCCTGGACGCTCGAGCACCGTGACGGCGTCGTCATGGACGGCAACAAGACCGAGCATCTGGCCGAATTTGTCCGCGTGCTCGAGCGGTACGTTTCGGCGATCGGCGTCCGCACCTTCGCCGAGCTCAAGGACTGGGAAACGGAACGCACGGATCCGATCCTTTCGGCTTTTAGAAAGTACGCGAGCGTACCCGTCATCAACCTCGAATCGGCAATGCATCATCCGTGTCAGGCGATGGCCGATATGATGACCATCCGCGAGCGGTTCGGCACCGAACGTAAAAAGGTTCTTCTGACGTGGGCCTGGCACCCGAAGGCCCTGCCGATGGCCGTGCCGAACAGTTTTGCCCTGGCGGCCGCCCAGTTCGGCCACGATCTGACGATCGCCCATCCGGAAGGCTATGACCTCGACGCCGAGCTGCTCGCCGAGATCCGATCACAGGCCGCCGCGAATGGCGAGAGCGTCGAAATTTCGAATGATCCGCAACGGGCGTTTGAGGGCGTCGATGTGGTCTATGCCAAGAGCTGGGGCAGCAGCCGTTTTTACGGCGACACCGACGGCGAAACGGCGTTGCGGGCACCTCTCAGGCAGGACTGGATCGTTGACGAGGCCAAAATGGCCCGGACGAGCGACGCCGCTTTTATGCACTGTCTGCCGGTCCGCCGAAACGTCATCGTCACCGACGGGGTCATTGATTCGCCCAATTCCCTGGTCATCGACGAAGCCGAAAACCGGCTCCATGTACAAAAGGCGATAATGACGCGTCTGATCGGGGCGAAATAGCCGCAAGTGCACGTTCGGCCGCACATTCTATGTGTATGAAACAAGCGATCTGCATATTTCTGATATCGGCCGCATTTTGCGGTACGGCCGCGGCCCAGGTCTGCGGCGGAGGTCAGAAAACGATTTCCGTATTTGTTCGCAATGATCTGACGGCGTTAAGACTGCGCTATCGGCTGTACTCGGTCGGTTCTGAAAAGTACAAGGGCGATTACGAAAAGACGGCCGACTATCTGTCCGAGAACTTGATCGGCGACGGAAAACAACATACAGGCCGCTTCTGGTTCATCAAGTCGATCACGGTCGACCCGGAAAGGGCGGCCCGCGTGCTGGCGGGTTATGACGCAAAACAGTTTCGCACTATCGATGCCTCCGACCCGCATTACAAACCCGAACTTGCCGGGCCGATAGAGTTTGGCAGGATCAAGTTCGACACCCGCGAGACCAACGACGACCCTTATCTGCTCGAGATCACCGCCGACAACTATGAGCCGGTGTATCTGCTCGAAGCCCATCTCGGCGGATGCTCAAGACGGGAGAATGTGCTTTTGACACGGATGCGTTAGTTCATACTATTCAACTATGGAACAGGAAACACTCGATCTTTTACGCGAATCGCTGCCGTATATCCAAAAATTTCAGGGCAAGACCTTTGTCGTCAAATTTTCGGGCAAGGTGACCGAAGATAAGGCAAATCTCGCCTCGCTCGCCGAGGAACTCGCACTGCTGCACCAGGTCGGGATACGCGTATGCGTGATCCATGGCGGCGGCAAACAGCTCAATGAACTTGCCGAGCGGCTCGGTGTCGTCCAAACCGTCATCGGCGGCCGCCGTGTGACCGACGACGAGACGCTCGATCTGGCGAAAATGATCTTTCGCGGCAAGATAAATACCGAGATCCTCGCCCAGTTCAGACGCCGCGGGATACACGCTGTCGGCCTGTCCGGCATCGACGGCGGTGTCGTCAAGGCCGTCAAACGCCCGCCGAAAGACGTCCTGAACCGCGAGACCGGAACGACGGAATCGATCGATTTCGGCCACGTCGGCGATGTCGTCGAGGTTGACGCCTCGCTTATCAACACCCTTATGGACAGCGGTTATCTGCCGATCATATCGTCGCTCGGGGCCGACGACGACGGCCGCGTCTTTAATATCAACGCCGACACGATCGCGACCGAGATCGCCGTCAAACTCGCGGCCGAAAAGCTGATACTGCTGACCGACGTCAACGGCATCTATCTGGAAGAGAGCGATCCAAACACTAAATTGTCAAAGATCACATCGGCAGACGCCCGGCACCTGATCGACTCGGGTCGTGCGACCGGCGGCATGATACCCAAACTCGAGAGCCTGATCGATCTGGTCGGTCGCGGCGTCAACTCGGCCCACATCGTCAGCGGCACGGAACGCAACGCCATTCTCGCCGAGGTCTTTACCGACTCGGGCACCGGGACGATGGTCGTCAAAGAGTAATAGCGGCCATTGCCTGTAATACAGTGTTGCGTCTATGCAACATCGATTGCCGAGAAAAGACGGGATCAGTTTCCCGTCTTTTTTCTTAATGATGGTGCTCAGGGCGGGACTCGAACCCGCACGGATCGCTCCACACGCCCCTCAAACGTGCGCGGCTACCAATTACGCCACCTGAGCAAACTTTTCAAAAAACTACTTATTCGCCGGAGCCGGAGCGTTAGCCGCGGGGGCCGGAGCATTTGCCGCCGGAGCGTTAGCTGCGGGAGCGTTCGCCGCCGGTGCGGCGGTGTTAGCGTCGGTTGCCGCCGGGGCCGCTGCCGGTGCTGCGGTGTTCGTGTTGGCTTCGGCTGCCGGGTTAGCGGTGTTTGCCGCCGGTGCGTCAGGGTTGCTCGACAGGACCGAAACATTGCCGGTCAGTGCGGGCATCGACAGCAAAAGGGCCGAGACCATGAACAAGATCGCCGCGGTTATCGTCACTTTGGACAAAACGGTCGCGGTGCCGCGGGGTGCGAACGCCGAACTCGAAACGTTGCTCGTAAACAATGCTCCGGCATCGGTCTTACCCGGCTGCAAAAGCACAGCGGCTATAAGCACGATGCACGAGAGAAAAAATATGAAGTAGAGAACGTATTCCAACTTATTGAACCACCTATTTATAATTCACGATCTGCGAAAAGCTGACAGCCTCGAGGCTCGCTCCGCCGACCAATGCACCGTCAACGTCCGTTTGCGACATCAATGTCGCGATGTTGTCCGGTTTGACCGAACCGCCGTAAAGGATCCGCACGCTTTGTGCGACGCTTTCACCGTGCGTTTCTGCGACGGTGCGGCGGATATGGCCGTGCATTTCTTGAGCCTGTTCGGGCGTGGCGGTTTTACCCGTACCAATTGCCCAGACAGGCTCGTAAGCGATAATAATACGTTCCATATCGGCAACTGTCAAACCGTCTAAGCCCTTTATCAATTGCCCTTTGACCACGTTTTCCGCGTTGCCGGCTTCCCTTTCGGCCAGCATCTCGCCGACACAGACGATCGCGGTCAGGTTGGCGGCGATGGCGGCACGCGTCTTTTGGTTCACCGAAGCATCGGTCTCGCCGTAGAACTGCCGCCGCTCGGAGTGGCCGATGATGACGTGCGAACAGCCGACGTCCTTGAGCATCGCGGGGGCGATCTCGCCGGTGTGCGCGCCAAAATCGTTCTGCACGGCACAGTCCTGGCCGGCGATCCGGATATTCGAGCCCTCGAGGCGGTCGGCGACCGTCTTGAGTGCGGTAAATACCGGTGCGATTACCACCTCGCAGTGATTCGCGTTGGCGACCAGCGGCTTTAGCTCGAGTGCGGTATTTACGGCGTCACCGAGCGTTTTATACATTTTCCAGTTTCCGGCAATGACGGGCTTTCTCATAATTTCACTTTTCCGGGCAGACTCCTGCCGGTATCGATCGCTCTATCTTCTCGATTCGATAGAAAGATAGATCAGTATTCCTGTGGCGATACCGCCGACGAGGGCAATGGCCCCGATCTTCGCTCCAAGGGAGGTTCCGCCACGGCTTATCTTTGCAACGTCCGAAAACTTGACCGTCCGGGACGCTCCTGACTTTTCAACTACCGTTAGATCCGTATCGGATGATTGGCTGATGTAACCATTAAGGCTCGAACCATCGGCAAGCGCTACCTTAACCTTCGCCTTTTCGCCGGTTCCGATCTTCTTGACCTTCTTCCTGACCGATTCGGTCCTGGTCGCGTCATCCGTGGCGGATGCCTGCGAATAGGCCGGTTTGACGAGCGGCACGAACAACAGAGCGAGAATAAATAGTGCTACAAAAGATCTTGTGATCATAAATTCCTATTACTGATCGGTCCGTTGATCTTTACAAAGTATTAAAGTACCAAAATCAATATCCAAACGCGAAAGCGTGGTTATATTCTACCGCCGCGTGCTATCCTCAAACGATAGAACAAGGGGACTTCGCCGAATGCTCAATAACTTTTTACGTCCGCGCCGAGTCGTCATAACGGGCGTCGGCTGCGTTACGCCGATCGGCATCGGACGTGAACGATTTTGGGCCTCGCTTGAGGCCGGTGTGAGCGGCATCAGGCGTATTCAGAGCTTTGACCCGTCAGGGCACGCCGTTCAGATCGCGGGCGAGGTTCCCGATTTTGACTGGGAAGCCCAGCTCAACCCAAAGGACCGCAAACACGTCGCCCGGACCGTACCGCTCGCCCTCGCCGCGGCCCGCGAAGCGGTTGCTGACGCCGGCATCGACACGGCCGAAATGACGCTCGACGAGCGGCGTAGGGTCGGTGTCGAGATCGGCACCGGCGGCGGCGGGCTCGCCTTTACCGAACGCCAATATTCCTACTGGTACAACGGCCCGAAGACCAAGGCCAGCGTTTACACGATACCGTCCTCGACCCACGGCGGCCTGTCGTCCGAGATCTCGATGGCGCTCGGGCTCCGCGGGCTGTCGCATGTGGTCTCGACAGGGTGTACGAGCTCGACCGATGCCGTCTTTTATGCCGCCCAGCACATCGCTCTCGGGCGTCAGGACGTAATGATCGCCGGCGGCGTCGACGCACCGATCGCACCGGGCATCATGGCCGGATTTGACCTGATGACCGTCGTCACCCGCGATTGGAACGACGAGCCGCACCGGGCGTCAAGGCCGTTTGACGCCGCGCGTTCAGGGATCGTGGCCGCCGAGGGCTCGTACATATTCGTACTCGAGGACCTTGAGTCGGCCATTGCCCGCAATTCAAAGATCTATGCCGAGGTCACCGGCTATGGTGCCACGTGCGACGCGTATCACCGCGTCAGGCTCGACGATTCGGGCATCGAACCGGCAAGGGCGATGACGCTCGCCCTCGGTGACGCGGGCCTGCCGCCCGAAGCGGTCGATTACGTCAACCTGCACGGCACATCGACGCTGCTCAATGACCGCATCGAGACCGCCGCCGTCAAACTCGCCCTCGGCGGGCACGCATATCAAATACCGATGTCGGCGACCAAGTCACAGATCGGACATCCGCAGGGTGCGAGCGGTGCCGCGGGCATTGCCGCCGCGTTGTGTGCGATGACGTCCGGCGTCATTCCCCCGACCATCAATCTCGACGAGCCCGACCCCGAATGCGATCTAGACTATGTGCCGAACGTCGCCCGCCGTGCCGAGGTCAGCACCGCGTTGTGCAACTGCATCGGTTTCGGGTCAAAGAACAGTGCGATCGTGCTCGCAAAGGTGCAGTGACCTTATGTTCAGTCGCTTTCAAAGCCGCAGCACCAAGCTCGAACGCCTCGACACCGGCGATTACACGGCCGAGGAATACGCCCGCTGGCACAGTGAGATGCGGTACATTCACCGTGCATTCGGCGAAGTGCGGGCGATCCGCGGAACGCTGCTGCGTGAGATCGCCGCGGGCGGCAGCGGCCGCGTTTCGATCCTCGACGTCGGTGCGGGCTCGGGCGAACTGCTCCGTGCGATCGGCAACGATCTCAAGGGGCGTGCGGTCCATCTCGCCGGTGCCGAACTCGACGCCGACGCGGCCCGGGCGATCGGCGGCGGCGATCAGGGCTCGCGGATCGACGCGGTGCGTTGCGACGCCCTCAATATGCCCTTCGCGGAAGGCGGTTTTGACTATGTCATCTGCACGCTGTTTATGCACCATCTGACCGACAGCGACGCGGTCAGGCTGTTGGCGGAAATGAGCCGCGTTGCCAAAAAACGCATTTTCGTCGTCGATCTGCACCGTCATTGGGTTGCGTACTATTTTTACAGTGCCGCGGCACGCGTTCTGCTCCAGCGGTTTACGCGTGAGGACGGTGCGTTGTCGATACTTCGGAGCTTTACACCCGAAGAGCTGCGTACGCTCGCCGAAAGGGCCGGCCTTTCTGAGATCAGCGTCCGGCGGTCGGCCGCGTATCGCCTGGTGCTGTCCGGCAAATAGAGCAATGACGAACGAGAGCCGACAATATGACGTCGCGATCGCCGGTGCCGGGCCGGCCGGATCGAGCCTCGCGATACGTCTGGCAAACGCTGGACTTTCGGTGCTGCTCGTCGAGCAAAAGGCGTTTCCGCGTGAAAAGCTCTGCGGCGAATTCATCTCGCCCGAGTGCCTCGACCATTTTGCCGAGCTCGGCGTCCTGAGCGACATTTCCGCCGCCGGCGGCACGAGCCTGAAAGAGACGGTCTTTTTTTCGCAGAGCGGCCGCGGCGTCGCGGTCGAAAGCAAGTGGTTCGGGCGGCCCGAAACGCTGGCTCTCGGGCTAAGCCGTGCGGAAATGGACGGCATACTGCTCGAGCACGCAAGGTCCGCCGGCGTCGATGTCCGCCAAGAGACGACGGTTGCCGGGCTGCTAAAGGGCCGTAACGGCGGCGTCAGCGGCGTAAAGCTGCGAGGCAGCGGCGGCTCCGGGACAGAAGCGGCGGCCCGGGTGACGATCGACGCGACCGGCCGGACACGGAGCCTCGCCCGCCGGCTCGACAACGGCCAGACGCCGCGAACGGCTGCCACGCACGTCGCCTTTAAGACCCATCTGACGGGAGCCGACCTGCTGCCCGCGACCTGTGAGATATATGTCTATCGCGGCGGTTACGGCGGCTGCAATCTGGTTCAGGACGGCCTGTCAAACCTCTGCTTTATCGTGTCGTCGGCCGACGCTAAACGGCTCGGGAGCGACCCGGAACGCCTGATGCGCGAGGTCGTATTCACCAATCGGCGGGCGGCCGCGGCGGTGAATCGGGCATCAGCGGCAATGCCCTGGCTCGCGGTGCCGATCGAGCGTTTCGGCCGTGGCGAACTGGTACCGGCCGAGGGCCTGCTCACGATCGGCGACGCGGCGGCGTTCATCGACCCCTTTACCGGCAGCGGTATGCTGCTCGCGCTTGAGAGTGCAAGTATCGCGGCGGACGCGATCGTCGGTTCTGTTGTCAAAGATCTCGGGTTCGGCCGCCTCGCCGCTGAATATCGGCGTTCATACGCCGCACATTTCGACCGTCGGCTGCGGGTGTGTTCGGTGCTGCGTCACGCGGCGTTTGTGCCGTTTCTGGCCGGGTCGCTGATCACGGCATTGAGCCTGAGCTCAAAAATGACCGAGGGCCTTGCGCGTGCGACGCGGTCCGGCACGTGAATCGCGATTTTCGTACGGCTAATGCAGAACAGGCCGTTTGATAAGCCCGCCCTGAACGTCCGACAGCGAGTGCGTCACGACAAACGCGTCCGGGTCGATCTCGTTGACCAGTGTCTTGATACTGCCGATCTCGAGCCGCGTCACCACACAGTAAAGTATCGGCTGATCCGAATCGATAATGCCCATCGAGCCCATGCCGCCGCGTCCGCTAAATACGGTGACGCCGCGGTTGAGCTTGCCGATGATCAGCGATTTGATCTCTTCATTCTTGGTGGACATGATCGTGATCGCGGTGTATTCCTCGACGCCGTGGATGAGGAAATCGATCGTCTTTGACGCCGCGACATAGGTAAGGATCGAATACATCGCGGATTCGACGCTCAGGAAAAACGCCGCCGCGAGAAAGATAAATACGTTCAGGATCAGGATAACGTCGCCGACGTGCAGCAGATGGCTCTTGCGGCTGACGAGCAGTGCGGCGATCTCGGTGCCGTCGAGCACGGCCCCGCCGCGGATCGCGAGCCCGATGCCCGCACCGATAAAGAGCCCACCGAAAACGGCCGTCAGCAGCTTATCGGGTGTCACATCCGGAAACTTGACGAACAGCAGCACGAGAGCCAGGCCGAAGATAGCGATCGAGCTTTTTATCGCGAATCTACGCCCGATCTGGCGATAGCCGATGGCGATGAACGGCAGATTTATCACCAGCAGCAGCGGTGCGAGCTGCCAGCCCGTCACCTCCGAAACAAGCATCGAGACGCCGGTCACGCCGCCGTCAATAAAGCGGCTTGAGAGCAAAAAGCCCTTGAGCCCGAACGCCGCCGAGAAGATACCCAGAGTTATAAGTACGAAGCTCTTGGCCTCGATGAGAGAGTTTTTCATATCGATTTAGCCTATTTTACCACGTTCGGCAGCCTCCGTGTTTGCCCGGCGATGCGTATTTCGCCGTTGGGGTTATTGGGCGAGAGGAAAAAGAGCGTCGCGGGCGGTTTGTCGTAGAGGGCCATGGCGACTGAGACGGCGTCGA
>CAZQGN010000046.1:0-22186 GCA_964592865.1 uncultured Chloracidobacterium sp. | reverse complement strand
CCCATCGCAACCAATCGCGGGCAAGCCAGAATCCGAGTCCGGCGAACAGGCCGAGGCTGAACAGCTTCGCGAACGTCTCGAAAAGGCCGACCTGCCCGACGATGTCAGGAAAGAGGCCGACCGCGAACTCAAGCGGATGGAGCAGCTGCCGCAATCGGCGCCCGATTACCACGTCATTCGCACCTACATCGAGTACATTCTCGAATTGCCGTGGCGGCGTTCGAGCGAGGAAAAGCTCGACCTGCACGAGGCCCGAAAGGTACTCGACGAAGACCATTACGGCCTCGAGGACATCAAGGAACGCATCCTCGAGTCGCTCGCCGTCGTCAAGCTGCGGCCCGATTCCAAGAGCCCGATCATTCTCTTTGTCGGCCCGCCGGGAGTCGGAAAAACGTCGCTTGGCCGCTCGATCGCCCGTGCCCTCGGGCGTGAATTCGACCGTCTGTCCTTGGGCGGAATGCGTGACGAGGCTGAGCTTCGCGGACATCGCCGGACCTATATCGGGGCGATGCCCGGCCGCATCATCCAGTCGCTCCGCCGCGTCGGCGTAAACAATCCGGTGCTGATGCTCGACGAGATCGATAAGCTGGGCAACGATTTTCGCGGCGATCCGGCGTCGGCACTGCTTGAGATCCTAGATCCGGCGCAAAACAATACGTTTCGCGACAATTACATAGATCTGCCGTTCGATCTTTCCAAGGTGTTCTTTATCGCGACCGCCAATCAGCTGCAGCCGATCCCGATGCCGCTCCGCGACCGAATGGAGATCATCCAGCTTGGCGGCTACAGTGACCGCGAAAAGCTTGGCATCGCCCGGCAGTACCTCATTCCGCGGCAGATCAAGGAAAACGGCCTGACCGACGATCAGCTCGAGATCTCGGACGACGCGATCAACCTGCTGACCTCACGCTACACACGCGAGGCGGGCGTCCGCCAGCTCGAACGCACCGTCGGCAATCTTGCCCGAAAGGTCGCTCTGAAGGTCGCCGAGGGCCTGACCGAAAAGGTCTCGATCACCGCCGAGGAGGTCAAAGGGTACCTTGGCCCGCCGCGCGTTTATCCTGAAGAAGCGCGAAAGGAGCTTCCGCCCGGAGTTGCGACCGGAATGGCCTGGACCGAGATGGGCGGCGAGGTGCTGTTCATCGAGGCGACGCTCCTGCCCGGCGGCGGCGGACTCACGCTGACCGGCCAGCTTGGCGACGTTATGAAAGAGTCGGCCCAGGCGGCGCGCAGTTATCTGTGGTCGCACGCATCCGAGCTCGGGATCGACCCCGAGATCATCAAGCAGAACGGCGTGCATATTCACGTGCCCGCCGGTGCGATACCCAAGGACGGCCCGTCAGCAGGCGTTACGATGGCGTCAGCCCTCGCGTCGCTCTACACCGGACGAAAGGTCCGTACCGATACGGCAATGACCGGCGAGATCACGCTTTCGGGCCTCGTATTTCCGGTCGGCGGTGTAAAGGAAAAGGTCCTTGCGGCTCATCGGGCCGGTATTCGCCGGATCATACTGCCTGATCGGAACGAAGCCGACATCGAGGAGATACCCGATGACGTTAGAAAGGAACTCGAGGTGTTTCCGGCCACGAGGATCAGCGACGTCCTCAATGCCGCACTTGAGAGCGGGCCGGCCGACGCGCCAAAGCCGAACTACGTTCTGTCCGGCGAAGCCGCCGCCAAGGACGGCTCTCAGGAACGCCTGATCACGGCTCCGGAATAGCTTTTTGCCATGAGTGAGCGGCCGCCGGTCAACGGTCGCCGCCGCTCAGGACCCAGCGTGTTTGGATCGACGGGTCGAGTTTGATCGCCCGTTGAAAATTCTCTTTGGCGAGATCGTTCATCCCCGCCTTTTGCAGCCGCAAGCCGAGCATAAAATGAAATCTGGCGTCGGCCGGAACGGACTGGTCCGCTCGGGAGCGATAGTCCGCGGCGAGGTCCTGCCGACCCATCGACGCGGCGGCTCCAGAAAGAAAACTGTTCGCCAGCACCAGTCTCGGATTATTTTGTACGGCGTCGCCCCACTCGGTGACCGCTTCCTGCCGGCGGCCGAGCTGCCACATCGATTCGCCCTTCTCCTCGCGTGCCGCGGCGAGGTCGGGCCTCTCGGCCAGTGCCTTATCAAGACTTGCGATCGCCTCTTCGAAACGTCCGAGCCGGTTCAGGATCGCACCGCGATAATACAGGCTCAGGGCCCTTCCCTGACCCGTCTGCCTGTCGGCGGCCTTTGCCAAATGGTCCGCGGCCTTTTCGGGATCGCCCGACAGATACTCAAACCATGCGAGTTTCGGCATCGCGTCAACATTGGTGAACAATCCGGTGCTGACGGCTTTTGTGAAATGCTGCTTGCCGACGGCTATGTTCTCGCGGTCAGACGCGCTCAGCCACGGATCCGGGTTTGACCGCGCAAGCGCGAGTTCGTCGGGTATCTGCAGGCTCTGAAAAGCAAGCGCTCCGGCCCGTTCGTGGTAACGCACCCATCCGCTGTGTGCATTGAGCCCCGTCCAGAGAGCGGCAAATCCGAGGAAGGCGATCCCCGCGTTCTTCAGCCGTCCGCCGGACCGCAGAGTGTACCGGTAAAAGGTCAGATCGCCGGTGGTCAGCAGTTTGTACGACCTCATTACGACAAACGTCGTGACCGTCGCGATGCCGAGAGCCATCAGCATCGGCACCAGTTGATACACGTCCCAAACCGCCATAAACACGGCGCCGAATACGAGTGCCGCTGCGATCTCCTCAGGCCAGCTCAGCGACGCGGTCTTTTTGACCGATTTGGCGACCGCTGCCGCCGGCTTCCCAAATCCGAAATACAGCGCGTCGTTCGGACAGACGCTGACGCAGTCCATGCATTTCATACAGCCCGAGTCGACGACCATTCCATACTTTGCCACCTCGGCGTGGACGAGCACGTTCGACGTGCAGGTCGCCGTACAGTGGCCGCACTGGTTGCACGCGACGGTGACGCGGATGCGCCCCGGTGCGACCTTGTCCGCCAGGCTGAAAAATCCGCCGTACGGACACGCGTAGGTACAGAACCCCTTTGACCCCAGAAAATACACGGTCATAAACCCGCATACGAACAGGAACGGTATCGCCACCGCGATCGGAGGAAAGGTGCTCCAAAATTCGGTCGTTATGAGGTGATTTGTAAATTGAGGGATCAGCGGCTCACCGGCGGGCATTAACATATAACGGTTGACCGTCGGCCAAACGAACATATACAGCGCCACCGCGAGCGGCACAAAGACGAGTATCCTCGACCTGAACGGCCGCGGCGTCAAACCCATCTTCTTGAGTATCCACGCACACAGGTCCTGTAGGGCGATGATGTGACAACCCCATCCGCACACGTACCGGCCGAAGATCAGCGTCGCGAGTATCGCCAGTGCAAAGAATATGAATCCGGCGTTCAGCACGCCCTGCTGCAGCGTGTACATCGACTCGGACGGCTCGATCGGCGACAGCGTCCGCCCCATCACGAGCCACTGTATAATGTGCAAAACTATGAGTAAATTGACGCCGATCAGGGCCGCGGCCCGCCACCTGCTGGTCGTCGAAGCCCGTATCTCGGTGCGGTCTTTACCCGTTTTGTTGAGGATCGGCAGCTCAACCGACCTTTTTTTTGTTGATTTCTTATTCTCGCAACCGCTTTTCATACAAAAATTACAGAAAAAAAGCCGTGGGCCGCACCCGGTTAATTTTGCTCAAGACTTGATTAAAACACCTAAAAGTTGTAAAAGAAAGGTCAACCTCCATCCAGCGGTCACAACTTTAAACATTTTTCGCTCGTAGGACAGCGTAGTTAGCTAGGAAATAAATTTATGTTGAAAACAGTTCTCATTGCTCTGCTCCCGTTACTTGTACTGTTTGGTTACGGCACGAACAAGATGATCACCGGTTCCGGTGAAAAGCCGCGTTCGGCCGACACCGGCACGCTCGAAAAGATGATCGTTTCTAACGGAAGCGCCTCGCTCGATCTGGATATGACCCGTATCGCAAAATCCGGTCGGGGAGCAAAAGCTCCGCAGATGAACTCGCTGCGTTTTGACGTTGAGAACGACACGTATTTCACGGTGATCGTTTTCAACAACGAGCTCCGCGGCCCGCTGCCCAGCAGCATGCCGATCATCCCGAAGGCCGCGGCGACACTGCCCGGCACGCTCAACAAATCGTACAGCCAGCTCGTTGTTGAAAATACGTTTCCCGGCAGCCCCTACGAGTACGTTATCCGCGATGCCAAGTCAGGCTACGTCTTCTTCAACATCGAGGGCCACGAGTATGACTACGACGCGAACCAGCACCTGCTGAACATCCGCGGCGGTCGCGTCCTGCTGTCGAACGAATATGCTAAGGAACTCGGCCGACCGGCCGACACCGGCACGATCGTCGGCGAGATCAACATCTCGGCCACAATGCGTGCGATCGAGGTTGCTCAGGTCGTCAACGGCGAGGTCGCAAATGAAGTTTTGCCGGCTGACCCGCTCAACGGAACGACCCCGGGACCGGACGTTATCGTCGGCGACCTCAACGGACTTGCACAGTTCGGAGCGGCTTCTGGCACGCAGGTCGGCCTCGCGGTCGGCACCGATTCGTGCAACGCCGGAACGGTTGACCTTCACTGGTTTGCCCTGCCCGACAACGATCACCCCGTCATTCCGCAGAACATGTACCGCATGAGCGGCGGAGCTAACAATGACGAGCGGTTTGAACAGATCGGACAGTCGCAGATGAAGCACGGCTTTACGGCACTGACCCAGAACCTCTGCGGATTTGGCTGCAACGGCGTCGGCGGTGCCAACCTCGGCTCGGGTTGTTCCGATCCGTACTCGGCCAGCCTCAATTCGGGCCCGAGTCTTGGTTCGCGTGCATGGGTCAATCCGTTTACCGGATTCTTCCCGCGTGGCGATGCTGCAACGCCCCCGAACAACCACACCGGACACACACACACCGGTCCGTCGCACCGCATCCTGACCGAGATCAATGATCTCAGCACGGCGTTGAATCCGGGTGCCAAGTATTTTGCCGAGGCCCAGTACATCACCAAGCACGAGTATGATTGGTGCCAAACCAACCCGACGCAGTGCAACATGTACAACAACGTCTCGTATCGTCAGTACTCGGTCACGGGAACGGGCAGCCCGTTCAGTTTCACACCGGTCACGACCACCCAGCGTTCAAAGCGTGCGATCACTGCATGGACCGGTGCAACGCTTGCCGAATTTAAGCCGGCACCGGGCGTCGATGGCGTCGGCGTGGTCGGATACAAGGTAACGAACCCGTCGCCTGGCGTCTGGCACTATGAGTATGCCGTTTACAACGAGAATCTCGATCGTGCGATCCAGTCGTTCAGCATTCCGGTCGGCGGCGGCGTGACGCTCACCAACGTCGGCTTTAAGGCCCCGCCGCAGCATCCGGGTTGGAGCGCTGACGGCACCGTCGGCAATGCCGGATACTCGAGCACCCCTTGGCCGTCAACACAGGCCGGCGGATCGATCACCTGGGCGACGGAGACATTCGCTCAGAATCAGAATGCCAACGCTATCCGTTGGGGTACGCTCTACAACTTCCGTTTTGACTCGAACCGGCCGCCGGCAAACGTCAACGCGACCATCGGGTTCTTCAAGACGGGATCGCCGATCCAGGTCGCTGTCCAGGGACCGAGTGCTCCGGCGGTGAACGTGACGATCTCAGGCCGCGTGGTCAATCAGAACGGTACGGGCGTTCGCAACGCGATCGTCACTCTCGTTGACCTTGGCCCGAGCACACGCCGCTCGGTCATGACCAACCCGTTCGGTTACTACAGTTTTGAAAATGTCCTGACGGGTTCGACCTACACCGTCTCGGTATTGTCCAAGACCTTTACCTTTACTTCGCAGAACATTACGCCGACGGGTGACCTCACCAACGTCGATTTTACGGCCCTGCCGTAACCTCGCCGGTCGGTTCTGTATTTACAAAGGCGGCCTTCGGGCCGCCTTTTTTTGCCCCGATCCGGCACTCGGCCCGCCCGCTCTCTCCGCCGCGTAAAAAAATCCGTAAATATCCATTTTTACAGTAGAAAAATGGCTTTGAATGGGTGTATGCTTAGAGGTTAGACGTTTTGGCCAACGGCAGCCGCTTTAGCGACGCGGAAATCGGGTTTTCCGCAGGTGTTTTCACTCCGTTCGACACGATCTCTAAAATTTTAATTTGGCTCGGGTTTTATATCAAAATGGCATTTAAGTCTTTATTTAGTTTGTTTTCCAGCGACCTTGCGATCGATCTGGGAACCGCGAATACACTCGTTTACGCAAAGGGCCGCGGCATCGTCGTCAGCGAACCGTCGATCGTAGCGATCAACAAGGTCACCAATCAGGTCGAGGCCGTCGGCCGCGACGCCAAGGAGATGCTCGGCCGAACTCCGGGCAACATCGTCGCGATCCGTCCGATGAAGGACGGCGTCATCGCCAACTTTGAGGTCACGGAAAAGATGCTACAGCACTTTATCCGCAAGGCCCACAACGGCAAATCGTGGGTCCGCCCGCGTGTCGTCATCGGTATCCCGTCGGAGATCACACAGGTCGAGCGGCGCGCGGTCGAGGATTCGGCTTATCGTGCCAAGGCGTCTGAGGTTTACCTTGTCGAAGAGGCGATGGCCGCCGCGATCGGTGCCGGGCTGCCGATCACCGAACCGCACGGCAACATGGTCGTCGATATCGGCGGCGGAACGACCGACATCGCCGTCATCTCGCTGTCGGGCATCGTCTATTCGCGTGCCGTCCGCGTCGCGGGCAACGAGATGGACGAGTCGATCACTCAGTACATCAAACGCAAATACAACCTGCTCATCGGCGAAAGGACGGCCGAGGCGATCAAGATCGCTCTCGGAAGCGCGTTCCCGCTCGAAGAGCCGCTCTCGATGGATGTCCGCGGACGCAACCTGATCGAGGGCATCCCCAAGACGATCACGATGACCGACGAGGAGATCCGCGAGGCTCTCTCCGACTCGGTCTCGACCATCATCAACGCCGTCCGCGTCGCTCTCGAGCGAACGCCGCCCGAACTCTCGGCCGACATCGTCGAGCGCGGCATCGTTCTGACCGGCGGCGGCGCATTGCTCAAGAATCTCGACAAACGCCTGATGATCGAGACCGGCTTGCCGGTCGTCATCGCCGATGACCCTCTCTCCTCGGTCGTTCTGGGCACGGGCAAGATGCTTTCGGATTTCGAACTGCTGAAACGCGTCAAATGGGATAACTCGTTAATGACCGGCAGCTAAATTGTCTGTTAATTGTTAACGATGGGGGATGAATTTGTCGCGTTGATATTTTTCATCCCTCATCGCCTTTCTAATTGTCCCTGATCCGAAATGGTTGAGCGAAGTCAAAAAGAAGTATGGCGACTGACACCCTGGTTGATGATCGCACTTTTGCTCCTGAATTTTATCCTGATGGCGTTTGACGCCCGTGAGATAACGACGGGACAGCGCGTGGTCCGCACGTGGACGCAGACGGCGGCGGATTTTGTCCAATCGCCGGTCACCACGATCAGTTCGTCGATCTCAAACTACTTTATTTCGATCTCATCGCTTAGATCGGCACAGTCGGAGAACGACATGCTCAAACAGCGTGTCCAGGAGCTCGAGGTCGAGGTCAAGCAGAAATCTGACCTCTCGGCCGAGAACGAACGGCTGCGTTCGCTGCTTCAGCTCAAGGAGACGAGCAAGTACAAGGTTTTGACGGCCCGCATCATCGGGCGCGACCCGTCAGTTTGGTTCGACTCGTCGATCATCAATCGCGGCAGCCTTGACGGCGTGACGCTGAATATGGCGGTCGTTACCAATGGCGGCCTCGTCGGACGCGTGACCGCGGTCGGTCCGCTGACCTCGCAGGTCGATCTGATCACTTACAACAAGACGGGCGTCGGCGGCATAATCGGCGAGGTCGGCACGTCAAACGCCCTCGGCGTCGTCACCGGCACCAGCAAAAAGGACCTGCTCGAGATGAACTATGTTCCGGGCAGCGTTGATGTGCAGGTCGGGCAGCCCGTATTTACGACTGGGCAGGACGGCATCTTCCCGCCGGGGCTCAAGATCGGCGAAATTGTCAGCGTTGTGACCGGTTCGGCGACCACGCCGCATCAGATACAGATCCAGCCGGCCGCAAAACTTAACTCGATGCAGGAAGTCGGTGTTTTGCTCTACGAGGCACCGCAGAAAACGGAATATGAGCAGAAATTGCCCAATGCCGTAAAGAAGAAATAGGACCAGTCGACAGATGGAAGGCGTAAAACTCACGATAGCCCTGATCATAGCCGTTTTGCTGCAGTGGACGCTGCGCAACGTGGCGGAGCCGATGGCGTTCGTCAATTTTCCGCTGATCATTGTCGTGTACGCCGCACTTCAGCGAAATTCGATCCGAGCGATACTTTTCGGCACGATCTCAGGCATCACGATCGACGCCCTCAGCGGCGGCCTGCTCGGTGCCAACGGATTCTCGCAGACGATCGTCGCGTTTGCCGTTTCCGAGATCGCCCGGCGGGTCTATCTGGACAACCTTATTTTGCGGATACCCGTCATAGCCGGTGCGTGTTTATTGAATTCGGTGATCTACTATTGGCTGCACCGGCTGTTTGGCCAGGCACCGTCAGGCGACCCGATAGTGACCGGCGCTTACACCTTTATCGGCACGACCATCGCGGGTACGGTCATCTACCTCTTGCTTGAGGCGATGTCCGGCGAAAAGATCCGGCGGCGGCGGACCGACGTGTTTAAGCCGAGGCGTCAGACGCGGCGGCGCAACCCGATACGTTTGAATAAATAACACACACAGTTTCGAGGCTGTACGATGAAACTCAACGACCACGTTCAAAATCTGGGTGCCAGGGTCTTTACGATCCAGGTGTTGGCGTTCGTCCTTTTGACGCTGCTCGGCTCGCGGCTCTACTACCTGCAGATCGTCAAGGGCGACTATTACAGCGAGCGTGCCGAAAATCAACGCATTCGCCTGATCCCGATCCCGGCGCCGCGCGGAGCGATCTTTGACCGCAACGGCAAGCTGCTCGTAGATTCGCGGCCGACCTACAACGTCGTTCTCTCGAACGAACCGCTCAAGAATATCAACGTCAACGACCGCGTCGACGATTACTCGCGGGGTCTCGGCCTCGAACGCCAGTTTGTGGTCGAACGGCTGAATCTGATCAAAAAGCAGAACGAGTTTGAGGCGATGGTCCTGAAAGAGAACGTCGGGATACAGGACATCACCTGGGTCGAATCGCACTCGCTCGAGTTCCCCGAGCTGCGTGTCGAGCTGCAGCCGCAGCGTCACTATCCGCTCGGCACTTCGCTGGCACACGTTCTCGGCTACGTCGGTGAGATCAGCCCCAAACAGCTCGAGGATCCGGCGATGCAGGAAAAGGGCTTTCGGCCTGGCGACATTATCGGCAAGGGCGGCCTCGAACAGTACTACGACGAGTTTTTGCGCGGGCGGCCCGGTTACCGAAAGGTCGTCGTTGACAGCCGCGGACGCGTTCAGGCCGAGGTCGAAAAGGTCGACCCGCAGTCCGGTCAGGACCTCGTGACGACGATCGATTACGACCTTCAGCTTGCGGCGGAAAATGAGCTGGCCAATTCATCGACCAAACGCGGGACGATCATCGCGATGGACCCGAACACGGGCGGCATTCTGGCAATGGCCTCGGCGCCGTCGTTCGACCCCAACATTTTTGTCCAGGGCAGCTCGACCCCTGAAGGCCGACGTCAGATCGCCGCCTACTGGCAGGACGAAAAACGCCCGCTCTACAACCGCGCTATCCAGGGACGCTATCCGCCGGGATCGACCTGGAAGATACCCGAGTCGATGGGAGCCCTGATCCAGGGCGTCATCACCCCGACGCACTCAAATATGGCATGCGGCGGCGGCATCACGATCGGTTCAAAATTTACCCGCTGTATGGGCAGCCACGGCTCGCCTCCGCTCAGTTACGCGATCACCAAATCGTGCGACGGCTATTATTACCGGCTCGGGCTCAAAATGGGCGTCGACGGGCTCATCAATATGATCGAGACCTTCGGCTACGACAAGCGTTCGGGCATCGACCTGCCCAACGAAAAGGTGCCGCAAACGCCCAAGACCTGGATGCCGTACATCCTCAAACACGAGGGCAAATGGAGCGATATTCGCACCGTTTACGCCTCGATCGGGCAGGACACGGTCGTCGTCACGCCGATCTCGATGCTCCGTGCCGTCGCGAGCATCGGTATGCACGGCAAGATGTACACTCCGCATTTCCTGCAGGAATTCAGGGCCATCGGGCCCGTCGGCGAGGAGGGCGATTCGACCTTTATGCCCGCCCGGCCGAATTTCGGTTTTCAGCACCCCGAGCCGAAGATCATCCCGATGACCGACGACCAGTATGACGTGATGGTCAAGGGCATGTGGGGCGTGGTCAACGGCGGCGGTACCGCCGGAGCGATCCGCATCGCCGGATTTGATATCGCCGGCAAGACCGGCACCGCGCAGGTCGCAGAACTCGGCAAGGACAGCGGTAAGAATAAGGACCACGCGTGGTTCGTCAGTTTTGCACCGGCGTTCAAACCCGAGATCGCGGTCATCGCCCTGATCGAAAACTCAGGCTTCGGCGGAGCCAATGCCGCCCCGGCCGCACGAGCCATTTATAGTGCGTATATTGCCAAAAAGGGACTTCCGAAACCCGACGGCCAGGAGGTCGCCTCGCGCTAGTTTATGGTAGCGATCCTCGAAAAGCGTGACCTCCGTGACCTCGACTGGCAAACGGCAGTGCTGGCGATCATGATCGCCGCGTTCGGCGTTTGGCAGATACATAACGCCGCACCCGACCAAAACTTTTGGACAAAGCAGATCTATGGTATCGGGATCGCGTTGGTCGCTTTTGTGGTGGTCGCGTTCACCGACTATCGCCGGCTGATCGATTCGGCTCCGGTCTTTTACGCGATCGGGCTGATATTGCTGTTTCTGGTGCTGACGCCGCTCGGCGTTACCGTCAACGGGCAAAAGGCCTGGGTCCGACTGCCGCTCGTCGGCCAGTTTCAGCCGTCCGAATTCGTCAAGATCCCGACCGTGCTGATGCTTGCTAAATATTACGGCTCGCGCAAATCGGCGGCACTGTCATTCAAGGAAATGATGATCGGCGGTGCGATCTTTGCGGGACCGGTCGGGCTCATACTGCTCGAACCCGACGCCGGCCAGGCGATCACATATTTCCCGATCCTCGCGGCGATGTTCTTTTTGTCGGGCATCAAGGTCAGATACGTGGTGCTGGCGATCGTCGCGGCGGCGATATTCATCCCGGGTGCGTGGATGGTCGGCGTCAAGACCGGCAAGATCAAGACCTATCAGCAGGAGCGCATCAACGCGATCCTCGACCCCGACAGCGTCGATCCCCGCGGTTACGGTTACCATACGATCCAGTCGACCATCACGGTCGGCAAGGGCGGCCTTTCGGGCATCAAGGGCGAGACCGACGTTTCGCAGAGCGTGCTCAAATTTTTGCCCGAGCCGCACTCGGACTTCATCTTTGCCGTAACGGCCGAAAATACCGGTTTTATCGGCTGTGTTTCGCTATTGCTGGCGTACGCACTTTTGCTGTCGAGAATGATCGCGGGTGCCCGACAGGCTTCCGACAGGGCGGGAATGCTTGTTATAATGTCGATCGTTTGCGGAATGGCGTTTCAGATATTTATGAACGTCGGGATGGCACTCGGCGTTTTGCCCGTGATCGGTGTTCCGCTGCCGCTGATGAGTGCGGGGCTGTCGGCGATCCTTTCGACATTTGTCGCGATCGGTTTCGTCGTAAGCGTTAAGCTGCGTCGATTCGTCAATTAGGAGAAGTAGTTTTATGGCGAGAGAATTGAGAAAAATGGGTACGACCGAGGTAGCCGCGACCGGTGCCAAACGCAGTGGGCTGGCGACAATGGGCCTGTTCTTTACGGCCGTTATACTGGCGCTGTCCGCCGGTGCGCTGACGGGCGTTTTGGCGTCGTATTACCTTAACAATTCGCGTTACTCGGTCGAGGTGTCGGCTCTGGCGACCTATCGCCCGCCGCAGGTGACCACGATCTACGCGGACGACGGCGAGACGGTCCTGGCCGAGTTTGCTATCGAAAAGCGCATCCCGATCAAGATCCAGGACGTGCCGGACAAGGTGACCGACGCATTGCTCGCGATTGAAGATTACCGTTTTCGCGATCACATTGGCATTGACCCGTATCGCATCCTCGGCGCCGTGTTTAAGAACATAACCTCCGGCAAGACCGAGGGTGCCTCGACCATCACCCAGCAGTTGGCCAAGAACCTCTTTCTCTACAAGGACCAGACCTATACCCGAAAGGTCAACGAATGGGCCGTCGCACTGCAGATCGAGCGGCTGTACACCAAGGACCAGATCCTTGAGATGTATATGAACTATGTCTTCCTCGGGGCCGGTGCCTATGGTTTCGAGGCCGGTTCGCGGACCTATTTCGGCAAAGGCGTCAAGGACCTGAGCCTCGAAGAGGCCGCGTTGCTCGCCGCCATTCCGAAATCGCCCGAGTACTCGCCGACGCGCAACCGCGAAAAGGCCAAGATGCGCCGCGACATCGTGCTCGACCAGATGGCCAAGTATTTCCCCGACCGCTACTCGGCGGCCGATGTTGCCGCGGCCAAGGCCAAGGACATCAAACTCGCCGATACGGCCTACTATCAGTCGCAGCCCAAATCGACCGCCTGGGATTATCCGGTCGAAGAGGTCCGCAAGTATCTCGAAGAAAAATATACGACACGCGTCGCGCAGGGCGGCCTCAAGGTTTACACGACGATCAATGTCGAGGCGCAGAAGATAGCGACCCGCTCGATCCGCGAACGCCTCCGCGCGTACGACCGCGGCCGTGCGTGGCGCTCCGATTATCAAAATATCCTCCTCGACGAGAATGAACAGCCGATCACCGACGAAAAGGAGATCGAAAAGACGCTTGCGACCTTCAAGCACGCCGACTGGTACGGCGACGAGTACGAAGAGGGCGAGTACATCAAGGGCCTTGTGATGAAGGCCAATCCCGGCGCCGACGAGGTCGGTGTGCGGTTCGGCCGTTACAAGGCGGTCGTCCGTCCGGGCAATATGGGCCGCAGCGGCCGCCGCCCGAAGGATGAGCTGAAGCCCGGATTTTTGGCCGAGTTTCTCGTCAAAAAGGTTGACCGCACCAATCAGGTGCTAGAGGTCGAGCTGCAGCAGGTGCCCGAGGTCCAGGCCGCACTGACCTGCATCAATTCGCACAACGGCGAGATCGTCGCGATGGTCGGCGGATACGATTACCACACCAATAAGTTCAACAACGCGACCCAGGGCCTGCGTCAGACCGGTTCGGCTTACAAGCCGTTCATCTATACGGCCGCCGTCGAGGACGGCATGACGCCCGACATGGTCGTCAGCGGTGCCCCGATCAAACGCGGCGGCTGGACCCCGCACAACTACGACGGCAGCCTCAGCCACGGCAACGTCCCGATGAAGATCGCGCTTGCCAAATCGTACAACATCGCCGCCGTCCACCTGCTCGAACAGGTTGGCATCCAGGCCGGAGCCCAGATGGTCCGCCGGTTCGGCATCAGCAATCCGATGGCCCCGAGTTTGCCGTCGGCGCTCGGCGCCAGCGAGGCGTCGCTGCTCGAGATGACGGCCGCGTATTCGGCATTTCCGAATAAGGGCGTGCGTATGACGCCGCACCTGATCCGCAAGGTTTACAGCCGCGACGGCAGCCTGCTCGAACAGTACGAGAATCAGAGCACCAAGGTCACCAGCGAATACGTCGCCCTGACGATGGTCCAGATGATGCGCGGCGTCACGTCCGGCGGCGGTACGGCGGCGGGCGCAAGTGCCGGCGGATTTCCGCTGGCCGGCAAGACCGGTACCGTTAACGACCACACCGACGTTTGGTTCATCGGCTATACGCCGACGTATGTCACGGGTGTCTGGATGGGCAATCCGCTGCGAAAAGAATCGCTCGGTGCGGGCATGACCGGCGGACACGGCGCCGTGCCGTACTTCAACGCGTTCATGATCCCGTTCATGAAGAACAAGCCGCGCGACTCGTTCCCGGGTGTGCCGCCGATGCCCAACGACATCAAGGCCCTCGCCGAACGCAACAAGCGCGAAGAGCTCGAGAAACTGGAGGACGCCGATCTCGCCGGTAAAAAGACCGGTATAGTCTTTACGCCCGGCGTCAAGGTGCCCGACGAGCCCGGAATGATGCCGCCCGACAAGGTCGGTGGTGATAAGCCGGGTGACGACACCAAGACTGACAAGCCCGCCGTCGTCGATCAGCCGCCGGTCCAGCGTCGGCCGCCCGTTCAGCCGCCGGCCGTCAAACCCGATCCGCCGTCGGACAAACCCGAGGGCACCCGGCGAAAGGGTAAAAAAGGCGACGGTTAACGCCGGGCCGTCAAAATTAAAAGGGAGCTTTTTAGGCTCCCTTTTTTATTCAACTTATTATTTCAAAAATTCGCCGAGGTAATACGGCAGCATCTTTCGCCACCACGGCCAGTCATGGGCGACGTCATAGCCCCACAGTTCGAGGCGGTGCGGTATTCCCTTCGAATGCAGCAGACGCGAGAGGTCGCGGCTGCGGTCCGGGGCCTCATAATTTCCCTGGCCCGTGACGATGACGATCGAATCGGCCTTTCGCATACGCGGCAGGTGATAGTCGTCGTTGAGATTCTTGAGGTACATCATCGGGTTGTTGAAGTACACGTTGTCGTCGTAGTGATGCTCAAGATAATTGTAGATGTCATAGCTGCCGCTCATCGCGATCGTCCCGCGAAACGCGTCTGAGTGCTTAAAGTACGTGTTGGCGGCGAGCAGTGCCCCGAGGCTTGCGCCGGTCGTCAGCGGGCGGGCGTCCTGGCCGCATTCGTTGCGGATCAGCGGCAGCACCTCGTCGGTTATGTACTTGTCGTACCGCGAGAGCATCTCGACCTTCCACGCCGGGTGCGATTCCTTGTTGAGCAGGCTGTATTTGTTGACCGAGTTGATCGAATACGCCCGTATCAGCCCGGCCTCGATAAAGTCCTTGATCGCGTCGATCAGATGAAAACGCTCATATTCCAGATAGTCGGCCGCGGCCGTCGGAAACATCAGCAGCGGATAGCCCGCGTGCCCGTAGGCAACAAGCGGCATATCCATATTCAGATTGTGGCTGTACCACGAGGTAATATCACGTCGCATAATTACATTCAGCCCGGAAGGGCCCGAATATGTGAGGTTAAAAGAAAACGGCGAGTTCCGCAAGTTTTCGCATCGATGAGCCCCGTGGGTCGGGCGGCCGTCAACCGGCAGCGGCATTGGCCGTGACGCCAAAGACATCGCGAAAATTTGCCTCGATCCGGTCCTCGACCTCGGCCATATCGACCTCGCGGCCGAGCAGTTTGTCCATCGACGTCACCGGTTCGCCCTCACAGGCGATGATCCAGTTGTAATAGCTCAGGTCGGTATTTACGTTGAGGGCAAACCCATGCGTCGTCACCCAGCGTTTGATATGGACGCCGATCGCCGCGACCTTGCCGTCCGCGGTATGCACGCCCGTCAACCCCTCGATGCGAAATGCCTCGATGTCAAAATCGGCCATTGTCCGGATCAGCACTTCCTCGATATCGCGGACGTACTTGTGCACGTCCTCGCGGTCCGGCGAGAGGCTGACGATCGGGTAACCCACCAGTTGGCCGAGCCCGTGATACGTCACCTTGCCGCCGCGGTTTATCTCAAACACCTCGACGCCCAGCGACCTTAGCACCTCGGCGGTGGCGAGCACGCCGCCGTCCTTTGACCGCCGCCCGAGCGTAAAGGTGTGCGGGTGTTCGAGCAGCAGGAGATAGTTGGTCCGCCGCTCGGCGATGACCTCGGCCTCAAGCTCTTTTTGCAGCTCGAGCGATTTGGCGTAGCCAACCCGGCCGAGCCTTCTGACCTCTAAATACCGCTGATGCATTGCATCTATGATAAAATTTTCGGGAACTTTTGAACAGGAAGAACAGATTATGAGGCATCTCAGAACGGCCGTGTTGGCGATATTAACCCTTGCGATCTTTGCCACGGCGGCCAATGCCCAGAAAAAGCCGGTCAAAAAGCCGGTGCCCAAAAAACCGACCACCGCCAAGGTGACCGTGCCGCCGCTCGACGTCCGGGCCGCCCGCGAAAAGGTCGATGTCCAGCTCGCCAACGTGACGCGATTTATTGACGTCCTCGGCCCCATCGCCCAGGGCATCGAGGACCTCGACGCCTCATCCAAGGCCAAACGCCTGCCAAAAGCGACGCTCGATCAAAACGAGGCCAATAAGCAAAAGGTCATCGCCGCCATACGCAACCTCCGCGACGCACTAGCGACGCTCGAGTCTGAGTTTCGTACCAAACCCGTGCTCGCCAAATATCTGCCGAGTATCGAGGGCATCACCGATCTCGGTTCGCGATCCGAGGATTCGGCCATCGCCGGGCGCTTCGTCGCCGCCAAAGACCCGCTCCGCGACGCCGCCCAAAAACTGACCGACACCCTCGCCGTCATGCCGAGGTAGTCGTCGGTGGTTGGTGGTTGGTGGTCGGTGGATGGTGGTTGGTGGTCGGTGGTTGGTGGTCGGTGGTTGGTGGTCGGTGGTTGGTGGTCGGTGGTCGGTGGTTGGTGGTTGGTGATCGTTGATTGCAGATCCCTAAACGGGCTTCGCCCGTATCGCAGTGCGGCGACGGCTTGCCTCGCCGTCAGTCGCCCCCAAAGCCCCAAGGAGCCCGCGAGAGCGGGCGACAGAATTTCCCGAACGATTCGCTTCTATACCGCGAAACAACGCCAAAAACACGAAAGAGAGGCGAGCTCCCGCTCAACCTCTCTATTTAGTTCCTTACGCCCGTTTCGCGGTAGATTCCTGCCCGCCCGGAAACGCCTAGCATAGATCACCACGGATGCGAAGCCGCCGCACTTCCGATCCGTGAGTATCGTGAGCGGCATTTCCTGCAGCGAAAAACGTCCAACGACACATTTGTGTTGACACCCTTAATTTCTATGTTTAGACTTTTGTCATTCAAAAAACGATTAGGGCGTGAGATGACTTTTTTCACGTTTACTTGGGAATTAACTTAGGTGTTCTACGGCAGAACCCTATTGTTGACATCATTTCGGAGATCAATATGAATCGCTTCCACGGAGCATACATTGCGCGCTTCTTTGTACTTTCACTGTCTTTTTTGTTTTCTGGGATTTTAGTGACGGCTAATGGTCAATGCACGCCGCCAGGACCAACTTCGCCTCCGGTCGCGCCATCGATTACAGCGACTCCGGGACCCGACCATTTGGAATTCCGATATACGGTTAGCAATTTTGATCCGACCGCGAATACTGAAGTATGGATTTCCAACGATCTTGGAGCAAACTATTACTATTGGGCTAATGCGAGTCCCTCTAACCCTAGTGGCGGACGCATCAATATGGGGTCACATTGGACCTTTTATTTGTTTGCAAGGAGCGTTAATTCTTGTGGCTCGACGGATTCAGGTGTCGCCTTGGTAACAACGTTTGACCTTCCAAACCCTTGGGTCCAAGCATATGCCGGGCCAAATCCAAATGCCATTACGGTACTGTCTCATTATATCGGCCCACCAAATCATGCATACGGTGTTGAATTACACGGTGTCTTTCCGAATGGTTTAGATCAAAATTGGTTTACATTCATCGATCAGGGACCTCAGACGCGAAATGTTGGCATGCCAGGGGTCTACCGGTTTTATGCAACGACCCAAATAAATCCGTGGGAATTTCGAACATCGCCGAATATCTATGTTGCTCTGGCGGCTGATCAGGATTACGGAAACCCTTCTTGCAATAGCAGTCGTGGTAGGCCGGTAAATGTTATCAACGGAAACATGTATATCGGCGAGACCGATTACGTTCTTCCCGGTCTGGACGAGAATATAACGGTTTCTCGAAGCTACAATAGCCTTTCGGGCTTAAGCGGGCTATTTGGTGAAGGCTGGACATCCGAATTTGATGAGAACATTGTGGTTCTAACAGATCTTGCCATTCGCCTTCAGATGCCTGACGGCCGCGGAGCCTATCTTGGCCGGCCCAATTCGACTTCGGTTTACGAATCTGCGACAACCGACCTACAAGCTCGTGCGATAAAGAACTCGGATAATACTTTTATTCTTATATTCAAGGACGGACGCATTCATAAATTTGGATCGGACGGCAGACTGCTTTGGCGACAAGATCGCAATGGAAACCAAACGACCCTTAACTATCACGCAACAACTGGATCGCTAACAGGCATTACGGATGCTGTCGGAAGGACATTGAGTATTGAACTTAATGGCAATGGAAATATCACCAAGATCTACGACTCATTGAGTACGATAGCGACTTACGAGTACCTTCCGTCAACAAATCGATTGTCAAGTGTCGTATATCATGACAATTCTAGGCACGATTTCGAATACACGGCAACGCCCGTGAATGGACGGTACCTTCTGAAAACAGTCAGGGACGCTTTAGGGAACGTACTTGAGACTCACGAATACAATTCGAACGGACGAGCCACTACGTCAGAAGTGGCCAACGGGGTAGAGAAGTATACATTCGATTATACAAACCCTGCGATGACCGTAGTTACCGATGCCGCAGGTGTAATAACGAAGTTCTATTTTAATGCTGGGTCGGGTCGAAACGTTGTTTCAAAAGTCGAAGGAGTGTGCGGATGTGGCGGGAGCGGAAACGAGTCAACACAATATTTCTACGACGATCGGTTAAACCTTGTTAAAAAAACTGATGCATTGAATAGAGAGACAGTCTATACTTATGACAGCTATCGAAATGTAACGGCGGTGACTGACATTTTGGGTACGCAATCTTTCACCTACAATTCACTTGGCGAGGTATTGACTGCGACCGATCGAATGGGCGGTGTGACGACAAATACCTACAGTTCTACAGGGAATCTCCTAACAACGAAAGACCCGTTGAACAATACGACGACGTTTACATACAATTCATTGGGCCAACCGTCGACGGTAAAGGATGCGCTGGACCGTGTCACTACGTTAACCTGGGATTCGCAAGGTCGTATGACCAAGGTCAAAGACGCGAACAACAAAGAGACAAACTTTGCCTATGACGCACGTGCGAGAATTACGGGTGTCACGAATGCAAAAGCTGAAACTACATCGTTCAATTACGATCTGAACAATCGGCTAAACAAGATCACATATCCAGACACAACTTTCACTAGCGTCACGTACGATCTTGCAGGACGAAGAACCGCCGTTACCGATCCGCTCGGACACGCAACAACATACGGTTACGACGGAGCGTATCGAATGATCTCGGTAACAGATGCGCTGAATCACTCGACTTCGTTCGTCTATGATCTGATGTCGAATATGGTCTCGCAGACCGATGCTTTGGGTAATGTGACTGATTTTGAGTACGACGATTTCAATCGCCTAAAGCAGGTCAAATACCCGTTTCCGGTCGCGGGAGGCACTCGTTTAGAAGAGAATTTTACATATGATCTGGTTGGGCGTCCGAAAACGCATATAGACACGGCTGGCATAACCACGACCTATGTCTATGATGATCCGAACAAAGAGATTTCCATTACCGACCCGATGTCGCAGGTGACTCAGTTTGAGTACAATGCTCGCTCGCAGGTAACCAAGGTCAAGGATGCCTTGAATCAGGAGTACCTGTTCACATTCGATCCTCTTGGCCGAAAGCTCACCGAAACCCGCGCAGGGACGACGATGAGTTTCGAATACGACGCGGTCGGCAACAGGAAAAAACGGACCGATCATGCGGGCCGGATTTCGCAATACACATACGACAATCTAAATCGCCTTACCAAGATTGACTACGGGACCAATCCAAGTGAAGGCGGAACTTCAAAGCAATACGCCTATGACGAGCTTTCGCGGCTTGTTTCGGCCATTAACGAAGCCGGAACCGTCGCTTTCACTTACGACAATCGCAATCGCCTGAAAACCGAAACTGATGTCTTTGGCCATGTGGTGGAATATGGCTATGATGCTGCAAATCGTCGAACTTTGCTGAAGCTTGATGGCTCCAATCTCGCAACATATGCATTTGATAATGCTGATCGGCTAACAGGCATCACTAATGCGTCGGACGCCACGACCACGAGTTTTGCGTACGACATCGCCGATCGCCTAACCTCGCGTGCCTATCCGAACGGCGTGACGACAACTTACGATTACGACGGGATGTCGCGCTTGACGAGGCTTAAGGATGTGAATGCGGCTTCGACATTGTTTGACCGCCAATATTCTTACAATTCGGCGAACCAGATATCCCAGATCGTCGAGCCGTCATCATCGCGGCTGTTTGGATACGATAACGTGAACAGGTTGATGTCAGTGACCGGTGGGTCGACTGAAAGCTACGTGTTTGACGTTGTCGGCAATCGGACTGCTTCGCATTTGAGTTCCAGTTACAGTTACTCTCCTTTTAACAGGCTGACAGCGACGCAGACTGCAACATACAACTTTGATCCGAACGGCAACACCGTTGCGAAGGCGGAAGGTTCCAATTTCTGGAGGTATGGTTTTGATTATGAGAACCGAGTCACTTCGGTAGCAAATCGTCGGCAGACTGTTCGTTATGTCTACGATGCTCTTGGTCGCAGAGTCAGACGTCACATCAAGGGTTCTAAGGAAAATACTAAATTCACATACGAAGGCGAAGATGTTTTGCTGGACGATGATGTTGTTACCGGTGCAACGAAATATCTCAACGGTCCGGGGATCGACAACAAACTACGGCAAACTAACGGGTCAACGACGAGCTATTTCCTAGCTGACCATCTTGGCTCTACAAACGGACTGACGAACGCTTCGGGATCGATGACAGCTTCGAACAGTTATGATTCGTTCGGTAACCCTTCGAACGCGTCATTCCCGACACGCTACCAATTCACCGGACGAGAATTCGACAACTTTTCCGGTCTTCAATACTCACGAGCAAGATTTTACGATCCGAACATTGGGCGGTTCATCTCCGAAGACCCGATTGGGTTTGCCGGTGGCGACGTAAATTTGTATGGATATGTGACAAATCAACCATTATGGTATCGCGATCCATTGGGATTACAACCCGGGGCAGACGTAATGGCTGATCCAAATGCAAGGAGACTGGGTGCGGCGGCCCTCGCTGCGACTGGTTTTCTAGTACCTCCGCTTGGAGTTGCCATTGTCGGTGGTGCGGCGATCTACGTTGCATGGGATTTAGGTGACGCGATTGCCCGACACCCGTCGAATCCGCTTTCGCGTCCGTGGATACCTACTGGTACACCCCTGATTCCACCCGCAATTGCCGCCCGCCCTGCCGGGCCAGTGTGCCAGCCTTTACCTAGGGCGATTCCGTGGACGAGATCGCCGGACATTCCATTTTCAACACCGTCCGATGGCCCGGACAAATGTGAGATTCAGTACGAAATGGATTCGGAAATCTGTAGATATCTGCCTACCAAAGGGGCAAGAGGCAGGTGTTGGGAAAGCGCCGCCGAACGTCTATCAGCGTGTAATAGGAATCTTCCATGGATCCCGCCACTTGTCACTTGGTAAGAATATATGAAAATCAAAGATTTAGGCGACGTAATTGCGGAAAGGCGTTTTAAGTTCGAATCCAAACTAACAAGCGAAATCATCGTCGCTATCGGTAAACCAATGCCGTTTCCAGATTCCGATGACTACTATGTGCCATACCAGATTAAAGGAATCGGCGATGAACATATAAAGTTTGCTGGGGGAATTGATGCAGTCCAATGCTTGCAATTGGTCATGAAAATCATAGGGAGCGAACTTTGGGTGATCAATGAGCCACTTACGGAGAAGATTATTTGGGACGGAGATGAGAATGGTAGTTTGGGCTTTCCAGATTAGCGGAAAGCAGAAAAGTAGAGTGAGAAACTCGCAAAATGGGGTCTGACCTGCGATTATGCGATTCTCGTTCGGCCTCATTTTGGTACTCCTCGCGGACATTCACAGGCCGTTTTCATATCGAGATCACTCTCCATTTTTCGCCGGGCGAGGTCATAACGGCGTCGCAGCGGCGGCAGACGTTGGTGACGTTCGTTCCGGTCAGTTTGTGACTAATGCCGGTTATTGTCAACACTCATTTGGGTGATGGGTGCGAAACGTCCCGGCCTGCGAAATTGCG
>CAZQGN010000045.1:10648-23568 GCA_964592865.1 uncultured Chloracidobacterium sp. | reverse complement strand
GATATAGCGGTACCAAATGCCTATGTCCGTTAACTAAATGGAATAACCACGGCCCGAACGGCCGTTGCGATCCGCCAAATGGCCGTGAGTTCTGAGCTCGCGGCCATTTGTTGTATCAGGCAGCGGTAAAGATCGACGTGCCGGCCCGAGTATTCATGCCGCCGTTGCCGCTTAAAGTGAATTATCCGGGCGCCTCACCCTCTGCGACGTCCCCGTAAGCTCAAATGTGCGATAAGCATTGTATTTAGAACAGTTTCGGTGCCTGTCCCGACTGTCCTGCGTGTCCCGACTGTCCCGCGTGTCCCGAGTGTCCTGACTGTCCCGGCTGTCCCGGCTGTCCCGAGTGTCCTGACTGTCCCGAGTGTCCTGACTGTCCCGAGTGTCCTGACTGTCCCGAGTGTCCTGACTGTCCCGACACTCTCGACTCGCCAGACTCGCCAGACTCACCAGACTCTCTCGACTCGCACGACTCGACAGACTCTCAGGCCTGTTTTATGAATTTTCAAAGATCTGATCAAACCTTTAGTTTAACATATATTGCAGGGATACAGCAATGTGTCATTTCTGCAACACTTAGACGTGAATGGTGGATCGTGGATCGTGAATCGTTAATGGTGAGTAGTCACCTATCACCCGTCACCTAAATGAGTATTGACACAAACCCGCAGCAGGCAGAAACTGACTCTAGTTGAGGATCGCCAAACTGGCCGGAAAGGCCTTGTCCAACGTCAGCGGACGTTGCTCCGCCGCTATGACCTCGCCCGGCGAAAAATGGAGAATGATCTCGATATGAAAACGGCCTCTGAATGTCCGCGAAAAGTGCCAAAGTGGGATCGAATGGAAATCGCAGAATCGCAGGTCAGACCCCATTTTTACGCGGCAAGGTCACTATTGGAATATCGAGTTGTGAAGGGTGCCGAAGGGCTCACAAAAATGCAGGCGCGGATCTGGGAGCAAAAGCTGATACTTCAAAATGGCGGAAAGAACGGAGGGCAACTGTTAAATAAGATAAACTCGATCGCGGAAAAATATTGGGAGCAATATGGCATAAGGTGAGAATTTATGACGGCAAAAAGAGTAATCACAAAAATCGGCGATATATTCGCTGTAAAAATCGACAACAAGCACCAGAAGTATTTTCAATTGATAGCCTTCGATCTAACACAGCTCAACAGCGACGTGATTAGGGCATTCAATAAAAAATACCCGACTGATGAAAAGCCCAATTTGTCGGAGGTAGTGAAAGGAGAAGTGGAGTTCTATGCCCATTGCGTCACGAAATGGGGTGTTAAATTGGGTTGTTGGGAGAAGGTCGGAAAATCTGTTGATATTGGAAGGCTAGACCATATTTTATTTAGAGATACGGAAGATTATGGCCATGCGGCGGGTGAAGAACCAATTCTGGTTTCAAGTAACTGGTATACATGGAGGGTCGGTGGGCCTTTTACTGACGTTGGGAAACTGGAAGCCGAAAATCGAATGGCCGAGATAGGACTTGTAATTAATCCTGAAAGCATTATTCACCGAATGAGAACAGGCGAGTATGACTTCCCGTTTTATCCAGACTTTGAGTGATGAAAAAAAGGGGTATTTACGAAAATCGAAGAAATTTTCTCTGTGAAGATCGACGACGAAACGAAAAAATAATTTCAGTTAATTGCGTTTGATCTCACACAATTGAACAGTGACGTTATCAGAGCCTTCAAGGACAAACATCCCGTCGATGTTTATCCGAATTTCTCCAAGATTATTGAGGAAGAGGTAGCTTTTTGCGCAAACTGCGTCACAAGTGTTGGAGTCAAGATGGGTTATTGGGCGGTATTACTACGACGCTAGCGGTGCACGTGTAAAGAAGGTAACGAATACCGAGACGACGATATTCGTTTACTCATCCGGAAAACTGATCGCTGAGTACTCGACGGTCACACCGCCTACGAATCCGACGGTCAATTACACAACGACAGATCATTTAGGCAGCCCACGCGTCATAACCGACGCCAACGGCCAGGTCACTTCGCGAAGAGACTTCTTACCATTCGGCGAAGAGGTCGCGATAAACGCCGGTTCGGGATCAACCGCCGTACTGCCGAGCGATCTCACGTCCGGGGAATGGTCGGCGATAATGTGCGAATTGTGTTTACTATGTGAGGGGTTTCGTTTATACTGACTTCGGTTTGCCCGAATCGGCCTTTTGGGGCCGCGACGGTAGTCAGCAAACGTCAGAAGGATTTTATACGACGACTCGGTACTAACGAGATCAAGATTTTAGCGGGTCCGAGCACGATCTCTCAGAAAATGAGAAATAGGTGCTCCCCGATAAGAAAGAGCCGAGGCGGCTTTTTCCGAACAGAGATTCCTGCGTGAACTTAATTCAATACTTGTCCAATTGGGGCCGATCCCCAAGATCAAGCTATCAGTCCAAAGTGCGCGTCTATGCTCTGCCGATCGAGCTGTAAGCTCGTAGTCTGTGTCCGATCCACATCTCTGACCTTTGCGGCACCCTTCGAAACAACGGGCAAAATAGTAATCCAAATCAAGGAAAGTATTTGTTTGTATGTCAAAAGAAATGATCGTCAGCGTCAACGGACGCGAAAAGAAGATCGCCATTCTGGATAACGGAAAGGTTACCGAATTTTATATCGAACGCGGCGAGGAAAACTCGGGCGTCGTCGGAAACGTCTATAAGGGCCGTGTGATGCGGGTACTGCCCGGCATGCAGTCGGCATTTGTCGATATCGGGCTCGAACGCGATGCGTTCCTCTATGTCTCGGACTTTTTCGACGAGGACGAAGAGATCGAACGCGTCGTGATGGAAAAGAACAAAAAGGGTTCACCCGAGGAAGCGAAGCGCGAGGCCAACGAGCAGATCGACCGCAGCCGTATCGAGCGTGAAAAGCAAATGGAGGCCGTTCAGGAACTTGCCGAACCGCTTGCCGAACCCGGTGTCGATATCGTCATTGAGCCGGTCGAGGCCCCCGAGGCTGACGCCGAACGCGAACCCGAAAAAGGCCGCCGCGGTGGTGGACGCGGACGCGGACGCAACCGCGATGATCGCGACGAACAGCCACGCCAGGAGGAAATGCAGCCCGCCGAACCGGTCTTTGAGGTCGAGTATGACAACTCCGGCTTCGAACGCATCAGCGACGACGAGGCAAGCACGGGCGAGATGTTCAAGGACGCCTATATGCAGGAGGCGATCCAGCACAAGGTGCGGACCATCGAGTTTGATATGGAGAGCACCGAGGTCGCCGAGGTCGGTTCGCTGCTCGACGCGGTAACCGCCGGAGCGAGTTCGTTCGAGCGTGTCGCCGACGAAGACGAAGAGGCTCCGGCCGCTCCGGCCAAGGGCCGCGGCAAATCGAAATCGAAGCCGAAAGCAAAGGCAGCCCCGCCGGTCGAAGAAGCCCCGGCCGAAGAGACCGCGACTGAGGCTGCCGATGCGGCCGAAGAGGCTCCGGCCGAAGCCGAGGCCAAGGAAGCAAAGCCCGCCGCAAAGCGTAAATCACCCGCAAAACGCGGCGCCGCGGCCAAGGGTAAATTCACCAAGCCGAAAGCCAAAAAGAAAACCGCCGCTGACGCACTCGAGGACGCCGAGGCAAGCGTTAAGGAATCAGGCGACACCGCGGAAATGGCTGTTCGCCGCGGCGGACGCGGCCGACGCCGCGGAGGCAAAGCAAAGACCGACGAGAACGGCGAACTGATGCCGGATGTCGCTGAAGATGTCGACGGAAACGTCGACGACAGCGTCGAGACGCCCGAGCCGGCCGACAACGCCGCCGAGCCTGCACCGGAGGAAGCCGCTCCGCAGACGGCCGAACCGGCCGAGGAACGCGAACGCGGCGGTGACGAACGCGGATCACGCGAATCACGCAACAAACGCGGCGGACGCGGCCGTGACCGCGACCGTCAGTCGTCGGACCGTCCGTCCGGTGACCGTCCGTCAGGTGACCGCCCGTCAGGCGAACGTGCCGAACGCGGCGACCGAAATGACCGCGGTGACCGCGGCGGACGCGGACGAAATGACCGCGGTGACCGCGGCGGACGCCCGCAGCCGCTGATCGCCGACCTTTTGCGTGAGGGCCAGGAAATACTGGTCCAGATCGCCAAAGAGCCGATCGCCAAAAAGGGTGCCCGCATCACTTCGCACATCGCACTGCCGGGCCGCTATCTTGTCTATATGCCGACGATCGAGCATCTCGGCGTTTCGCGCAAGATCGAATCGTCGAGCGAACGCGGACGGCTGAGGACCCTGATCCAGCGGATCCGTCAGGACGCCGAGATCCCGGCCGGCGGATTTATCGTCCGCACGGCTGGCATCGGTATCTCAGAAGAGGATCTGAGAAACGACGCCAAATATCTCGCCAGAATGTGGGCCGAGTCGAAGAAGAACTCCGAGAAAAAGCGTTCGCCCGCCATCGTGCATCAGGACCTCGATCTGGTCCAGCGGATACTCCGCGATCAGTTCTCTGACGACTTTACGGCGATCCGCGTCGATAGCGAGGAGGAATATCTGCGGACGGTCGAGTTTATCAACCTGATCCAGCCGCGTTCGGTCAATAAGGTCAAACTCTATACCCGTGACGAACCGATCCTCGAATATTACGGCGTCCAGGAAGAGATCGACAAGGCGCTGAAGCCGCGTGTATGGCTCAAATCGGGCGGTTATCTGGTCATCAACCAGACCGAGGCCCTGGTCGCGATCGACGTCAACACCGGCAAGTTTGTCGGCAAGGGCAACGCCCGTCTTGAGGACACGATCACAAGGACGAATATGGAAGCGGTCGATGAGATCGCCCGCCAGATCCGCCTGCGTGACCTCGGCGGCATCATCGTCCTCGACCTGATCGATATGGACGACCGCCGCAATCGGCACAAGGTCTCACAGGCACTGCAAGAGGCCCTGTCGACCGACCGCAGCCCGACCAAGGTGCTGTCGTTCAATGACTTTGGGCTGATCATCATGACCCGCAAACGCGTCAAACAGTCGCTCGAACGCACGATGTGCGCTCCGTGCGATTACTGTGAAGGCTCGGGCTGGGTCAAATCGCCGACGACCGTCTGCTACGAGATACTCGCCGAGGCTCGCCGTTTGTCAAAGAACGTCGAGGACGTACGCCACACCACGCTGCGGGTTCACCCCGAAGTGGCCAAATCGCTCCGCGGTGCGGAACGCGAGGTGCTCGAGGAGATCGAGGCGTACCTCGGCCACATCGACGTCACGTCGGACAAATCGGTCCATCAGGGCCAGTTCGACTTTGCGTTCGTATAGGCCGGGCGACAGGTAAACGTAGAAAGGAGGCTTGCCGGATCGGCGGCCTCCTTTTTTTCGCGGTAATGTGCGATCGCCGGGCCGATCGGCGGCGGACTAGAGTTTGATGTCCTTTTTGGCGTCCTTTGCGTTTGCCGGCTTGGCAAATATCGAATCCGGGACGCTCTTGTTAAACTCGACGGTCAGATAGTTGATCCGCGAGGACTGCTGGCCGTTGGTAAAGCGGTCGATAATGAACGGTGTCCGCACGCCGTCGACCTCGATGAACTGCGCGTAGCGGTCCTCTTCCTTGACCTCGTCGCTGCCGTCCTCGCCGGCGGTCTTGTAGATCGCCTTGACAGGCAGGCCGTCGTCGGCCGAAAACTCAAATTCGACGGTCAGGCCGTCCTTGTAGGTCAGCTTGATGACGTCGTTGCGTTTGCCGAGCGTCGCCGGGCGTTTGCCGACGTAGGTGATGGTGCCGTCGCCTTTCCAGTGGCCGCGGAGCAGATTGTCGAGGCTGACGCGGATGCCGCGTTTAAAGCTGGCGACCTGATCTTCGCTCTGGATCTTGATCAGCTCCTGAGCGCCGTCAAACACCCAGCCCGTGTTCCCGACGTTGGTCTGTATCGTCCGCGTTCCGCCGCCCTTGAACTCGGTCCGCTCCTTGTCCGGAAAAACGATCACATCAACAAAGGTCTGAAACGAGACGACCGTATTCTCCTTGATCACGCTGAACTTGCCGCGGCCGATCTGCGACCGGACGTTGAGATAGCGGTCACCGCCGAGATACTGCACCGCCTTGGCGATCACGGCCTCGGCCTTTTCGGCCTGCTCGGAACGCGGTTCGGACTGGGCGGAGGCCTCGCTGACGGCGAAAGCGGCAACTATCGCGACAATAACAATTTTGCCGAAAAGGCGAAAAGTCGTTCTCATAATAAAAAGCGGCCTTGGCGAATTTTGTCACCAAGGCCTTTGATGCAAAAAACTACCCAGCGGTTTAGTTCAGGCTGAAAACTTCGCCGGGCCGAACGACGATCTCGCCGTCCTCGGCATCGACGATGAACTTCATCGCGAGTTTCCACTCGTTGGTGATCGGCAGTTTTACCTTTTGATCGATGTGCCGTTTCAGGAACCGCGCACCGTATGCCGAGCTGAATCCCTTTTCGGTCAGCAGGTCGAGGGCCGCGTCGGTCACCTCGACGACCTTGCCCTGGCGTTCCATCGTCCGCTGGATCTTGCCGATATAGAGATGGGCGATCTCGCGGACCTCTTCCTTGGTCAGCGGCGTAAAGATCACGATCTCGTCGATGCGGTTGCGAAACTCCGGCGTAAACCGGCCTTCGGCGGCCTTCATCACATCGGCACGGATCTGTTTCATCTCGCCCGAGCCGTTCTGGCCGAAGCCGAGCGGTTTTTCGGATTTTTTGTAATTTTCCGAGCCGAGGTTTGACGTCATAATGACGATCGCGTCCGACAGATAGACCTTTTTACCGCGTCCGTCTGTCAGCCAGCCCTCGTCAAAGGCCTGCAGAAAGATGTTCATCAGATACGGCGATGCCTTTTCAACCTCGTCGAGCAGCAGAACGGTGTACGGATTGTCACGGAGCTGCTCCGTCAGGATGCCGCCGCGTTCTGATCCGACGATCCCGCGGGGCATACCGATGAGCTTCTCGATACCGACGGTGCCGTCGCCGTACTCGCTCATATCGATCCGTATCATCTTGCTCTCGTCGCCGAACATAAACTCGGCAACCGCCTTTGCGAGCTCGGTCTTGCCGACGCCGGTCGGGCCGAGAAAGAGCAGTACACCATCGGGCGCGTAATGATTTTCCTTGAGCGGGCCCTTGTTGAGCCGCAGCCGCTCGGCGACCGCACGGACAGCGTCCTTTTGCCCGACGACACGCTTGCCGAGGTCGGCCTCCATGGTCGCAAACCGGTCCGACGTGTCGCGGTAGATCATATCCTTCGGAATACGCGATTCCTGAGAAATGACGTCGATGATATGTTCCGGCCTGACGACCAGATCGGTCGGGGCGTTGATCTCGACCTTGACCGACGCGGTGTCGAGCCAGCCGATCGCCTTATCCGGCAGATGCAGGTTGCGGATGTACTTGGGCGACATCTCGAGGGCCATATTGATAGCCTCGTCCGAGATCTTGACCGAATAGTTTCGCTCAAGCCGCGGCCGCACACCGAGCAGGATCTGCTTGGTCTCGTCGATGGTCGGTTCGTTGACCTTGACCAGGCGAAAGCGGCGGGCAAGAGCCTCGTCCTCGCCGATATATTCCTTATACTCGGTCATCGTGGTCGCCCCGATGATCCGCAGTTCGCCGCGGGCGAGCGACGATTTGAACATATTCGCCGCGTCAGACGTGGTGCCCATCGCGGCACCGGCACCGATGATCGAGTGCGCCTCGTCGATGAATAGGATGATGTTGTCCTTTTCCTTGACCTCGTCGATGATGCCCTTGATACGCTCCTCGAACATACCGCGGAGCATGGTGCCGGCAACGAGCCCGCCCATCTGCAGCTGTACGATATGTGCGTCGCGAAGCCTGGCCGGAACCTTTTCGGGTTCGAGTTCGATCAGCCGTGCAAGGCCCTCGACGACGGCCGTTTTGCCGACGCCGGGTTCGCCGACGAGCATCGGCGAGTTTGAACGTTCGCGATGCGAGAGGATCTCGATCATCTGCAGTATCTCGCTCTCGCGGCCGATGGTCGGGGCGATCTTGTCCTGACGGGCGAGCTTATTGAGCGAAACGCCGAAATGACGCAGGAATGACGGCAGCTCGTACTTTTGACGCGTGCGTTCCTCTTCCTTTTCGCGGGTCCGGATCTGTGTCCGGGCGGTCGAGGCGACCTCGTCCGACGGTACGCCGAGATTTTGCAGCACCTCGTTGAGCACGCTCCGCTCGTCGTTTGAAAGCACGTAAAAAATGTCGCTGCTGTCGATCACGCGGCGGCCCTGTGACCGGGCACGGTCCATCGCACGTTTGAAAAGCTCGGTCGTCTCGGGTGCGATGCGAAAGCCCTTGCCGGTATGTTGACGGCCGTCTTCCATTCGCTTTTCGATGAGCATCTTGACCGAACGCGGGTCGACCGAGAGGTCCCGCATCGTCGCCGAAAACAGTTCGTCCTCCTCAAATGCGAAGGCGTGCATTATGTGCTCGACCGTCACGTAGTTTTGTTCGCGCTTACGAGATTCGCTCAACGCGGTCTCCAAAACACGCTGCCCGCTTTCGCTAAACTTATCCTTGTATGCGTCTATATCTGCCATAAATATTTGTGCCAAGACCGCAGCTTTGATGCCGCCGGCCGGGAGAAGTGATGCACATAAGTCATGATAACATTTTGCCCCGAGCGCCGAAAAGGCATTTTCGGCACGGCCGCCGTTAAATGAGAAAGTGCGGCAGGTCATTGACGGACGATAGCGGCTAGACGATCGCCCCGGCCGACACCGCCGGAAGCCGACTGAACGCCGCGGTCAACCAGCAACAGATCCAAACCCATTTTCTCAAAACCCAGTAAATACCGACTGTCCAGCGTGTCCTGACTGTCCTGCGTGTCCCGACTGTCCTGACTGTCCCGAGTGTCCCGAGTGTCCCGGCTGTCCCGAGTGTCCCGACACTCTTGACTCACAAGACTCAATAGACTCGATAGACTCACAAGACTCTCTCGACTCACCAGACTCGCCAGACTCTCAGGCCTGTTTTATGAATTTTCAAAGATCTGATCAAACCTTTAGTCTAACATATATTGCGGAGATGCAGCAAGATTTCATTTCTGCAACGGTTAGGCGTGAATGGTGGATCGTGAATCGTAAATCGTGAATGGTGAATGGTTTGTAGTGCTCGAAACTCATTTTCTTGACCTGCGAGCTTTCGCATATACAATTCCGGAACGCTCTTTCCCGTCACTTGTCTCTTGTCACCCGTCACTTGTCTCCTGTCACGCTTCACCCATCACCCAAATGAGTGTTGACACAAACCCGCAACAGGAACAAACTGACCGGAACGAACGTCACCAATGTCTGCCGCCGCTGCGGCGCCGCTGTGACCTCGCCCGGCGAACAATGGAGAATGATCTCGATATGAAAACGGCCTGTGAGATGTCCGCGAAAAGTTCCAAAGGGAGATCGAATGGGAATCGCAGAATCGCAGGCCTGATTGCATTCGCTAACAAAAGCGATGCGAGTCTGAAAGAATCTAACTAATAACGGAGGCGCCGGTTGTTCTCTTTTGTCAGTGAATCCATCGCACCTATCGCATCCCAAAGATGCCATAATACCCGTGCGCTTGACTTCAAGGGTTACTTCATAGATGACCCCAGGGTTTATATGACGCAGCAAATTCGAAGGGCCGTAATCACTGGCATAAGTTCGCACCCGACGGACAAACTCCATTAAATAACGCCGGTAGAGTCGTAGGAAAAACGCGGACCGCCGCTCATATTCCATCGAAATGATAACATATGAAACCAGAAATACTTTCAACTGCGATGAACCACGATTTTCACGATAGTGAGTTGATCAGTCTAAGTTTGTCACCGGATTTATTGGCGGCTACCGTGGTATTGTCATCTTACGACAAGGATTCGGAAAGAAGGTCGTGGCAGATCAACTTTATCGGCGTGTTGCGGATGGAATTTGAAACTTTGGGCGACGGGTTACCAAACAAGCATGGAGCCCCCATTCAGATTCACGACCTTTACGCGGACGACACTAGTCAGGAAAAGCAGCGGTGGATAGACAGGTTGGAAAACTTGAGCGTTCGGAGAGAAGACTTGAGTTCCCTCAAACATATTGTTCTTGCTAGTTCATTTAATCGGGGCTGGGGAGAGAACGGTGAGCTAGAAGGTATCAGCATCGTCTGCCGAGATGTGGAAATTCTTGATTTAGATTGAGAAGACAGAACTTCTCGATGGTGCTGGACAGATTGAACATAGCCTCCAGAACTTCAAATGATCAAAATCGACGGCCATGTAATCTGCGATATCGCGATGGTTGACAGCAAAAAGACCTCGACGGATTTTTACAGGCCGTACGTCAACAGTTTTGTATACAACGCGGCGGGAGCGGTTTCGAGTTTGAAACTCGGCAACGGCAAGTTTGAAAGCACGACGTTTAATTCCCGGCTCCAACCGACCCAGATCGCTCTCGGCTCGACCAACGCTGCAACGGACCTGTTAAAGCTCAACTACACCTACAACACGACCGGCAACGCCGACAATAACGGCAACGTGCTCTCGCAAACGATCACGGTTCACGGCCTTAGTCACCCGTTCGTTCAAACCTACACTTACGACGAGCTCAATCGTTTGAAGTCAGCCACCGAAACCAACAACTCGACACAGACTTGGAAGCATCTATGAAGTTACCCTTTGATATCAAGCGCGCTTCGAGGGTTAACACCGGATCGGGTGTTTCGAGGGTACTTTGATCTTCTGACAAAAGAACAAACCTGACGTCTCGATTGTTTTGGTCAGATCTGCTTTCAAATATCGCTCGCGATTCTTTAGGCGAGTGCCGTCGTCTGTTCGTGCAGGGTGATGCAGATAAAAAATGCCGCCGAGGGCCCGGCGGCATTTCAATTGGTTGGCGGTCCGATCAGGACTGGGCCGTTTGGACCTCGCGGCCCTCGATGCGGCGGCGTTTTCGTGCCTGGCGCCAGGTTCTGATGCCCTCGCCGGTCAGGCTGAGGATCGGTCGCCCGTTTGCCCTTTTGCCGAAAATGCGTAAGGCGAGCCCGGAGTCTGCCTATGCCTTACCGACCTGAACTCGTGCGGGACGGAGCAGACGCCCGCCAAAGCGATATCCGCGTGAATATTCGGCGACTATCTTGCCGTCGTTTTCGGGGGTGGTCTCGGCCATATCGACCGCCTCGTGGAGTTCGGGGTCAAAGTCACTGCCGACCGACGCGATCGGTTCGACGCCGACGTCTATCAGGGCACGTTCGAAGCTGCGTGCCGTGCCGATGACGCCGTCACGCAGATGTTCGACAGACGGATCGGTCTCACTCGCCGCTACCGCTAGGTTCAGATTGTCCAACACGGGCAGGAGCGTGGTCAGAAAGTTGAACTGAGCCTGTTTGCCGCGGTCCTCGAGCGTTTTCATCAGACGGGCACGCATTTCGGCGGTCTCGCGTTCGAGATCGGCCTTGGCCTCTTCGAATTTTGCCTGGACGCCGACCAGCTTCGATTCGGCCGCCTCGCGGCGTTCGATCTCGGCCTTGAGGCTCGCCTCGAGAGCGATCTCGGCCGGTGACCGGACCGGAACTTTCGGTGCCTCGTCAGCGTCAGCGACCATTTCGCCCTCACCGTTAAAGCGGCGTTTGTCTTTGACCGGAATGGACTCGGCCCCCTCGGTCTCTAATTCGATCTCTTTCTCGTTCATTTTCTTTCTCTTAAACACAATATCTAAATAGTAGTTGGTAAACCGCGATAGTTAAAGTCATCGCGGTTTACCGGTCACTGTTTGGGCCGCACTAGACGGCGTCGGCCGCCTTTCCGGCCGCGTCGGCGGGCGTGAATCGCATCTCGCCGTTCTCAGCCGATACGCGGACGGTCTGGCCGCTGACGATCTCGCCTTTCAGGAGGCTGACCGCCAACTGGTTTTGCACGAGGCTCTGGATCGCCCGCTTGAGCGGTCGTGCACCGTAAACGGGATCGTAACCCTCGGCGATGATCAGGTCGCGGGCCGAATCGTCGAGCGTCAGTGTGATACCGCGATCCTCGAGATTCCTTCGCAGCTTTTCGAGCTGGACGTCGATGATCGTCGCGATCTGTTCGCGGCCGAGCTGTTTGAACACGACGATGTCGTCGATGCGGTTCAGGAACTCGGGCTTGAAGTGGTCGCGGAGCACCTGCAGCACATCCTTGCGGATATCGCGGTCGGCAAGCGGATTTTCGGCCGCCGACTGTATCTCGCGCGAACCCAGGTTTGACGTCATGATCAGTACCGCGTTCTTAAAGTCGACGACGCGGCCTTTGGAATCGGTCAGACGGCCGTCATCGAGTATCTGGAGCAGCACGTTGAACACGTCGGGGTGCGCCTTTTCGATCTCGTCAAAGAGGATCACCGAATATGGCCGCCTACGAACCGCCTCGGTCAACTGGCCGCCCTCGTCATAGCCGACGTATCCCGGCGGTGCGCCGATCATGCGGGCGACGGCGTGCTTTTCCATATACTCGGACATATCGAGCCGCACCATCGCGCGTTCGTCGTCAAACATAAATTCGGCCAGAGCCCGGGCCGTTTCGGTCTTGCCGACGCCGGTCGGGCCGAGAAAGATAAATGAGCCGACCGGACGGTTCGGATCCTGCAGGCCGGCACGGGCACGCCGCACGGCGTTCGCGACCGCCTCGAGAGCCTCGTCCTGGCCGATCACGCGTTTGCGGAGGTTATCCTCCATCGCGACGAGCTTCTGCATCTCGCCCTGGAGCATCTTCGACACGGGTACGCCCGTCCACTTGGCGACGACCTCGGCGACATCCTCTTCGTCAACCTCTTCTTTGAGATAGACGCCGTCCTTTTGCAGGTCGGCGAGGTGCGACTGCTCGGTCTCGAGCAGCATTTCGAGCTCGGGAATACGGCCGTACTGAATCGCGGCCGCCTTGGTCAGGTCGCCGGCCTGGCGGGTGAACCCCGCCCGCCACCCGTCTGGATCGCCAT
>CAZQGN010000045.1:0-10638 GCA_964592865.1 uncultured Chloracidobacterium sp. | reverse complement strand
TGGCGGGCCTGTTCGAGTTCGAGCTTGGCCTGTTCGAGCTGCTCCTTGGCCGAGCGCATCTTCTCGATCTCTTCTTTTTCCGAGTGCCACTTGGCCTTCATCGCGGACGATTTTTCGTTGAGGTCGGCGATGCGCTTTTCGATATCGTTCAAACGCGCTTTCGATTTTTCGTCGGTCTCGCGCGTGAGGGCCTGGCGCTCGATCTCGAGCTGCAGTATCTCGCGTTCAAGCACGTCGATCTCCTGCGGCAGCGAATCGATCTCGATACGGATCCGCGAGGCCGCCTCGTCGATCAGGTCGATCGCCTTGTCCGGCAAAAAGCGGTCGGTGATGTAGCGGTTTGACAGCGTGGCAGCGGCGACGATCGCCGCGTCCTTGATGCGGACGCCGTGATGGACCTCGTAACGCTCTTTCAACCCGCGAAGGATAGCGATGGTGTCCTCGACATTGGGCTCGCCGATGTAGACCTGCTGGAACCGGCGTTCGAGCGCCTTGTCCTTTTCGATATATTTCTGATACTCGGCGAGCGTCGTCGCGCCGACGGCCCGCAGTGTGCCGCGGGCGAGTGCCGGCTTGAGCATATTTGACGCGTCGATCGCACCCTCGCTGGCACCGGCCCCGACCAGCGTATGCAGTTCGTCAATGAACAGAATGATCTGGCCCTCGGCCTTTTCGATCTCGTTGAGCACCGCCTTGAGCCGATCCTCAAATTCGCCGCGGTACTTGGCACCGGCGAGCATCGCGCCGAGATCGAGCGACACGAGCCGCTTGTTCTTGAGCGTTTCGGGCACGTCGCCGGAAACGATGCGCTGGGCCAGGCCCTCGACGATGGCGGTCTTGCCGACGCCGGGCTCGCCGATCAGTACCGGGTTATTCTTGGTACGGCGCGAGAGGATCTGGATCGTGCGGCGTATCTCGTCGTCACGCCCGATCACCGGGTCGAGCTTACCTTTGCGGGCACGCTCAGTCAGGTCCTGAGCGTATTTCTCAAGAGCCTGAAAATTTTCTTCGGCATTCTGGTCCGTGATGCGCGAACCGCCGCGAAGGTCGTTGATGACCTTTTCGAGATCGTCCTTTGAAATGCCGTTCGAGCGGAGGATGCGGCCGGCGTCGCCGTCCTTTTCGGCGGCGATCGCCATCAAAAGGTGCTCGGTCGACAGATAGTCGTCCTGCATCTTTTCGGCCTCTTTCTGCGCCTCCTGAAAAATGGTGTTGGTCCGCGAGCTGAAATACTGCTGCCCGCCGGTCACCTTTGGAAACTTTTCGATCGCCGCCGATATTTCGGACGCGATCGTGTTGGCGTTGGCCCCGATCTTACCGAGTATCGGTTTCAGGACACCTTCTTTTTGTTCGAGCATCGCGGCAAGCACATGCTCGGGCTCGACCTGCTGATTCTGTGCTTTTTCGGCGAATCCGATCGCTTCCTGTACGGCCTCCTGGCCGCGAATTGTAAATCTGTCGAATCTCATATCTTTTCTCGTAAGCGGCGGAGCGGTGAACGATGAACTGCGTCACCCACCATTCACCGCCCTATCGAATTACGCCTCGTTAAAACTACGCTCCCGCGGCCAGCGAATTTTCGCTCGGCGCAGCGTTCTGCGGTAATGCGTCACCGTCGATGACCTCGATCTTGCGGGCCTTGGTCTCCTTGCGTTTGGCGAGCGTCACGCTCAGCATACCATTGGCATACTCGGCCTTGGCGCCCTCGGCGGTGACCGCCTGCGGCAGCGTGAATGACCGTGAAAAGGCTCCGTACGACCTTTCGATGCGATGATAGTTGTCATCATCGGTCTTGCGTTCAAATCTGCGCTCGCCCTTAAGGGTCAAAACGTTATTTTCGAATGAAAGTTCGAAATCATCACGCTTCATGCCCGGAAGTTCGGCCTCGATGACCAGGCTGTCCTTGTTCTCAAAGATGTCGATGCGCGGGCTCCAGGCTCCGGACTCGATCTCTTCGCGGCCGTTGACGGTCGCCGAAGTGCCGCTGAAAAGGCGATTTATCTCGTTCTGCAGAATACGCATATCGCGAAACGGGTCATACTTAACTACGTTCATAATCATTTCCTCCAAATAAAACTAGATTAATGACTAATTACTTAGTCTATGGGCATAATAAAACTTGAGTGTGATATTGTCAAGTTCTAATTTTGGCAAAAAGTTTATCCCGGCCGACGCGATTTTGCGGTGTTTCAGGGTGACAGGCCCGATATTTGTCGGGTATATTTAGTGTCGCAACTTTCCAATCAAAATTTTATTGCCGTCGGGCGGTTGTCAGACAATAATTTTGCCGTAGCTCCGTACATACTGATGAATAAGGTACTTCGAGAAATCTTGTGGCCATTGGTTGCGGTGATCGCTGCCTTTGTCGTTGGCGGGATCATCGTTTTGTTGATCGGCGACAACCCGTTCGTAACGTTTTACCACCTGATCGGCAATTCGTTCGGTTCGCTCAACGACATCGGATATACGCTGTTCATCGCGACGCCGCTGATATTTACGGGGCTCGCGGTCGCGGTCGCGTTTCGGTGCGGCCTGCTCAACATCGGTGCCGAGGGCCAGTTGTACATCGCCGCGTTTGCGACGGCGTGGGTCGGCATCAAATTTGGCGGGACGGTCGTCACGATCTTCGGCAAACAGGAAGATTGGTCCTGGTACAGCCTGCCGTCGATACTGCTGATACTCGTCTGCGTGCTGACGGCGGTGATCGCGGGCGGCGTCTGGGGAGCGATACCGGGCATCTTAAAGGCCCGTTTCGGCTCGCACGAGGTGATCAATACGATCATGCTCAACTTTATAGGCATCTCGCTGGTCAGCTATTTTACGCAGTATTACTTTAAGATCCCGGGCGACCCGATCCTGCAGACAGCCGAGATCGGCGCCGGAGCGCACATCCCGCGGATCAGCCAGTACATACCGGGAATGCCGGATTTTGTGCCGCTCAGCGTCGCCTTTCTGCTGGCGATACTGATGTGCGTGCTCGTTTACATCTTTTTGTGGAAGACCAAATGGGGCTATGAGCTGCGTGCGGTCGGCGAGAACGCGTCGGCAGCCGAGTACGGCGGCATTTCGCCAAAAAAACAGATAATCATCGCTATGACCATCTCGGGCGGATTGGCCGGTATGGTGGCGATCGGCGAGGTCCTTGGGTACCGCTACCGATATTACGACGGATTTTCGGACGGATGGGGATTTCTGGGCATCGCGGTCGCGTTGCTCGGGCGCAATCACCCGCTCGGCATCTTTGTCGCCGCGATCTTTTTCGCCGTGCTGAAACGCGGCGAGATCTTCGTCGATATCGAAACCAAATACGTCTCGAAAGACCTCGTCGAGGTCCTGCAGGCGATCATCATCATTTTTGTCGCATCACTTCAGAAATTTACGAGGAAATAGAATGGGAGATATCTTAACACCGACATTTCTGCTCATTTTGCTTTTCTCATCGATCCGTCTGGCGACGCCGCTGATCTTTGCTGCACTGGGCGGCATGTTTTCGGAGCGGGCCGGCGTCATCAACATCGCTCTTGAGGGCCTGATGCTGACGGGGGCATTTACGGCGGCGGTCGCGACCTACGAATTGAGTAATCCGTATCTCGGGTTTTTGTGCGGAGTGGCGGCGGGTGCCTTCGTCGCACTTGTCTTTGCGATCGCGGTCATTAAGTTTGAAGCCGATCAGGTGGTCGCGGGTTTTGCGGTCAGTCTGCTGATGCTCGGGCTGCCGGCCGTGATCAGCAGCCGCATTTATGATTCGGCGGGCTCGACGCAGCAGATCGCCAAGGAGTTTCTGCTGCCGGACTTTTACAACCGCATCTCGATCGCGTCGATCCTCGCTTTCGCCCTCATTCCGGTCTGCTGGTACGTACTCTATAAAACGCCGTTCGGCCTGCGGATACGGGCCGCGGGCGAAAACCCCGAGGCGGCGGACGCGGCCGGCGTCAACGTCATCAAGCTCCGCTATATCGCGGTGATCATGTCCGGCGTCCTGGCGGCGGCGGGCGGCGCGTATCTATCGATCGGGCAATCGTCGCTGTTTACCCGCGGGATGACCGCCGGCCGAGGCTATATCGCACTTGCCGCGTTGATCCTGGCCAAGTGGAAGCCGATACCGGTGCTGTTCGCGTGTCTTTTCTTCGGGTTTACCGAGGCACTCGCGATCCAGATGCAGGGCGTCATCAAGATGCCGTCGGGCGAGGACGTGCCGGTGCAGTTCATCCAGATGATCCCGTACGTGCTGACGATAATCGTTCTGGCCGGCTTCATCGGCCTTTCGCGAGCGCCCAAGGCGTTGGGGATCCCGTACAGAAAAGAAAATTGATCTAACGGCCGCAGAGCCGACCGGCAGCGGGGAATTCAAAAACCGAAGGCTATCGTTTATACTCACTTAGCTTTCTTTTGAGTCTCAGCGTCACTCGTGTCTCTGCGGTTCAGTTGTCTTATGTCATACGAAAAAGCGGCCGAGGCCGCGGAATATATCAGATCGCGGTACGCGGCACCGATCTCGACGGCTGTCGTGCTCGGCAGCGGGCTCGGGGCATTTGCCGACGAGCTGACAAACGCCGTTCGGATACCCTACGAAGAGATCCCGGGATTTGCCCGTTCGACGGTCGAGGGTCACGCCGGCCAGCTTGTGCTGGGTGAGATCGGCGGTGTCGCCGTCGCGGTCCAGCAGGGCAGATTCCATTATTACGAGGGTTACGACATGCCGCAGGTGATGCTGCCGGTCAGGACCTTCGGGTTGATGGGCATCAGGAATCTGATCCTGACGAACGCCGCGGGCAGCCTTAATTCGGATATGCAGCCGGGTTCGCTGATGCTGATCTCGGACCACCTGAACTGTCTCGGCGTAAATCCGCTGCGCGGCCCGAACGATACGCGGTTCGGCCCGCGTTTCCCGGACATGACCGAGGTTTACGACCGTGAGTTTCGGCACATCGCACTTGAGGAGGCCGCCGCGATCGCCCGCGAACGATTTGAAAAGGGGATCGACGCCGAACTGACCGACTTTATGAATCCCGGCGTTTACTGTGCCCTGTCCGGCCCGACGTATGAAACGCCGGCCGAGATACATATGTACCGCCTATTGGGGGCCGACGCGGTCGGTATGTCCACGGTGCCCGAGGCGATCGCCGCACGTCACCAGGGCACACGTGTCCTCGGCATTTCGTGCATCACCAATCTGGCGGCCGGCTTGAGCGGCGAGACGATCGATCATGAAGAGGTGATGGAGACCGGTGCCCGCGTGGCCGAGGTTTTTAAGGAACTTTTGCGAAAGATAATCGCAAGGATGAATTAACCGCACAGGAACGCGAACAGACGCAGATAGATCATTCGTTGTCTGTGTCCGTCGGCGTTTATCGGCGGTGAATTTCTTTGTGGTTCAAGACTTGGTTAGTATAGACGTATGATAATTGGCATCTGCGGTGGAACAGGTTCGGGCAAAACGACGATCGCACGGGCGATAGTCGACGCCGTCGGCGCCGAACAAGTGGTGCTGGTCGAACAGGATTCGTATTACCGAAATCTGGCCGATATGCCGCTCGACGAGCGTCATCAGGCCAATTTTGACCATCCGGACTCGCTCGACAGCGACATGCTGGTCAATCACATCCTGCGATTGAAACAGGGTTTGGCGGTCGAGATGCCGATGTACGATTTTGCGACGCACACGCGCAGCGACCGTATCGAGGTGATCGAGCCAAAGCCGGTCGTCATCGTCGAGGGTATTTTGATATTTGCCGAGCCGCGAGTGCTCGACCTGCTGGATGTTCGGATCTATGTCGATACGCCCGACGATATTCGGCTGATGCGCCGGCTGCGGCGTGACTCGACTGAACGCGGGCGAACGTTCGAACGCACGCTCGATCAATACGAACGGACGATCAGGCCGATGCATTTTGAGTTTGTCGAGCCGTCAAAGCGGCACGCCGACGTGATCATCCCGGAGGGCGGACAGACGAGCGTCAGCGTCGAGCTGCTGTGCGGCCTTGTCCGCGAAAGATTGAGCGAGCAGACGGCCGCAACGAGGTTATAAGTGCAGGAAAACGAAACAAAATTGATCGACGCCGCGATCGGAGCGAGACAGCGGGCGTACGCGCCGTACTCCGACTTTCAGGTCGGGGCAGCCGTCGAGGCTGAAAATGGCGATATCTATATCGGCTGCAACGTCGAATCGGCCAGCTACGGCCTGACCGTCTGTGCCGAGCGGGTCGCGATCTGGAAGGGCATCTCGTGCGGCGAAAAGCGCTTTACGCGGATCGCGGTCGTCGTCGATACCGAGGAACTGACACCGCCCTGCGGCGTCTGCCGCCAGATCATCTGGGAATTTTGCGGCGATGTGCCGGTGATACTCTCAAATCTCGAGGGCAAGACCGAAACGATCCAAATGAGCGAGCTCCTGCCGCGGGCGTTTGATTCGAAGTTTTTGAAATAGCGGATCTTTCGTGCGTCGAACCGTTACCGTCGGGAATGGGCCGTTCCGTGGTCTACTATTTGACCGGCGATAATGCAGTTTGCGTTTTGCGGCGTAGTTGATGTAAATTCAGCTATGGATAAGCTGAAATTCCTCTTAACGACTTCTCTCCTTTTCGCACTTACAATTACGACATTCGGGCAGACGATCCCGCATCGGGACAAGTACGTCGCACCGGCGGTTTGCGATCTGTTGATCGTGGGCGGCACGGTCGTGACGATGGACGGCGGGCGCCGTGTGATCGAGGACGGGGCGGTGGCGATCAAGGACGGCAAGATATTGAAGGTCGGGCCGCGGGCGGTCGTGACCAAAAATCTGACTGCCAAGCGCACCGTCAACGCGGCCGGCAAGGCCGTCATTCCGGGTCTCATCAACACCCACACGCATGCGGCGATGTCGCTGTTTCGCGGCATTTCGGACGACCTGGACCTTAACGACTGGCTTACAAAATTCATCTTTCCGGCCGAGGCCAAGAACGTCAACGAAGAGTTTGTCAGGGCCGGCACGCGTCTCGGGATGGCCGAGATGATCCGCGGCGGGACGACGACGTATTGCGACATGTACTACTTCGAAGACGCGGTCGCCGACGAGACCAAAAAGGCCGGCATGCGCGGGGTGCTGGGCGAGACGATCATCAGATTTCCGGTCTCGGACAACAAAACGCCCGAGGCGGCACTCGCCTATACCGAAAAGTTCATTACCAAGTGGAAGAACGATCCGCTGATCGTCCCCGCCGCTGCACCGCACGCTCCGTACACGCTCGAAACGGCGACGCTCAAAGCGATCAAGGCCCAGTCGGACCGGTTGAATTCGACGGTCGTCATCCATGTGGCCGAGACCAGAAAGGAACGCGACGACATCTTTGCCCAGTTCGGCAAAACGCCCGCGTCATACCTTGCGAGCATCGGATTTTTGTCGGACCGGACCATCGCCGCTCACAGCGTCTGGCTCAGGCCGGACGAGATCGATCTGTACAAGAGCTACGGTGTCGGGTCGGCCCACTGTCCGACGTCGAACATGAAACTCGCGTCAGGCATCGCACCGATACCCGAGATGATCGCCAAGGACGTCGCGGTCGGGCTCGGCACCGACGGTGCGGCGTCAAATAACGATCTCGATATGTGGGAAGAGATGGACCTGGCGGCAAAGCTGCACAAGGTCAGCACCAACGACCCCAAAACGCTGCCGGCCGAAACGGCGTTTGAGATGGCCACGATCCGCGGGGCACGCGCGCTGCACCTGGACAAGATAACCGGTTCGCTCGAGGCCGGTAAGCGTGCCGACATCGCGATCGTCGACCTCGACAGCCTCAATCAGATGCCGTGGTTCAATATTTATTCGTCGCTCGTGTATTCGACCAAGGCCGCCGATGTACGGACGGTCGTGATCGAGGGCCGAATAGTGATGCTCGACCGGCGTTTGCTCACCCTGAACGAAAATGTTATAAAGAAAGACGCAAACGCATACCGCAAAAAAATCATCGATAGTCTTAAGAACTGATGTTGCGGGCTTTACCAAAAGCTCCTCGGCGTTAATTTTGCGGCGGCAGTTTGAGGTTGAAACGGGTCGTATAAGTGAGCCTTCGAGGGTGAGTTCGCTTGACCTTTACGGAAAATTTAAGTCAGTAATGGAGGACTCTAAATGCCGTTAAATGTCAGAAGGTTTTGCACTTCGGTTTTACTGGTTTTAATAGGATCGATCGCAGGTGTGACGGCGCAGACGGTGCCGGCACAGCCCGCGCCGCAGGCCGCGCCGCCGTCGTCCGGCGACGTGATGCGTGACCGCATCTCAAAGGCCAAGGCGTTCATCGCCGTCCGCAACTACAACGCGGCCATCTACGAGCTTGAGAATATTCGCCGCGAGACCGGCGATACGGCCGTCCAAAGCGTCGTCAACGTCCTGTTGATGAACAGCTATCTGGAACAGGGCGATTACAAGCGTGCCCAGGACTTTCTCACGATCTTCTACAACGAACAAAAAACGACCAAGCCGAACGCGGCGGCGATCTATATGTCGGTCGCCGGACAGGTGGTCAAGGGTGCCCGCAGCCGCGTCGAACGCTATCGCTCGCTTGGACTAAGCGTTTCGGACCGCACGCTGCCGCTCGAGGCGTCAAACGATCTCGAAAAGATGCGCGAAACGCTCGAACTCGTGATCACGCAGGCGACCGAGATCGGCAAAGATACCAAAAAGACGGCCGACGCGATGGCGATGGTCGAAGAGGCGAGCACCTCGCGCAGTATGCTGGCCCGTGATGATTATGACGCCCGCCGCTGGAAGGACTCGGTCGCTGACGCCCGCGAGGAGATGTCCAATTCGCGAAGTGTGGTATTGAACGCCGTCAACGATACTGCGGGCGACGGCGGCATGACCGCCTCGAACACGGCGATGACCACGCCCGCGGCCAACACGGCGGCGGTGATCACGCCGCCTGTCCAGCCAACACCTCAGGTGCCGGTCAATAAACCGCTCGCCGTTCGCGAACGCGAGGTCAAACCGCCCGATACGGCCGTGGCAAAGAACGAAAAGCCCGTGATCGTCGTTCAAAATCCGCCGCAGCCGAAAGCCGAGCCCAAACCGGCCGAGACTAAGATCGTAAATGACAATTCGCCGCTCGATGTCGGTTCGCTGGTCAATTACGCGACGCGTCAGTCACAGCCGACCTATCCGCCGGTCGCCAAGACGACGCGGACGACCGGTGTCGTCAAAGTCGAGGTAATGGTCGATGAAAAGGGCGAGGTCGCCGAGGTGCAGAAGACAAGCGGCCCGTCGATGCTGCAGGGCGCCGCCAAAGACGCGATCCGCAAGTGGAAATTCAAACCTTTTGTCCGCGACGGCCAACCGGTGAGGGCGACCGGATTTGTTAACTTCAATTTCGCGTTATAGCTGGCAGAACATACTTTTGCGACCCGGGGCGGCAACCTTTTATTGAGGTTCGCCGCCTAACAGTTTGGGAAGAAAAAATATCCTCAAATCAATCCGGATGGACACAGAAGCGGAAATAATATCTGCGTCCATCGGTGGCTAACCTCTTGTCTTCATCTTTGCTGTAAACTCGACCTATGCGATATCTGATCTTTGTCTTGCTACTCTCAACCGCAGCTTTTTCGCAGGTGCCGCCGATCACGCCGGGCGTTTCTCAGGAACTGGCGAAATGGCGAGCCGCGCATTACAGCGATGTGCGGTACAAGCTGAACCTCGCGCTCGAGAAGATGTCGCCGGTGTTGAAGGGGACGATGGAGATACGGGTCGGAGTGCGGACACTCCTGTCCGCATCGGCACAGGGTGCCGACACGCCGCCGATCATACTCGACTGGCGTAAGATCGCTGGACACGAGGCAAAGTCCGTTATCTCCAACGTCGCTATCAATGGCAAGGCTGTCTCGCCGCCAAGCGGCGATGCCGACAAGAGTGTCGGCGCTCCGTTCGAAGAGACTAACGAACATCTGATCTTCCGCGATGGTGTCAAACTCGGGGAGAACGTCATTACGCTTGATTTTACTTCGCCGATACTGACTTCGGGTTCGGCGATCACGCGGTACATCGACAAAGAGGACGGTTCGGAATATATCTACTCGCTCTTCGTCCCCAGCGACGCCAGCACGGCGTTCCCGGTCTTCGACCAGCCGGATCTGAAGGCGAGGTTTTCGCTCTCGATCAAGAGTGAGTTCGTGCAAGGCCGTGGGCAAAGATTGATCTCGAACGCTACTTACTTAAAGGGCGGTATCTACGCTGATTCACTGCATCAAATAGAGGAACGCAAAACTTGGCAGTTTGCCGAATTCGCCGAAACCAAACCCATCAGCACCTACGTCTTCGCATTCGCGGCCGGACGATTCGAGGCATTTGACGAGAGGACTGGGGAAATAAAAAGTGCGGCAAGCCGTCCGACGAGTCCAGGCATCACCCGCGATTTGGATTTCTCACCAAGACTGAGTCTGAACCCTGCCGACCATTCCCGCATCTACGTCCGCAAATCCCAAGCCGCCAAATTCAAACCCCACGCTGCCGAAGTATTCCGTCTCAACCGCGAGGGCATCAAGTATCTCGAACAATATTTCGACTACAAATTCCCGTTTCCGAAGTATGACATTGTGCTGATACCGGAGTTTCCGTTTGGCGGGATGGAGCATGCGGGGGCGACGTTTCTTCGCGAAGCAGCGGTCATTTTT
>CAZQGN010000044.1:0-24117 GCA_964592865.1 uncultured Chloracidobacterium sp. | reverse complement strand
CTATTGCTCACATAAAACAAAAACAAAGCCGACATTTCGTGTTTACGCTGCCGCATGATCTCGGCCGTGCGAAACAGATATTCGGCGCGTTCGGCGGCGGGTACGTTTCGCCACGACTCAAAGGCGGCCGACGCGGCGGCGATCGCCTTTTCGACGAGCGAGGTGTCGCTGTCGCCCTCTGAAAATACGCCGACGACCTCAGTCTTTCGGGCCGGGTTGTAGCTGTTGAACTTATGGTCAAGCGCGATCTTTTCGCCGTTGATCACGATCGGGTATTCGCGGGCGAGTTCGCTGCGGACCTTTTCGATCGCCGCGTTCATCAGTGCGGCGTTCGCGGGGTCGCTAAAATCAGTAAACGGTTCGTTTCTAAACTCATCCAAGCTTCGCTGTGTCTGCATATTCGTGTTTCTCTAGCCTATCTGTATTTCTGGCGGTCTATTTCGTGCAATTCCCACTCGTCGAGCAGTTCGGGCCGCACGGGTTTTTCGTCGCTCTGCCACCCGAGGACGAACCGCGGTTGCTGGGTGTCGCTCGAATGCTTTACGTAACTGAGTAACAGAACCCAACCTTTCTGAAGGTAAAGATTGAGTTCGCGTATCGAACCGACCTCGGTGGTCAGTTTTGTTTGGTCGATAGCCATTCTATTTCCAATCGCCTGATCTCTGTAATCGCTTTATTCTACGCTTTGCCAGTTCGCGTTTCAATGCCGTCATACGATCGAGGAAAACTATCCCGTCGCAATGATCGGTCTCGTGCAGGATGCAGCGGGCCGCAAGCCCGCGGACGTCGAGTTCGAACTGCTCGCCGTTGATATCGAGTGCACGCGCGATGACCCGCATCTCGCGGCGGACGACCTGGTATAGCCCCGGAAACGACAGACATCCCTCGTCGCCGATCTGTTCGCCCTCGACATGAATGATCTCGGGATCGATCAGCACCGCCCGCACGCGGTCGTTGTCATCGCTCTCGGGCGTGTCCATTACAAAGAGCCGCCGCGAGACCGCGACCTGCGGCGCCGCGAGCCCGACCCCGCGGGCATCGGCCATCGTCTCGAACATATCCTCGACAAGCACGCGCAGCTCATCATCACAGCCCGCCTTCCCGACGGGATCCCCGACGGTCAACAGAACCGGCTCAGGGTATTGAACTATTGGCAGCAGAGACATAAATGTAAATTGTACAACAAACAGGCTTTCTGATGAATTGCCACTAGCTTTAGCTAGTGGAAAAGGATCTGCAAAATATCTCAGGGCTTTAGCTCAAATACACGCCGGACTAAAGTCCGCTGAGAATTCATTTAGATCGATATCCACTAGCTAAAGCTAGTGGCAACTCATAGCTAAAGCTAGTGGCAATTCAAAAGAGCCAAGACCGGATCTCTGATCATTATTGCCGTTCGGGCCCTGAAACATCGATCGGTGTATCCGATTTGCTATACTTCTCGGGATCCTGATCATAAGGGTCGTCCGGAAAATTATGAAGATCGGCCAAATTGGTTTCGCGTTTATCGTTTTGTTGTTTGCGGCGGGTGTTTCGGTGTCACAGACGAACGACGTCCTGATCGAAAAGGCTCGCGTTGCCATTGAAAAACGTGATTACACATCTGCGATGACCGATCTGAACGCGGTGCTCAAGCGGCAGCCCGCGAACGAAGCGGCATTGACCCTTCGGGCGCGTGTTTATGTTCGCCAAAACAAATTTGCAGAAAGCTGGGCCGACGCGGCAAAGGTACTGGCCCGGAACCCGAACAATTACGAGGCTCTGAACGTCCGCGGCGTCATCAAACGCGAACGCGACGGCGACCTGAAAGGTGCACTCGATGATTTCCTGAAGGTTGCCGCACTGAAACCGGACTTTTATTTGGGACTTTTGAACATCGGCTTGACGAATCGTCAGCTGGGAAAGATGACCGAGGCGTTGGCGGCCTTTGACCAGGCCATAAAACTCGAGCCCGCAAATCAGGTCGGCTATGAATTGCGTGCCGTCACCTTCACGGTGATGTGGCGTTGGAAAGACGCCCTCACGGACCTTGACAAGGCGATCTCGATCGACGGGAACAACGGTTATTACTACTCGATGCGAGCATACTCGCGGCTCAGGTTGTTTCTCAACAATGCTGAAAGTGACACGACAAACGCGCGAAATGACGCGGAAAAGGCTCTGCAGCTCGACGCCAAGAACGCTTTGGCACTGGCCGTTCGGGCCCTGATCCGCGTCAACGCAAACGATGCCGTCGGCGGTCTGGCCGATGCCGAGTCGGCGCTCCAGTTGGCTCCGCGCTCGGCCCTTGCACTCGTCGCACGCGGATTTGTCAGATCATCTAAGAAAGATTTTGACGGTGCTCTCGCGGATATCGACGCCGCTTACCAGACCGCACCCAATGACAAGTGGCTCGCGGAGCTTCGCGTACGGTTTTCCCGCGGACTCGATACGCCTGCGGGCAAGGCAGTGCGGGATGATATCGCGGCGAAGTCGATGCAGGCCGTGGAAAAGGCCAAACAGCGTGTGGCGGCCGAGCCGAGAGAGTTTGCCGCGTATGACGCGTTAAGTGAAGCATTCCGCGCGGCCAACGTCGAGTGGACGGTACCGAGGGAATATTGGCAGAAACTCGTTAACGAAGACGCCAATAACATTTGCGCTATGCGATTTCTTGCCGAGTACAAGGCAAAAGACTATCGCGAAATGATCGACTATCTCGATGCCGGCCTGAGACGGTACGACGGCAAGACCGGAAGCGAATGCGCCGCGGAAATCGCCTTTCGCATCGGCCGCGAACTCGAAAGCCGCAATAACAATGCTCAGGCAATGAGCTATTTTGAAAAAGCCAGGTCGATCAAATCCGATCTGAAGTATCTTGACGGCAATATCGCACTTGCCGAAAGTAAAATAGCGGCGGCGAAAGCCGCGGACGCAGAGCTGCAGCGTGCGTTTGACGCCACCAACCGTGCCGTGAAGGCGGGAACGTATGACAATCCGACGCCGAAAACGTTTACGACCAAATCGAAGATCGTCGATCCCGGAAAAACACGCGCCGCGATCGAGGACTATGACCGCGTACATTCGGTGATTGAGAGCGACCTGCGGGTTTTACAGAATGCATTAGATAAATATGCCGCAGCGGGATTCTACAGACAGTTTTACAAAGGGACTTACGACCGAATAAACGCGACAATATCCCGAATGCACAAGTCGATAAATGATCTGCTAAAGCGGCAAGGCGATTTTCTGCCGCAGCAGCTCATTGACCATCTAGAAGCCGACCAGCAAAAACTCTACGGACTAAATATCCCGTCGCCCTATCAATAAGCTCAGCGTTATTGAAGAGACTTCGTCCAATCGCACAGCGCTTTCTTTTCGCTTTCGGTCAGGACAGCTTCGCGGTGGATCCAGGTGTATGAGGGCAGGGGCATCTCGCCGGATTCGACCTGTTCGCAGATCTCCTCGAGCTTTTTCTTCTGCTTTTTTGCTTCGTATGTGGCAAAGACGGACAGATTCAGGTGGCGGCGGCCGTCGTCGATGTGGTTTTTGAGAAACCAGCCGTTCGGTTGGATGTATGAGTACCACGGGTAACGCGTCGTATTGGTGTGACAGTCGTTGCAGGCCTTGCCGAGAATTATCTTGACGTCGGGCGGCACCGATGTGACCGACTCGATCGTCTCATTCGCGTTCACCGCGGCATTGGTCTTGTCGATCTGAAAGATCTGGAGCACGAGAAAAACGACGGCGACGGCGAGTGCAATGTACTTGAGGATGCGTTTCATGATGTTCTAGGGGAAATCTTACTCTGTTTCCTGTTCTTTTTGAATTGCCATTAGCTAAAGCTATCGGCAACTCATTAGGAGACTGGGTCGCGGCATTCTTTATTCTTCAATCGAAATTCATTATTCTCTATCTAATGCTTCGCCCGACCGTACTCGCCATTCCGTTCTTTGCCCTGCTGATCGCGGGCGAGGCCCTGTGGCACCACTGGAAGGGCTCGGGCGAGTATCGTGACCGCAAAGACACGTGGGGCAATATTTTCCTCGGGTTTATGAGTGTCGTGTTCGGCGCGTTGTTCGGCCTCGGCACCGGATACATTTATCTTTTCATGTACGACCTGGCCCCGTATAAATTCCCTGCCGAGGCGTGGTACACGTGGGTGCTGCTTTTTATCGGCGATGACTTTCTGTACTACGTATTTCATCGCGTCAGCCACGAATCACGGCTGTTCTGGAACTTTCACGTCGTTCATCACTCAAGCGAACAATACAATCTCTCGGTCGCCGTTCGTCAGAGCTGGTTTTCGGGCATTTTGCACTGGTTGTTTTACGCTCCGCTGATGCTCGCGGGCTTTGCTCCGTGGATGTTCGCGACGATGCACGGATTTAACCTGATCTATCAGTTCTGGATACATACAAAACTGATCTACAAATTCCCTCGCTGGTTCGAATACATCTTTAATACGCCGTCGCACCATCGCGTCCACCACGGCGTCAACGAACAGTATCTGGATAGGAATTACGCCGGTGTGCTCATCATCTGGGACCGGATGTTCAATTCTTTCATCGAGGAAAGCGAAACACCGCGTTACGGCATCATAAAGCCGATAAAGAGCTACAACCCGCTGTGGATAAACACACACGCGTGGTTTGAGATGGCCGAAGCCGTAAAACGGCAGCCGGGCATCGGCAACAAACTAAGATGCATCCTCGGTTCGCCAAATATGGACCTTGCAAAAAGCTATGAGAACTAGAGTATTGTTCGCCGCGGCCCTGATCGCGGTATTTTCGACGCTGGCCTCGGCCCAGAGCGTCACTATCACCAAAAAGACGGTTACTTATAATCGCCCGAAACCGATCGCCGATTTCAAGAAGACGTTTACCATCGCGTTTCCGGTCGTAAAGGCCGCGACGCCGGCACTTTCCCGAAAGATCGCTAACGCCATCGGCCCGATCTCGGTCCTCAGCATCAGCCTCAAAGAGGAAATGGGCGAATTTCAGTGGCTCGAATCGACGGACTTTGAGGTCAGGTACAACGACCGGGGCGTGATCTGCGTTTCGCAAACGATGGAAGGCACGGCCGCGTATCCGACCAGTACGACGCGGACGGTGGTCGTCGATGCCCGGACCGGTCTCGCCGTTAAGCCGTCGTCGGTCTTTACCAATATCCCCGGCCTCGTGGCGATGATCAAAAAGGACCAAAAGGCCGAGATCGCAGCCTCGATCGAAGAGATCAAGAAGGAACCCGATTATCAGGAACCCGATCCGGCCCATCTGTTTGAATACGCCGATTTTACCGCCGCAAACCTCGAGGGCTTTGCGGTTACGAAAGATAGCGTAACGTTTACCTACAACTACGGGTTCCCGCATGTCATCCGGGCGTTGGAACCGTCGGGGACCTTCATGTACACTTGGGATCAAATAAAACCATTTATCAAACGCGGCGGTTTGCTCGCCAGGCTTGCTCGTTAATATACTGATTTCACGTATGAGCGATAGAAAGATCAGAGTTTTGGTAGCCAAACCCGGCCTCGACGGACACGATCGCGGGGCAAAGGTCATCGCACGCGCCCTGCGCGACGCCGGAATGGAGGTAATCTACACCGGCCTCAGACAAACGCCCGAGATGATCGCGACCGCCGCCCTGCAGGAAGACGTCGACGCGGTCGGCATTTCGATCCTCAGCGGCGCTCACAACACTCTCTGCCCGCGGATCGTCGATCTGCTGCGTGAGAACGGGATGGACGACACGCTCGTGCTCGTCGGCGGCATCGTGCCGGACGAGGATATCGCCACATTAAAGTCCAAAGGCGTCTCGGAGGTCTTTCTGCCCGGCACCTCGACCGAGGACATTGTCAAATTTATCAACGAGAACGTCCGAACCGAGGTGTGATCGACGTTCCGCTTTTTTCTGTTTGCTGGATCTATCAAGTAAAGGAGTAAATTGATGAGAAACAAATTCATGGCCGCGATCTTTGCTTCGCTGATGATCGTCGGTATCGCCTTTGTCGGGGACACTTTGTCCTCAAACAGTCCTTTTTCGGCGCAGGCTCAAACCGTTACGGTAAAGCGTAAAAAGCGTGTCGGCCCGGTTCGCCGCGTCTATCGCGGTGGCAAATGGGTGACGGTAAAAGGCTGGCGTGGCGGAAAGTGGGTCGCACATAAGACCAAACGCGGGACCAAGTACACGTTTCACAAGACCAAGCGCGGCATCAAAAAGGGCTATCGCGTAACAAAGCGGGCGGTCTATTGATCAGGGTTCATCGCCCGTCAGCAAGGGCGGTATTCATAGTCGCGGTCAACCGGTCCGATCAAATGCGGACTTGTTGACCGCCTTTCTATTTTGTTTTCTAATTGTTAGATATGAAAGAAAAGGTTCGTGTCGCGGGTGGACAGGGTTTTTGGGGCGATCTTTTGACGGCGCCGATCGATCAGGTGCGTAAAGGCCCGATCGATTATCTGATGCTTGATTACCTCGCCGAGGTGACGATGTCGATCGTCCAGAAACAGAAGCTCCGCGACCCGAAGGCGGGCTATGCACGGGATTTCGTGAGCCTGATGCAGGAGATCCTGCCTGATTGCGTCGAAAAGAACATCAAGGTGCTCTCGAACGCCGGCGGCGTCAACGTTCCCGGCTGTGCCGCTGCTATTAAAGACGTCGCACAGAATCTCGGCCTTTCCGGCAAAGTAAAGATCGGCGTCGTCACGGGCGACGACATACTAGGGCAACTCGACACGTTTCTCGCCGATGGCGTTGAGATCAATTCGATGGACGACGGCACGCCATTGTCGGCGATCCGCGACCGCGTTCAGTCCGCCAACGTCTATCTCGGAGCCGCGCCGCTCGTCGAGGCTTTGGATAAAGGTGCGAACATCATCGTCGGCGGGCGCCTTACGGACACGGGCTTGACGCTTGCTCCGCTGATGCACGAGTTCGGTTGGGCGTTCGACGACTGGAACCGTGTCGCTGCCGGAACTATCGCCGGCCACATCATCGAATGCGGTGCTCAGGTCTCGGGCGGCAATTGCCAGTACAAGTGGCAGGAAATTCCCGACATGGCGAACATCGGCTTTCCTATCGTCGAGGTTTCGCCGAACGGCGAGTTCATCGTCACCAAACACGAAGGCACCGGTGGCCGCGTCAACGTACCAAGCGTCACCGAACAGCTTCTCTACGAAATGGGCGACCCGAAAGCGTACATCACGCCCGACGTCGTCGCCGATTTCTCGTCAATAAATCTCGCTGACGCAGGCGAAAACCGTGTCCGAGTCTTCGGCATCGAGGGCAACCAGAACACCGATTTCTACAAAGTCAGCATCGCCTACCAAGACGGCTACAAATCCGTCGGCACACTTGTCTATTCATGGCCTGATGCTCTCGACAAAGCCAAAGCCGCCGACAAGATACTTCGTGAACGTTTGGATAATCTCGGCCTAAAATTCGACCTCATCCTAACCGAATTCGTCGGCGTCAACGCAACGCACGGACATCTCGCATCGGCGACCGATGGCGGAAACCCGACCGGTAGGGAGGGTGCGCAAGATCATCCTGAAGTACAGCTAAGAGTCGCCGTCCGTGGCCCAAACCGTGCCGACGTCGAACGCTTCACCAAAGAGATCGCCCCGCTCATACTGACCGGACCGCCGTCCGTCACAGGCTTCGCCGGCGGCCGCCCCAAGGTCGAAGAAATAATGGCGTATTTCCCTGCTTTGATTCCGAAGAAGTTAATTCAGACAAATATTGACGTTGTCGAGGCGTAGCACAAGCGAATATTGTGGAAGATGATGAATCAGTAAAAGGACGATTTTGGCCGCCATTTGCCGTTATGATCGTAATGACACCTTTTCTTCTTCTCGCAGGAATTGGTTCAGCGGGAGCGGGCCATGGAGATTACTTCATTGCGAAGTTGCTCTTTCCGTTCACAATGCTTTCAACAATAGTCTTTAATGAAATCACAATACTATTTTTGGTTTTGGCCCTCGTGCAATTTCCGCTGTACGGTGTATTACTTGGCTTGACCAATAGGGCTGGAAACCTAATTCCCGCAACGATAGGGCTGGCGGTATTTCATATCGGGGCTGCTGTTACTTGCGTTCTCTTGGTTGGTGAAAACTTTTCGTAATGCAAACTACCTCAAACATCGAACGCTTCACCAAGGAGATCGCCCCGCTCATCCTAACCGGCCCGCCGTCCGTCACAGGCTTCGCCGGCGGCCGCACCAAAGTCGAAGAGATCATGGCCTACTTCCCCGCCCTGATCCCAAAATCGCTGATCGAAACGAGCGTAAGTATCGTCGAGGCATAAGGGGAAATGGCAACTAAATGTATCGTCGAAAACTCTAACTGTGTAATGAAATACACTGCACTCCGACGTTTCATCTTTTTATTCGGGCTAATCTTTGCTGTTTTCTGTCCGGTGGCAGCTCAAGAAAAATTGGTGCAATTCCATCCTGTCGGGGAACCCACATTGTGCAAAGGCTGTGGGCACGCAGGAAGGGACTATTGGAAGCTCACAATTCGGCTCAAAAACGTCAGCGGCTCTGACCTTGTGTTGTATGGCGATAAGATTGGTGACGAATTCGATGCACTGAATTACTTCCAACGAAGAAATACAAATACTTGTAAATGGGAATACGGATTCGGGGAAACAACACGCAGAGTTGCATGGAGCGAGATGCGCCCCGACGAAAAAGTGCCTAGATTATTCAAGGCTAACGAAGTAATCGATTCGGTTGCCGGCTTCGACCGATTCGATAATGATATGACACTCAGACTTACTGCATTCGTTGCCAAGTCTTCCGCCGTAGAACCGACTGAGATATTTTCAGAACCCTACAAACCAAAGGTTAGCATTGATTCGGACAGCGCGTCTTACTCAGTTGTCAACGATTCTTGCTCGCCGTTATGCACCATAGGATTGACCGAATCACCCAAGATTTCTGGGATTCAACTTGGGATGAGCGTCAACGAGTTTAGTAGGCTATATCCAAAGATCAAAATCCACACACTCTACAAGCGACCAGATACTTTCAAAACTGCCTACATTTGGGCATGGGATTCTGATGCTTACAGTATCAACGTCACCTTTATTAACGATAGTGTTGGACGTATTGAGCCGAAGTTTCGATCGTTAGACAAGGCTAGAGATCGAGATGACTTTTGGCAACGTATTTCATCTACTATCGGCATGCCTAAATTTTGGAAGCCATTTATGTCGGAATGGAAATGTCTCGACTTTGTCGTTGAGGTCGTGACAAATGAGAACCCAGATATATTCATTCAAACGCCGGAATATATGCGTGTTCGAGATCGGATCAACAACGAAGAGTTAAAAAGAAGACGCTAATTGCCCCCTAAATCTCTCCGCAACGCCATTGTACGCTCGCACACTAAAGGATCGAGGCTCGACAGGAACGTTGTACGCGTCCACATCGACGTTGTTCGACTGCACAGGAACGTTGTGCGGCGGCACATTAAGCCTTGCTGGTTGCACAATTAGCTTGTGGCGTTCGACGGCGGCATCGCTTTTGTTGAATGAGAATCTGTTTGGGCAAATGTTTCGGTAGGTCTTCGGCTATGCCGTTCGATGTGCGGCGAAGCTCTGCTTCGCCGTCAGGACCCCAATTATTCGTGCGGCTATGCCGCCGCTCGGCGTGACTTACAAAGAACAGCGGCAGAGCCGCCGGGGATTCCCCCAGGTGAATCGGAAAAGCAAAGCTTTTCAGCACATCGACAGGCTCAGCCTGAAGAAACTAACTCTCCAAAAACCTAGCAATTCCGCGTCGACAGTCGTCGGTCATGCGGGCGGTGGCTCCCGCGGTGACGCCTTTTTCGATGGCGGCTTTATCAATTGCCACGCACTTTAGTGCGTGGTTAGTCTTCAAAATGTTTCCGGCTTTAGCCGAACAAATTGGGCTAAAGCCCAGGACTTTTATTACTCTCGACCCACTAGCTAAAGCTAGTGGCAATTCATAAAGGCTAGTGGCAATTGATAAAGCGGAACCATCAAACCACTCAAAAGCGATCATTTCTCAAGAAACTTCGCAATCCCTTTCTGACAATCTTCGGTCATCCGCGCTTCGGCATTAGTCAACACACCTCTTTCAACCGCTTCGGAGAATTTTAGGGCGTCGATGTCGTAGATCAGGCGTTTTGTCATCGCGACGGCGGAGGCACTGACTTTTGTGTAGGCTGAGGCGTATTCGATGACGGTGGTGTCGAAGTTCTCTTCCGGGAATAACTGATTTACTAGGCCGAGCTGTAAGGCTTCGGCGGCGGAGTATTCGAAGCCGCGGGTTAGCAGCTCAAAGCTTTTCTTTTCGCCGAGGTTTCTACGAAGTATCGCCGCCACCATCGCGGGCACGAATCCGATCTTGACCTCAGGATAACCAAATCTCGCGGTCTCCGTCGCCAGCACAATGTCGCACGCCGTCGCCAGCCCGCATCCGCCCGCCAAAGCCCGCCCATGAACCGCCGCGATAACAGGCACGCGAACCTTTCGGATAAGCTCGAACAATTCAGCTAAACTGCGAGCGTCTTCGACATTCTCCTCAAACGAAGCAGCCGCGATCTTCTGCAAAGCACTGAGATCAGCGCCCGAACAAAAATCTTTCCCCGCACCGCGAATGATGATGCACCGCAAGGATTCGTCAGCATCAGCCGCTCGGAAAGCGTTCTTCAACGCCGCAATAAGCCCGTCATTCAACGAATTACGCTTGTCGGGACGGTTTAGGGTCAGCAAACGTATAGATCCTGTTGTTTCGGTAAGGAGCATCGTCATTGGATTCGGTTCATCTCAAAACTAATTATTAATTACTAATTAGATAATTAGTAATTATTTCCTCGAAGAAGAAACTATCGAAGAGATGATCTTAACGAGATCGAGTCGATCATCCTCTATCGATCTGTATTCGGCCTCAGTCAATATCTCGCCGTGATATAGCACTAATAACCAGTACTCCGTCTCAAGCGCACGTCGGCGGGCAATGCCGAATTCGGAGATAAACACTTCACGGTTTTCTGCACCGACCGCTGCTTTAACGTGTCTGCCGATGTTCGTCCCCGATATGAGCAATTCTTTGGACAAGACGAACTCACGTTTATCTTCATTTAGATAGTGGCACAGCTTTACGATACGCAATGCGAAATCTAACGACCTGTCGAGTACCAAATTATCGCTCATGGGCTATACAGGTTTTCCTCCCGATCAGATTAGTAATTAATAATTTGGTAATTACCAATTAAACGATCAAAACATCTTTGCCGCACGGTCGATCTCGGCGGCAAAGCGGTCGATCGTCGCGGCGACGATGCTGATCTGTTCCCGAGCCTCTTTCCAATCACGCTGCTCGATCGCCTCGCGAACGCCGGGCAGCGTCTTTACGCCGTAACCGGTGTAGAAGCCCGGTGCATAGATCTGATGCCGGAACCAGTCCCGCCGCGGCAGACCGCTATTGCTGGTGAGCGTGCGCTCGGTATTGATCAAGATCTCGTCAAGCTGTTTTTGCGTTCCCGAGAGCGCCGTCTTCCCGGCCGAGGCCTTTTTGTATGCCTCGGCACTCGCCTGTAAACGCTTCAGCGCGTTTTGCAGCGGCGTAAAATCGATCTTCGGAACTTCCGGCTTGGGCTGCGGCATTACGAACTTGTCCCTCGGGTCCTGCACTGCCTTGAGCATGCCGCTCTCGATCATCTTATTCATCACGAGCGTTTCTTCACGCATGGAGTCGGTCAGCCGTGTGACCTCGCCGACGTATGTCCCGACGGTATCGGCAAAGTTGGTAAATTCGAACGGCAGTGTATCGGCATTTGCCAGCCGCAGCACCGCCCGGCCGCAAACTTTTGACAGAGTGACGCCATAGGCAAAGTCGGTGTCGCCAAACCTCAGATAGTGATCGACGGAATCATAGATCGAGTGATACGATCCGCCGCCGCTCTCGCCGCCGAAACCGAGATTGATCGACGCGATCCCCAAATGCTGGAGAAACGGCGTAAAGTCGGAGCCCGAACCTAAAGCACCGATCCGCATATCGGGGCGTTCGGCTGCCTCTTTTCGTGCCGACGGCCCGCCGGAAACCATCTGCTGGGCCCTGGCCCGCTCCCAGACGGACATATTCATCTGCGGGTCGCGTACGTCACGAGCGACATCGTTAATAAAACGTTCGAGTGTGTGCGAACCGCCCATCCCGAGAAAGCCGCGGCCGTTCGAGTCGGTGTTGATATAGACGGCGGCCTTTTTGCTAAGTTCCGCGGCATGGGTCTCGACCCATTCGGTCGACCCCATCAAGCCCTGTTCCTCGGCGTCCCAGGCTGCATAGACGATGGTACGCTTTGGCCGCCAGCCGGACTTGGCGAGTTCGCCGATGGCTCTCGCCTCTTCCATTTCGGCGACGAGGCCGCTGATCGGATCATCTGCACCGTTCACCCATGCGTCATGGTGATTACCACGAATGATCCATTGATCGGGAAAAACACTGCCGGGCAGTTTGGCGATCACGTTATTGATCGTCTTGATGTCCCAGTTAAATTCGAGTTTGATCCGCACGGTCGGAGTGCCGCCGCCATAATGGTACGTGAACGGCAAAGCCCCCCGCCATGATTCGGGAACGACATCGCCGTCGAGATTTTTGAGGAGCGGTGCCGCGTCGGCGTAAGATATCGGCAAGACAGGTATCCTGGTCAGCGTTTCGGCGTCCTTGAGGGCGATGCGTTTGGCATCCTTGGTCGCTCCGATCCCTTTGGTCAGCGGATCGCCCGGATAGAGCGGCATATCCATTACCGATCCACGCTGAACGCCGTTTTCGTTCCTGAACGCACCCTTCGGATAAACGTCGCCGACATAATATCCGTCATTTTTCGGATCCGAATAGATGATGCATCCGATGGCTCCGCGCTCAGCGGCAACCTTCGGCTTGATACCGCGCCAAGCTCCGCCGTAGCGCGAGATAACGATCTTGCCCTTGACGCTGATGCCCCGGCGGTCAAGTTCCTCATAGTCAGCCGGCGTACCGTAATTGACATAAACTAGCGGCCCGGTGACGTCACCGTCGATCGAATAGGCGTTGTAGGACGGCAGCTGTTCGTCCTGCTGGCCGGAGGTCGAATCTTCCTTCAACGCGGGCTCGTTGAGCTTCAACGTGAATTTCTCGGGGGCGGTCATCTCGACCAGCCTTGTTTTGGGGGTCGGGAAAAGTACGTCGAACGACTCGATCCTGGTGTCAAAGCCCCACGATCGGAACTGCTCGGCCATAAATTCCGCATTGGCTTTACCGGCCGCCGATCCGGTGAAGTGCGGGCGGGCCGCAAGCCGCTTCATCCATGCTTTCAGGTTCTCTGCCTTGAGCGAGGCGTCAAATCGCGCTTCGAGCTCCCGCTGATCCATCGAGCCCGCAGCCGTAAATCCCATCAGCACGCCGTCGCCCGGCGACATTGACCGGGCCACAACCGAAGCTGCCAAAACAAACACCGCCGCCGTTCGCATAAATTTGCTCTTCATCGTATTCCCCATTGATAATGACCGAGTTGAAAGTGAAATTATTTTAGTCCAATACGCGCACAAATACGAGCCGGAGATTCCCGGCCCGTCGTCAATCGTTAGCAGATCTCAAAACAATAATTGAATGAACTTACGCGGCGGCCGATCGCTCCGGTCAAATACCGAGCTTTTGAGCCTCATCATCGGAAACATCTACCCACATCCTGAGCAGAGCCGTCGAAAAGGTCTTGCCCTGAGCGTCGGTCATAAGGCTGCGTGTGCCGCCGCCGCCAAGGCTCTCGTGCAGAAGAAAGTTCAGGGCGGAAAGATTGGGCAGCTCAAATCGCTCGACCGCACCTTTTACCATCGGGCCGAAATGCTCCGCGACACGCTCGGCCGTCACCTCGCGGACCAGGATCGGATAGATCTCGGGACTCAGTGCAATAAGTCCGACGTTTGCCGTATCACCCTTATCGCCCGACCGGGCATGTGCTAATTTTAATAAAGAAACTTTCATTGTTATTGACCCGTCGGGCCTAATAGCCCGCAGACATTTGTGATCACCCGTATATTAGAATTATCTTCGGGACCTAAATCAAGTCAACTGCCGAAAATTATGCGCATCAGCAGGATCACAGTTCTTCTAGCCATTCTCACAGCCGTGGTCGGCGTGCGGGCCCAGTCCGGTAAATTACTGCCAATTGATGAACTGCTCACGTCCGCAGAGGCACGCTCGCGAGAGTACGTCGAGAAATTTCGTGACCTTCTGGCGACCGAGACCAGGACGTTCGTCAAATACAAAAAGAGCGGCGAACAAAAAAGCTCACGTACAGTGAAGTCGCTATTTGTGGTGATGCCGCTCACGAAAGACCCCGAACGCGTGATCGAATTTCGCAATGTGACCGCCGTTGACGGCAAGCCGGTCGACGACGGCGACAAACGTGCGGGAGAATTGTTTTCAAAGCTCGCCAATGCCGAATCATCGGAAAGGGAGATAAAACGGCTTGAGGACGAGGCACTTCGCTACGACGATGACGTCCTCATCTCGGGCCTGACGCTGTTCCAGTCAATCGCGTTGCGGGCCTCGGTCCGGCCCGCATTCACGTTCGCTCTTCGCGGCAAGGAAATGATCGGCAGCACGCCCGTTATCGTGATCGAGTATTCGCAGCAAACCGCAACGCCGCTCATCACGGCCGTCGTTTCGGGCTCCAACGGGCAAAGCGGTAAGGACGCGGCCTTTGAGATCGACGCCGACAAGGATGTCCCGCTGAACGGGCGTCTGACCGGTAAATTGTATCTTGACGAGGCCACCCTTCGCTTGCGTAAGGAAATACGGACGCTGAACGTCCAGCCGGATGGATCTCCCGCCCCTGTCGCCGTGATCGAAGAAGTTTTTGACTATCAGGACAGCGGTTTCGGCATTCTCACGCCTCGACAGATAACCCACACGCAATATCGGTTAAAGGTAAAGGAACGCCGCCTGATCAAAGACGTCAGTGTCGCGTTTGAATACTCTGATTTCTCAAAGCCCGACGTCGAGGTCAAGGCGGATGACGTCAAGCCCAAGCCATAGGACTATTTGAGTTTTGATAACGCGGACGCGGCCTGCTTTCGATAGGCCGTGATCGCGGTCGAACGGTTTGTCTCGGTCGCGGCGAGAAAGTCCTGAAAATTACGTCGGGCCTCGGCGTTATTGCCGAGTTCCGCGTACAAGAGCCCGAGCCGAAAAAACACGGCCTTTGAGTCGCCCAGCATTTCGCGGCCCGCCTGCTCACGAATGGCGACAAGTTCATTAAGGGCCTCCTGCTTTTTGCCCTGCGTATAGAGCACGACCGCGAGTTTTTCCGTCAAGGTAGCCGAATAGATCGGCAGCACGCGACGGCCCTCACGAAACGTCGATTCGGCAGCCGCAGCGTTGCCGGCCTTGTCGTATGCGAGCCCGAGCGTTTCGTATCCCTGAAACAATGTGAAAGCGTTAATGTTCTCGAGCGGGGTTTTAGTGACGATCCCGGCGTCGCGAATCGCGTCATCAAATCTGCCGGCGGCGATATAACCGCGGGCTCGCCCCATCAGGGCGATCGGCGTCGGCGTGATACTGATCGAACGGTCATATGCCTCGATCGACTCTGCCGCCGCTCCGCTCGATGCAAGTGCAGCTCCGAGTTGACTCCAATTAAACGCTGAGTTTTCGTCAACAATGACCGCATTTTTCCAAAGGCTGATCTCATCGCCCCAATTCCGGCTATATGTGATCGTACGAAGTCCCAGAGCGAAGGCGGCAATCGAAAATAGAACGACGAGAACGACCGTTGACCGGCCGCCGAGAGATCGCCGCAGATTTTGCTCGACAAATATCGTGACCCCCGCGGCGGCTCCCAATAACGGCAGATAGAGATATCGGTCGTGGACGATCTGTTCGGGAATAAACGCTCCGATATTAAGAGCCGGGAGCAGAGGAAGTACAATTAGGCCGATCAAGACGGGCCAGTATGATGCCCTTCGCCATAGCCAGATCATCAAGGCCGCGGCCCCCAGGATAACCGCAACCGGCAAAATGAAATTCCAGAATCCGATCTCATTGACGGCCCGCAGAGGGTAGTTGGTCGCCAACGTGACAGGCAAAAGTGCCTGTTTGATATAGAACGCCAGCACCGCGGGAATAGACAGCACGGCGTGAGACAGATCAGCGGAGTTTTCGGCCGGCCGCGAAACGGCACCGAGTATGTACCAGCGAGCGGCGAAATAGATCACGCCGAGGACTGCGCCCGCCGCAAAAAGTACCCCAAACGACTTGGCCTCACCATTCTGCTCACGGCGATAGCGCCACAGCAGAAAAAACAGCGGAAGGCACAGCAACGCGACCTCCTTGGATCCGAGAGCAATGGCAAAAAGTGCGAGCGAGGCGGCGATATTGCCGTAATTCGGCTTCCCGCCGCTGCAAAATTCACGGTCGGCGAAAATCAACGAACCGAGCATCCCGATACCAAACAGCAGATCCGGCGAACCGGCGACCCAGGCTACCGATTCGGTATGAACGGGGTGAATCGCGAAGATTACCGACGCGAGACAGGCCGTTACCGGTCCCAGTCCGATCCGACGAAGAAAGATGAAACCTAACAGGCAAACGCCGACGTGCAGCGCGAGATTAACGAGATGCCAGCCCAACGGCGACGCACCGAAGACACCAAAACAAATTATGTTCAACGCTGTGAACGTCGGGCGCCAATAGTTGCTGGCGGCGATCGAACCATCGCCCTTAAATGCCCACACATCCGAGGTGAGAGCCTTAAGGTAGAGGCCGGAATTCTGGATCAGCGGATTTTCGAGTATTTGGCGGCTGTCGTCGTAAACAAAATTGCCGTTGAGCGAAAAAGCGTAAACCGATATTGCGGCCACGGCAATGATCAACAGGAATTTGAACTCGGTCTTAAGATTAAGATCTTCCATTTTGTATGTACCGCACCGCCGCTTCGAGCGGCACCTCCTCAACGCTGTCGATCAGCCCGAGAGCGAGAGCCTCGACCGCGGTGACCCGCCGCCCGGTAAAGAACATTTCGATCGCGGCTGCCTCGCCGATCAGCCGCGGCAAACGCTGGGTGCCGCCCCATCCGGTCATAATGCCGAGGGTCGCGCCCGGGTGCGAGAATAAAGCGTTCGGCTTGGCTATCCGGCGATCGCACGCAAGCGCGAGATCGAGTGCCCCGCCAAAGCAAAATCCATTGACTGCGGCGACAGTCGGGCAATGGAGCGATGCCACTTTTGACATCAATGTTTGTCCGCGAAGGGCAAATTCCTTTGCCGTTTCGGCCGTGACCGCGGCGATCTCACGCAGATCAGCTCCCGACGCAAACACATCGCCGGTGCCCGTAAATAACAGCCCGGCCGCCGCCGAGTCAGCCGCTACGGCGTCGATCGCCTCATGCAGGCCCTCAAGCACCGAGATCGAAAGCGGACTGCGTATTTCCGGACGCGAAAATCGGATCACCTTGATCTCGCCTATAAGTTCAATAATGGATCCGTTAGACATTTTTTCGCGTTGGACAAATAATAGCTATATGTTCCGCACAAACAAAGCCCACCCGTGGCATGGCATACCGATCGGCGACGGCGCACCTCACGAAGTGTCAGTCTTTATTGAGATCGTACCGCGAGATACGGTCAAATATGAGGTCGATAAAGAGACCGGCTACCTTAAGATCGACCGGCCGCAGCAATATTCAAATGTCGTCCCGGCGAACTACGGCTTTATACCGCGCACCTATTGCGGCGAAGGCATTGCCGGGCTCGCCCGATCAAAAGCCTCGGCCCCGATCACTGAGGGCGATCACGACCCGCTCGATATACTCGTCTTGTCCGAACACCACATTCCACGCGGCGATATTATCCTAAAGGCGATCCCGATCGGCGGCTTTTGCCTGATCGACGGCGGCGAAGCCGACGACAAGATCATTGCCGTGCTGAAAGGTGATAAGGTCTTTGAGCAATACACCGAGATACACCAGCTGCCAAAAGGCATATTGGAGCGGTTCGAGCACTATTTTTTAACTTATAAATCGCTTCCCGATGCGCCAAACGTTTGTGAGATCGCGTATTCGTACGGCAAGGACGAGGCGAGCCGCGTAATTGAGACCGCGATCGCGGATTACGCCAAGCTTTTGAAAGATGAACTCGCACAGCAATAATGGACGTGCTTATATTTTTGCCGCGGCCTGATCGACCCGGCTATATGGGCAGTTTAGTCTTGAGATAAGCCATTCCGAGTTTGGCGGCGAACGGAACTGCCTTTTTGAGGGCCTGGCCGGTCAGTTTCAAGGCATAAGCTGACAACGCCGGCGTCGCTTTGAGCAGGAGCGGTTTGGCTACGCTGACAAGGATCGGCTTAGCGACATCCTTAGCTGCGATCTTGGTCGTCGCCCATGCTACTTTCGCCGCCGAACCCACTACCACAACAGTTACCTTGCCGGCACCATTTGCGATGGTCGAGATGACCGAATCGCTTTTGCTCGGCGACGCCTTTTGGGCATTAGCGATCGCGGAGAATGCAAAGATACACGCACAGATAATTGCGATCTTGAAGAATATTGTTCTCATTTTTTAAGGTAGGGCCGCGGGAATGCGGACCGGCGACGCAGGACGCGTCAAAACAATGATATCCGTTTGAGCCGGATAATGGAAGACATTTTTTTCGGCCACGTTAGGGAGCGAAATTGTAAACCAGTATCCCGCCTACCTTGACCGGTTGTCCGGCGAGGGTCGTCGGGCTAAATTTGGATCGGCAGGCCGCATCACGGGCAGCAAACTGCAGGACCGGCAGTCCGGAGATAGCCTGAGCGGTGATGACCTTACCGTCCTCGCCGATCAATATCTGTACGTTGACCGCTCCGGACGCACGTGTTGGCCGGGCCGCCGCCGGATACTCAGGCACCGCCAAAGTAGTGGCCTTTCCGTTCACCACCCCACCGGATATCAGCTTCGGCTTGGTGATCGATGCCGGATTATCACTTGATTTTGGCCCATTTTTTGCAGACAATCCGATCTTGATCGCGAGCCCGATCTGTGCGCTGACGGGCTTGCCGCTGCTTATCGCCGGCGAAAATTTATATCCCCGTACGGCGTTCTCGATATCCCGCATAACGGCATCAACACGTTTCTCCAGGTTTTGGGAACATGGCCAACCCGGGCCGACATACACCGACGCTTTTTCGACCTTGCCGCTCTTGCCGACTTCGACAGCGACCTTTACAGTGCCGTCGATACCCGCCGCCTCGTCCTCGGGCGATATCTTAAAATCCGGAGCGGAAACGATGACCGGGTCGGAGTCGGGCGTCGTGGACTGGCCCAGGCCGGAAACTGTGCATATAACGGAAAAGATAAACGCAACGATAAACTTTGTTTTCATATACGACTCGGGACAGAAACTTTGACAGCAAATAATATCAGCGATCGCCAAATTATAGACTCAATTAGAGGTTAGTGGAAAATAAAAAGAGCAGGATCGCACACAAAGCCGAGGAAACATGAATAACTCCAGCCTTGTTCTGCAAATACAGATGCGATCCTGCTTGCGATGAGAAAAGCGCTAATTACCGGAAAACTCCTAAAAAAAAGTCGCCGCCGTGATCCGCGGGCCCTATTCGGCTCGTTGTGGCAGAACAAACGCCCCAATATGCGGCGAGTTCGTATTCAAGCAGGTCTGAAGCGCCAGTATGAGCGAATCGCGAAGATCCTCGGGCGTTACGATAGCGTCGACCAGACCGCGGGCAGCGGCGTGCTTTGCGTCAAGCTCGCGGTCGTACGTCTCGCGGACCTTCTGCATCTCCTCGAGTATCTCGGGCGACGGCTCCTTGCCTTCCTTCTTGAGCTTTTCGATCTGCGTACCGTATATCGCTACAGCGGCCGAATCACCCTCCATTACGCCCATTCTCCCGGTCGGAAGCGAAAAAATGAAATCCGGGTCGAAACCCTGTCCCGCCATGGCATAGTATCCCGCACCGGAAGCGTGATTGATCGTCAGAACGATCTTGGGCACCTCGGCCGTCGCCATCGCCTCGACAAACTGTGCCCCGGCACGAATAATACCGCTGTGCTCGGCCTCGGCCCCTACCATGAAGCCGGAAACGTCCTGGACGAACAGCAGCGGCGTCGAATGCCGGTTGCAGTTCTCGATAAAGTAGGCGGTCTTTTCGGCCGATTCCGTATAGACGATGCCGCCGAATCGCGGCGGCGAGCCCGGCTTCCCTTTTGACATACCGCGTGAATTTGCGATTACCCCGACGAGTATCCCGCAGATGCGCGCAGTCCCGCAGATCATCTCCTTGGCAAAATCAGCCTGAAACTCGTCGATGCCGCCCTCGTCGAGAAAAGTGTTAAGCACGGCGTACATGTCGTAGGGAGCGCGATGGTCGTCCGGCAATAGGCCGTAAAGCACTTCGGCACCTGCGGCTGATGGCCTCGGCTCTGTGATCGACACGCGGCTGGCGGCCTTTGACGGCAGTTCACTGACCAACTGCCGGATCTTTGCCAAGCAGGCGTTGTCGTCAGGCGTGCGAAAATGAGCGACGCCAGAAACCGAGTTGTGGGTCATCGCTCCACCGAGGGTTTCGTTATCTATGGTCTGGCCGGTCGCCCCTTTGACCAGATTGGCCCCGCCGAGCCCCATAAAGCTGGTCCCTTCGACCATCAGGATCACATCGCTGAGAGCCGGAAGATACGCCCCGCCGGCGACGCACATTCCCATCACGGCCGCGATCTGAGGGACCTTCAAATAGCGGCGCATTATCGAGTTGTAATAAAAGATACGTGCAGCTCCGTATTGCCCGGGGAAGACACCGCCCTGGTAGGGCAGATTGACGCCGGCACTATCGACAAGATAGATGATCGGCACGCGATTTCGCATTGCGATCTCCTGTGCACGCAGGATCTTTTTAATAGTTTCCGGATACCATGCACCCGCCTTGATGGTTGCGTCATTTGCAACGATGACGCATTCGCGGCCCTCGACCTTACCGACCACCGTCACGACTGCCGCCGCCGGAGCGGTGCCGTCATACTCGTCGTATGCGACGAGCAGCCCGATCTCCTGCGAATACGTACCGGGATCAAGCAAAAGATCGATCCGTTCGCGGGCAGTGAGCTTTCCCTGTTTATGAATGCGTTCGATCTTATCGGTGCCGCCGCCGAGTTTGAGCTTTTCCTCAAGTGAAAGGTATTCTTCGGTTAACGTTTTGAGGCGTGTAGATGTCATTTAAGTCCTAAGTTGAGAGTGTCGCCGAAAGCGCTCTGCGGGGCGTTCGCCTATTTATCGCTGATAATGAATGTCGGGACCATACCGCCGCCCGAGGACACATTTGCGAGTTCCGTTGACGACAACCGGGTAAATGCCGAACCCACCTCGCCAAGAAACAAAAGCGGGTCGAGATCGACAAGTTGCTCGACCATTTCCCAGTGCCCTTCCTTGTCGGTTAGCATCGGAAACAGCTCCTTCGCCGTCCTGACTCGTTCCTGCACAAGATAATCGCCATCGGCAAGCGCCGCCGCGATCGCCTCGTCCCATTCAGCCGGCGTCGAATTCCAGCCGATAAAAATACCGTTGCCGCCGTAATCATCGTTGGGCTTTAACACGAGCTTGTGCGAATTTGCCCGTGTCCACTCGACCAGATCGATGCTTTCGCCGTTATTCTCGGTCACTTCGTCACGAAAGACGCGTGTCCACGGGATGTGTTTGGCGATGGCCTCAAGCTCGGCCGCGTTGAAGAGATGCCTGTATCGTTCGTTGGTAAGAACAGCGAAGACCGCCTTTTTGTGGACGAGCTTTCCTCGAAAGCTGTTGACCATACATATCGCACCGGCCCGATACGCATCGAGCAGGTCGGGCTGTTCCTCCATTATCGGCAGATATTCATTTACGAGCAGTCGCTTGTAAACAATATCGATCCCGACACCGTTGCAGGTCAGCCGCGAACCGTCGAAATGCAATTCGTCCGGCTAACAGATTATCGAATCGTAACCGTTCGCTTCAAAATAGTCATGAAACAGCTCAAATTCCTTGATCGTGGGCAAGCCTTTGAGATCGACGATCGCTATGACCGGAGAGTGCTTCATAGTGCCGCCGCAAAACTCGGTGTAGCACTTTATCAGGACATCGAGCAGCTTCGACGACCCCTCGAGCTTGCGGTAATTGTACTTCTCGGCAAATTTCTCCATCACCGGCAGTCGCGAAAAGATCTCCGACGCCGAATCTGAAAACGCAATGCCGGCGGGGCTCTCGCCGTTCAGTTCGACGTAGCTGTAACTGTCCTCGATGAGAAATGAATCGAGCCTCGATGTCGGTGAAACGTGCGAATAACCCGGATCGATCTTGATCAATTCACGTTCGATCGGCGTCACGCCAAGTTCGTCGAGGATGCCGTCATCGGCGATCGCCGCATCCTTGACCTTTTGCAGCGACCCAAATATCGTTCGGCATGTGGCGGTGACCATCGCCCAATCATCCTCGGTCACAAAATGCGGCCGCAGGTACGGCGCGAGGCGCCGGCCGCCGAAGATCAGCTTTGAGCTTTCGAGCTGCTCGTCAAGCATCTTTCGCGAGGCACCGGCCAGATCGGCATCTTCGAGCAATGAGTGGTAGTAGGCAACCGCTTCCTTTAGCATAAAATCCTATTTAGACATGCTCACGATCTCTTCGAACTCGTCCTTGGTTATGGCGATCACGGACAATTGCGATTGGCGGATGAGCCCAAGGTTGGCAAGCGCCAGATTGGCCTTCATCGCGGCGAGGCTGACAGGCTTTTTAAATTTCTTGCTCGGGGTCAGTTCGACCGCGACCCATTTTTCGTCCGTCGGATCGGGAAATTCCGGTTTTGACACGACCGCGATCCCGACGACCTCTTTGCCGATATTTGAATGATAGAAAAGGACCTTGTCGCCCTTTTTCATCGCCTTAAGGTTGTTTCGTGCCTGATAATTCCGAACGCCGGTCCAATCGGTCTTACCCTCGGCGACAAAATCATCCCACGAATATGCGTCCGGTTCCTGCTTGACTAAAAAATAGTTCATTTCTTTTATTTCTGAGCGGCGGCGGCCTTTTTATTCAACCATTTTGCCCAGCGTTCGAGGTACGGGCGGAACGGCTTGAACAGCTTTGCACGAATGCTGCCCTCGGACTGCTTTTCGCTCCAGCGTTTGAGGTTCTTTTCGGCGTATTGGCGGATCTGCGGCTCAAGAGCCGTCCGCTTGACCGAGTGCTTTTGAGTAAGAAAATAATGCTGGCCGACAAGCGAGAAGATCAGCCCGGCGATGTTGCCCTTGAATGAACTCTTCGCCATGAACTTCTTTACAAACCCCTCGGTCGGCTGCAGCAGAGCTCCCATCGACAATTCGAACCACGGAGCCTGATTGCCCGCCCGCGGATGGTAGAGCCCCGGCAGGTCGCCCGGAACCGGGATGTCCATATTCTTTAGCCGCGGGTCATTGATGAAATCAACCAGCTTTATCCGCTCGACACCGCGATACTGTTCGACGGGCAGAAAATCAAGTACTTTGTTGATCGTACCCTCGGTGTCCTTCGGCAGGGTTATCGACGCCGAATTTTCAATTCTTATCTTTGTGATCTTCGCGGCCTTTTGGCCGGCAGTTTCGATTGCCATACTTCAATAAATTGTAATTCGAGATCGCTGATTAGTAAATTCAGCCACAGCGATGTGGCGCGGGAGCAACAGTTTTTGGGCGGCCATCGACGATTGCTGTCAATTTATGGGCCGATTTCCGAGCTTTTTGCAAGTTTGGCAATTGGCACGGGCATTGCAATCTACTAAACAGGCTCATTACGATGAAACAGACCACACTTGCACAAGCGATCAACGTCAAAGGCGTCGGCCTTCATACGGGGGCCGACGTGAATATGACGCTCCGGCCGGCTCCGGAGAATACCGGATACATCTTTGTTCGCACGGACCTTGACGATTTTGAGATCCCGGCGTCGGTCGAGTACATCTCGCATTGCTCATATGCGACCACACTCGTCCGACGCGGCGTTGTCCTTTCGACATGCGAGCACCTGCTCTCGGCCCTTCGCGGTATGGGCGTAGATAATTGTTTTATCGACCTGGATAATATCGAGATCCCGATCATGGACGGATCGAGCGAAGATTTTATCGAACTGATCGAAAA
>CAZQGN010000043.1:0-24892 GCA_964592865.1 uncultured Chloracidobacterium sp. | reverse complement strand
CGCCGTCCATGTCGGCCATCGTCTGCGTGCCCACGCACTTGCCGTAGCTGTCGGCGTTGTAAAGGGCCGCGATCTCGGCCTCGGAAAGAGCCCGGTTATAGATCGTCACTTCGTCGATCGTGCCGTTAAACGCACGGTTGCCGCCGTACCAATTGCCGATCCGCAGATGCTGTGTGCCGTCGTACGGAATGTCGACGGACGTCGTTACCGTCCCGACGAGCGAGCGGTTTAGATAGCCGCGGGTGACACGGTTGGCGTCGCGTGTGATGACGATGTGCTGCCAGGTGTCAGGCACCAGTTCGAACAGTATGTTGGTCCCGGCCGGAAAGTCGGCCGAGTACCATTGAAAGATGTTGCCCGTATTGAGGTCCTCGAGCACCCAACTCCTCAGCGGCGACGAGTAATGGTAGTTGTCGATGATGTTCGCATATTGGATCTGACCGTTATTCGGCTTGACCCACATTTCGACCGAAAACACCTGCCGGTCGAACCACGTGCCGACATCGACCGCCTCATTGCCCGCGGCAAAACCGAACCCTTTGCCGACCTTGCCCGGCGAAAAGGCCGTCGTTCCCCAGAGCGTTCCGGGGTTTGCCTTGCGCCGGTCGAGCGGGTTGTTCTCGCCTCGCCACCACGAGATCATTCCCGGCGGGATCGCCGCACACGATGGCGTCAGCGGTGTCGCGGCCGGACAAACGCCGAGACTGCCCGCGTCGTAGACCGAACGGAGTTCAGTGGCCGTGAGAGCCCGGCCGTAGATCATCGGTTCGTCGATCAAACCGCTGTAAAACTGCTGAGCGACATCATCGCTGCCGAGTTTCACGTTTGAGGTCGTATTTGCGACCGTTAAGGGGCCGACCGCGTTTGAGCCGACCTGTTCGCCGTTCTGGTGCACGGCCAGCGTGTTGTGATCGTAGGTACAGGCGATGTAGGTCCATTCGCCGGCCGGGACGCTGCCGCCCGTGGCGACATGCTGCGGCCAGTTGTTGCCGCCGGTGTTGAATCCGCACCATATCCGGTTCGTTCCGCTAATATTAGAGACCGTCAGCTGATAACCGTTCAGGTTGCCGACCGGGCCGATCTTTGAGATCACCAACGCCGCGTTCGGATAATTTGGGATCGAGGCCGGCTTGACCCACGCCCCGAGCGTAAATTCGGTCGTCACATCTAGCGTCGGGCTGTCGGGAATTCTCACCGCGGCGGTCGAACCGTTAAAGCTGAAGGCACGCCCGACCTTGCCCGGGGCAAATGTCGCTCCGCCGAGCAGTACGCCGTAGTTGCCGCCGACGGCGTCGTGGACGTTGTCCTCACCGCGCCACCAGCTGATCGCTCCGTTCGATTGCGGAGCACACGAGTTACATTTGCCGGCCTTGCCGGCGTTGAATATCTTCAGGATATCGACGGACGACAAACCCGTGTTGTAAACGCTGATATCATCTATCAGGCCGCGAAGGTACGCAGCACTGCCGTAATTCCAATTTCCGAGGACGATATTCCTCGACTGATAGTTGGTCGAGATGCCGCCGGCCGTCTGCTGGGCTTTTTGGATACCGTCCACAAAGAGCGTGTAGGTATCGCCGGTCTTAACGGCGGCGATATGATGCCACCCGGCGGCCGCATAGGTCGTTCCGGAATAAAGTGTCAGCTGCCACTCGGAGCCGTTTCCGATGTCGAAGGCAAATTGCCCGGCGAGCGGATGTCCCGAGCCAAAATACACCAGCACCAGGCCATCCTGATTGCTGTTGCTTCGGGTAAAGATCGGACAATTTCCGAGACTGTCGGTACAGGCGATCGGATCGACCCAGCCTTCGACCGTCCAGTCCGAGCCCATGTCGAAAGCCGGGATCGTGACCTTATCGTCAACACCGTCCATGTTGAATGCCCGGCCGACCTTGCCGCCTGCAAACGCAACGCCGTTTTCAAGCGTTCCGTTGTGCGTGCCGACTATGTCGCTGCCGTTATTCTCACCCGGCCACCAACTGACGAGTCCGGCCGCCGGTGATGCACAGTGCGGACACATTCCGGCACTGTCGGCGTTGAACATCGCACTCACCTCGGCCGGGTCGAGCGTCCGGTCAAAGATCGCAAGTTCATCTATCCGGCCGTTAAAGAAAACGGACGCGTCGTTGATAAACCCGAACCCGACACGTGCGTTTCCCGGCACATAATTGAAGTTTCGCGGACGGTTCGCGGCCAGTGATCCGTCCTTGTAGAGTCTCTCCGTCGTTCCGTCCCAGGTGTACGTGATGAGCGTCCAGGTGCCGACGGCGACCGGCACGCCGGTCTGCCAGTCAAGGGCATCGGTATGGTGATAGACCCGGACATTGCCGTTGTGTATTCCAAAACCGACGGCCTCGCCGGCGTTTCCGCTGCCAAAGGCGGCGACCATGTTGAACTGCGAAGCCGCGACCGGCGAATTATTGACCCACGCACTGATCGAACCGGCCGTGTTGCTGAGCAGGTACGACGGTGCCCCGGCCGACAGATCGACGTATTGCTGACTCGGCTGTGTAAAGTTAAATGCCTGATCGACCTTGCCGCCGGCGTATGTTACGCCGTTGACCAGCGTGCCGTTGTTGCCCTTGATAATGTCGCTGCTATTGCCGTTTGCCGGCCACCAGCCGATCGCTCCGTTCGGTACGGGCGAACATTGGGCCACGCATTTGCCCGCACTGCCGGCATTGTAGATCGCGGCGATCTCGGCGTCCGACAGGGCACGGTCGTAGAGCGTCGGTTCGTCGATCTGGCCGTTCCAGAACGAACCTCCGGCACGATGGCCGATGGTTATGCCGTTGCTGTCGATAACTGTATTGAGGGCCATCGGCGCCTGATTTTCGAGTTGGCCGTTGATATATATCTTGACGGTCGAGCCGTCATAGGTCACCGCTCCGTGATACCAGGTATTAGCGGCGATCACCGTATTGGCGGGAAGGTCGGCACTGTGGCCATAAAAGTATAGCCGGCCCGGAGCGTTGCCCGAGGTGATAAGGCCGAACATCTGCCCGCCCGCCGCGGTGCCGTATTGAAACAGCCCCGATTCGCCCGGTGTCGCCGGCGCCCGAAACCAAAGTTCGACCGTTCTCGGTGCCGCCCCGACAGGTAACGCCGATGTCGCCGCCGCCTGAGCATAGTCACCCGAACCGTCAAAACTGAATGCCTGTCCGACCATGCCCGTGACGAAGAGCGTGTCGCCCAGCACCACGGTATTGTTGCGGCCAAAACGGTCATTTCCGTCGCTTTCGGCTGACCACCAGGAGACCGCACCGCTGGGCACCGGAATGCAGGTCTGGCCCGGCACTGTCGCCGGTATCAGTGAAATTAAAAGAAAAGCTGCGATCAGTATCAATGAGTTCCTGATGTTCATGATGTCCCCCGTACGTGCCTCTGCACAACGCACAAAAAAGCACCGCCATGCCGGCCGGTGCTTTCTCAGTTCCTGTAATGTGTTTGGGATCTCCTTCGGAGGCGGCGGGTACACTCGTTTAGTGCACAGCCAGTCGGCTGTTCGATCGCGCCCGGAAATGTGGCTCCTCTGCACGCCTTGCCTCCGGAAGATTATCTGTGAATATTTTCACATAACCGGCATCGCGAAATATGACGTACGTCACAATTTGCGTAAATTTTGATCAAAAAAAAGACCGCCATTTTCAGGCGGTCATTTTTAGCGGATCGTGAACGATGCCGTTATTGCCGAACGAAAGCGTTCGGCACGGGCAGGTCGCCGGCGATGCCGAACTGCTGGATCAGCACACCGGCGGTCGAACGGTTGACGAACCAGTTAAAGTTCGACGGCCGATAAACGCCCGCGTCCGTTTTGCCGTCGCCGTCATAATCGCCCGGTACCGGCACGTCGCCGACGGTGCCGAAGGGGAACGCAAAGAACGTCAGATCCTCGCTCCGGAGTACGAACCACTGGCCCGTTGACGGCCTGAAGTACGCGACGTCGGTCTTGCCGTCGCCGGTGTAATCGCCGGGTACGGACCGGTCGGTCGGTTGGCCAAACTGCGTCGCGAACGAACCGCCCGAACTCTTGAGTATCCACCACTCGGCACCGCTTACGCCGGTCTGCCGCCAGACGGCGATGTCGGCCTTGGCGTCACCGTCGTAGTCCGCCGGAACGGGCAGATCGGTCGGAATGCCGAAAGCCTGTATCGTCGTGCCGCCCGTCGAACGGCTGATGAACCACGTCGTCGCCGAGGGCCTGAAAACGGCCGCGTCGGCCTTGCCGTCGCCGTCATAATCCGCCGGTGCGGGCACGTCGCCGTTTGCGCCGAAAGGGAAGGCGAAGAACGTAAAGTCCTCGCTCCTCAGCACGAACCAGAAACCCGTCGATGGCCGCCAGTACGCCACATCCGTCTTGCCGTCGCCGGTAAAATCGACCGGCACGAGCCTGTCCGTCGACGCTCCGAACTGCGTCGCAAAATTGCCGCCGTTCGAGCTCTTTAAGATCCACCACTCGCCGGGTGCGGGCCTGAAGATCGAGATGTCGGTCTTCGAATCGCCGTCAAAGTCGAACGGCGAACGCACGATCTGAGCCGCATTGCCGCCGCCGCCCCAGAAGCCGCTCGTCAGGCTGAACGCACCGCCCGTCGCTGCCGTCCCGGCCACCGGTTCGCCGATCGTACCGTCAACCGTAAAGGTGCCGCCCGCCGCCCTGCCGCCGCCGCCCGCGATCACCGACTTGGTGATCGTGAACGTCCCGCCCGACTGCGAACGGACGTCGCCGACCACCAATACGGTCAGCAACAAACACGCGACTATCAAGTTGAGTTTACGCATAACGATCCCTTCTATTTCTTCGGCCTACAAACGTCTGCCGACGCGTTTTGCGAACAGATAAGTGCCTTAAATGCCTCAAGCTGCATTTCCAGAGCCTTGATCTTAGCGTCCTGTGCCTCGATCTGTGTCTGCTGTTCTTTGACCGCATTGACGAGCACGATTCCGATCCGGTCATATTTGACGCCCTCGACCTCGCCTTTGGCGTTGGTCGTCGTCAGAAGCGGTTCGACGGCATTTACCTCCTCGGCGACAAGGCCCATATCGGCCATTCCGCCGTCTTTCCAATTAAATGTGACAGGCCGCAACCGTCGGATCAGATCGAGCCCGGAGGTGAAGGTGTTGATATTGTTTTTGTAGCGAGCGGACGATGAGCACGTCGAGATTTGGCTGGACGCGTTGCGGCAAAGCTGGGTCGACCCGGCTGATCCGAGACTGGCGACTGTTGTAACGCCTGTCGAGACGTCTGTGAACAAACTCCATCCGCCGCCATTGTTACCGTAGAGACCGATGCTGTTGTCATCTTTCATTCCGACAAATCCTCGGTCGATGCTTGGTGTGTTTTGAAAGAGCCACATCCCGGCCGTGTTTAAGGTTCCAGTGCTGCCCGTATCTTGCTTTAGGCGTATTCTGCCGCCGACATCAAGCCGAAACTCAGGGGTCGTCGTGCCGATTCCAACCTTGACGGTTTCGCAGTTATTCGTGGGCGAACAGAAGTTGTTTCCGCTGATAGCACCCAACACCAGAGAGTTGCTCGCCCCGACCGACGCTAAGGCTCCGATGGCCGTTGCATTAGACAAGTTATTGCTCAGGACATTTGGCTGGTTGCCAATGAGGGTGTTGTTGTTGCCCGAAAGGTTGGTGCTTCCGGTGCTATAGCCGACAAAAGTGTTACCGGCACCGGTTGTGGTCGAGTTGCCCGAACCCTGTCCGACAAAGGAATTGCCGCTGCCGCTCGTGATGCTAAACCCTGCACCGACGCCGGCATACAAGCTTGTAACATCGACGTACAGTACGCGGTTTCCGTTCAGATTGTACTGGGATGTTGCGTTGACGGTGTTGCCGCTCAGTGTGCCATTAGCCGTCAGGTTTCCGCTAAAAAGACCGTTACCGCCAACGTGTAGTTTTGCGGTCGGGCTGGATCCGCTCAGGCCGATCCCGACGTTGCCGCCTGATGCGATTTCCACTTGGTCAAAATTGCCTTCTCTAAAAAACAATCTACCTCCTGCGGGACGGTTTACCGCGGTATTGACCGCGTCTCCAAAGATCGCGTAATTTGAACATGTCAGCGATCCGGCGAAGCCCAGGGCTCCGACCCCAAAACAGCCCGGAACCCCTCCCATTTGTATCTGTCCCGACCCATCTGCGATGTGAAATTTGGCGGACGGCGTGTTTGTGCCAATGCCGAAATTGCCGCCGACAACCCCGTTGCCGCTGATGCTGAAATTGCTCGAAGCCTGTTGCGAGGTTGTGTTTTGGATGAAATTAGCGCCACCGTTCGTCGTTGTTACATATTGGTTTGCCGAGATGCCGCCGAGGCTCTGAGAATTTGCCGCAGTGACCGCATTTTCGGCGTTCAGGCTCTTGATCGAATACGGCGAACTGTTTACCGACTCGCGCGGCGTGAGCGTAGTAAACGCACCGGCACCGGTCGCCTTGACGCGGACTTCCAGATAACGGGCCGCTCCGGGAAAGTACGAAGCAGGGAACCCCAGAGGCAGAGTAAATACACCGTTGACGACCGCTACCGAACCAAACCCGACGACATCGCCATTGATCGGGCTGCCGCCGGTCGGCACGTCGTACAACGCGACCTGAAAGTCATAATTTCCGTTCGCCGGAGTGCCGCCGTCTTTTAAACTGCCTTGATACGTAAAGGACGTTGTTTGAGCATATGTGCCGACGCTGAGTGTCAGAAAGATCGCGATCGCTGTAAGTGTCTTCATAAATATCTCCTTCACTGATAGACGCGGAAATTGCGCAGATCCATTTCAGAGAAATTTGAAAGATCGTAGGGCGTTCGACGATCACGGCTTGCCGCGCGCAAAAAAGCGGGCCGATCACGACCCGCCTGTCGAATTTTGTGATCAAAAGCTATCGCTGTTTGAACAACATATACCTGATATTGCTTCGCTGATCGGTCAGTGCGAGCAGGTAGCCGCCGCGGACGGCGATGAACTGAGCGGCAAATTTCGCTGTTCTGCCGCCGTAGTGATTGGTCGCGGTCACCTCCCAGTCGGTTGCGGAATAGCGGCCCTTGTAATCGATCCGTGCAAATTGCGAACCGCCGGTTGCGACCTGCGCACTGAGGTACGTCTGCTGATAACTGCCGTTCGGCGCAAATACAAAGTTGTCCGACGTCGACAGCGCATTCATCCCGGCGTAATTGCCTGTATAGGCACTGTAATATTCAACGCCGCCGCCGCCGCTGCCGGCCCACGAGCCGACCATATCTTCGGCCGTGACGGCAAATTTATTGCTATTAAGCATCGGGTAGATGTTCTCTGCCTTTGGGAACAACTGCTGCAGCTCCGCACGACTCGGAGCGACTACGACGAAAACCTTGCTCCCGCCCGAATGAGGACTCAGGAACCACAGGCCGACAAACGACCGCTTGCCCGTTTGCTTGTGTACGGCATCGGCCATCAGCAGCTCATTGATCGCAAACCCGCCGAAGACCTCGTCGCCGCGTTGGACGTTGCCGACGTTGAAAAACGGCAAAACGTAGCGGTTCCAATAGAATGCGCTGTGACCGTCAGTATTGCGTTTTGTAGCTTCCAATTGCGGATCATCGTAATAAAGTCGGACCTCGGTTTTGCCTTTGCGAACGCTTACATAATCTTCGGTCGGTGTTGCGACCCAACCGTCGCTAAAATTCGTGACCTGCTTTTTGAAACTATGGCTTTGCGATGCGGGCTGAGCCGAAGGCCCAATACCCGTGTTCTGCTCATTTTGTATCTGCAGGCCCTGCTGATCGAACCGCAATTTTGACGGGTCGACACCGAATGTCTGCTGCACCAGACCGCCGGCGATCACGCGAAACTGCTCTAACAGTTCCTTGTCGTTCGACTGCTTGGCCTCGACGTATCCCGCCAGGACCATACCGCCGAAACTGATGTAGGTGTCGTACAAAAACTCCTTGTCCCTGGCCGGGGCACTCGCCATTTCGGGGGTCGAATCGAGCATCGAATTCAGCCCGCGAAACAGCTTTTCGGTGATCTCGTCCGACGGTTCGGGCGCGTCGTTGAAAACCGTCACGCATGTCGCAAGTAGAAAGGTCATCGCTCCGGCGAGGTTGTTTTTGGCCCCGGTCTTTGCGGCTTCCTGCTCAAAACCCATTTTCGTTTGAGTAAATATCTCGAGCAACGCCGCCCGCTCATCCGGCGTTTTGCCGATCTCGGACGCGATCGTTTCGAGGTTTTTCGATCCCGGTGTCGGGCGAAATGACGCGACATTCTTCGCCTTGCCGCCCGTCTCAGGCCCGGCCACAGACCGTGGCACCTTTTCGACGCTCTTTTTCAACGCTCCGAGCATCGCCGGCGACAAACCACCGCTTTTCACCACTTCGCCCAGCCCGCCGTCCGACTGCGCCCGGGCAGCCTCGGTACACAGACAGATCGCAATTACAGTAAAAATGATCGCCAGATTCTTCATATGACCTCTATTTCGTCAGCCGGATGTTCGTGATATAAAACTCGTCGCTCGGCTCGGCGTTCGGCGCGCTGCTCAACCCGAATCCAAAAAAGTTCCACATCGTGTTTTCGCCGAGCAGGGCGTCCTCGGTCATCTTGGTCCCGTTAAAATAGACGGCCAGCCGCGAGCCGTTGCGGACGAGTTTTACCTTGACGTTGTTCTTGTCCTTAAAATAGATCGCCGTTTTGTCCGACTTGTCGAACTTATAACCGCCGCGGGCGTCAAACGCCTGCACGCCGTAGCGGCCCATCTCGTTGTTCCAGTGCGGGTCTATCCACAGAGCGACGCGCTCCATCCGCGCCGATGTGTAAGAGTTTGTGTTGACCAGCGCGCGGTCATAGCGTTTGAGGGTGTTGTCGTACGGCGCCGCCCCGAGGTGAAAGTAAAAGCTCGGGCTGTAGTACGAGATATTTTTGGTCCAGCTAAGGTCAAACTCCAATGTGAAATTCGGCGGCAGTGCGAGCACCGCGTAGTCCGGAAAGAAAAGCCCCTCTTTGCTCATCGCCAGCCAGTTGCCGGGCTGTCCGGGCGGGCGTTTCACGACGCCGGTGACGTTGCTCACCGTCCATTTGGCCGGAGCCTGTCCGACGGCGGCCTTGGCAAAATCCTCGTCGAACATCACGCCGCTTTCTGAGTTCGCGGTGTTTCCGGCGGCGGGTTTGCCGGTGTTTCCGGCCGGCGTGTCGCCCATTCCCGCGATCGTCGGGGCCCTAGGCATCGGCGGCAGCCCGACCATCTTTCGGATCACGTTAAAGTCAAATTCGTTCTCGAATTTACGCGAAAACGCGGCCTTGGCCGGCGAGGTGTCGGGCCGCCGGAGCTCGACCGTGATGACCTGCGGCTGCCATTTCGGCAGGTTCGGGTCGTAGAACGAGCGGTTCGCGACATAGACGTATCTGCCCTTGCCGCCGCGGGCGTCGAGGTCGCCGGGCTCGTAAACCATTGTGTTTATGTTCTTTACAAATGCCTCCGATCCCGCGTTCGGGCCTTTTGCCATCGCGTCGGTCCGCGCGATCAGGTCCTCGCGTTGCCGTTTGTAGCGGTCGATCGCGATCTGGGTCTGCCGGTCGCTGTCGGCGAGGCTGGCAAAGAATTTCTGTTTTTCGGCCTCGGTCATCACACCCTTTTCGGCCGCGACGCGGGCGTACGTCCGCTTTGACGTCTCCAGGACGCCCTCGAGCCGCGTGATCTCGGCGGCAAATTTCTTCAGCCAGTATTCGCGGTACGACGCGGCCAGTTCACGGTTCGTGACGCGGATGTAGGGCAGCGAGCTGCGGGCGGAAAAGTACCAGCCGCTGAATTCCTGCTCGTCGTTCTCGTTAAAGAAATAGATGCTCTTCAGCCCGTTCCTGTTCTCCTCGATGCGGATATTGCCGGCCTCGATCAGCGGCAGGTCGGTCGATGCGAGCACGAGCGAACCGGAATTGGCGTTTTTGGCGAACCCCTTAAAATCATTGACGCGAAAGTACACCCAGTTGCCCGTCTCGCCCTCGGGCGCGATGTTGTTCCTGCCCTGATATTTCTGACAGACGATGTCCTTTATCATAAAAAAGCCTTCATAATATTGGATCGCACCGGCCGGAGCCGTCCTGATGCCCATCGCGTCATAAATACCGTACGTCACCTCGAGGCCCGTCGGCGGCTGCGGGAACACACGCTGCATCTCCTGGATCACGGGGTTCATCGCCGACGCCCAGTTGCCGCCCCTGGTCTCGGGCCGGAGTTTCCACGGCAGCGATGTGTTGTCGGCCGCCGCGTCGCCCGCGGCGTCGCAATAGGATTGGGCGTTACCGGCAGAAGAACTCACGGCGACCCACAGCAGCAGCAACATCAGGTGAAAATAGCCTCGATTTTTCATGATCATAATTACAAAAATAATATCTCTATCCATAAACGCGAGAGTATTGGTAAAATTTTTCAAAGAAAAAATGGCGGAAGAAGTGACACGATTATTGCAGGATTGGCGTGACGGGAAAAAGGACGCTCTCGACGAGCTGCTGCCGATCGTCTATGACGAACTGCGCCGCGTCGCCCGCAATTTGCTGAGTAACGAGTACGCCGAAACGCTCCCGACGACCGCCCTCGTTCACGAAGCGTATCTGAGGCTCGCCGGCCAGCACTCCGTCGATTGGGAAAATCGCGGCCAGTTTTTTGCGATCGCCGCCCAGGCGATGCGGCGTATTTTGGTCGATCACGCCCGCAGCCGCCATGCGAAAAAGCGAGACGGTATCAAGATCATGCTCGACGACGCGGACGCTGTGGCGGTGCAAATGGACGAGTCGCTCATCGACCTCGACATCGCCCTCAAAGAGCTGGCCGAATTTGACGAGCTGCAGTCAAAGATCGTCGAGCTTCGCTATTTTGCCGGATTGACCTTTGATGAGGCCGCGGCAGTTTTACAGATCTCGACCGCCGCCGTTTTTCGCGAATGGACGTTTGCGAGGGCGTGGTTACATCGAAGGATCAACGGCGCCTGAAAAAAGATCGCAAAACTTACGCGTTTATCTGATAGAGGAAAATGCAAAAGGCCGAATGGGCACATATCAAGGAGTTATTTCACCAAACGCTCGGGCTCAATGCGGCTGAGCGGGCGAGCATCCTGGCCGGTGAGAGCGAGACGGTGCGCCGCGAGGTCGCCGAACTGATCGCCTCGCACGAGAGCGCCAGCGACTTTATCGCGGGTTCGGCCGCCGACGAATTCGGACTAAACGCCAACGCTTTGATCGGTACACAGGTCGGTAATTACAAGCTGGTCGAGGTCGTCGGGTCGGGCGGTATGGGCACTGTCTTTCGCGCCGTCCGCGACGGTTTTGAAAAGGAATTTGCCGTCAAGCTGATCAAACGCGGCATGGACAGCGACGCCGTTCTTCGGCGGTTTCGGCTCGAGCGCCGCATATTGTCGCGTCTCGAGCACCCCAATATTGCTGGACTGGTCGATGGCGGGACGGCCGCTGACGGTTCGCCGTACTTTGTGCTCGAGTTTGTGGACGGCGTTTCGGTGACCCGCTTTTGCGACGAACACCGGCTGGAAGTACGTGAGCGGGTCGAGCTTTTTCGGCGGATATGCTCCGCGGTCAGTTACGCGCATCAGAATCTGGTCGTTCATCGCGACCTTAAACCGTCGAATATCCTCGTGACCGCTGACGGTACACCTAAGCTCCTCGATTTTGGGATCGCAAAACTGCTGAGTTCCGACGAGACCGAATCGACCGCAACTCAGGCACGGATGTTTACGCCCGAATATGCCTCACCCGAACAGCTCAACGGTTCGCCGGTGACGACAGCGTCCGACGTTTACAGCCTGGGCGTCGTTCTGTGTGAGGTACTTACCGGCCGGCGGCCGTTCAATGCTCGGGGCGAGGGTTATCAGGACATCGTCAACCGCATATTGACCGAGGAACCGGCCCGGCCGTCGTCATTTGTCGGCGGCACGCGGCGGCGTGAGAACGGGGCGACCTCACCGGACGGCCGCGGCCGGACGGATGGCGCCGACAGGTCCGCCGGTTCAGCCGACGGCCGCTCGATCAGGGGCGATCTCGATAATATTATCCTCAAGGCTCTCCGCAAGGAGCCTGAGCGGCGTTACCAAACCGTGGGCGAGTTGTCGGACGACCTCCTTCGGCACCTGGAAGGGATGCCTGTGACCGCCGTGCCGGACAGTACGCTCTACCGGTTCTCAAAATTTGTCGGGCGGCATCGATTCGCGGCCGCGGCCGGTACGCTCGCGGGCATTCTGATCTTCGCGGCATCGGGCGTCGCCGTATGGCAGGGCGTCGCCGCCACGCGCGAGCGGGCAAAGGCAGAACGCCGTTTCGAGCAGGTCCGAAAACTCGCCGCCTCGATGATCTTTGAATATCCGGACGAGATCGAGCGGCTGCCCGGTTCGACGCCGTTTCGCCAAAAAATGGCCGCCGACGCCATCGTTTATCTCGACAATCTGGCCGCCGACAGCAGCGGCGACGCGTCGCTGCGGGCCGAACTCGCCGCCGCGTATGCCAAGGTCGGCGACATCCAGGGCAATCCGTATTATGCCAATCTCGGCGATATGGACGGGGCACTCGCGAGTTATGGCAAGGCATTTGAGATCCGCCGGGAACTGGCCGCCGCCGATCCGGGGAATACAAAGCTGGCGCTCGAACTGTCGCTCAGCCTCGGTTCGCTCGGCGACCTCTATTGGGCGAAGGGCAACTATCCCGAGGCACTCGACAAATACAAACAGGCGTTGGCGATCGCCGATGCCCTTGCAGCGGCGGACCCGTCCGATCACACCCGGCGATACGCGCTTGGGCACCGCCACTATTACGTCGGCCAGACACAACGAAAAATGGGCGATCGCGAAGGCGCACTGGCGAGCTTTGGCCGTTCGCTGGCGATCAATTTGGATCTGCTGAGTGCCGAACCCGGAAACGCGGACTATCGGCAGGCGGTCGCCGTGGCGTACCTCAAGACCGGCGACGTGTACTTCGACGCGGCCGACCCGGCGGCGGCACTCAGCTTTCATCAAAAGGCCTCCGACACGCTGACGCCGCTGGCCGAGCAAAATGCCGATGCGACGGCAAAGCGCGAACTCGCCCTGTTTCTGAACCGCATCGCGGCCGATCAGCGAAGCCTCGGCGATCTCGCCGGTGCGGTGGCATCGGACACGCGGGCCATCGCGATCCAACAGGAGATCGCCCGGCCCGATCCGCTGAACGAACAATCGAATCTCGATCTTGCCAATTATCAACATAGCCTGGCCGAATCGTACCTGCGGCTCGGCAAACGCCCTGAGGCGGCCGCCCTTTTGAAAAAGGCTGTCGCCGTTTACGAAGCCTCGCTCCGAAAAAATCCCTCCGACGCCGAGGTTGCCGAATATATGGCGGCCGCGCGCCGCATGCTCGCCGGGATCGACGCCCGTCGCTGATCCGCTAACGTCATTTGCAGTGTTCGGCACGCCGTCGGCCGATTTTTCGCACCGCCGTGGAAATCTGCACGGCGGCGTTCCGGGTTGAGGCGTATTTTCGGCGGTCGCAGCCCCAAATTGCCCCGGCGGCGGCTGTTCCGGTTGGCACGCGCCTTGCGCGCCTCGTAGTTGTGGAGGTGGATTGACCGTTACGGCGCGCGATCGACCTTCAGTTCACCTCTGACGTAGTTCAAGATCGAACATTCACGTCCGGTCAAGACAGTTTTACTTGATGATCTCAGGAGGTGAACACAATGAGAGTCCTAAATTTCAGCAGATTGATCGTGCTTGCTATTGCGGTCGGGTCAATTCCCGGTATCGCACTGGCGAGTCACATTTCATCAACACTTGACGGTTCCGCACCGTTTCTAGCGGCCGGCGTCGACTCGGTAACGACCGGCACGATGACGGAACGACTATATCGCGACGGCAGCACACCGGGAACCTGCGACACGCCCAAGGGCCCGCCGGTAAATGCAAACATGACCGGTACGTTTCGGTATGACACGTACACCATCACGCCTACGGTTAACGGCTGCGTGACGATCAGTTCGCATTACTATGGCGGAACGAGCCAGTTCCAGGTCTCGGTCTATTCGTCGTTCGACCCGACGAATATCAAGGCGAATTTTATCGCCGATTCGAACGCGTCCGTTACTACGAGCAATCGCGAGTTCATTTCGTTCATGGCCCATGCCGGCACGCCCTACACGGTCGTGGTATGGAACCCCACTTCGGCCGCCGAAAACCAGCCCTATCTTTTCGAGTTGTCCGACTCGCTCGCTCGTCCGGGCGACTTTGACGGCGACGGATTCACCGACACGGCCGTTTTCAGGCCGTCAACCGGCGACTGGTACATTTTGAAGAGCAGCGATAACACTACCGCTGTGTACCAATTTGGCGTCAACGGCGACATCCCGATCGATGCTGATTTTGACGGCGACGGCGTCACGGATCTTGCGATCTTTCGTCCGTCGGCAGGCCAGTGGTGGTTCAAACGCAGCAGCAACGGCGTTGTTTACGGCTGCATCTTCGGGGCGAGCGGCGACAAGCCGACACCCGGCGACTATGACAAGGACGGCATCGCGGACATCGCGTTCTTCCGTCCGGGCAATTCCAATTGGTACGTGCTCCGGAGCAGTGACAACTTCGCGACGTACTATGGCTATCCGTACGGTGCGGCCGGCGATATTCCGGTTGCGTCAGAGCGGAAATGACGGACCCCGCGGCACCGAGTCCGCGTGATCCGAAACTTGCGTAAGCAATGCAGCAGCCCCGACGATCATCGACCGCCGGGGCTTTACTGTGCGCCGAATGGCAGCATTACTGACTCACCGCACAAAGGCGTTCGGTACCGGCACGTCGCCGGATTGGCCGAACTGCTGGATCAGCGTGCCGGCGGTGGAGCGATTGACAAACCAGGTCGAGCCAGTCGGCCGATAGACGCCGGCGTCCGTCTTGCCGTCGCCGTCATAATCGCCCGGTACCGGAACGTCGCCCGTAGTGCCAAAGGGGAACGCGTAAAACGTCAGGTCCTCGCTCCGGAGCACGAACCACTGGCCCGTTGACGGCCTGAAGTATGCGACGTCCGTCTTGCCGTCGCCGGTGTAATCGGCCGGTACGGGCTTGTCATCGCCGAGGCCGAATTGGGTGACCGTGACCTCGGCCGAACGGCTTTTCAGTACCCACCACTGACCGCCGCCCGGAGCCGATCCGCGATAGATGGCGAGGTCGGCCCGCCCGTCGCCGTCGTGATCCGCCGGGACCGGTATGTCCGATGACAGTCCCCATTGCTGCACCCTCGCCTGCGAGTTTGAGCTCTGCAGGATCAGGAATCTCGCCGGTTCGCTGATCAGGTCGGTCAGCCGCCAGACCGCGAGGTCCGCCCGGCCGTCGCCGTCGTAATCCGCCGGTACGGGCGTATCAAACAGTATCGCCTGCTCGATGTTCGACGCTCCCCACTGAACGGCGCGCACCGTGCTGTTCGAGCTGTTCAGGATGTACCAGGTGCTGTTCTCGCCCTTGCGAAAGACAGCGAGGTCAGTCTTGCCGTCGTTGTCATAGTCCGCCGGCACGAGTTTGTCGGTCGCGAGGCCCCAGTTGGCCGCCGTAAATCCCTGTGTGCTCTGCTGCAGGTGCCAGTTGCCGTTCGCCGGGCGAAAGACCGAGATGTCCGTTCGGCCGTCGCCGTCAAAATCGTACGGCGACCGCAGCGTGCCCGGAGCGTAGTCAAATGCCTCAACGACCACGGCCGGGCTGATCCCCTGGACCGAGGCGCTGTTTCCCATGCCGCGCCGCCTGAACCCCTCGCGGATCAGCGGCACGTCAGACCACTCGAGAAACATCGCCGCGACTATGATCGAATCTCGTGCCTGTATAAAGGTCGGATTTAGCGGCGACAGCTTCATCGCGTCGGTCACGTACTGCAAACTACGGCGGTTGCCCTCGGCCGCACCGTGGATGTCGATCAGACGACCGCGCATTTCCCAGAGGGCCGACGACCATATCTCGCCGGCATTATGCACCTGATCACAGGCGGCCGCACCGAGCGGGCCGCGAGGGAACGCGGCGTCAAATGCCGCACAGCTGCCGGCGTTCAGATGGCGAAACGTCAGCGGATCGTACGGCAGGCCGTTCTGCCCGACACAGCCGATGCGCGACAGCGGAAATCGCCGCAGTCCGTAATAGCTGTTGGCATAACCCGCCGCGATGTTAAAGCTGATATAGCCCCCGACGGCATGAATGCCGCACGGGGCGTCCGAAGGCTCCGAGAGCAGTGCCGCGGCGTAAAAATCGGACCAGCCCTCGCCGAGTCCGCGCGACATATTGGTGCTGAGCCCGGCCGTGTTTCCGTGCAGGCGGCTTGTCGTTCCGTGGGTCAGTTCATGGATGACGACGGTGCTGTCTAGCGTCCCGTCGCGGCCCGGTGTCGCCAGCGTCCAGCGAAAATTCTGCATCACGCCGCGTCCGCCGTCCGCCGGCGTCGAAAAATTGGCGCCGTTGGTCCCGGTCCCGTCCTGCACCTCAAACGAGATGCGGTCGCCCTCGGTGCCGCCGCGGCCAAAATTGAAGTGCTGAAAATTACCCGCTTGTTCGTTGAACCCGAGCTTGTACATCTCGTCATGCCAGCGGTTGAGCAGGTAAAAGCCGTGCGTCGTCAGGCCCTGCTGAAACGGCGTCGGCGGATAGGTCTGTGGGTTCGGCGGCGTCGGGTCGTCGCCCGGCGGCGGGATGCCGGGTGCCGGATTGTACGCGTAACTAAAGACACGATTAGGGTTACCGACCGCGTGGCCCTGCGGGTCGACGCCCTGCGTGCCGTCGCGGTCGATGCCGGCCTCGCCATTGTTGCCGTCGGTGATATTCGGGTTGGCGGGCGTCCGCACGGGCAGGCCGGCATCGGGGATCCAGCCGATATTGTTAAATGCGAGCGGCCCTTCGTTGCCGATCAGCGTAAAGACGGTACGCGGCACCGCGGCCGGCTGCGGACAGTTCGCCGCGTCGGGGCAGCCGGGCGTGTACGGCGCCGGGCTGTCGGCCGTCTTGAGCGGGCTCGTCGTGTTGCCGTAAACGTCAAAGGTCGCAGTCGCCGTTTGGTCTTCGCTGAGGTTCTTTCGCCACAGCAGAGCGCCGTTCTGTGCGTCCACGACGACGTAATACGGTGTGCCGCCCGCGAGCATCATCACCCGCCACGCTGGCACGGCCACGCCCGGTTCGACCGCGAAATACATCCGTTCGGCCGTTTGCCGCAGACTCGCCGGGCCGGTTCCGTCATGGGGCGGTTCACTTAGCCCAAGGTGGCCGGCCGCCCATCTGACCGCGTTAGACGCGTCGCCGGGATCCGCCGACAGGCTGATGTCGTCGAGGCCCGGAGCGATGTTGTTGATCACGCGGACGATGCGTCCGTCAGGCGTAAAACCGGCCGCCGCCTCGCCGCCAAAGACGGGCACGCCGCCGATCTCCTGCACCAGCCGGACGAACGATAGTCCGCCGCCCGGGTTTGTATAGTCGGCGATCACCCGCAGGCCGTCGGCGGTGCCGCTGAGGCCGAAAAGACCGCGATTTTCGTTGATAAAGCTCCGCAGCGTCTCGACACGCGGCCGTTTCGACGGCGGTGTCAGGGCCGTGCTCTGCGGTGCCCAAACGTCCGTCCCGATGACCTCCGGCACGTCAAGATCGGGGTGACGCTCGATGCGGAGGGAGGCGACACGCCGTCGCAGAGCCGCCTCGCCCGCCGTCGCCCGTTCGCGCAGCCTTGCGGCGTCCGAAGCGTTTCGTCCTGAGCGTTGACGGGCACTTTCGCGGAGATCGTCGGCCGCCTGTCCGCGGTCGGCACGAATGTCGTAATTGGGGATGCGGGCACCGTCAGCGGTCGGGCCGTTTGCCGCCCAAAGCACGTCAAATCCGCCGCCCGCCGCCAAAAATACCGACGACAACACGGCGGTGATCCCGATCACCAACCCTCGTTTGCCGATCTTTCGCCGTGATCCCATCGCCATGCCTCCAGAGCCGTTTTCGGCGCTTTCCGGTGCCGGTTCGCCTATCTGACAAACGCGTTCGGCAGCGGCACGTCGCCCGCCGAGCCAAACTGCTGGATCAGCACTCCGGCGGTCGAACGGTTGACGTACCACGTCGTGTTTGACGGGCGAAAGACACCCGCGTCCGTCTTGCCGTCGCCGTCGTAATCGCCGGGAACGGGCGTGTCGGCGGATGTGCCGAAGGGGAACGCGTAGAACGACGTGTCCTCGCTCCTGAGCACGTACCACTCGCCGGTCGAAGGCCGCCAGAACGCCGCGTCCGTCTTGCCGTCGCCGGTATAATCGCCCGCGACCGCCTTGTCCGACGATGTCCCGAATTGATACGCGACCGTGCCGGCCGTGCTCCGCAGCAGCCACCATTGCCCGAGGCTCGGGCGATATATCGCGATGTCCGATCTGCCGTCGCCGTCATAGTCAGCCGGCACGGGAGCGTCGCCCGTCTGTCCGAACTGCTGTATCGTCGTGCCGCCCGTCGATTTTGAGATGAACCACGTCGCCGTCGCGGGCCTGAAAACTGCGACGTCCGCCTTGCCGTCCGCGTCAAAATCCGACGGGACAGGCACATCGCCGTTCGCGCCGAAGGGCACCGCGTAATAGGTCAGGTCCTCGCTTCGCAGCACGTACCAAAATCCGGTCGAGGGCCGCCAGAACGCAATGTCCGCCTTGCGGTCGCCGGTGTAATCGGCGGCGACGATCTTGTCCGTAGCGGCGCCGAACTGCGTCGCGAACGAACCGCCGTTGCTGCTCTTGAGGTACCACCACTCGGCACCGTTCGCTCCCGCGGGGCGGTAAATGCCGATGTCGGTCTTGGCGTCGCCGTCAAAATCAAACAGGTTCGGCCGCGGCGCCAGCATCGTCACGCTCGCCGTGTACAGTTGGTCGCCGTCGGGGCCGGTGCCCTGATTGGCCTGATTTCCCGCCGCGTACAGCGAGATCGGGCCGACGCTGGCGGCCGGTGCGTTCCAGCTTATCGTCCATTCGGCACCGCCCGTCTGGCCGGCAAATGTCCCGGCCGACGTGTGCTGAACGTACGATCGCCCGTTGTCCAAAACGACCTGCGTATTGGTCGATGTATTGATAAACTCGCCGGCCCCCGTTTGTCCGGCCAGCACCGTCATCTGAAATCCCCAGCGTTTACGCGTCGTGTCGGCGTTGACGTGCCTGACACGCAGTTGGTAGTTCTGTCCCGGCGAATAAGTGACCGGAGCGTCAAGGATGGCAAACTGGCCGTTGTTGCTCGGCCCGAGGTGGCACGCCGCACAGTTATTCTCGTCCGGCGCACCCGAAAATCCGGGCGGCGGCCCGCCCGACGAAGCCTCGGCACTCTCGATAAACTCACGCGGGATCAGAAACGCCGCTGCCAAAAACGCCGCAAAAACACACAATACCGCTATTTTAAGATGCCTCATCAAAATCACCCCTGATCATCGGCTGTCCGCACTAAATACCCGATTGTACCACTATAAGCCGGCCCAAAAGAACAGTTTTCTGACCGCCCGCGGTCGCCGGCCCGCCGCCTGGATCGATAACTTCACGGCCGGTTTATGTATTTGTAACATTCGATCTATCATAAAGATCGATGCGGATCCTTATCGTCAAACTCAGCGCCATCGGCGACATCGTGCACGCTCTGCCGGCGGTCGCGGCGATACGGGCAAACCTGCCTGACGCCGAGATCTCGTGGGTCGTCGAACAGCGTTCGGCCGAGATCGTGCGGGGCAGTTCGGCAGTCGATCATCTGATCGAGATCGACACCCGCTCGATGCGCGGCGGCAAGGTGATCGACGAGATACTGCTCGATATGACCCGCCAAGCCGCGCTCGTCCGCCAGCGAAAGTACGATATCGCCATCGATATGCAGGGCCTGATCAAATCGGCCGTGATCGCCAAGATCTCGGGCGCCGGGCGTCGCTGGGGCTTTTCGCGCAAAGCCCTGCGCGAGCCGGCCGGGCGGTTTCTGCTGACCGACACGGTCAAAACGCCGGAACGCTGTCACGTCATCCGCAAAAATCTGTACCTCGCCGCCGGTGCTCTCGGGTTCGCGTTCGACGATACGCGGCTCGAGTTTCCGATCGCCGTCGCCGACGAACACCGGGCCGAGGCCGACGCTTTTCTCGCCCAAATGGGTGAGAGATTTGCGATCCTCAATCCCGGCGGCGGCTGGGTCACCAAGCTCTGGCACGCCGAAAAGTTTGGCGAACTGGCCGACCGCATCTATGACGAAACGGGTATGACGTCGCTGGTCGCGACCGGCCCGGCCGAGTCCGAGCTCGCGGAGCGCGTCGCCGCCGCCTCACGCAGCGGCCGCGTCGTACTGGCCGAGCCCGGCCTCAAGTGCTTTTACCAACTCGCCCGCCGTGCGGCCGTCTATATCGGCGGCGACACGGGCCCGACACACATTGCCGTCGCGGCCGGTGCCCCGACGGTCGGCATCTTCGGCCCGACGGAATGGTGGCGAAACGGCAGCCTCACGCCGGGCGACATCGGTGTCGGCCGCGAGGATATCGGCTGCCGCGTCGATTGCCACCGCCGGACGTGCGGCAAATGGATCTGTATGGACATCAGCGTCGAGACGGTCATGGACGCCGTCCGGACACGGCTCGCGACGTGACCGACCATCTTCGATAATGGCAGGTTTTAACAAAAGATGGCTGCAGCGAATACGCGTCCCGGCGGCGATACCGTTTGCCGTGCTCCTGCTCGTATTTGCCGCGCCGACGTGGGCGTCGATCGCCGCGGGCACCGCACTCGCGATCGCCGGAATGGCGGTCCGCACCTGGGCGATGGGCCATTTGCGCAAGGCGTCGGCACTCTCGACCTCGGGGCCGTACGCCCGCGTGCGAAATCCGCTCTATATCGGCAGCTTTATTCTCGGTGCGGGGTTTGTCGCGGCGGCAAACGTCTGGTGGCTCGGCGTCATCTTTATCATACTGATGGCGGGCATCTATCTGCCCGTCGCGTTTGTCGAGGAGGCCGACCTCAAACAGCTGTTCGGCACCGAGTTTGAAAATTACCGGGCGAATGTGCCCGCCTTTATCCCGCGGCTCTCGGCATGGGAAAATTCGGGCGGAAAATTCGATTTTCAGCTATACTTGAAAAGTCGTGAGTACAAGGCGTGCATCGGTGCGGCAGCCGCTCTACTGTTTCTGGCATCAAAGGTTTACTGGGGTTTTTAGGATCACAATGAGCGTCAATTTTCGCAGAACTCTCGCCATCGCCATACTCGCTCTGACCGCCGCGGCGGCCGCGTTCGCACAGCCGGCGGCACAGGCCTCGCCGTTCAAGTTCATCGACGGCGAGATCTTTGAGTACGAGGGCAAACTCAGCAAGATCATCCAGGGCATCTCGGTCGCCGACCTTAGGTTCGAGGTCCGCCGCGTGCCCGATACCGATAATTTCGTCATTAAGACCGAGGCCGTTTCGAAGGGCACGCTGCTCCGGCTGTTCCGGTTCAGCTTTTTGCAGCAGTACGAGTCGATCGTCGACGCCCGGCTGATGCGCATCCTCAAAACGACCAAGCACGACGTCCAAAAGGACCGCGTCCGCGACGGCGTCGCCGAATTTAATTACGAAGAGGGCCGCGTCCGCTATGTCGAGACCGACCCCAAGGACCCCAACCGTCCGCCCCGCCGCATCGCGTCAAGCGTCGATGTCGAGGCCGCCCATGACGTCGTTTCGGGCGTTTACGCGCTCCGCGCTCTGCCGCTCGTCGTCGGGTCGCAGTTCGAGATGACGATCAGCGACTCGGGGCTCATCTACGAGGTCCCGGTCCGCGTCACCGGCCGCGAAATGCAAAAGACCGTCCTCGGCAAGGTGATGTGCATCCGCATCGAACCGCTGCTCTTCGGCAAGGGCCGCCTGATCGAGCAAAAGGGCCGCATGATAATCTGGATCACCGACGACGAACGCCGCATACCCATCCGCGGCCGCATCGATTCGGTCTACGGCAAGATCGAGGTCCGCCTCAAGTCACTGACCTCGCCGAAACCTTAATTCATTATCAAATCTCGCAAAAGGCTTGTATCTTCGGCCGAAAGACCGCATACTTTATGATTGCGGTTTTTTATTATGGAGAGTACTGTTTCGACGAAAAAGAGAGCTGCCCGCAAGCCGGCGGCCAAGAAAGATCAGAAGACGGAGGGCGTCGCGGCCGAGCCGTTCGCGGCCGTTGCCGAGCCCGTTGAGGCTGTCGTTGCGGCGGCACCTTCCGCCAAGGCCAAAAAGCCGGCGGTGAAAAAGTCTGCCGCCAAAACGGCCAGAGCCGAAAAGGCCGTGCCCGCCGCTGCCGAGGCTAAACCACTGAAAAGAAAGGCCAGGACGATCGTCGCTGATCCGTTTGCCGATCTCGCCGAGGCCGTTTCGCCGGCCGGGCCCGTAACGGCAAAGCCCGCTAAAAAGGCCGTTAAGACCGCCGCCAAGACGGCAGTTAAGACCGTCAAAAAGCCGGTCAAAAAGGCCGTCAAGGCCGTTAAAAAGGCGGCCGCGGTGCCGACGCTCGACGTCACGCACGAACTTGCCGCCGCCGAACCCGCGGTCGAGGTCTCGCCGGTCTTTAAGGCACTGGCCGAGGTCGCTCTGCCCGAGCTCAAGCGTGAGAATCGTGCCCGTCTGCAGATGCAGACGCCGACGCGGCTCTATTTCTACTGGTCGCTCCGCGACGATCCGTGGTCGCGGCTCCGGGCCGTTTTCGGCAGCGATCTGGGCAGCTATTCGCTCGTCGTCAAGCTCATCGACAATCATCACGGCCGCGAAGAAATGAGCCTCTGCGACGCCGAGGGCAACTGGTGGTTCAACGTCGAGCCCAACGGTTCGTACACGGCCGAGCTCGGTTTTTACGCACCGAACCGCCCGTATTTCCGCATTTTGTACTCAAACACGGTCGAAACGCCGCGCCGCAGCCCGAGCCCGCGTGCCGCGACCGAATCGACATGGACCGTATCGTCAGCGAAGTTCGCCGAGGTGCTCGACGTTGCCGGATTTTCGCGTGACGCGTTTGACGTCGCGGTCGCGGGCGACAATTTTGCCGCGTCCGAGGATGCGACGCACAACGCCCTCGCCGACTATGTCGGCAGCCGCGGCCACGACCTCAGCGGCATCTCGGGCGACGACATTCGCTACGCACTGCTGGCCCTCGCCGGCGGAGCGGCGCTCGAGGAACTGCGGTTCAAGATCAGCCCGGCACTCTTTGCCATTCTGCAGGCAAACGCCGGCAACGCCGGTACCGCCGGGAGCGGCAAGACACGTGCGATGAGCGCCCTGACCACGCATTTTGACATCGACGAGAGCGAGTTTTACGAAGAGGACTTTGGCCCCGCCGTTTTCGGCGCGAGCCTCGTCAATTTTCCTAAAACGCTCAAGACCCGGACCGTTTCGCCGAAATACGCGCCGCGCTATAATCCGGTGAGCTCGCATTCGCTTCGCTAGTAGTTCGTTGTTCGTGGTTCGTTGTTTTGATCATTGATTAACCGACAACGAACAACGAGCAAAGAACGACGAACGCATTTATGCCAACAGGTTATTTCAGCCTCATTCTCCACGCGCACCTGCCCTTTGTGCGTCACCCGGAATACCCCGAATTTCTTGAGGAAGACTGGCTGTACGAGGCGATAACCGAGGTCTATCTGCCGCTGATCTTTATCTTTCAGTCGCTGCACGAGGCCGGTATGCGGCCGCGTCTGGCGATGAACGTCTCGCCGCCGCTGTGCGAGATGCTCGCCGACCCGCTGCTGCAGGCGCGTTACACACGCCATCTCGAAAATCTGCTCGAACTCGCCCGTAAGGAGCTCGACCGCACGGCGAAAGAGTCACCCGAGTTTTACGACGTCGCCAAAATGTACGTCGACAACCTCTCGTCGTCGCTGCACCTGTGGAATGACCGTTACGGCCGCAACCTGATCAACGCCTTTCGCGAACTGCAGGACGAGGGCGTCATCGAGATCATCACCTGCTGTGCGACGCACGGCTTTATGCCGCTCATCTCGACGCCCGAATCGCGGCGGGCACAGGTGCGGATCGCGGTCGATAATTACAAAAAGCATTTTGGCCGTCAGCCCCGCGGCATCTGGCTCGCCGAGTGTGCGTACGAACCCGGCGTCGAAACGCTGTTAAAGGACAACGGCATCGAGTATTTCATAAGTGACACGCACGCAATACTTTACGGCGACCCGCGGCCGCGTTACGGCGTTCACGCACCGGTCGTCTGCCCGAACGGCACGGCCGTTTTTGCCCGCGACGTCGACACCAGCCAGCAGGTCTGGTCGGCCGAGATCGGCTATCCGGGCAATGACCTGTACCGCGAATTTTACCGCGACATCGGCTGGGACGCCCCGTACGAGTACCTCAAACCGCACCTGCATTCGAGCGGCGAGCGTCGTCACCTCGGGCTCAAATATCACCGCATCACCGGCCGCGACGTGCCGCAGAACCGCAAGCAGCCGTACATTCCCGCCCTCGCCCGCGACAAGGCCGCCGAAAACGCGTCGCACTTTATCGGCGAACGCATCAAGCAGGCAAAACTGCTCCGCGAGACGTTTGACGGGCATCCGCCGCTAGTCGTAAGCCCTTATGACGCAGAGCTTTACGGGCACTGGTGGTTCGAGGGGCCGCAGTTCATCGACTTTTTCTTTAAGAAGATACATTTTGACCAGAACGAGATCGAGTGCATCACGCCCGGCGATTTTCTCGACTCGGGCCTGCCCATTCAGGTCCAGCAGCCGACTGCCTCGAGCTGGGGCGAAAACGGCTATTACAAGGTGTGGATCAACGAGGGAAACTCGTGGATGTACCCGTACCAGCACGACGCCGAACGGCGGATGACCGAGTACGCGAACAGATACGCAGACGAGAGACTAGAGACGAGAGACGAGAGACAAGAGAGCGTTTCTTCAGACTCCCGACTCCCGTCTATTGTCTCCCGACTTCTTTCTCAGATGGCCCGCGAACTGCT
>CAZQGN010000042.1:25144-25667 GCA_964592865.1 uncultured Chloracidobacterium sp. | reverse complement strand
TACAAGGTACGACTATTAAACTTCCTTTTGTACCAGGATAGGAACTCCCCGCAGTACAAGTTGATGCGAAACCCCGAGGTTTCGATCCGCAGCCGCGGCGTCATGGAAAAGTGCACGTACTGCACCCAGCGTATCGCCGCCGCACGTATCGAGGCTCAAAAGGACGGTGCCCGCAAGATCCGCGACGGCGAAGTGATCACCGCGTGTCAGTCGGCGTGTCCGACGGACGCCATCATCTTCGGCGATATGGGTGATCCGGAAAGCAAGGTAGCCAAGGCCAAGAAGGACCACCGCGACTACACGCTGTTGAATGAACTCAACACGCAGCCGCGTACGACCTACATGGCCGGACTCAAGAACCAGAACAAGGAAATGCCGGATTACAGGGCACCTGAAAAACGGAAGGCCAAGCCGGCGAAGGCAGCCGAAACCACGAAACCGGGAGGCGAGGCTCACTAGCAGCCTCACGGCAAATTGTTCGCAGCGAACAAACGGGACGGCTGTCAATTGGGCCGTTTGAGTT
>CAZQGN010000042.1:0-25134 GCA_964592865.1 uncultured Chloracidobacterium sp. | reverse complement strand
ATGCAGGAAAAGGACTTACAACAGAAGTTGCGCCCGGCAATGGTCGAGGGTGAGCACTCGTTTGCAAGTGTTACCGACAGCATCAGCGACATTACGCTTAAAAAGCGGACGCCGTTCGGATGGTTCATCGGGTTTGGCATCGCGTTCATGGTCGCGCAGCTGCTGATGTTCTCGGTCATTTGGCTCCTCGCGAACGGTATCGGCGTTTGGGGAAACAATCAGCCGGTCGGTTGGGCGTTCGACATTATCAACTTCGTTTGGTGGATCGGTATCGGCCACGCCGGAACCTTGATCTCTGCCATTCTCTTGCTGCTCAATCAGAAATGGCGCACCTCGATCAATCGTTTCGCCGAGGCGATGACGCTTTTCGCCGTGGCCTGCGCCGCGATGTTCCCGCTGCTGCATACTGGCCGTCCGTGGCTGGCGGCTTACTGGCTGTTCCCGTACCCGAACACGATGGGCCTCTGGCCGCAATTTCGCAGCCCGCTGATCTGGGACGTTTTTGCCGTCTCGACCTATGCGACGGTGTCCGCACTGTTCTGGTACGTCGGCCTGATCCCGGATTTCGCGACGCTTCGCGACCGGGCCAAGAACAAATATTTTAGGTTTGTTTACGCAGCTCTTTCGTGGGGCTGGCGCGGTTCGGCTCGCCACTGGCATCGATATGAGATCACGTATCTGATCCTTGCCGGCCTTTCGACGCCGCTCGTACTTTCAGTTCACTCGATCGTTTCGTTCGACTTCTCGGTTTCGCAGCTGCCCGGCTGGCACGCGACGATCTTCCCGCCATACTTTGTTGCGGGAGCCGTGTTTGCCGGATTTGCGATGGTGCTCATCCTCTGTATCCCGCTTCGCCGTTGGTACAGAATGGAAGATTTTATTACCAAGACCCACCTTGTCTTTATGTCAAAGGTGATGCTCGCCACCGGCCTGATCGTTGTTTACGGTTACGCTATGGAGGCATTCTTCGGATGGTACAGTGCAGCCGAGTATGAAGTTTTCATGGTCAAGAACCGTATTTGGGAAGGCCCGTATTGGTGGTCTTACTGGCTCTTGATCTTCTGTAACGGATTGTCGATCCAACTGCTTTGGTTCAAGCGGTTCCGCGAGAGCGAGTTCTGGCTCTTCACCATTTCGATAATTGTGAGTGTCGGTATGTGGCTCGAGCGATTCGTCATTATTGTCACGAGTTTGCACCGCGACTTTTTGCCGTCATCGTGGGCGATGTACAGCCCGACGATGATCGACTGGTCGATGTTTATCGGCACGATCGGTTTCTTCTTCACCTTGTTGTTCCTGTTCGTGCGGTTTGTCCCGATCATCTCGATATTCGAGGTCCGGACACTGCTGCCGGAGGCCAATGTTCATGGCCATCATCAGGATTTTGAGGCGAACGTTAACGAGGTCGAATACACATACGACAGGACCGATCCGCCAAACGAATAGGCTGCGGATCCAGGATATTAGTTTTAGTAATCGAATTTAGATATGGGCAACAACATATACGGAATTCTGGCCGAGTTTGACACGGCGACCGAGATGGTCGACGCGGCGAACAAGGTGCGCGAGGCCGGCTATACCAAGACCGATGCTTTTTCGCCTTTCCCGCTCCACGAGATCGACGAAGCGTTAGGTATCAAGCGTAGTATTTTGCCGTACCTGATATTTGCGGGTGGCTTGACCGGCCTCATGTCGGGGCTCGGCCTGGTCTATTTCGTCCATGTGATCGATTATCCGATCATCGTCGGCGGACGTCCGCACTTCAGCCTTCCGGCCTTTATCCCGCCGATGTATGAGCTGACGATCTTGTTTTCGGCGGCGGTAGCTGTTTTTGGAATGTTGTTTCTCAACGGACTGCCGGCACCGTATCATCCGTGCTTTAACGTTCCGCGTTTCGCTTTGGCGACCCGTGAGAAATTCTTTCTGATAATTGAGGCCGAAGATCCGCAGTACGATTACGAAAAGACCCGGAGCTTTATGGAAGGCCTCAACGCACAGGAGGTGTTCGATGTACCTGAATAACCTTCTATTGACTAACAGATCTATGATTCGGCGGCTCGGTTTTACAATGTGCTTCACTGCGTTTGCGGTGCTGACCGGTTGCGGCGTGCGTTTTGATATGCAGGATCAGCCGCGTTACAAGGCTTATAAGAAGAGCGAGTTCTTTGCGGACAAGCGTGCTTCGCGTGACGCCCCTGACGGGACGATCGCCCGCGGACAGCTTCGTGATAACAAGGCGTTCTATACCGGAAAGATCGACAACCCTAACCCGAACGCCGAGGTCGCCGCGACGACAAACGCCGCCGGAAATACGATCGTCACTTCATTTCCGAATGCGATCGACGAATTTCCGATCCCGGTCACCAAGGAACTTGTCGACCGCGGGCAGGAGCGTTACAACATCTACTGTATTGTCTGCCACGGCCCGGTCGGTAAGGGCGACGGCATGATCGTACGGCGCGGATTTTCGCCGCCGCCGACCTACCACGACGATCGGCTCAGAAACGCTCCGGTCGGACACTTTTTTGACGTGATCTCAAATGGTTGGGGCAAGATGAACAGTTACGGAGCTCAGATCCAGCCGGCGGACCGGTGGGCGATAGTCGCCTACATCCGGGCCCTGCAGGTGAGCCAAAACCCTGACGCTAACCTTAAAATGAACAACAGTACTGAGGCAAACACGACGGCTCCGAAAGCGGCCGAACCTGCCAACACTCACGGAGGTGGCAAGTAAATGGCCGAACTCGAAAAATATTACGCACCGGCGATCGTCAGTAAATGGCGAACCCTGGCATTAGGCGTCGGCGGAATTGCACTCATCATCTGGGCGGTCGGCTGTTATTTCAATACCGAGCAGGCACTGCGTTCGTGGTTGGTAGGCTTTATTTTCTGGGGCGGCATCGGCCTCGGCAGCCTCGGCGTATTGATGCTTCAATACCTTACGGGCGGTGCATGGGGCGTGGTGATTCGCCGGACGGTCGAGGCCGGTTCGCGGACACTGCCGCTGATCGCGCTTCTCTTCATACCGCTGGCCATCGGTGTTTACACGCACAAGGTATACGAGTTTACACATCTTCCGGCTGATGATCCGGTCATGCAGCATCGCGGTGTATTTATGGCTCCGTGGTTCTGGATCGTCCGCTCGGTCATTTACTTCGCACTATGGTACGTAATGGTCCATTTGCTCAATAAATGGTCCGCGGCCCAGGATAAGACCGACAATCTCGCCGATTCCGAACGCTTTCTGGACCGTGCGTCGCGATTCTCGGGGCCGACGATGGTCATCTATGCCCTGGTCGTCACCTTTGCGGTGGTCGATTGGGTAATGATGCTGGACCCGCACTGGTTTTCGACGATGTGGGGACTGCTTTTCGTCGCCGGATGGGGATTGAGCTGTTTCTGTTTCGTGGTGGCCGTGATGGCTGCACTTTCCAACAAATCGCCGATGGACGGCGTGCTCGGAAAGCGTCATTTTCACGATCTTGGCAAGCTGATGCTCGCGCTGACGATGGTCTGGGCATACTTCAACTTCTCGCAGTTCCTGATCATCTGGTCAGGCAACCTGCCTGAAGAGACCACTTGGTATCTGACGCGTATGAAGGGCGGCTGGGGATATATGGGCGTGATGCTCATCGTTTTCCACTTCGCCTTCCCGTTCCTCGTGTTGCTGCAGCAGGATTTCAAGCGAAAGGCACGCTGGCTGGCGTCGCTCGCGATGTTCATTTTGGTGATGCGTGTCATCGATATGTTCTACCAGATCGGGCCGACACCGCGAATCACCGAGGGTATCGCGTCCGGTGCTTTCCACATTGACTGGCTCGATATCGTCGCTCCGATCGCGATCGGCGGCATCTGGCTGTGGTGGTTCTTCGGAGAGCTTATGAAGCGTCCGATGGTGCCGGTTCAGGATCCGTTCTTTGCCAGTGCGGTAGAGCATGGAAAGGGGCACTAATAGAGTTTTTGTTTATTTGTTTTCGTAATAGCTATGTCAAAGAAACATGTAAATACTCCGGCCGATTTTGATAAAGGCTACGAGGAAAATGAGATCGGCCTGAAGGGAATCGTTTATTTCGGTATCGGGCTGTTTCTTCTGATCGTGATCACGTTTGGCCTGATGTGGGCCTTTCTGGGCACGATGCGTGACTATGCGACCGAGACCGCAGGCCCGGCCAATCCGATGAGGTTGCCGGACAAAGACCGCCTTCCGGCCGAGCCGAGGCTGCAGGCAGCTCCGGGTTTTGGTGTAGATTCCGAAAACGGACGAGTGAACCTCGAACTGCGTGCCCCGCAGTCAGAGTATTGGGAATTGCAGAAGCAGTGGGATGAACTCTGGGCCAAGGGCCAGAAAGACCCCAAGACCGGAACGGTCATTTCGCTGCCGATCGATGAGGCCAAGAAGAAGTTTCTTGCCGGCCCGATCAAGGCAAAGTCAGGGGCCGAGGCTGAAAAGTTCTTAAAAGATTCGCGAATGTTCGTTTCCGACGCCGGGGCAGGCCGAACGGCATCGGAGACACAAAGGTAGTACGAAATGAAAAAAGATTCGCCAATATCAGCGGTTTTGATGGTGAAGCTTTGTGCTTTGACAATTATTTTGACGGCTTTCGTAGCGGTGTCGGCACAGAAGTCCGAGCATTACAACTCGCCGTTGTACGCTCCGAAGACCTACGATCCGTCACAAATGACCTCGAACGGTCTTCCCGAAGCTCTTCAATCGATCGGGATCGAACAGAAACTCGGCGATAAGTTGCCGATGGATGCCGAGTTTAAGAATGAGGACGGGCAGACCGTCAAACTTGGGGATTATTTTTCGAAGGGCAAGCCGGTCATCGTGGCTTTTGTCTATTATGAGTGCCCGATGTTGTGCAATCAGGTGTTGAATGGCCTGACGGGTTCTTTGAAGGGGATCAATTTTGACGCGGGAAAGGATTTTGACGTCCTGGCGATCAGCTTTGACGCTCGTGAGAATGACAAGCCGGACCTGGCAAAGAACAAGAAGGCCGGGTACGTCGAACGATATGGCCGACAGGGCAGCGAGAACGGCTGGCATTTTCTGACCGGTTCACAAGCATCGATCGATCAGGTCACCAAGGCGGCCGGGTTCAGTTACAAGTGGGACGAAAAGTCCAATCAATTCGCACACGCCGGCGGAATAATGATCACGACGCCGGACGGCAAATTGGCGAGGTACCTTTACGGGATCGACTACGCCCCGAAGGACCTCAAGTTCGGCCTGATGGAGTCGGCCGAAAGCCGGGTGGGCAATCCGGCGGAGCAGCTTTTGCTCTATTGCTACCATTACGACCCGTCAACGGGTAAATACGGCCTGGCGATCTTGAACGTGATCAGGCTGGGAGCGATAGCGACATTGATAGGTATGGGGGCCATGGCACTCGTATTTTGGCGGAGGAATAAGCGTAAGGCCGCGTAGCGCGCGGGGCTGATCGATGAATACGGCGGTTCGCTGATCATGCCGACACCGTAGATTTTAGTAGTATCAGGTCCGAAATAGATTATGCAGAACACTAGTTGGGTACCATTATTTCCGGAGCAAGCGTCAACATTCGCCTGGCAGGTTGATGCTCTGTATTTCTACCTCATTTTTGTGAGCGTAGCGTTCTCGATCCCTATTATCGCGGCGATCTTTTTCTTTTCGATGAAATATCGTGCGAAGGAAAAGTACGCAACGCCGGATGAGATCCACGGGTCGATGGTTCTGGAAACGGTATGGTCTATCATTCCCTTCGTTATTTCGATGACGATCTTTTTGGGTGGGGCGATCATTTACTTTCAGCAGTACACGCCGCCTGACGACGCGATGGAGATCTACGTTGTCGGTAAACAGTGGATGTGGAAGGTTCAGCATGAGACGGGCCAGCGTGAGATCAACGAGCTCCACGTGCCGGTCGGACGCAAGATCAAATTAACGATGACCACCGAGGACGTTCTGCACGATTTTTCGATCCCGGCGTTTCGTACCAAGGCCGACGTGGTTCCCGGCAGATACACCTATATGTGGTTCGAGGCGACCAAGCCGGGCAAATATCACCTGTACTGCGCGGAATACTGCGGCCTCAATCACTCAGGTATGGGCGGTTGGGTCTATGTGATGGAGCAGCGTGATTTCGACAACTGGTTGAGCGGCAACGTCTCGGGCCAGACACCTGTCGAAGCCGGAAAGGACTTGTTCCAGAACAAACTTGGCTGTGCTTCGTGCCACGCCGGCGGTGCCGGACAACGCGGAGCCAAGCTCGAGGGCATCTTTAACACCGACGTTAAGCTTGTCGGCGGCCAAACGGTCAAGGCGGACGACCAGTACATTAGAAATTCGATCCTTAACCCGGCGTCGCAGGTGGTCGAGGGCTATCAGCCGATCATGCCGACCTTCAAGGGCCAGGTTACCGAAGAACAGTTGAATTCGCTCGTTGCCTACATCAAGTCGCTCAGCCCCGGAGCTGCGGCCCCTACGGGCTCCGCACCGGCGGCGGCCCCGGCGATGTCGGCGAATACCAATACAGCAGCGGCTAACAAAACGGCGCCAGTTAAGCCGGCTGCGAACAGCAACAAGTAGGGTAGTAAAAGAATATGCAAACGCAAGATGCAATGAATGCGGAAATGGCGGCCAAGCCGGAGATGAACTATCTGAACAACGGTTCGACCCTGATGTCGTGGCTTTTGACCAAAGATCACAAGCGCATCGCACTGATGTATTTGATCTCGGTGTCGGTGTTCTTTTTCATGGGCGGCCTCTATGCCGCCGCGATCCGGCTTGAACTTCTGACTCCGTCCAGCGACCTGCTCGAATCGGGCACCTACAACAAGGTGTTCACGCAGCACGGTATCCTGATGATCTTTTTCTTCCTGATACCGTCGATCCCCGCTATTCTGGGCAACTTTTTGCTGCCGCTGATGATCGGGGCAAAGGATCTGGCACTTCCGCGTATCAACCTGCTGAGCCTCTATATTTACTGGGTCGGAGGAGCCTTTACTTTGTTCGGCCTGATGCAGGGCGGTGTCGATACCGGTTGGACGTTCTATACGCCTTACAGCACGACCTTTTCAAATTCATATGTGATGGCGGTCGGCCTCGGTATCTTCATTAACGGATTTTCGTCGATCCTTACCGGACTCAACTTCATCGTTACCATTCACACGATGCGTGCTCCGGGGATGACGTGGTTCCGCCTGCCGCTGTTCGTCTGGGCACACTATGCGACCAGTCTTGTAATGATCCTCGGTACGCCGGTGGTCGCCATTACGATCCTGATGCTTGCCCTTGAGCGTGTCGGCCGCGTCGGTATTTTTGACCCGTCGATCGGCGGCGATCCGATCTTGTTCCAGCACTTATTCTGGTTCTATTCTCATCCGGCGGTTTACATCATGATCCTGCCGGGAATGGGCGTCATAAGCGAGCTCATTTCAAACTTTTCACGTAAGAAGATCTTCGGTTACGAGTTCATCGCATTCTCATCGATCGCTATTGCGGTATTTGGATTCCTGGTTTGGGGCCACCACATGTTCGTTAGCGGACAGTCGGTATATGCCGGATTGGTGTTCTCGTTCCTGACGATGGTCGTGGCGGTGCCGTCGGCGATCAAAATGTTCAACTGGACGGCGACGCTGTTCAAGGGATCGATCACCTTTGATACCCCGATGCTCTACGCAATGGGCTTTATGGGATTGTTCCTGATCGGCGGATTGACGGGGCTGTTTCTCGGTTCGGTCGGCCTAACGGTCCACCTCACGGATACATATTTTGTCGTGGCTCACTTTCACTACGTGATGGTCGGCGGACAGGTCATCGCTTATCTTGGCGGTATCCACTATTGGTGGCCCAAGATGACCGGACGGATGTACTCGGAATTTTGGGGCAAGATCTCGGCGATGCTCGTCTTCGTCGGGTTTAACCTGACGTTCTTTCCGCAGTTCATCCTCGGTTATCAGGGAATGCCGCGCAGATATGCGTCGTATCCTGAGGAGTTGCAGGTTCTCAACATCTTTTCGACAGCCGGAGCATCGGTGCTCGGCGTCGGCCTGATCATGCCGGTGATCTACCTCGGCCATTCACTGCTGTTCGGCAAGAAAGCCGGCGACAATCCATGGATGCTGCCCGGCCTTGAGTGGCGTACGAGTTCACCGCCTCCGACCGAGAATTTCGAGACAATGCCGGTCGTGACCTGGGAAGCTTACGAATTTGGCGAGGAGAGCGGCCTCGATCTTGAAGAAGCGAGACGGCGCGAAGCCGCCGCCGCATTGGCATAGAATGAAACACGACGGGCCGGTCAGCGTGAGCGATCACATCAGGCCGGCTCCGATAAGAGTATCTAATTTGGATTCTCAATAGATAAATAATGTCGACACACGCAGATACACACGAACATCATCACGCTCCGGGTCTTCAGCATCAGTTTGAAGACATGAAGCAGCAGGAAGAGTCCGTCTCGATCGGGATGTGGATGTTCCTCGTGCAGGAGATCATGTTCTTCGGCGGGCTGTTTACGGCCTATTTGGTATTCCGGTCGCGGTACCCGATGGCATTTGCCGCCGGCAGTAACCACCTGGACGCATTTCTCGGCGGGCTTAACACGCTGGTGCTGATCGTCAGTTCGCTGACGATGGCTCTGACGGTCTATTACGCCCAGAAAGGCAATCGGAATATGCAGGTCATTCTGATCGTGTTGACGATGTTCTTCGGTACCGTATTCTTAGGCGTCAAGGCCGTCGAATATACCGATAAGTACAACAGCGGCCTGATTCCGGTAGCCGGGTTGAATAAAAAGACCAAGGCCGGCGAACCGGCGGCTGAGCACAAGGCTTTTGTGCTGCCTTTCGAAACGGTCGCCTCGGCCGCCGAGAAAAAGCCCGGTGCACCTGAACATGCCTATGTCAATCCGCACGGCGAATTTCAGTGGCACGAATACGAACTGATCCAGCACACGATCGAGGCTCAGGAAAAGGAACCGAACGTCCAGCACCTGACCGCCGCTGAAAAGATCGGATACTTTTCAAACGGCAAGCTCGACGAGAACAAGTTTCGTGACAAGGTTCGGATCTTTTTCTGGATATATTTCGTCATGACGGGGCTGCACGCACTTCACATGATCGTCGGACTCGGGCTGATGACATGGTTGCTCTGGAAGGCGTGGAAGAACACATATAGTGCCGAGTACTATATGCCGGTCGAAATGTCCGGACTCTACTGGCACTTCGTTGATATTGTTTGGATTTTCCTGTTTCCGCTGCTTTATTTGCTCGGCAGACACTTTATACATTAGGGAGAAATGATGTCGGATAATCATTCAGAAGAACAACATATAGGTATCCCGGGCTATCTGGTCATTTTTGGGATATTGTTTGTCGGCACGATCATCACGTATTACGTTGCGCTGACCGATCTTGACAGTATTTTTGTCGGGGCCAACACGCTGGTCGCACTTGGGATCGCATTTTTCAAGATGTCGTGCGTCATGCTCTATTTCATGCATGTGCGTTGGAGTCCGAAACTGATCTGGCTCTCGGCGATCGGCAGCTTTTTCTGGCTCGCGATCATGTTCGCCTTCACGATGCAGGATTATTTCACGCGCGGATCGGGCGTTTTCGGGCAATAGAATTAACTGCTTTATCCAGGAACACGCGGTGCGGGAGACACGTATTACTCTCGACACCGCGTCTTTGCGCTATTAGGACATAGATAAACGCGCGTGTTATCATCTACGATTTGACGGCCTCGCAAGCCGGGGCATTAAGTACATTGCCGGACAACGGTTAACACGAGGTCGGCCATCACAAAAGGATGAAGTTTTTCGGGCAGACATCAATGCGAATCGGACTTTTGACAGCCGTCGCCGCACTACTTTTCGCGAGCGCGTGCAACATCGTAAAGACCGATCAAAAGACCGCACGCCTTCTCAAGACCGAAGACGCCACTCAGGCCGACCTGATCAAGGAGATCAACAGATTCGCGCGAGTAAATTCGATCTACGCCAAAATGCGGCTCAAGTTTGAGGACAATTCCTTTGCGGAGTTTGGCAGTAAGGAAGTCTACCGCTCGGCCGACGGTGAGGTGGTGGTCCAACGGCCCGCAAGCATCTACATGAAGGTCAGCGTTCCGGTGCTGAAATCTGATGTCGCTCAGATGACCTCTGACGGTAAGAACTTTCGTGTCGCGATCCTCCAGGACGGTGGCTCGGGTAAGTACAAAAAGTTCGTCAAGGGAACGAATAATGCCGATTATTCAAAACTAAGCAAGAATCTGACCTCGTCCAATCTTGATAACGGCACCGTGATCAAGGAGAGCGTGAACGCCTTTGCTAATCTCAGGCCGCAGCATTTTACAGATGCGATGCTTGTACGTCCGGTCGATACGGCAAATGCCTATACGACGAGCACGATCTTTCAGATCGAGGAAGACGCCGCACAGCCGAAAAAGTCACCGCTGCGGACGGTGATGCGGGGTTATTATCTGCTTGACGAATTGGTCAAACAGGCCGATGGGACATTGCGGATCGAGCGCCGGTTCTGGTTTGACCGCGTCGGCGGTATACGGCTTGCACGCCAGCAGATTTTTGACGCCGCCGGTGAGGTTGAGTCCGACATTATTTATGGGATGGAAGGCAAACTGACGGCCGCTGCCGACTACCCCAATATGCCGCTTGAGATCCAGGTCACGCGGCCCAAGGAAAAGTATTCGATGAAGCTGACCTATCAGACGCCTGAATTGGTAGAGATCGGCGAAACCTACAAGGAATCGGCCTTTATGCTCAAGAACACCTGGAATCTTGAAGAGGTCGATCTCGATCAAAAGTTAAAAGAGATGGTAACGGTCAAGTCGCCCTCGGCTAACACGGCAGACTCGGCACGTAACCCGTAGATCAAATAATGGCACCGATCCTTCGAGCAGAAAATCTAACCAAATCATATAAGGTCGGCAAGGTCGACGTGCCGGCCCTGCGCGGCGTTTCCTTTGAAGTTGAAAAGGGCGAATTCGTCGCGATAATGGGGCCGTCGGGTTGCGGCAAATCGACGTTGCTGCACTTGCTCGGCGGATTGTTGAGCCCGACCAGCGGCAGCATCTTGATCGACGGCGAAGACCTTGCCAAGGTCTCGGACGCTCAGCGGACCGATATTCGCAGGCGAAAGATCGGTTTTGTTTTTCAGCGATTTAATCTTTTTCCAACACTAACGGCCGATGGGAATCTTAAACTAGCCGAAAAGATCCATACCGGAAACAGCGGCGGCAGTGCCGAAAATCGGCGAAAGGTGTTGAAACTGCTCCAACTCGAAGATAAAATGCATCACAAACCGCTCGAACTTTCGGGCGGTGAGCAGCAGCGGGTCGCGCTTGCTCGTGCCGTGATCAACAGTCCGGCGATCATCCTCGCGGATGAACCTACGGGTAATCTCGACACCGAAAATTCGGCGATCGTCCTCGAAATGTTCCGTGAACTCAACGAGGAACTCAACCAGACGATCATTATGATCACGCATAACCCCGAGGCGGCGGCGGTCTGTACACGGACGATCCAAATGCGGGACGGTCATATCGTTAATTAAGGATGGGCATTGTACGCAGAATAATCTGGTGGGATTTTGAGCGGGCGTCCTGGCAATGGGACGTGCTGTGCCTTTTGATCATGGCGTTTATTTTCCTGACGCCCAAATCCTGGTTCGAAAAGGCCGATACCGGTGCAACCCAATCACCACCTGCTGCCGTCAAACCCTCGTCGCCGTCGGCCAAATAGTTGCGGCGCAAAAGTATTGACTATGAAGACAAGAACAAGAGTTTTTAGAACCGTTTTGGCCGCACTCGGCCTCGCCGTTCTTTTCGGCGTATTTTCGGTAAGCGAGACAAACGCACAGGTGCTGCGTGAGATCCTCAATCGAATGGATCTCAATTATAAGGGGCTGAGTTCGCTGCAGTCAGATGTCACGCTCGTTAAATATAACGATCAGATCGGCAAGAGCGATACCTCGATCGGCAATACCAGCTATTTGCCGAAAACGGCCAAGCGGGCTATGTACGTTCGGATCGACTGGACCAAACCGGTCGCCGAGAGCATTGTCGTTATCGGCGAAGATTATGTGATGTACCGGCCGACGCTCAACCAGGTCATCAAGGGCAAGGCCAACAGCTCAAAGAACTCAAAGGTCCCGGGCAACGCACTTTCCTTCGTAAGTATGTCGAAGGCCCAGCTTCAGGCGAATTACGATGTGAAATATATCGCCGAAGAAGAGATCAAAGGCGGCATCAAAACCTGGCACGTGCTTCTGACGCCCAAAACCGCTACGAGTTACAAGTCGGCCGAACTTTGGGTTGACGCTGACGGTATGCCGCGGCAGGCCAAGGTCAACGAGAATAATGGCGACACGACGACAATTCTGTTGTCGGCGATCAAAAAGAACGTAAAACTCGACACGTCGGTCTTTAAGCTGTCGTACCCGAGCGGCACCAAGGAGATAAAAGGGTAACGGAAAGCCGAGTTCCCGTAGATCAGTGCCCCGGCCAGAAAGCTTCCGGCCGGGGCATTCTGTTACTATTTGAAATCGAACGGGCCAGAACCTATAATCAAGGGTTTAGTTATTGTGGGTAGACGATCTTATGCCAAAGGCAAGCAGTTTTAGCAGATTTACACGCGGAGTCCGGCACACGGTCCGGGCATTTGCCTCGACCAAACATCCGGTCTTGGTGCATATCGTACCGATGCGCCGATGCAATCTTGCGTGTACTTACTGCAACGAATTCGATAAGACCAGCGATCCGGTGCCGATCGATGTGATGCTCAAGCGTATCGACAAGCTGGCTGAATTTGGCTCGTCCGTAATAACGATCTCAGGTGGCGAACCGATGATGCACCCGGAGATATACGAGATCATCGCCCGAATTCGTCATCACGGAATGATCGCCGGACTGATCTCCAATGGATATTACTTTCAGGTCGATAAGATCAAAAAGCTGAACGAGGCGGGCCTCGATTATCTGCAGATCTCGATCGATAATGTGACGCCGGACGACGTATCGAAAAAGAGCCTCAAGGTTCTCGATGCTAAACTCGTCAACCTGCACGATCACGCAAAATTCAAGGTCAATATCAACTCCGTGGTTGGCGGCGGCGTCGCCAATCCGGACGAGGCCCTGCAGATCGCCAATCGCGCGCTCGAACTCGGGTTTTCGTCCACCGTCGGTATCATTCACGACAGCGACGGCCTTAACAAAGGCCTGACCGACCGCGAGAAAGAAGTCTATAAGGAGATCAAGGCTAAGGGAGCACGCTCATACGCCCGTTGGAACTGGTTTCAGGACGAACTAGTCGAAGGCGGTGAGTACAAATGGCGTTGCCGTGCCGGTTCACGCTATCTGTATGTTGACGAGGCCGGAATTGTCAGTTGGTGCTCGCAGCAACGAGGCACTCCGGGGGTCCCTTTGCTCGAGTACACTCACGAAGACCTTCGGCGCGAGTATCACACTGAAAAGTGGTGTGCCCCCGCCTGCACCATCCAGTGTGTCCATCAGGTCGGCCACCTGGACGCGTGGCGTGACCCGCAGATCTCGCTGGCCGAGTATACAAAGCGAAACGGCGGCCTGAAAAAGGAGACCGTCGCCCGTGTGATAAACGCGGACTAGGGCACATAAAATGATCGATACCGTCAATGTTTGGCACAGAATGATCGAGTCTCGCGATATCGCCGGACTCGATCTTTTGCTTGCTGACGATGTGGTCTTTCACTCACCGGTTGTTCATGCTCCACAGGTAGGCAAGACCGTAACCAAACTATATCTTACGGCCGCGTACAGCGTGTTCCTGAATGGGACGTTTCGCTATGTCCGCGAGGTGGTCGGGGAGCACGACGCGGTCCTCGAGTTTATGGTGGAGATCGACGGCATAACGGTCAACGGCGTAGATATGCTCGAATGGAACCGCGACGGCATGATCACCGATTTCAAAGTGATGATCCGGCCGCTCAAGGCCGTAAACCTGATCCACGAAAAAATGGCGGCGATGCTCGCCGGGCGTTCTTGAAAATCGTGACAATTGCGATATTCTGTCGTTAGCGAAGGTGAACCAATATGGTCCATAACGAGATGCATCGGACGCACCGCATCGGGTGGCTGCGGGCGGCGGTTTTGGGGGCTAACGACGGCATCGTGTCGACGGCGTCGCTGCTCATAGGTGTTGCGGCTGCCGACTCAGATCACGGGGCTGTAATGCTGGCCGGCGTGGCCGGACTTTTTGCCGGAGCATTGTCGATGGCGGCCGGTGAATATGTCTCGGTACACTCACAGGCGGACACTGAAAAGGCCGACATCGAACTCGAACGCAAACATCTCGCCGACGAACCGGAATTCGAACTGCGTGAGCTTGCCGGCATATACGAGGGCCGCGGCCTCGAGCCTGATCTCGCCCTGCAGGTCGCCGAACAGCTTATGGCCCACGACGCGCTCGGTGCCCATACCCGTGACGAACTAGGAATAACTGAAACGCTAAGTGCCAATCCGCTGCAGGCGGCCGGATTTTCGGCGGTGAGCTTCGCGATCGGTGCGATGCTGCCTATCGTGGTCGCTTTCTTTTCGCCGGGGCCGCTTATGATCTGGCTGATCGCCTCAAGTTCGCTCGTCTTTCTGACATTGCTTGGCGGAATTGCCGCACGTGCGGGCGGAGCCGGCGTCGTGACCGGAGCGGTCCGCGTACTTTTTTGGGGAGCGATCGCGATGGGGGCGACGGCTTTGGTCGGCAAACTCTTTGGCGCCGTGGTTTGACCCCGGAATCAACTTCGATCTGACCTACAACTCTGCGTCTGCCGCGGCCGATCGCTCGACGCTTGAGGCTTGCTCTAATTAGGAATAGTCTATTGATAGGCGCCGGAGAATTTGTCATTCCCGGCAGGTTCTCCGAATCTTCGTTCTCTGGAGGTTCTCATGGAGAATATACGCGATCTCGCCCGTAAGGTTATCGACGCTAACCTGCCGGTAAACGCCGTTTACACGTCAAATCAAAATCCCCCATTTTATCAAAACGAATTTTCACGGCTCACGAACACCAATCACCTCGTCCTGATGGCCGATTGGGAGGCCGGCGGCCGTATGACCGCCTGTAACGGCTTTGTAAACTGGTACGCGCATCAGATCGGGATCAAGGACATTACCAATTGGTTCGAGTTGAAACAATCGCTGGGCTATCTCTACAAGACCGACGCCTGGGTCGAACCGCGAGCTGGTCTGAAGCCCAAATACGGCGATATCCTACGACATAAAAAGTATCACGTCGACGTCGCACTTGATTTCGACGGCCCGTTTTTGGTCCGGGCTGCCGCCGGACAGGGCGACGGGACCGAGCACAGCATGCACCGCCGGCCGCCGTTCACGCAGGAGGCGCTTCTTTCGGAATACGACGTTCTGCGCCGCGTCCGCGGCGAGCATCCGTATGATGCGGCACGGCTCGAAGGCTGGCTGGATATCGAGCTTTATTTTTCGTCGGCTCAGGTCGTGCCCGTTCCTGAATGGCTGGTCGGATGGTGGCAGATCTATTGGCGCGGACAAGACTATTTCTATTATTTTGACCGCGACTATGTGGTCAAGTGGACACAGATCCGGCCGCCGACATGGATCACACCGATCGGTGAGAGCGGCCGAGGCACTTTCTCGGTCAATTACCCATCCGTCACCACCCGTTGGGATGTGACCGGTACGATTGAAAACTTCTTTGTTGAACCGCTTTCTGACGATCGGAACATGGCCGGTATGCTCAACGAGACCGAGATCATCACCGCCTTTAAGATGTGACCGGATCGAGCCGGGCGGCCGAAATTGGAGAAAGCAGACGAATGGCTTATCATCGTTGAATTGACGATTAATTATGAAAAAGCTGATCGAATGTGTCCCCAATTTTAGCGAAGGCCGCGATATGGCCGTTATCAGGCAGATCACCGACGAGATCGAGCGTATTGACGGCGTCAAGCTGCTCGACGTTGATCCCGGAGCGACGACAAACCGCACGGTCGTGACGTTTGTCGGTGAGCCGGACGCCGTCTGCGAGGCTGCGTTTGCCGCCGTCAAAAAGGCTCAGGAACTGATCGATATGCGTCAGCACAAGGGTGACCATCCGCGGTTCGGCGCGACCGACGTTTGTCCGCTGGTGCCGATCTCGGGCGTGACGATGGACGAAACTGCCGAATACGCCCGGAAACTCGCCGAACGCATCGGGCGAGAACTTTCGATCCCGGTCTATTGCTATGAAAACGCCGCCACGGAGGAAAAGCGCCGTAACCTCGCCAACTGCCGCGAGGGCGAATACGAGGCACTGCCTGAGCGTCTCGTCAGCTCGGACTGGAGACCGGATTTCGGCCCGGCGGAATTTACCGAAAGTGTCGCCCGCTCGGGTGCTGTCGCGGTCGGGGCACGCGACTTTCTCATCGCCGTCAACTTTAATCTGAACACCACATCAACCCGCCGTGCCAACGCGATCGCCTTTGACGTACGCGAAAAGGGACGGCCGCTTCGCGAGGGCAACCCGATCACCGGCAAGCCTGTCATCGACGAAAACGGCGAGCCGGTAATGTTGCCCGGCACACTAAAGGGAACCAAGGCGATCGGATGGTTCATCGACGAGTACGGCATCGCACAGGTGTCGATGAATATCACAAATCTCAGTGACACGCCGCTGCACGTCGCCTTTGACGAGGTAAGCGAAAAGGCTCGGCTTCGCGGGATCAGGGTCACGGGGCTCGAGATCGTCGGGCTTGTGCCGAAGGCGGCGATCATCGACGCCGGTAAATACTACCTGACCAAACAGCAGCGATCGCTCGGTATAACCGAATCGGAGATCGTCAAGATCGCCGTTAGATCGATGGGCCTCGACGATCTTAAGTCGTTTAACCCCGACGAAAAGATCATCGAATACGTCCTGGCTGCGGGCGACGCTCCGAAACGGCTTGTGGACATGACCTGTGCCGATTTTGCGGACGAGACGGCGTCTGAGTCGCCGGCACCGGGCGGCGGATCGATCTCGGCCTATCTCGGGGCCCTTGGCGCGGCACTGGCGGCAATGGTCGCCAATCTCTCGTCGCACAAGGCCGGTTGGGACGACCGCTGGCAGGAGTTTTCCGATCAGGCGGTCAAGGCACAGCGGATCAAGGACGAACTTCTCGCACTCGTTGACGAAGACACCGATTCATTTAACCGCGTGATGGCGGCATTCGGCCTGCCGAAAAATACTCCCGAGGAAAAGGCCGCACGGTCGGCAGCGATCCAAGAAGCCACCAAATACGCAACCGAGGTGCCGATTCGCACCATGCGGCGCACATTCGACGCATTTGAGGTGATCCGGTACGTCGCTGAACACGGAAATCCAAATTCCGTGACCGACGCGGGCGTCGGTGCACTGTGTGCAAGGTCGGCGGTCATGGGCGCCTTTCTAAACGTAAAGATCAACGCCGCCGGGCTGAAAGATCAGGCGTTTGTTGACGAAATACTGCAGCAGGGCACTGAGATCGAACGCCGTGCCATCGACGCCGAGGCCGAAATAATGCAGATAGTTAACGCCAAGATCGGTTAGCGGCGGGCCAGATGTTCGCCGACGGTCCAAACGATAACCGAGCTCGACAGCCCGAGACCGGAGAGCCGGCCCGCCATCATGACGATCGTCTCGCCGGGGGTTACGACGCCCGTGGCGAGCAGGGTCTCTTCGCCGATCTTGAGCATTTCGCTCGTCGAACCGCGATCTTCATGAAGAAATGGCGTTACTCCCCAGATCAACGAAAGCTGATTACACGCGTCCTGCGAGGTCGTGAGGGCAAACGACTGCAGACCCGACCGGACGTTCGACAAACGACGTGCCATAAGTCCCGATTCCGTAAAAACGGCGATCTTTTCGGTCCTGATCTCCTTGGCGGCGTATGCCGCGGCCTTGCAAAGGGCCTGACTCGTCCTGCCTGACGGCGGCTGAGTGAGCTTGACCGGCTTTTTGAGCATTTCTGGCTTGATTGTTTCGGCCGAATCGATGATCTTGACCATCGTTTTGACCGACTCGACCGGAAACTTGCCGCTGGCGGTCTCAGCCGACAGCATCACCGCGTCGGTGCCGTCCCAAACGGCGTTGGCGACATCCGATGCCTCAGCCCGCGTCGGGAACGGGTTTTCGATCATCGACTGCAGCATCTGCGTTGCCGTGATAACGAACTTGTCGTGGGCCACCGCGAGCTCAATGATGCGTTTTTGATAGACCGGTACGAGTTCGACGCTCGTCTCGACGCCGAGGTCACCGCGTGCCACCATCAACCCGTCGGTCTCCTCGATGATCTCCATCAGATTTTCGATCGCCTCGGCCTTTTCGATCTTGGCCACGAGCAGGGCACGACCGAGTTTGCGGGTGCTCAGACGCTTGATGATGTCCTTGACCTCGCGGCAATCGGCCGCCGACCTGACAAATGAAAGAGCGATGTAATCTACGTTCTGCTCCATCGCCCATTCGAGGTCGACGCGGTCCTTTTCGGTCAGCGACGGTATCGGCAGCGGCGTATTCGGCAGATTGATGCCCTTTCTTTCGCTGAGAGGGCCGCCCGTGACGACGCGGCAAATGACGTCGGTCTCCGTTTTCGACTCGACCTGGAGCTCGAGTGCCCCGTCGTCGAGCAAAATTCGGGCTCCGGGAGCCACCGAACCGGGAAGTTCCGCAAATGTCGTCGATACGATCGACTCATCACCGACGATATCCCGTGTCGTGATCGTAAATTCGGCGCCCTCGCGGAGCATTACCGTCTGACCGTCTTTCAGTGTCCGTGTTCGGATCTTCGGGCCTGAAAGGTCAACGAGGATCGCCAGCGGCTTGCCGACGTTGGCCGCCGCGGCCCGGGCCGCCGCTACTGCCGCGGTATGTTCTTCCACGGTCCCGTGTGACATGTTTATCCGCACGGCGTTGACGCCGGCGGTGATCATATTCTCAATTGTCGCGCTGTCTTTCGTCGCGGGGCCGAGGGTGGCCAGGATCTTTGCTCTTCGCATTATTTAAATTTTATCGCAATCTCACGGAGACTCTAAGAGGCAGATCGAAGTAATTCGACCGCCGCGTCTATCTGACGAACGCTATCCGGCCGTAAGCGAGTCCAGCTTTGCCGAATAGCTCAAAACGGTGGCGACGTAGGTCGAGTGCGACCAGGTCAGCGGCGAAACCGATGCGTGCCGGCCCGAGATAGGCTCGATCTGCTCGCCCAGAACGCCTGACCGCAGTGCTTTCGCCGCGGTCCACTCGATGATGTCGCGGGCCTTTCCGAGGTCGTCCGGCGTTCGGGCGACGGCGATGTAATACTCAGCGAGCCAGAGCGTACAGATGAACCAGGTGTTGCCGATGACCGAATCGCTCTCTCGCATATACCCGTCGTTCTCGAACCGTGCGATACCGCCGACCGTGGTCGGGTTTGTCAGCTTTTGCTCGATCGCGGCCATCGTCGAAACCGTCATCTCGTGATCGGGTTCGAGGCAGCCGAAATAAAATACGCCGAACAGCGACGCGTCAACGATCGGGTCCGGGACGAGCGTATCGTCGCCGTTCGCAAGCAGGCCGCGCAAAAAACGGCCGTGCTCTCGGCTGTACAAATGCTCGCACATCGCGGCCGCGACCTCATCCGCGGCGGCCGAGTATTTGTCGGCAAGGCCGCCGTCGGCGAACAAACCGGCGAAATTCGCCGCCGCACGGAGCCCGGCGACAACCGTCGCGCATGTAAATGTGTGAACGCCGCGTCGGTCTTCCCAGAGGTTCCAGCTCGGGTTCGGGAGCTTCGTGACAGGGTCGCGAAACGCCGCCAAAAAGTCGGCGCATCTTACGATCAGCCCCTTGTAGATCTCCGCGATATAACGCTCGTCCGGATGCATCGAATAGTGCTCCCAGAGAGCCCAGAGGACGAGCGAAGTTTCGTCTTCCTGGATCGGATACATCGGCCGCCTCGCGTATTTGTCCCAGTACGAATGCCATCCCGACCCGACCGATCCGTCAGGGTTGTACTTTTGCAGAAAGTAACCGCGTTCGTGCACTATCCGGGCGCAAAGGCTGAAAAACCTCCGCGAAAATTCCGGATGACCGGCACGGTCGAGGGCGTTTGCGACAAATGCGCCGTCACGCGGCCAGAGGTAGCTGTAATGATCGGTCGCCCGTTCGGTAACGTCGTGATCATTGGCCGCGATGATGGCGCCGTGCTTATCGATCTGCGAACGGACGATCAAAAGGCTTCGCCGATACAACTCGGCGGCCGCGTCCGAGAGTTCGAATGCCGGTGGGTGACCGCCGGCGAGAAATCTCATCGAATCGGCGGCGGCATCGCTGATGTAGCTTGCCGGGCCGGCCGTCAGCACGTTTCGGTTGATCGCCTCGACCTCTTTGTGCGTGGTCCCGGCGGCGATCCAATAATGGAACTGCGCCGTTCCGCCGGCCTCGAGGTCAATGTGTATCCCGATGGTCGAATCGACCGAGCCCTCGGTGATCGCACCGCCGTGAAGGTCGCCGTCCTCGGCGTCACGCCATGTACCCTCGCTGTTGCGAAACGCCTTGCGGCCCGTCGCGAACTGATCGAAATGCGGTTCGGTGTTGACCAGAAAATAACGGTGCTTCTTGTAATGGATCAGCGACAGCGTCTCGGGGTCATAAAACGCGGTGTCGCCGACCTTGTTCTCGTACAGCCGCAGGTCATGGTGCAGGTAAACACGCACGTCGCGGGGCTTTTGCAAAAGGTCGCGGACCGTTACCCGACGGACCAGAACGTTCTCGGTCTCGGCCACGGCGTCGCTGCACTTGATCTCAATGCCGAATTCGGCGTTGCTGAGCGTCACGTCCGTCACCAGAGCGTCGTCGAGATAACCGAGCTTTCGCTCCCAGCCGTCGGCAAATATCCACGAAAAAACGCCGTCGGCCCAAATGCCGAATCGGCACGGAAAACCCTCGGTGTGGTTTTCCTGCCCGACGTGCGGAAAATATATGTCGCGGATCTGATATTTGTCGTCAAAATTGACGAGCAGGCTGCCGTTGCCGACCGGAATGTCTCTCATCTGGTCTCCGGCTCAGTTGCTGTTGACGGCGGCCTCGACCGCTTTTTCGAGGTCGCTCTTGATGGCCGCGTTGTAGCCGACAAATTTCCGTACGAGTTTGCCCGATCGGTCAAAGACCGCCGTCTGGGGAATGGCACTCGTTTCGGCAAATATAAAGTTGTTCAGCGCGTCCTCAGGCGTCGCGATCGGATAATTGATCTTGGTCTGCTTGGTAAATTCCGGCACCTTTTCGAGGTCTTCCTGGCCGCCGACGTTCAGTCCGACGATCGCCAGTTTGTCCGGCCCGTACTTTTCGAGCATCGCGTTAAGATGCGGTATCTCTTCACGGCATGGCCCGCAATAGGTTGCCCAAAAATCGAGGATCACGGCCTTGCCCTGGTACTCGCCCAGTTTTTTGACATAACCGTCGGTCGTCGTCCATTCCATCTCGGTCAGCGGTTTCGACGGCGGCATCGGCACGCCCGTCTGCGGGACGTCATTGACCGAGACCGGCCGGTTTGACACCGCGACCGGGGCCGCGGCGGGCCTGCAGCCGGCAAAAAACACCGAGATAGTGACGAGTGCAAGGAAAATGGCCGTTTTCATAAACAACTTTATGGTAATTGACACGCCGCGATTTGTAAAAGAAATCCGGCGGCGATTTGCCGGAGCCTCAATTATGGCTAACATCTAATTGTGAACCGCTATTCGCCAAAGGTCAGCGAGCTTGCCGCCTCGGCCAAACATGCCGGTGTCGAACCTGACGCTGACGGGTTCGGTGCCGACGCCGATCTCGGCTGCGGCTCGGTCGTCAGGTTTTCGGTCAGGTTCGACGACCGCACGGGCAATGTCACAACGGTCCGTTTTAATTCGAACGGCTGTTCCTATATGGTCGCGGCGGCCGAGGCCCTTTGCTCGCGGCTGTCCGGGCAAAGCGTCGAGAGCCTCGGCGGCCTAGGCGGCGATCAACTGGCCGAACTGCTGAGGGCGGAATTAGGCGGCATACCCGATGACCGAGGCCATTGCGCCGCGACCTGCGTCACCGCGGTCAAAAAAGCGTTTGCCGACCGCCGCGATCGTCGTGCGGCAGATCCGCTCGCCGCCGGCACGCTCATCTGCAGCTGTTTCGGCATCGGCGAGGCCGAGATCCGCGGCGTTATCGAACGAATCGGAGCTGATTCCGTCGCGGACGTGACCGCCGCGTGCAATGCCGGCGGAGGTTGCGGCTCATGCCAAATGCTCATTCAGGAACTGATCGACACGGTTATCGAGCAATATTGAGATATGCTATACTCTTGCGATAAGCCGATCGCACGGCACGGAGAATTTAACAGCATAGGCCATCTTGATTTGCCGAATATGCCCCGCGAGACCATTCTCGTAACAGACCATGGACGACCCTGCCAGTAGTTTCTTTATCCTATTTCAACAATTGCATTCAACCGATCCGGTTTCGGCCGGTCAGATACTGCTGGATTTTCTCCTGGTATTCTTTATCGTCGGCCTGAACGGTTTCTTTGTCGCGTCCGAATTCGCACTGGTCTCGGTGCGGAAAACACGCATCGAGACCCTTGCCGAGGCCGGGAGCAAAGGTGCCAGATCCGCTCTCCGATTGCTCGAACATCCGACCAGATTCATTTCAGCCGTCCAACTCGGCGTCACCCTGGCATCGCTCGCACTTGGCTGGGTCGGCGAACCGACCATCGCGACACTGTTGTCACCCGTCGCCGAGAGCATCGCCGGCGGAACGGCCGCCGCGTATATCGCACATATCACGGCCATCGTAATTGCTTTTACGATAATCACCTTTTTGCACGTGGTACTTGGCGAACTCGTGCCGAAAATGTTCGCTCTCGAACGAGCTGAGGCATTTGCGGTCTTTGCCTCACGGCCGCTCGAGATCTTTGCAAAGGTGTTTTCGCCAATTTTGTGGATCTTCAATTCGGTCGGCAAATTTGTCGGTAAAACGATCGGCCTGTCCTCGACACTCGAAAACGCCTCTGTATTTACCGAAGACGAGATCCGCCAGCTGATCAAACTCTCGCAGGAGGGCGGCCAGATCAATGCCGAAGAGCAAAATCTGATCAACAAGGTCTTCGAGTTTTCCGAGACGACGGTCAAAGAGGCGATGATACCGCGAACGGGCATAGTCGCGATCGCCGAGGGCAGTTCATTTGAGGACATCGCCAGATCGTTCAGCGAGCACGGTTATTCGCGGCTGCCGGTCTATCGAAATTCGCTTGACGACATCGCCGGCGTGATCCACAGCAAGGACCTGCTGGCATTTACCCACAAGCCAAAGTCGTTCAAGATCGAGAGCGTGATGCATAAGCCCAATTACGTTGTCGACACCGCCAAGCTCGAAGACGTTTTGCGGCAGATGCAGAAAGAGAAATTCCACTTTGGCTTTGTCGTCGACGAACACGGCGGCGTCGAGGGCATCATCACGCTCGAAGACCTGCTCGAGGAGATCGTCGGCGACATTTCCGACGAACACGACGAAGAGGTCAATGAGCAGATCGACCGTCAGGATGACGGCAGCTACCTGCTCGACGGCGGCCTCGCGGTCCGCGACCTCAACCGCCGGCTGGAGATGAATATTCCCGTGTCCGACGGCTACACGACGATCGCCGGCTTTTTGATGTCGGAGTCGGGCCAACTGCTCGAAGAGGGCGAGACCGTGCCGTACAACGGACACGTCTTTACGATCGAAAAGGTGGACAAACGGCGGATCACCGAAGTCAGGATGACACCGACCGAGCCCCGCTCCGCCGACGCCGAATAAACCGTCTCAAATCAACTCGCAGTTTTTGATAACGCAGTAAATACCGGCTGTCCAGCGTGTCCGGGCTGTCCCGCGTGTCCTGACCGTCCTCGCTGTCCGGCGTGTCCGGGCTGTCCTGACGCTCTCGACTCGCCCGACTCAATAGACTCGCTCGACACTCTCGACTCAATAGACTCTCTCGACTCGCCAGACTCAATAGACTCTCTCGACTCGCCGGACTCAATAGACTCTCTCGACTCGCCGGACTCACCATCGTGCTTAGTAAGTTTTCAAAGATCTGACTTTTTCAATCTTATCATAAGTTGCAAGCGTACGGCAATATTTTATCTATGCAACGACAGGTCGGCGGCGTGGCGATCGGGTTTCGGGCTTTGCCCGAATCGCAGTGCGGTCGCGGCTGTGCCCGACCGTCGTATGCCCTGAACTGACCCAAGGAGGCGGCCAATGCCGCCGATCTTCTGCCTTTTACATGCGTTTTTTTACTGGCATATAGTGCCGTCGATATTTAAGGGCGTTGACTAGGGGACCGACGCCGGCGGCGTCGAATGTTTATAGGTTGCGACGCAGGATAAAGAGAACATACGACCCCGGCCGGGGTCGAACGTTATTGGGTGGTGATCGATGTTCTATAAACGTGCGATCCTTCCGGGATCGAAGACAACGCCAACTCCTTGACATCAGCCCACATCGGGCAGAAGCTAGAGATGCTATGCCCAACGCCTCCCAGCGATATTCAGCAGACACGATCATCTCTAACCGCGCCGCATTGGGAGACGCGGCATTTGTCGGTTTTTCAAGAACACTGAACGGTCAGGCTCCGGGCAGAGAATCGCAATTTCGCATGCTTGACCCCCTACTTTTGAGGAGACGTCATAATACAAATGAAACAAAAAATGACAATTCAGTTATCTATTCTGTTTTTGGCATTCGTGTTTGTGAATGGTTCAAATGCACAAGCTTGTTCGACTTCAAAGATTGTTCTAATGAAAAAGGCAACGTTTGAACGTCAGATTATTAGCAAAAAAGAGCCGGCACTTCCAGCCGGATGCAAGTGCAGTGGTAAAATTGTTGCAAGCATAATTGTGAATCGGGACGGAAAGGTCGCTAGTGTTGTTATCCGCAATGGTAACCCGCTTTTGAGAGTTGCGGTTACTAGGGCGATTAACGAATGGCGTTTTAAGCCTTATGCCAAAAATCGGAAGGCACTATGTTACAAGGGACTCGCGAGTTTTTTGTTTTGATCTATGAAGATCGGGGTCAGGCATGCGATATTGCGATTCTTTTTATATGGTGTGTGTCATATGGCACGGAGACCACGGATCGAGATCGAGGGCGGTTTGTATCA
>CAZQGN010000041.1:0-28213 GCA_964592865.1 uncultured Chloracidobacterium sp. | reverse complement strand
ATTTAGTAACGGTGTTGACACGCAGCCGCTCGCCGTTCGATTCGATGATCATGATCGTCGGATCATTGGGGTCGACGGTCACCTTTGGGGCGTCGCCGGATGCCGGTTTTGCTGTGTCGGCGGTCTGGGCACGGGCGATCGACGGTATGGCGGTCAGGATAGCGATCGCTCCGAAAGCGATGAGGACATTCGAGAGTCGGTGGCGTAGATTCATAGTATTCTCCGGTTTCAGGATAGGTTTGAGCGGGAATGGAGCCGTTCGATCGTTGAGATCGGCCCCATTCCCGCGGTGATCGGTTATTGGGTAAACAGGCCGGCTAGTGCGGTATCGGTTCCGATGCCGAACTGCTGGACCGACATCGTTCCGGTTCCGCTCAGCCGCAGATACCAGACGCCCGATCGATAGACACCGACATCGCTCTTGCCGTCGCTGTCAAAATCGCCGGTTACCGGTGTATCGGTGCCCAAGCCCCAGGTGATGTAGCTGGCCGTTCCATTTGAACTCTGTTTGATATACCAAACGCCGTTTCGATAAACGGTCAGATCGGTCTTACCGTCGCCATCGAAATCGCCGAGGACAAATTTGTCACCGGATACGCCCCAGGTCTCAACCCTTAAGGTCGAGGTCGAACTCTGGTTGATGTACCAGAGCTGGGTTCCCGGGCGGAATACGGCAGCGTCGAGTTTGCTGTCGCCGTCAAAATCGCCGCGTAGCGGACGGTCACCCGAGGTTCCCCACGGAACGTACGTCGTATTTCCCGACGGGTTGTTAAGCGAACCGCGGTAATAGAAGTAGCTCTGTCCACCGCCGGCGGCACCGTCGCGGTACACCGCCACATCGGCATTTCCGTCGCCGTCCCAGTCGCCGACCACCGACGGGTCGTCGCCTGTCTGGCCAAACTGCTCGAAGCGGATCGTGCTGGTCGTGCTCTGAAGGATGTAGAATCCGGCAGTCAGGGCCGGGCCCGAACGCCAAACCGCAACGTCGGTCTTGTTGTCACCGTCAAAATCTGCCGGTGTGAGCTTGTCGCTCGCAACGCCGAACGGTGTCGCACTGAACTGCGAGTTCGAACTGCGGTTGACGTACCACATTCCGTCGGTGCCGCGATATACGCCGACATCGGTCTTGCCGTCGCCGTCAAAGTCCGAGAATACGTGCGGCCTGACGATGACGGTCGGCGGCGGCTGGACGACGGTATTTGTCGTGTAGGTCTGGTCGCCGCTTTCGCTGCCGTCGTTGTTGGCCTGCAGCCCCGCGGCATAAAACGTTACCGGCCCGACATTCGAGGCCGGGGCGGTCCAGTTAAAGGTCCATGTCGCACCGCCGAGCTGGTTTTGAAAGGTCCCGGTCGAGGTTTGCTCGATGTAGCTGCGGCCGCTGCCTGAAATGATCTTTGTGGTCGAGCCGATATTGGCAAAAGTGCCCGCCATCGCGCTGTTTGCCAGCGATGTGAGCTCAAATCCCCAACGCTTTCGGGTCGAATCGGCGTTTACATGCCGGACCTGGATCTGATATGTCTGGCCGGGCGTATAACTTGCGGGTGCGGTGATCGTGAATTGTCCCGCTCCGGTCGCGGCATTGTGGCATGACGTGCAATTTTGCTCACCGGGAGCACTCGTTCGGGAGGCAGGCGGACCTGAGATCGAGGCACTTGTCGTACCGACCAGATCGCGGCCGAACGTAAACGCCAAGACCGCAGACCCGGCAAAAAGGGTTAAAACTACCAACTTGATCCTGAAAACATTGAACTTCATAGACTAAATCCTCCTGTCCGAGTACTCCTTGATTGGTGAGATATTGCGGCGGCCGATCCGGCCGGTTATCGCCGAAATCCGCGCGTATAGGCCATGACGGCACGGATCTGAGCGGGGCTCAGGCTGCTTTTGAAGGCGGGCATTTCGCCGCTGCCGTTGGTGATCATCCTTATCCCCTTGGCGTCGGTGACATTGCTCTTGGTGAGGTCGCCGGCATGGGTTTGTCTGCCTTTTGCGGTCTGGCCGCGTCCGTCGCCGCCGTGGCACCGCGCGCATGACGTCGCATAATCAGAGGCCCCGTCCGAGACCGCTGTCGAAGCGGCGGTCGTCAGCTTTGCCATCTGGGCGTTTGGCGAGGCGGCAAAGACCACGGCCAGCACAAAAGCAAGCGGCACTGCGGCGATGATCAGTTTGATCCGGTTCGAAATGGTTTTTTTCATATTGTTCTCTCCTAAGTTTGTTTATTTTTCCTGGTCGATCTTGGCGGTTTGCACGGTGCGCTCCGCCTCAATGTCTGTTTCGGGTTTCAGCGACCTGATCCAGGCCACCAGTTCCTGTTTCTCGGCTTCGCTGAGTTTGTCGTGGTACGCGGGCATCTTGGTGCTGCGTCCGACGGATTTCGGGTCGTTTATGATCGCCAGCACCAGTTCGGGCGTCAGCTGATCTTCCTCGCGTGTTGTTACACCGATCAGCTCGGGAAACTTCTTGGTGCCCTCGCCGCTTGCGCCGTGGCATTTTGCGCAGCTGGTCGTATAGACCGGCGGGATCACATTGGGGTTCGCTCCGCCCGCGACCTCGACCGCGGCGGGTTCGGCCTTTGCTTCGTCAGTGGTTGTCGAGGGCTTGGTGACCGCCGCTGAAACGGTCTGCGGCTCAAACTTCGACGCCCGAAACGCCGTCTCGTCGCGTTCCTGTTTGGCGAGCTGCTCGGCGATGCGCGGCTCGCTTGCATCCTGATAAATTGCCGCACAGGTAAGTGCCGTCGCCGTTCCAAATCCGACGACGTACAGGGCGGCGATCGCGATCCGGCGAAACTGCAGCTTTCGCTTGATGATGAGCGGGACGGCGATCAGGCCGCCGATGATCACTGCCGGGAAACCGGTCGCCAGGATCGCGGCAAGCGAACCGTCGGTATATTTCTGCATCTCGAAAAGCCAGAGGAATTGCGGGCCCGGACGCGGTAGATAGGTGGCGGTATCGGCGACTGGCGGGCCGAACGGCGCCGGACAAAAGCTCGAGAAAAGGGCCGTTGCCGCGAATACGATGCCGACGACGATCATATTTCTGGCGAACTGGTCACGTGCCCATTCGGCGGCGGTGCGTTCGTCGATATCGGCGGGTGCCTTGGCGAAAATAAAGATCCTCATTATCGCCGCGGTCACGATGATCGCGGGGATAACATAAACGTGAAGGCCGTAAAACCTTGACAATGTAAGTGTCGAGATGGCGGCTCCGTCGATCAGCCAGGCCCGTGCCGCGTCGCCGAAGAGCGGCGCGTTGCCGGCCAGGCTCGCCGCGATATTGACGCCGTTTATCGCTCTTGCGTCCCACGGCAACGCGTACCCGGTCGCCCCGGCCGCAAGCACGAGGCCGAGCAGTACGAGACCGAATGTCCAGGCCGACCGCCCGCTTGCGTAAGCCGAACGGATGATCATTTGCAAAATGTGCAGTCCTGCGGCGATCGGCAGCAGTACCGACGAGTGATAGTGCATCGAGCGGATCCACGCCCCGTCACGGACGGCCAATTCGATAAAAGCCACCGTCGTGTAGGCGGTCGTCGCCGCCGGCACGTAATGAAACGCCAGCAGGATGCCGGTCACCACCTGTATCATCAGCAGCATCGCGAGTACGCCGCTGGTCGTTCGGGCCCACGCTCTCGCTCCGCTCTCAGGGGCAGCCGTAACGCGAATAATGAGTGACTTGAACTCGGTCTCACGTTCGATCCATCGGCCGATACGCGAATTTTGAATATTGATCTCTGCCGCCATTCTGGTTACCTCGTTATTTGACCTTGATCTGCAGTTTTCCGTTCTCGACCCGCGATTCGTACTCGGTCAGGTCGCGTGTTGACGGTCCCGTGAGCCGCTGGCCGCTGTCGCTGAAAAAGCTGTCGTGGCACGGGCAAAGAAAGTTCTTCGAGTCGGCGTCCCAGACGATCGGGCATCCCTCGTGGGGACAGACCGACGACAGGACCTTGTTCTCGTGCTGCGGCAGTACAAACACCGAAACGTCCTCAACGGATTTGCTCCAGCCTGACCGGCACGTGACGGCGATCGTTTTTTCGATAGGTTCCTCGCCGGCGATCTCGCCAACCTCGCTGATCGTTTTCCACGACTCTTCAGCGGCCGTTCCGGCAGCCGGTTCCAGCGAACGCTTGGCGGCGAGGGTCATTGACGCTCCAACAATGCCGATGACGCCGACCGGCAGGATCGACAAAAATGTGCGGCGATCTTTTCGAATGGTCTCTTTGTTTTCTTTTTTCATTTTGTTGGGGTGGCGGACCGCAGATGCCCGCTCTAGGGTAAAGTCACCGGCGTGCACAAGAAAATACAACAAATATAAAAAATGTTTCGCCGGCAGTTTGGGCGCGCGGCACCGGGCCGCGACGTTTACAGTTGCGGGGAACCAAGGGGCGAAGAGAAAGTAGCGGAAAAAAATGCGAGCGGCACGCTATCCGAGATGCCGCCCGCTTCTAGTGGGTCAGGGGGACTTTTTCGACCCGAAGGCTGACATGGCCGGCGGTGATGGTAAATGTGTACTCACCGGCGGGCACTGAATCGAGGTGAAATTCGCCAAGATCACGGGTCTTGACCTCACGGACGATCTCGCCCGATTCGACCCTGATCGTCGCATCGGCGAGCTCCGGAAAGATCTGGCCGGCGAGCGTGCAATTATCACCGTGAATGTCGATGCGCAGATCGATCTCAAATTCGCCTGCGCGGAATAACAGCTGCCTCGAATCGAGGCCCGAAAACCTCTCGTGGACGAGGGTTTGCCAATCATCAAATATGAGCGAGGCGATATTGAATACCAGTTTCGACGGCTTGGCCGGCTGTGGGCTCCGCTGATAGATATTCAGGATCCGTGCGGTCGTCGCCTGCGGCACGTCCTCTTCGGCGGCCGGGCGTGAATACGCGTACAATTCTGTCAACTTTCGGTACGTATCGCTGCAATCGCGGCACACCGCAAGATGTGCATCCATTGCCCGGTCAGGTGCCGCCGCCGATACGCCGTCAAATATTTCCAAAAATTGTGATAACTCGATGTGCCTCATAAAATTGCCGGACGCGAAATTCCGATCTTATTGGTTAAGTCATTTTGACTGGTCAAAAAATACACGGTTCGAACCGTCACGGAATAAAATTCAATAATTTTTGTAAACAACGTGCCTTTGTCGGGCCGATGCTTCCCAGGGGCAGCTGCATCCTCTCGGCGATCTCGGCGTACGGAACGCCGTCGTTCTCGAGGTACAGCATCATCAACAGGCGGCGGCAGCGGTCATCCAGATGTGTGAACGCCTCCTCGATCTGGGCCTCGCGTTCGAGCCGGATCAGCGTGTCGTCGGCCAGCGGCGCATCGTCAGCTATCTCAAATGTATGTTCGTTTTCGTCGTCGTCGATCGAGATCGGCCGGCCGCGTGTCTCGCGTTTGATCAGATGGATGGTCTTGTGGCGGGTAGTCGTCACGAGCCATGCCTTTAGGAATTCGGGCTTTTCGAGTTGATCCAGTTTTTTGAAGAGGGTTATAAAGACTTCCTGCAGGACCTCGGAGGCAAGGTCGCGGTTCAACCCCGCCCGACGCGGTATCGAGAACAGCAGTGCCTGATATCTGAGGGTGATGGCCTCCCAAGCCGATTCGTCGCCGTTGCGGCAGGCCAGCACCAATTCTTCGTCGGTGAGCGTCATCTAATATCTTGTTTTCAACCGGAAAAAGTGCCGCGAACGCAAGGCTTACGGATTATTTGTGACCGCCTCGCCGGCATCGATCCGCCGTGTTATCGCCCCGCTGCACGTCGCTGAGGTCGAACGAAGATGTTCAAAGACGGCGTTCGGCGACAGGGACGCAAACCGGCTTCGGACCAGTGCCGACACGCCCGCGACCACCGGTGCGGCCATCGAGGTCCCACGCCACACGCCGTAACGTCCGCCCGGGACCGAACTCACGATCCGCTCGCCCGGTGCCATCAGTTCCACCCATGACCCGCGTGTCGAGAAACTGGCCGCTGTATCGGCGGCGGTGCTTGCTCCCACCGCGATGAGGCCGTGGAGGTCATCTTCGGCGGCCGGATAGATCCGTGTGTTGTTACCGGTGTTGCCCGCCGAGGCGACGACCAAAATTCCGGGATGGACGATCATCGGTAGGTCAGGATCGTCGGGCGTGCTGCCAGTGTTGGTGACCGCGTCGAGTATTTTGCGGATCAGCGGCGCCTGCTGGGTCGTGCCGAGGCTGAGATTAATAATGTCGGCTCCGTCGTCGGTCGAGTTGTCGCCGTCCGGATTTGCCGCGTAGATCAGGGCATTGGCCAATCGCCAGATGTCGCCCACGCCGTCCTGGTCGAGGATCCGGATCGGTATTATCTTGGCCTCGGGTGCGACCATCGCTATGATCCCGGCGACGTGTGTGCCGTGGCCGTAGGCGCCGATGTGCGGCGATCCGACCTCGGACGGGTCTCTGTCACGATCGACAAAATCAAAACCGGGCAGCAGTTTGCCCGCAAACAGCGGATGCTGGGCGTCGATCCCGGTGTCGATGACAGCTACCTTGATATTCTGTCCGCGATTGACCGCCTGAGCGGCGTCGAGGTTTATCCGGCTTCGCATCCACTGGACGGTATAGCCCTTTACGCTTGACCCGATGCTCCACGATCCGCCGATGCTCCACGATCCGCCAAGGCTCCATGGCAGGCTGCTGGCGTTCGGCGACCCGACCGCGTAATTCGGTTCGGCCAGCGTGACACGCTGCAGCGGGTCGGCCTGGAGCAAAGTGATCAGTTGATCGAGCGGCACTCCCTGCGGTGCCCGCAGCCGAAAGATCGGCCGATTGCCCATCTGTCCGTGCGGCGGCAGCGAGAGTCCGTACTGAGACAATATCGCGTTGATGTCGCCCGCCTGATTCAGCTTGACGATGATCTCGTTGTTTGAGACCGGTGCCAGGTCGCTCTGACCATTGACGACCCCGATAAAGAGCGCCAGCATCAGTGCCGTTATTACTGAAAACTTCTTGATCGCGATATTTCTCATTGACCGAACTCCTTGCAAAGGGCAGGTTGTTATTCAGAATAGAGTAAGCCCTTTCTATTTAGTCCACAATCTGCGGCAAAAAATACATCCTTGGCAAATTTTTTTCTTAAGGCCTGCCCGACATCGTAAACGGGGCCCAAAAATAGGGATGAGACCCTTTTGAGATCAATTCCAACTGCGACATTCTGAGGGACGACGAAACCGCGTTGCCCGCCGTCAGATGTCGGTAAAATGCCGTCATAAACTCGGTCGTCATCGTGTCATTTATCCGCCAAAGGCTCATTACGATCGATCCGGCACCGGCGGCGAACATCGACCGCGTCAGCCCGATGATCTCTTCGCCGCGGACGATCTGGTTGAGCCCGCTTTCGCACGAACTCATCACGACCAGGCGGTCGTCCAGCGGCAGTTCCTCGATATCGTTGGCAAACAACTCCTCGCGGTCCAGCACCAGCGATGAAAAACGCGGGTTATCGGCCCTGTACTTTCCGTGACAGGCGAGGTGGATGACGCCGCTGCCGGCAATATTTGACCGAATCGCCTCGACGGTCGCATCCGCGCCGAAAAGTACGCGGTTTCGCTCGAAACAGGAACCGACCGCGTCGATCTCGGCGGCGACGAGCGGCGTGGTCTCGCTCGGCACGCCGATCAAAAGGGCATTGCCGGTATCCGCCGCGGGCCGTGCCAGGCACTTGCTGAGGATCGCTGCACTCGGCGAACACGAGACGGTGTGCGATTCGATCAAATACCGGCCGTCCTTTACCAACGCTCCGAACGGCAAACGGTGCATCATCCCGGCCGGCGAAAAGATGATCTGCTCGTTTTCCAGCGGTTCGCCCAGCGGGGCGAGCAGTTTTTGATACAACAATGTGCCGGTCGTGACTGCACGCTCCTGCGCGATCTGACGATTGGCCGGCGACAGCCTGTCGATGATCCGTCCCGTGTTCAGGTGGAACAGATACTGCCGGATGAGCTCGTTTATCTCGCTTTCGTCGGCGTACTGCGTGACCACCTGAAAGCCCTCGGCGGTTATGACGAACGCGGTGATCCGGCCGCCGACCGAGGCGAATTCGACAAACGTCGCTCTGCCGAGCTTCGACTGCAGGCCGTGCAGGTCAAACTTCGGGTCCGACAGGCTAAAGGCCGTACCCTTCGAAAATGTCCGCCGCCTGAGCTCTGCGTATTCCTTTTCGCGGCGGGCCGTCAGCTGTCGCAGTTCGCCGATCTTCTTACGCTCCTCGGCCCCCGAAAGTGCACTGCGGTTGAGTTTTGAGTGGAGCCAGTTCAGCTCGTCGCGGATCTCCCGCATTTTTTCAAAGCTCTCGGGGCTTTCGAGGTCCTCGGGTTTGCCGATGCCGTCCGCCAGCGTGCGGCTGCGTGATCTTTCATGCCAACTGAATGCCGAAAGGTGGTCATTCTCGGCAAGACAGACCTCGACGAGCCCGTCGTACGGCAGTATCCGGTCGGCGAAAAAGGACGTCCTCAGCTCGTCGCTGTTGAGCGCCACGCGTGACGATTCGACGATATTTACCGCGGACTCAAAATACCGCCGTTTTTTGGTCAATCGTCCGAGCGACGTCAGACAAAGGTACTCGACCTGCCGCGAATTACCGGCCGCTTCGCTGAGCGCCGTTTGCAGTTCATCGAGTGCCTCGTCGTCGCGTCCGTCGGCCCGAAGGATCTCGCCCAACAGCCAGCGGGCGTTTAGTTCGAGCCGAAAGTTCTCGTTTCGCCGGTATGTCTCGAGCGCCGCTCTGACATTCGCCTCGGCGGCCGCAAGGTCGCCAAGGTCGAGTTCCATCGCCGCCTTGGCCGCGATCGCCGACGCCAGCAAGGCTTCATTTCCTTCGCGTTCAAACAGTTCTTCGGCCTGTCCGAGCTTGTGCAGCGACACGTCGGCCTTGCCGGAACGATACAGGGCGACCGCCTGATTTTTCAGGCATCGGGCGAGTTCGGCCTGCATCCCGAGTTCGGCATAGCGGCCTTCGCATCGGCCGTAATGGTCGATCGCTTCGTCGAGCAGATTGAGTTCGAGATAAATGTCAGCTATCTCGAGTTCGCAGTTCAGCGACTGAGCCGGCATGCCCAGCGATTCGTACTTTTTACGCGAATCTTCGAGATATTTGAGGGCCAGGTCGTATCGGCACTCAAAAAGATATAGGTTGCTCAGTCCGGTCTCGATCTCGGCCTCGGTGACCTTGAGGTCAAGGGCGGCCGCACGTTCGAGAGCCCGGCGGTAGATCGCCTCGGCCTCGCGAAACCGATTTTGAAGCGTCTTGACGAACGCCTGACAATTTTCGACCATCGCCAGCTGGCGCTCGTCGCCGATGGCCGTAAATCGCTCGTGTGCCGACGCGAGATATGGCTCGGATTCGCGATAAAGGTCGCGGCGCCAGTAAAGGTTGCCGATATTGTGCTCGATCTTGCCGGCCGAATACAGGTCGCCGGCGGCGATAAAAACGTCGAGCGCCGAAAGGCCGCATTTGACGGCCTCGTCATATCGCCCGAGCAGGGCCAGTGCGTAGAGTTTGCTTGTTTGAGTTTTGGCGGCGAGGTGCGGTTTACCGATGCGGTTAAACCCGGCCTCCGAGATATCGAGCAGTTCGACGCATCGTTCGAGATTGCCGTTTATCAACTCACCGATCGCGGCCGTCCAGTCGGCGTAGGCACGGACCTCACGATCGCCGGTAAAGTCCGACAACTCGTTCAGCGTTTCGATGATGGCCGAAACTCGCTGCGGATCGTCGGTCCAGACCTCGTAGCAGATGTTTTGCAGGCTCTCGGCGATCTCGACCGCCGGCAGCGGCGAATGTCGGCGCATTATGGACCGGCGGCGTTCAGGACCGCTGTCCGTTAGCATTTTTGCGAGTGCCGGCGACGACATTTTACAGTTTCTCTATCCTTGTCCATTTGCCGACGGCAAACGGGCAAAGCAATGCGCCGTTTAGAAATGACCCGTTCAAGCCGCCAAAATTCTGCACCGCGGCTAAGATCTGTTCGGGTCGGGGATGAGGTGTTTTGGTGCGATGTTCCGCCACGCTGATCTTAGAGCATGGCGAACCGTTTCCTCGTTAGAGACCTCAAGAACTATGTTGGTTGCCCCACGCTCGCCCCAGGCTCCGTTTGCCGGGCTGAAGACGGTGGGTTCGCTGCGAATAAAATACTGCTGCTGCTCGGGCGTCAATCTTACCATGCCGAGCGTCAGATCGCGGTTCAGCGTGGCAAATATCCTGCCGCCGACGCGAAAGTCCGGATGATCCATATGCGAACGCTCCTCCGACCCGGGCAGGCCGAGAGCGATCTCACGATATTCGTCCGCGGTCATAACGGATGTTTTACCACAGCGGGCGGCCGGGCCACAATTCTGTGTTCAACGTCCTGTGCCGCTGCGGGCGGTGCCGAATCGACGCCGGGCTATATCGTGAAGCCGGCTCGGGTGAGCATCGTCTCAAAACCGGCCTTGTCGACCGCCTTGACATAAGCGTCGCGGGGCTCGACCGTGCCGTTTTGGACATGCTCAAAGAGTGCGTCGTTGAGCATCACCATTCCGACATTCTTACCGGTCTGCATCGCCGACGGTATCTGGAACGTTTTGCCCTCGCGGATCAGGTTGCTGATCGCGGGCGTGACGATCAGGACCTCGAGTGCGGCCACGCGTCCGCCGCCCTTTTTGGGCAGCAGGGTCTGGGCGATCACGCCGCGAAGCGATTCCGAGAGCATCACGCGGATCTGCTGCTGACGGTCGGCCGGGAACTGATCGATAATGCGGTCAACGGTCGATGCCGCGGTCGTCGTATGCAGGGTGCCGAAAACGAGGTGGCCGGTCTCGGCGGTCTCGATCGCGATCGAGATCGTTTCGAGGTCACGCATTTCGCCGACCAGCACGATGTCCGGGTCTTCGCGAAGAGCGGCCCGCAACGCGTCCTTGAATGAATCGGTATGATTATGTACCTCGCGTTGATTGACGAGGCATTTCTGGTTTTCGTGAACGAACTCGATCGGGTCTTCGATCGTTATGATGTGGTCTTCGCGGGTCTTGTTGATCGAATCGACCATCGCGCACAGCGTCGTCGATTTGCCCGAACCGGTCGGCCCGGTCACGACCACGAGGCCCTTGGACAACGAACAAAGGTCCATTATCGCTTTCGAAAGATTGAGCTGCTCGGCCGTCAGGATCTTGGACGGAATGATGCGGAACACCGCGCCCATGCCCTTGCGGTCCATGTAAATGTTGCAGCGAAAACGTGCAAGGCCCGGAATCTCGTAGGCAAAATCGGTATCGCTGCGTTCGGCAAATTCACGCTGATTGCGCTCCGGCATGATCGACATCAGCAGTCCGCGCATCGTCTCGGGCGTCAGCACCGTCTCGGCACACTCGAGGGTGCGCATCTTGCCGTCCTTGCGGACCATCGGCGGCACGCTGACCGACATATGCAGGTCCGAGGCGCCGAATTCGGCCATTTTGATGAAAAGTGCGTCCATTCGGGCGGCCATTGCGGCATCGCGAACGGGTGCGACAAAAGCGGGTTGTGCCGGCGTCGGCGCCGGAGGGGTTGGTGGCTGCATAGGCGGCGGGGGTTCGTACGGCGGCGGAACTGCTGCCGCGGGCGGCTGGAACGGTTGGACAGGCGGTGTCGGCGGTGTCGGCGGCGGGACAAACGCCGGCGGAATGTACTCGCCGGAAAATTCATCACGTCGGGCCGGCGGTTCGTAGCCGGCGGTGTCAGAAAATACGGTCGTGTACTCGGGGTCGTTGACAGAAACGACCTCGACCCTCTCGACCTCGTACGGGGCGTTGTCTGAAGGTTGAGCATACGTGCTCTCGATCACGATATCGTTGCTGATCGCGGTCGCCGTCGGTATCTCGGCGTTGTATTCGATACCTGCCGAAGAGCTTTCAAAAACGAATTGCTGCGGGGCCGCTGCGGGTGCGGGTACGGCCGCGGGCGCGGGCGCCGGCTCGGGATCGACGGTCAGGAACGGCACTTCGGCGGGCATTGTCATCGCCGGTGCCTGGGCGGGCAGCGGTGCCGGGCGGCCGAATGATTGTCCGACATCGCTAAGCATCGGGCGGACCGTGACGTTAAATCCGGCGGGTGATTTTTGCACCAGAAAGCTAAAGTTTCCGACCTCGTTGGTGTGGACAAATTCGACCTCGGAATTATGCGGAAGTGCAGCCTTGGTCTCAGACGGTATCAGCGGAAACACCATCATGCTGATCTGGGTGCCCAGCAGCGGAACGTTCGCGACGTCCTTGGCGCCTGAGGCCGAGACGAGATACGGATTCTTTTCGGGTTCGAGGTGGAGTTCCTCACTGCAAGTTGAGAGTAGCGCCTGGAGATATTCGTTGAGCTTTTCCATAGATAAATGTGGGCGGTGCTGCCGATCCTGCTTTTAGCAGGACGCGTCGATACGGCGGAAATTCGGAGCCCGAGCGGCTCCATTTGAAAGAATAACATAACAAAACAATGTTTGTCACTTAAAGTTTTTTGTCTGATATCGCGAATCCGGGTGGTTGCGGACGGCATTTTCAGCGTAAAACACCCCGAGCCGAGGCCGACAGTTATCGGCTCGGCGAACGGGGGCGAGTGGTATGGATGGGCCTGAAACGGGCGGTGCCGGCTACATTTTGATGTCCATCACCTTTTTGGTCTTTCGGCTCTTTTCGGCCATAAAGCCCATAATGTGACTTTCGATCGATTGGTCGATCGTCGAGGTCAGCAGCGAAGGGTCTTTCTTTGAGATCGCCAGCAGCCAGTCGTTTACGAGGCGCCAATCGCCGCCGCCGTGGCCGTCGGTCTGCTCTTTCCACTCGGTCTTTTTGCCGGTCAAAAAGTCCGTGTGGACCATCGAGGTCATATCGCCCACGACATCGCCCAGCGTTCCCATAACGCGGGTCCGGCGGCCGTCGTATGACGTAAAAGCCTCCATCGAGAAGGTCGCCGTCACGTTATCCTCGAACAGGATATTGGTCGTGTAATGGTCGGGCTGGTCGTTGTCCATTTGGTAAACGCACCGGCCATAGTTGGTCGTCTTGAGCTGATTGAGGATGAAATCGCCGTGTTCGGCCTTGTTTTCCGGAAGGTCAAAGACGTACGTCCAGCTGCGTTTGCGGTAATAGGTCTTGAGTGCCGAATACGGACACGTGCTCTCGACCTTGCAGCCGTCGGTGCACCGTGCCGTGCTGCCGGCGGGCGCGTTTTCCTTCCGAAACCAACTCAGGTCGCCAAACGCCTGTATGCTCTTGCTCGGCTTGCCTAGCATCCAGCGGAGAATGTCGAGATCGTGACACGATTTGGCCAAAATGATCGGCGTCGTCGCTTTGCTGTTGTGCCAGTTGCCGCGGACGTACGAGTGGCTCATATGAATGTGCTCGATCGGCTCAAAGTGCTGTATCGAAACGACTTTGCCCAACACGCCGCTCTGGATCAGCTCACGCAATTTGATAAAGTACGGTGCGTAACGCAGCACGTGGCAGACGGCGACGATACGGCCGTTCTTTTTTGCCAGCCGCAGAATGTCGCGGCACTCTTTCTCGCTCGGCGAGATCGGTTTTTCGAGCAGGATGTCGTAGCCCATCTCGAGCGCCTTCATACACGGTGCGTAGTGCAGGTTGTCGGGCGTCGAGATGATCACCGCGTCGGCAAATTTCGGCCGTTCAAAAACGCGCTCCCAGGTGTCGAAACGGTTAGCTTCGGGGATATTGTGCTTTTTGGTGTATCGATCGTTGCGGATCTTGATCGGTTCGGCGACGCCGACGATGTCCAGATTTTTGGGATAGCTGACGGCGTAGTTGCCGTAAACATTGCCCCTCGCACCGGCGCCCAGCGTGATCGCCGTGACCGGTTTATCGAGCTGCAGGTCAGACCGAAAGACCCGCTCGGTCTCCGCGGTCAGTTCGGTTTCTGAATGAACGGCGCTCGTCATGGCGATGCCTGAAACAAGCGATAACCCGAGGGTTTTGATGAGGTCGCGGCGATTGATCTCTGACATAGGTTGTATATTTGTTCGACGGGGACTTTACAGCGAAGCAAATATACAACGAAACGGCCGAAACTGAAAATCGGCCCCAGATGGCGTTGGCCGCCCGCTGCAGCCGCGTCAGCAGGTCATATCGCCTGACAAGCCTCGGTCATACGGTGACATTCTCGTGATATTCGCCCCAGATGCCGCGGAGGCGGCCGCTGATCTCGCCGACCGTGACGCGGGCCTCGACCGCTTCGAGAATGTGCGGCAGCAGATTGGCGTCGCCGGCGGCCGCATCGGCGATCTTGTCGAGACAGGCAGCCGCCTTTGCGGCATCGCGCGACTCGCGTACGGCCCGCAGGCGTTCGGCCTGATCGCGGCCGATCTGCTCGTCGACCTTGAGGATCGGGATCGGAGCCTCTTCGTCGGTCTGAAAGCGATTTACGCCGACGACGACCGCGTCGCCCGACTCGACCGATCGCTGATAATCATAAGCCGCGTCCTGGATCTCGCTCTGCACGTAGCCAAGTTCGATCGCCCGCAGCATTCCGCCCATCGCGTCTATTTTCTCGATATAATCGACGGCCGCTTCTTCGAGCTTGGTCGTCAGTTCCTCGATGGCGTAGCTGCCGGCGAGCGGATCGACAGTATCGGCGACGCCCGATTCGTGGGCGATGACCTGCTGGGTCCGGAGGGCGATGCGGGCGGCGTGTTCGGTCGGCAAGCTGAGAGCCTCGTCCATCGAGTTTGTATGCAGGCTCTGCGTACCGCCGAGCACGGCCGCAAGTGCCTGGATCGTCGTGCGGGCGACATTGACCTCGGGCTGTTGAGCTGTCAGCGTCGAACCGGCCGTCTGCGTGTGAAAGCGGAGCATCATTGACTTGGGGTCTTTTGCCCCAAAGCGGTCCCGCATTATGCGTGCCCACAGGCGCCGGGCGGCTCGGTATTTGGCCACTTCCTCGAGCAGGTTGTTATGGGCGTTGAAAAAGAACGACAGACGCGGCCCGAAATCGTCGACGCCCAGGCCGACATCTATCGCCGCCTGAACATAAGCGATGCCGTCGGCCAGCGTGAAAGCGATCTCCTGAGCGGCGGTCGAGCCCGCCTCGCGAATGTGATAGCCCGAGATCGAGATCGTGTTCCAGTTCGGCACCTCGGCCGCGCAGTAGGCAAATGTGTCGGTGATCAGCCGCAGGCTCGGTTTGGGCGGATAGATGTAGGTACCGCGGGCGATGTATTCCTTGAGGATGTCGTTTTGGATCGTGCCGCTCACCTTGTCGAAAGAGACGTTCTGCTTGCGGGCGACGGCCAGATAAAGGCACAGGAGCGTTGACGCCGTCGCATTGATGGTCATCGACGTCGAGACCTGATCGAGCGGTATGCCGTTAAAGAGCGTCAGCATGTCGTCGAGGCTGTCGATCGCCACGCCGACCTTGCCGACCTCGCCGGCGGCCAGCGGGTCGTCGCTGTCGAGCCCGATCTGCGTCGGCAGGTCAAACGCGACGCTCAGGCCGGTCGTGCCCTGTGAAAGCAGGTATTTGTAGCGTGCGTTCGACTCTTCGGCGGTCGCGAAACCGGCGTATTGCCGCATCGTCCAAAATCGCCCGCGGTACAGATTTTTTCGGACACCGCGGGTGTACGGAAACTGCCCGGGCTCGCCGAGGTCCGTGCCGTAGTCGACCGGCGTGGTGTTTTCGGGGTTAAAATCGTTGGGAAGTTCGATCCCAGACGAGGTCTCAAATCGTTCGCGACGTTCTGCCATATTTGCTCTAGCTTATCATAATAAATGCCGTTTTTGACTTACCCCGACGGCTTGCGTAGCATTTCAGGTGATGCCTCGGGGCCGTTTCGGCAGATCGCTCGCGGACGGCGGCCGTAGGCCCTGAAAATACCACCACATCGGCGGCAAACACTTGAATTACTTCAACTATTTTACCGAGATCGAAGACACGTTTATCCGGCGGCGGGCCCGGAATCTGTTTCTGAGCCCGCTCGACTGGGCGTTGATCGAGACATGGCAGGAGCGCGGCATTCCGCTGCATATCGTGATCAGGTCGATCGAGTCGGTGTTTGACGTTTTTGATAAGCAGCCGGCCGGCACACGGTCGATCAAGAGCCTTTTCTATTGCCGCGAGGAGGTCGAGGCACAGTACGCCGAGTGGTCGCGTTCGCAGGCCGGCAAGTCCGCCGAAACCGCCGACGGCGGAGCCGAAGCGATGTTTACCGTCGAACAGATCGCGGGCCATATTTCTGCCGCGATCGAGGCTCTCAGGTCATGCCGCACGCCGGGCATGGCCGAGGACATCGAGCGGTCGATCAATCGGCTCGAGGAACTAAAGGGCGGTTTGACCGATCAGTTCGAGGCGATCGACGGCACGCTTTTGGACATCGAAAAGTTACTTGAACGATCGATGGTGACAAATTGGGATCCCGAGCATCTAAGCAGTTTGAAGAAGGAGATCGCCGGTCAGCTCAAGGACTATAAAAAGAGCATGGAGCCCGACGCGTACGCGAATATGTTTGACCTGATGCTCTTGAAACGCCTTCGCGAGGAGGCGGGAATCCCGCGGTTCGGCCTGTTTTATATATGAAAAGATCACTCTTGTTTTTCCTGCTGCTTACGGCCTTTGCAGCCGCCGTTTACGCTCAGGCCAAGCCGCGGCCAACGCCGCGAAAGCCCGCGGCACCGGTGCCCGTCGTTGAAAAAAAGGCTCCCGATGCCGACAAGGGCGTCGTTTCGGGCCGAACTTATACCAATACGGCATATCGTTTCGAGATCGAGTTTCCGATGACGTGGCTGATCCCGGACGACGATTTTGAGGACGTGATGCGTTCGCAGGGCTTTGATCTGAGCCTGAAAGCCCCGTCGACGCTCACGCCGATGGGCCAGGCCAAGGTCAATAAGGCTCTCAAGGGCGTCAGGATACTGCTCACCGCGTATCGATCGATGCCCGGCACCGCCGACAACGCGATCCTGAGGATCTCGGCCGAGGATCTGACGCCGAATCCGCAGATCAAGGACGCCGTCGATTATATCGACGCTGTCCGGGCGACCTATCGAGCGATGAAGCTGCCGCCCGACTTTCAATATTCCGAGACCGACGCCGAGCAGCTCGGGGCCGCGCAGTTCGCTTTCATCGACACATCGTCGAACGAGGGCAAAAAGCGTATGTACGCGATGGTCCGAAACGGCCACGCGATCTGTTTCGTCCTTTCGTACAAGGCCGACGAAGACCTGAACGCCTTTCGACGCATCCTGGAAGAGGGAAATTTTGATCTGAAGAGTAAATAAGGCGATTTTCGACAGTTTCGTGTGATAATCAGAACGAGTTTTTCAAATCACAACAGGAGACTTCGAGAATGAGCACACTTCGGATCAAAAAGCTGGGCGTCCTTTCGGTGGCGAAAATGTATGCGGCGATGGCGTTTGTCATCAGTTTGCTGATCGCTATACCGTACGGACTGTTTATCATCATCTTTTCGTTGGTCGGTGCGGCCGGCGCCAAGGGTGATGCCGGACTATTGGTCGGCGGCGGCGGTATCGTCATGGGGATCGTCGTCATGATCGCTTTGCCGGTGATGTACACGCTGATGGCGTTTATCGGCGGTGCCATCGGGGCACTGATCTATAACCTCTTTGCCGGATTTGTCGGCGGCATCGAGATCGAGGTTGAAAACGTAGCTTGAGTCAAAAATATAACCCCGGCGATGAACTCGACGTCCGTATCGAGAAGATCGTCCCGCGAGGACTGGGCCTCGCGTTTGCCCAGGATCTGACAATATTCGTGCCGCTCGCCGCCGCCGGCGACCGCGTTCGTGTGCGTATCAGCCGTATCAAACGGCGGACGTCGTTCGCCGATATCGTCGCCGTTCTCGAACCGGGAGCCGATCGTATCGAGCCGCCGTGCGCATATTTCGGCACCTGCGGAGGATGCGATTTTCAGCAGCTGAACTATCAGGCCCAGCTTACCGCCAAAGCGGATATTATCCGCGATTGCCTGCTCCGGATCGGCAAGATCGAGGTCGGGCGGATCGAGGTGATCGCCAGCCCGAAGGAGTTTGGTTACAGGTCGCGGGCGAAATGGCATCTCGACCGGATCGAAAAGGCCGTCGGCTATTTCAAACGCGACTCGCACGATGTTGTAAATGTCGACAAATGCCCGATCCTGACGCCGGAACTGCACTCGGTGTTTGACGAACTGGCAGAAAAGACCGACTGGGCGATGCTCTGGGACGACACCGCCGAGGTCGAAGCGGTTTGCGGTGACGACGGCGGTGCCTCGGTATTTTCGAGCTCGATGGCCGAGCCGACCGGCGAAGTGACCGTAAACGTAGCCGGCGAAGAGTTTTCGTTCTCGGCACGGAGCTTTTTTCAGGCCAATCGGTTCATGGCGGACCGCTTGGTCGAAACGGCGCTCGGCGGTGCGGCCGGCCCGACCGCATTGGATCTGTATTGCGGCGTCGGCCTGTTTGCGATACCGCTTGCCCGCAAGTTCACGAGCGTGATCGGCGTCGAGGACAATCCCGCGGCCGTCGGTTTCGCGAAAAAGAATGCCGCCCGTGCGGGGCTCAAGAATATCGAGTTTCGGCGCTCCGGCGTCCGTGATTTTCTGCGGTCGAGCGAACTTGCCGCGACCGATCTGATCTTGATAGATCCGCCGCGGTCCGGTGCCGAAAAGGGCGTTATCGAAAAGATCGCCGCTCTCGGCCCACGGGCGATCTCATACGTTTCGTGCGAACCGTCGATCCTCGCCCGCGACCTGCGTGTGCTGCTCGATGCCGGTTACCGGATCGACACGATCGTCGGCCTCGACCTTTTCCCGCAGACGCATCACGTCGAGACCGTCGTTCGGTTGACGAAGGCGTGATACGGACGTCTCGAACATTTCAGTCGTCTATTTCGTTATAGATACCGCAACCATTTGCCGGAGGGCGGCGAAATATTAAGATAGAGAGCAATTATGGCAAGAAAGAAACCTGATCAGCCGGACGCGCCGGAGTCGATCGTCAAGGCATTGTCCGTTCGGTGCCGGTACTGCGGGCAGAAGAACGCGGTGAAAGCCGGCTACAAGAATGGCGACGCCGTCTGCGGCAAGTGCAAGCTGCCGCTGTCGAACGAGCCGCATAAGAAGTTTGCTGACCTCAACAAACACGACTATATCCATCCGGCCGACAGCAAGGCTCTGGCGGCTCTGCGAGCAATTCCGGGCATCGATACCGCCCTTAAAAAGCTGCTCGCCGTGACCGGCGAATCGGCGATACGCGTCTCATTTATGGCGTCGGCCATCAAGGTCACGCCGAAGCAGTGTCCCGACCTTTACGCCAAGCTGCAGATCGCGTGTACCACGCTCGGGGTCGATATGCCGGATATGTTCATCCAGCAAAACCCGATGGTCAACGCGTTTACCGGCGGCGTCGAGCGTCCGGTGATCGTGCTCCACTCGGCCCTCATCGAACGCCTGACCGATGAAGAAACGCTGGCCGTGATCGCTCACGAGGTCGGCCACATCCATGCCGAACACGTCCTTTACCTGACCGCGGCCCGCCTGATGGAGGCGCTTGCCAATCTCTCGGTCGCACGGCTCATCCCGGGCAGCGAGATCATCAAATTTATCGTGTCGGCGGGCATCTCGAGCGCACTGCTCGCGTGGTCGCGGCGTGCCGAACTTTCCTGTGATCGTGCCGCGTTGCTCGTCACCCAGGACCCGCACGTCATCGGCCGGACGATGATGAAACTCGGCGGCGGGACGCTCGCCTCAAAGGTCGATTACGAACAATTTCTCGAACAGGCACGCGAGTTTCAGGTCAATTACGACGAGAACAAGCTCGACAAGTTCTGGGCCGACATCATCAACGCCGGCCTCTCGCATCCGTTCCCGGTCTGGCGCATCTCCGAGATACTTTCGTGGGTCGATAGCGGACAGTATGCCGGTCTGATGGCGAAGGAGTAGGGCGTCGGATGCTGATCGTCCTGGTGACAACACCGAATGAGGCCGAGGCCGAGGCTCTCGCCGCACGGATCGTCGAAGCGAGGCTCGCGGCGTGCGTGCAGATATTGCCTCGGATGACGTCGGTTTACGTTTGGGAAGGCAAGCTGCAAAAGGATGCCGAGCATTTATTGCTCATAAAAACATTGCCCGACAAATACGACGAGCTCGAGGCTTTTATCATCGCAAATCACAGCTACGAGGTTCCCGAGATCGTCGCTATCGACGCCGAGCGGGTCTCCGGGCCGTATCTTGCGTGGATGAATGAAGTGCTTAGCTAATTGATCGGAATTGAGGTGTGCGGGCCTCGGGGTAATGCTCAGAAGCGAAGGCAACTTTTGATCGCGTAGCGATCGATCGACCTTAGCCGTGGCGTTTCAACCCACGGTATCGGTCGTCAAAGTGTTTTCCCGTCGCGGTAGCGACGGTTGGATCATCCAAATAAATAACGTTCGTCGTATTCGATCTCGTGCAACGTCAACAATTCGACGTATTCTTCCTCGAACGTCTGCTTTTCGTGATGTTTACGCTGGGTCTTTATGTATTCAGTGACCTTGGACGCATGTGACTTGCAAACCGAGAACACACCGAAGCCATCCTGCCACGCGAAATGATGCAGATGTTGAAATTCCTGATGGATCCAGAGTGACGACCCGCCCTTAATAAGTTGGGCGATCTGACTCGGGGCCACGGACGGCCTCGAACTCGTCAATGCGTGAATATGATTGTCGATGCCGCCAACCTGTAAAGCCGTCATATTATGTTTCCGCAGGATTCCGCCAATGTATGCCCAAACTCGATCCTCGATATCTCTATGGATCATGTTGATTCGGTTCTTGGTGCTGAAAACGATATGGTTGTAACAGTGGGAATATGTATTTGCCATATTTTCATGCCGTCGCTGACGCGACGCGAATCATTATCTTCCCGCTATACCGTGGGTTGAAACACCACGGCTACATTCATGCAGTCGCTACGCGACCAGAACTGCTGCAGAATTGCAGTTCGTACTATTTCGCAGAACCGTTATCCACCGCGGCCTCGAACGTGCCGATGATAAAGTCCACGGCGTCGCTCGGCGAGTCGGTCAGGTGGATCAGCCCGAGGTCCTCGGCGTTGATCATCTTTTCATTAAGCATCGTCGAGGTCAGCCACGACAGTAGTCCGCGCCAATATTGCGACCCGAAGAGCACGACCGGAAAGTTGCGGATCTTGCGGGTCTGGATCAGCGTCAGTGCCTCAAACAGCTCGTCCATCGTCCCGAATCCGCCCGGAAATATCACATACGCGTTGCTGTATTTGATGAACATCGTCTTGCGGACCATAAAGTACTTAAAGGTCAGCGATTTGGTCAGATACGGGTTCGCCATCTGCTCGAACGGCAGCTCGATGTTGCAGCCGACCGAAACGGCTCCCGCGGCGTGGGCTCCGCGATTGGCGGCCTCCATGATGCCGGGGCCGCCGCCCGTGATGATCTCAAATCCGGCCTCGCCGAGCAGGCGTCCGGTTTCCATCGCGGCGATGTAGTTCGGGTCCGATTCGTGCGTGCGTGCCGACCCAAAGACCGAAACGCCGCGCGTAATTGTCGCCAGATGGTCAAAACCATTGACGAACTCGCCCATTATCCTAAAAACACGCCACGAGTCCGACGTCCGATACTCATCCTCGAGCTCCGGCGAACGCAGCAGCACTTCGTCGTCCGTCAGGTGCCAATAACCGGGCTCCTGCTGGCGCTTTTTGGCGTCGGCGACCGTTTTCGGCACCGACGGTTTTTTCCCCGCGACGGGCTTTGGTTTGTTTGCTTTAGTCTCTGCCATTAGATCCCCATGATGTTGTAGCCGCAATCGACGTAGATCGTTTCGCCGGTGATGCCGCTCGAGAGGTCGCTGACGAGGAACATCGTCGTGCTGCCGACCTCGGCCGCCGTGACGTTTCGCTTGAGCGGCGAGCGTTCGCCGACATAGCTGAGCAGCGAACCCATATTCTTGACGCCGCGTGCCGAAAGCGTATTGATCGGGCCCGCCGAAACGGCGTTGACCCTGATGTTGCGGGCACCGAGATCAGCGGCGAGATAACGTGTCGACGCCTCGAGCGCAGCCTTGGCGACGCCCATGACGTTATAGTTCATCACGACCTTTTCGGCACCGTAATAGCTCATCGTTACGATGCTGCCGCCGTCCGTCATCAGCGGTGCGGCCGCGAGAGCGATCTGTGACAGCGAAAACGCGCTGATCTCGAGCGCGGTGCGAAACGCCTCGCGGGTCGTGGCGACATACTCGCCCTCAAGCGCCTCTTTGGGCGCAAAGGCGATCGAGTGCACGATGAAATCGATCTTGCCGTACTTCTTGCCGATCGCCTCAAAGGCCGCGTCGACCGTCGCCTGATCGGACACGTCGCACTGCACGACCATCGAACCGTCGAGCGTCGCCGCGAGGTCCTCGACATTCTCCTTCAGGCGGTCCGCCTGATAGGTAAACGCGAGCTTCGCACCCTGTGCGGCACAAGCCTGCGCACACGCCCAAGCGATCGAACGCTTGTTCGCCACGCCGAAAATGACTCCGATTTTATCAGTAAGTAGCATAAGAGTAGTTAGTAGTAAGTAGTCAGTAGTAAGTAGTCAGTAGTTGGCAAGCTGCCCTCAGCGGCTATTGCGGACCGCACGCATATAGGCCTCCAACATTCTGCCTATAGTTTCAATGTCAGCCTTAAGTTCAACGGTGTCTCCGTAACCCAGGTCGGCGGCAAGTATCAAATAGTATCTACATTCTTCCAGCGAACCCTGAGCAATATTATAAAAACGGAGCTTATCAGGATTGCCCGATCTTTTGAAACCCTCGGCGAAGTTTGCCGGTATCGAAACTGCCGCCCGACGCAGCTGCGACGTTAACCCAAACAGCTCATGTTTCGGAAAGTTCTCGGTATATCGATAGACCGCCAGCACCCACTGATGGGCCTTTTGCCAAAGCTCAACATCCTGGAATGACCGCGAGGGCATCGCTACCAACTCCTATCTACCGACTACCGGCTACCGACTTTTGTCTCCCGACTACCGACTACCGCCTACCGACTACCGTCTACTGCCTACTGACTACTTCCGCCTAATCTGTCACGTACGTTCTCTGCAGCGATTCGAAATCCAACAGCCTGATGTCGATATCGACGGGCGTGTCGGTAAAGCGTCGGGTGATCAGCATTCCCCGCAGGGTCTCTTCCTCGGCGGCCGAGAGCTGTGTGACGAGCACGAGCATCAGCTTGAGCCTCAGCCGCAGCTTCATATCGGCGAGGTTCTTTTTGGCGGTGCTGATCTTTTTCAGCATCGATTCGATCTTGTCCTGCCGCACGTCGGGCACGACCAGGAACGAAACCTCGATACAGGTGATCATATCCTGCTCGATCAGGATCGCGTCAAAAGGCGTGCTCCCGAGCTGGACGTGACGCAGCAGCGGCAGTTTTTCTTCCTGCTGGATCTGCCTCAGAGCGAGGTCCTCGGCGACGATATACGCCGACAAAAGGTCGCCGAGCGAATCGTCCTCGACGCCGAGCAGGCGGGCGAGTTCCTTGACCTCGAGATTTACGTTCTGCCGCTGGAGGGCCGGCAGTGCGGCGTCCCATTTGACCAGTCGTCGGTCGCTGGTCGCCTCGAGCCGGCGGTTGCGGCTGACGTTGAGCACGATAAACGCCGCGATCGACACGGCCGCCGCAACTATCAGCCCGACGGCCGCCCAGACACGCGCCTGAAAGGCGACGACGATCGCCGCCGCGAGGCAGACGAACGCGATCGCACCGGCGATGAATAGTGCATAACCATTCGAACGCCGCTCGAACCGTGCCAGCGGATTTTCGTTCTTCTTGTCCATTCTTTACGCGGCCGTCGCGCGTTCAAACGGGATGTCGTCAAAGTGCGTCATTGTCTTAAACGCCTTGAAACGCTGATTGATCTCGGGGTCATCGAGGGCGTCGACGCGCTCGGTGCCACACTTTTCGACGTTGAACGACGCCATTACCGACCCGTAGATCATCGCCCGGCGGAGAACGTCGTCGGTGATCTCGTCGTGGCTGGCGAGATAGCCCATAAAGCCGCCGGCAAAGGTGTCGCCCGCACCGGTCGGATCAAAAACGCTCTCGAGCGGATACGCCGGCGTCGCAAAATAGCCGTTGTGCGTGAAAAGCGTCGCGCCGTATTCGCCGCGTTTGATGACGACGGCCTTGAGGCCGAGGTCCATGATCGCCCGGGCTGCCTTATGGATATTCGGTTCGTCGGTCAGCTGTCTCGCCTCGGCGTCGTTGATGATGATGCAATCGACGACCTTGATCGTCTCAAGCAGGGCGTCCTTCATCGACGTGATCCAAAAGTTCATCGTGTCCATCGCGACAAACCTGGCGTCGGGCATCTGCTCTCGGACCTGTTTTTGCAGCATCGGCAGGATATTTGCCAGAAAGAGGAACTTTGCGTTTCGCGAATTTTCTGAGAGGCTCGGGGCAAACGTCTCAAACACGTTCAGCTGGGTGTCGAGCGTGTGCGCCGTATTCATATCGTAATCGTAACGGCCCTTCCAAAAGAACGTTTTGCCGTCGGGCACGACCTGGATGTCGTCGGTATTGATCGCGTGGCGCTTGAACACCGCCCACTCGTCGTCGCCAAAATCTCCGCCGACCACGCCGACCGCGTTGACCTGCGTAAAAAAGCTCGCCGACAGTCCAAAGTGCGTCGCCGCACCGCCAAGTATCTTATCCCGCTGCCCAAAAGGCGTCTCCAAAGCGTCAAACGCGACGCTGCCTACAACTGTTAATGACATATTCTTTTCTGTATTCGGTAGCCGGCAGCCGGAGCCGGCACGAGCATCTCGACGCCCGTCCCATCTCCCGCCAACCGCGTACTTACTTCAGCTATTTTACACGCCAAAGCGGGATTTTGCGATTCGGAGAGCAAACTGACCGATCACCGTTTGATGAAATTGCATTCATCAGACGGCGACCGTGATCCCCGGCTCCGCCGCTCGCCATCGTTGGTCTTACCGGCTCCGCCGCTCGATGTGCGGAAAAGCTATGCTTTTCTGACCGTTCGCCCCATCGTCCTTGTTCTGACCGGCTCCGCCGCTCGATGTGCGGAAAAGCTATGCTTTTCCGACCGTTCGCCCCATCGTCTTTGTTCTGACCGGCTCCGCCGCTTGATGTGCGGAAAAGCTATGCTTTTCTGAAAATTCGGCGTATAGCGGCCTGAGATAGCAGGTAAGATCTAGGGTAAGGCAAGCAGCGATACGGTCTCGTCTTTGTGAAACAACTTGATGACCTCAAGATCCTTTCGGAGCAGTTCTTCGATCTGACGAGTCGAGCAGTTTCCGAGCCTGATCCAGACTACTTTTGGCGGATTTCCGAGGACAAGGCTGAGGTCGTGCATATCGGAGTCTTTGGAAACGATCATATAGTCGCCCCCTTTCGCGTAATCCCAAACAACAGGGTCGTCAGACGATCTCATGCCGATATCGCTAACGTGTATCGATTCGGGGAAAATATCGGCCAAAAGACGCGGCAATGAGGGAGACAGGTTTTCGTCGAATAGCAGCTTCACGCCGGTACGGGAGCCATCATCAGGCGGCGTTCACGGTCGGCGGCGTACGAGATACAGGCTTTGAGATCCTCATGTGTCAGATCAGGAAAATCGGCAAGTATTTCGCTTTCGGTCATTTCGGAGGCGAGATATTCGAGGATCTCGTAAACCGTTATCCTTAGCCCCCGCACACACGGTTTGCCGCCGCGTTTGTTAGGCTCGATGGTTATGTAATCTCGATAGTCCATACCCCGAATTATCAACCGAAACAAAGTCAAACGCAAGCAAAATTAGCGACACCGGTATTGCGGCCTCGACCTTGGCGACGACGAAAGGCGGCGTGGCCGCAGGGATAAGGGCGGATCTACTATTCCTCAAATCCCCTCGATCGAGATGCCGACGTGGCTGCGTATGTAGCGGCTGAAGCGGCCCGAGTTCGAGCGTTTGTACCAGACCTTCGGCTTGCCTGTTTCGGCAAACGACTCAATATAGATAGGTTTTCCGTAACCGTCGAATGAAGGTGTCAGTTTGGCAGTCACGCCCGGGACGACCTCTTTTGACGCGTGTCCGATCTCCTCAGGCCCTTCGCCGCGAACCGGTTCCTCATCGATATCGCCGAGGGCGTTTTCGGATTTGCGCCGGTATCGCTCAAACATCTCCGCCAGCGATGGAGCGACGCCGGTCTTGTCATATTCCGCAAGTGCCTCGGCGTGCCCGAGGGCGATCAGATAGAACTCCCGCCGCAGCGATGACCGCTCCGGCCGCCTGTCGTCATATACGCCGGTAAATCGCGGGTCGTTCTCGGCCGCGTGAAACTCCTCACAGCCCGGAAAATGCCGGGCGATGAACGGTTTCGAGACGGCGCGGTCGTCCACGGCAGATGCTTCTTCCCGGGCCGCCGGTTCCGGTCGGGCCGCTGACTCGGTCGTGGCCCCAACGGGCTCGCGCCACATCCTGAGCAGATGATGGACCCTCGTTTTCGGGATATCGATCTCGGCGGCGATACGGCGGAGCGACCATCCGCTATCCGACATCTTCTTGATCAGCTCGATCGTCTCCCATTCCTGTTCACTGCGGATGTCGTCGAGCAGCTCGGCCTCGGGGGCATATTCGGCCAGTTCGAACGACAGATAATTGTCGTCGAGCTTTCGCACCTCAAAAACGGGCACGTGTGCCGAATCGTACAGAATGGGAGCGTTTCGCGACGAAACCTGTTTCAGATAGACGCGGTTCTCGGCCGTGCGGTCCCTCGCAAGGCCGAATATGCCGTCCGTACGGCTCGCGACAGCCCGAAACAACGCGGTTCCCATCCGCAATTCCGATGTGCGGTTCGTGGTCATCGTCTGCAAAACGACGAGTATCGACAGCCCGAGCTCCTTTCGGAGCCGGCGGAGCCCGACCAGCAGTTCGATCAACTGCCGATTGCCGTAGTGCGACGATACGAGCGATGTCAGGCTGTCGATGATGATCGTGTCGGCACCGGCCGCCGCAACCATTCGCCGCAGGTCGCTGATAAAGAGGTCCGCGACGCTCTCGCCCTTTTTCGGCATCAGCATGCCGGCGTCGTACTCGGCCCGCGTGAGGCCCGCCGCAAATTTGTAATGCCGGTGCAGAAACCTCGCCCGTCCGCCCGCGTGATCGGCGGCATACCGCGACTCAAACTGCTTTTCATTGGCGTCGGTATCGATATAGAGCACCTTTCGCGGCCCGCGGCGCGACCGCGACGACGAAAATGAACCGCCGTTGGCGAGCGTCTCGGCGATCTGGACGGCGAATACGCTCTTGGCAGTTCCGGTGTCGCCGAACATCGCCACGATCTCGCCCTCGGACCACAGGTCGTTCAGCAGCTTTTCGGGCATTTCCTTGCGTTTCGCGTCCCTGATCCACTGAAACGCGGGCTTGAGTTCAAATTGATCGGCGGAGAGCGTCGGATATTTGATTTCGGGTTGCATATTGATAATTGTATCAAAAGATGCAATAATAAGATAGTGTTGCAACTGTGCAACAGAAAGATATTTGAAAATTAAAAAAAAATATTATCGGGACAGCCCGGACAGTCAGGACAGCCCGGACAGTCAGGACAGCCCGGACAGTCAGGACACGCTGGACAGTCAGGACAGTCAGGACAGTCAGGACACGCTGGACAGCAGTATTTTAGGCTAGTTTATCCGCCAGGGCGGATCGAGGCGGTTCTTGCCGGCGTGGTACAGGCAGATGCTGTTGCCGTTGGGGTCGGCGGTGTAGGCCTCGCGCCAGAGCCAGGGCTGGTCGGTCGGCTCCTGTGTGAAGACGATGCCGAGCGACTTGAGCCGTTCGACGTCGGCGTCGAGGTCTTCGCATTCGAAGTAGAGAACGATCGGCGTATCAGGCAAACTCCCCGCGACCCGCGTTTCCGCCTCGTGCACCGATAGGGTCGAGCCGCCGTCGGGGCACTCAAGCCGTGCATAACGCGGCAGGGAATCGACGATCTTTCGCAGGCCGAGCTTTTCAAAAAACGCGGCGGTCTCGACCGGAAGTTTGGTGTAGATCGTGACCTGATTGAGGTTCATCGGTGGTAGACGGTAGTTGGTAGACGGTAGACGGTAGTTTGTGGTTAGTGGTTGGTAGTTAGTGGTTGGTAGTTAGTAGACGGTAGTTAGTAGACGGTACTTAGTAGTTAGTAGCGGGTGATCGGCGACTGCCTACTACCTGCTACCGGCTACCGACTACCGACTACC
>CAZQGN010000040.1:0-28615 GCA_964592865.1 uncultured Chloracidobacterium sp. | reverse complement strand
GGCCAGCCTCGAACGTGACCTCAAAGAACTGCTCTCGCTCAACTTTTTCGATAAGACGGCGACCCGCGTTTTGACCGAAGAAGGTGTCCGCGGCGGCGTCAACGTGATATTTGAGGTACGCGAGCTGGCGATCATCCGTGACCTGCAGTTCAAGGGCAGCAAGGCGATCCAGGAATCGGACATCCTCAAGGAATTTCGCGAAAAACGCGTCGGCATCTCGAAAGAGGCCGTTTATGACCCCGTCAAGGCCCGCAACGCGACACGCATCCTGCGTGAGATGCTGGCGTCAAAGGGATTTCCGAACGCGAAGGTGACCGTGCAGGAAGACGAGGTTTCGGCCACGTCGATCGCGGTGACCTTTAACATCGAGCAGGGTAACCGCTCGCGCATCATCGATATCGAGTTTGAGGGCAACGAAAAGTTCAAGGACGGCGAGCTGCGCAACGCTCTGACGCTGGTCAAGGAGACCGGAATCGTCACGCGCTTTAAGGGCCAGGACATCCTCGACCTCAGAAAGCTGCAGTACGATCTGCAGAAGAACGTTCGGGCGTATATGTTCTCGAAGGGCTATTTTCAGGCCCGCATCGGCGAACCGCAGGTCGTCGGCCTCGGGTACAAACGCACCGGACTGCCGATCATCAAGAGCTTCCCGATCCCGATCCTGACCTCAAAGGACGATACGCTGAAGATCATCGTTCCCGTCACGGAAGGCCGTGTTTTCCGCGTCGGCGAGCTCAAGGTCGAGGGCAACTCGATCTTTTCCGAACAGCAGATCCTCGGTTACGTCGGGCTCAAGAAAGGCGAGATCGCCGACGGCAAACGCCTTCAGGACGCGGTCTATGAGGACCTCAAGAAAGTTTACGGCGGCCAGGGCTTTGTCCAGTACAACGCCGAGTTTGAACCGGAGTTCAAGGACAACCCGGCAAACGCCAACGAGGGCATCGTCGATATCACGATCTCGATCGACGAGGGAAAACAGTTCAGCTTGCGAAGGCTCGAGTTTACCGGCAACACGTTCACGCGTGACCGCGTGATGCGCCGCGAATTTCTGATCAACGAGGGTGATATCTATAACCAGAATTACCTCGAGATCTCGGTCGCTCGCCTCAACCAGACGCAGTACTTCGACCCGATCGACAAGGATCAGGACGTCGAGATCCGCACCGACGAAGAGAACGGCAACGTCGATCTGATCGTCAAGGTCAAGGAAAAGGGCCGCCAGCAGATCTCGTTCAACGGCGGTGTCTCGGGCATCGGCGGTTCGTTCTTCGGGCTTGAATACTCGACCAACAACCTTGCCGGCCGCGGCGAGGTCCTGTCATTCAACGTCGGCTACGGCAACCGTCAGCAGACGCTGCAGATGACATTCCAGCAGCCGTATTTCCGCAACAGGCCGATCTCGGTCGGATTTTCGGTCTTTGCGAGCCGGTACAAGTTCTTCGGCGAGGGCACGTACCTGACGCAGAACCAGGACCTGTTGAATGAGCTCTATAATCCGTACGGACAGGTCGTGACCGATTCGGCCAACCTCTTTACGCAGAGCACTTACGGCGTCACGCTGTTTGCGACCGCACCGCTGTCCGAGCTTTTCTTCAAGAAACGCCGGTTCACACAGTTTTCGCGTGTCGGCCTCAATTACCAGCTTTCGGCGACGAGCATCGAGGACCCGGCGGTCAACTCGGGTGCCGATCCGTCGGCCGTCATCCCGGTCATCTACCGCCAGCCGAACATTTTGACGAGCCGCATCACGGGAACGTTCGTTTACGATTCGCGTCAGCCGGCCAAGAACGGAATTGACACGCTCCGCGGCAGCCAGTTGTCGCTCTCGCTCGGATTATCGGGCCTCGGCGGCGATGTCCGCACTTATCAGCCGAGCATCAGTTACTCAAAGTTCATTCCGCTGCGTAACAAGAAGAAGCCGAATCCGGACGTCTTCGCGTTTCGCGTCGTGGCCGGCACGATCGGCACCTGGGCGGTGACCGACAAGGTCCGGAATGCCAATTCGATCGCGTTCGTCGGCGGAGTTCCGGCTTACGAGCGGTTCTTCCTCGGCAGTGAAAATGACATCCGCGGCTACAACTCGCGTTCGATCGGCCCGGTCGCCCCGTTTGACACGTACGTGACGACCCGCAACGTCGTGCTCGCGAACAATGCTTTCGGCACGGCCGACACCAACCATCTGCTCGATCCGCGAACGCGTGACGAGCTGATCACGATCGGCCAGCTGACGGGTGCCACGGGCAACAACCCGGCACTCTACAGCCGCAATTTCCGCTTTATCGGCGGCGATACGCAGCTGCTGGCAAATATCGAATACCGCATACCGATCTTCGGCCCGGCGACGCTCGCCCTTTTTGCCGACGTCGGTTCGGTCTTTAATCTGCGCAACGCCGGTACGCAGCAGATCAACAGCGAATTTCTCGAAGACGAAAAGCTGCTCGGCGGCGGCCGCCTGACGGCCCTGGGCCTGATCAATACACCGGTGCTCGAACAGAGCTTCGGCAGTCTTTTGTTCTATCGCGGCCGTGTGATGACGCGTACCGACTATATCAACGAGTTTTGCCGCGGCAACCGTTACGCCTGCCCGACGAGCCTCTCGCCGCAGGTACAGCAGTTGTTCCTCCGCGGTGAGGTCCAGCAGAACTCGCTGCTCAAGGTCGGCGAAAGCGCGTTTTCGAAGCTCAATGATTTTAAGGCCAGCGTCGGTGCCGAGCTTCGCGTACAGGTGCCGATCGTCAATGTGCCGTTCCGCCTGATCTACTATTACAACCCGAACGCCAAGCTCGGCTACACCGAGGAGCTGCCGGGCATTTTCCTGCCGGGCAAGCGTAACGGGTTCAGATTTACGGTCGGACGTACGTTCTAACGGCGGCAACAGGCTGTCGGCCGGCGAAATTGACAAGGATTTTTCGATAACTTACTATTGCTTTTCTTTTTTTGAAACGACAAGCAACAGTTTACGTAAAATAGGTTTCAAATAGATGGTGCATCGCACCTTTCCAGGAGTTTAAGGAGTACTACATAATAATGAGAAGATTCAGTATAGCTGCCCTCAGCCTTTTATTTGCCGCAATGTTCGCGGTATCAGCAAACGCTCAGGCTGGAGCTGCGCAGACCGGTGCCGGCAAGATCGGCCTGGTCAACAGTTACCTTTTTGCGGATGAGAAGGCCGGAGCGGGCATCACCAAGTTCAAGAACGCCCTGACGGCGCTTGAGGCCGAGTTCAAGCCGCTCAATGACGAACTCAAGACGATGCAGACCAAGTACGAAGCCCTCGCGGCCGAGATCCAGAAACTGCAGAATCTGCCGCAGGCTGACCGCAACGCCATCCAGGCAAAGGTCGACGAGGCTCAGACCATCGAGACCAACATGAAGCGTAAACAGGAAGACGCCAAGGCACGCTATACCAAGCGCTACGATGCGGTGGTCGGGCCGGTGACGGACGACATCCTTAAAGCGATGAATGAGTACGCCAAGGCGAAAGGCTATGCGGTGATCTTCGACGGGCCGAAATTGCTCGAAGCCCAGATCCTGATGGGCTTTGATGAAAAGACCGATATCACGGCCGATTTCATCACGTTTTACAACGCTCGCAAATAACGCCGTGACCGGCCCGGTGCCGGCGGCGTAACGCAATCCAAAACGACGGGTAGCCGGTAAAAACCATTTTGCCGGCTACTCGTATTTTATATTTTTGGTATTATTTCGGAGTATGACCATCCTCGATTCAGTTGCGATACAGACGATACTGCCGCACAGATACCCATTCCTGCTGGTGGACAAGATCATTGAACTCGAGCCGCGAGTGCGGATCGTCGGCATCAAGCAGGTTACGATAAACGAACCGTTTTTCAGCGGGCATTTTCCGGGTGCACCCGTTATGCCGGGCGTGCTGCAGATCGAAGCCCTCGCGCAGGTCGGCGCGATACTCGCCCTCAGGGAGTTTGAGGACCGCGACAGCAAGATACCTTTCTTTACCGGCATCGAGGACGGCAAGTTTCGCCGACCGGTGGTGCCCGGCGACACGCTGACGCTCGAGGTGACGACCCTGAGGATCGGGTCAAAGGTGCAGAAGATGCGCGGCGTCGCCAGCGTCGAAGGACAGGTAACCGCCGAGGCGACGATCACGTCGATCATCGCTGACCGGCCAAAGGAGCAATAAGATGGAACCTTACCAATTGACCACACGCGAAGCCCTCTTGTGGGTGATGCTGATCAATGCCGTTATCGGATTCGGCCTCGGGCTGATCCCGCTGCTCTTCGGTTATTTCAATAAAAAGCTTCGTCTGGGCCTGATCGGCATCGCCGTTGCCACGGTCGGCGGGGCGATCCTGGGCATCTTTATCTCGATACCGGCGACGATCATCTTTACCTGGCTGGTCGCCCGAAAGACCGGCGGGCCGGCGGCGCCCGAGGACGATCAACCCCAAATATGAGCGCATTTATCCACGCGTCGGCGATCGTCCATGCGGATGCGGCGATCGGAGACGACTGTCACATCGGGCCGTTCTGTACGGTCGGGGCCGGGGTCAAACTCGGTGCCGGCGTGAGGCTCGACTCGCATGTGGTCATCGACGGCATCACCGAGATCGGCGACGAAACCCACGTTCATCCGTTCGTGTCGATCGGGCTCGGCCCGCAGGATCTGAAGTACGCCGGCGAACCGACATCGACCGTGATCGGCAAGCGAAACCAGATACGCGAATTTGTCACCATCCATCGCGGAACGGTCGGCGGCGGCGGCGTGACGCGGATCGGCGACGACAATCTGCTGATGGCGCAGGCGCACGTCGCCCACGATTGTCAGGTCGGCAGCAGCGTGATCATGGCCAATGCCGCGACGCTCGCGGGCCACGTCGAGATCGCTGACCGGGCGAGCGTCGGAGCCTATTCGGGCGTGCACCAGTTTTGCCGCGTCGGATACGAGGCGTTTATCGGCGGCTATTCGGTCGTGGTCAAGGACGCACTGCCCTTTGCGATCATTCAGGGAAACCACGCCAAATGCTACGGACTGAACAAGATCGGAATGAAGCGCCGCGGTTACTCGCAGGACGTGATCGAGGGGCTCAATCACGCGTTTCGGCTGCTGCTCTCATCCAAGTTGAATACTACGCAGGCCCTCGAACGCATCCGCGCCGAGGTCACCGGCTGTAAAGAGGTGACGCTGCTGGTCGACTTTATCGAAAGCTCGAAACGCGGCGTGGTGAAATAAATGCCGCAGGACACAAACGTACTCGAAACATTCGGCAAGCGGATACAGCGGTGCTATGGCTGCTTTGTCGCTTATCACCTCAAGGATATGTATCTCGGCGAGGACGTCACATTTTACTGCGAGCACTGCAAGGACGATACTATGTTTCACTTCGACGATTTCTCGCGTTTGCTGGACATCTCAAAGCTGAAAGAAGTATCCGATGATGACCATCATCATTGATGAGAACCGCGACACTGCACATCGATGCTCCCGACGGCGTCCGTGAAGTGACGCTGGAGGACGAACTGACCATCGGCCGCACTCCGCCGGCCGGTCTCGTACTGGGTGACAGCGGACTCTCACGCAAGAACACGACAATTTTTCGCGAAGACGACGAGCTGCTGGTGGTTGACGAAGACTCGACCAACGGTACGTTCCTTAACGGCGAGCGCATAAGCGGTGCCCCGCGGATACTGCGCAGCGGCGATGTCCTGACGATCGGCAGTTCGACCAGGATCCGCGTCGAGATCGACGGCGTTTCAGCCGCGGCCGCTCCGCCGCCATCGCCTGTCGAACCGCCGCCCGAAAAAGCAAACGTGCCCTCACCCGCGGTTCCGGCCGCTGCGGCGACAGCGGCCAACGGCGGACAGACAAAGATGCTCATCGCGGCCGGGGCGTTGACGTTCGTCATCGTTTTCGGGGCGTTGATCGCCCTTCTGGTAGTGAGCCGCAGCGGCGGCAGCGGCGGTAACGCGGTCAATGGAGCTTCGACCCGGCCGGTGCTCGCCTCCGGGCTGATCCCGAAACGCGTCATCGACCCGCTCGGCGGCGAGGACGAAGACGACCTCGACGACCTGATCGCGTCCTGGGAGACCGAGGAAAAGGAACTCGACACCAACAGCGTCGCCGATATCAAGTCCGACCCCGCGGCGGCCGACGATATCGATCTGAATGTGACGGCCGCGTTTCTGGCGGCACAGGAACGCAAGTCGCTCGAGCCGCGAAATGGCGAGACCGGCATACGGCCCGCCGGGCTCGACGTGCCGAAAGAGCTTTTCGGCGACGGTGTTATCAAACAAAAGGCGAAACTGCTGCAGATGAAGGGCACCGGTTATCAGCAGCCGATGGATTTTGCGGAGCTTGCCGAAAAGCGTTTGAAACAAGAGCTTTTTGAGATGCCGATGGCGACCAAGAGCTATTATCTCGTCGTCGGCGGCAGTGCGGGTGAGGGGCCGTTCACGTCGTTCAGTTTTCAGTCCGGCACGGACGAGATCGCTCCGGGGTCGCCCAAGTACAAAACGCTCGAACAACTGGCGGCCAATTTTGGCGGACAGCAATACGACCTCAACAATCCGTCGCACCGCAAGCAGATGCGGATCAGGCTGCTGCGAATGTTCAACAAACGCGCCAAACCCGTGTTGGAGGAGGTCGCTAACGCCTATCTCGAAAAGTTTGGCAGGCCGCTGCGGGTAACGTCGCTGACGCGCTCGATGGACTATCAGATCAGCCTCAACGCGACAAACGCCAATTCATTCAAGGTCCGTGGCGAAGGCTCGCTGCCGCCGCATACATCAGGATGTGCGTTTGACCTCGCGCGCAAGCATATGACGGCCGAGGAGCAGAATTTTGTGATGGCCAAGCTCGCCGAAATGGAGCGGGCGAACAAGCTCGACGCCCTGATCGAATACGGCACCAACGCCTGCTGGCATATCTTTATCTATTTTGACGGTATCCCGCCGCGAATGTGACGCGTCAAAATTGCGACGCGATAAACCGCTGCCACGCCTCGCCGCTCATCTTTTCGATACGCCGCAGTTTTAGCTTGAAGGTCTTCCAATCGGGGTTATTTGCGACGTCAAACTGCATATCCTCGATATGGCCGAGCTTTTTATTGACCCAGATCGTGCCTTTACCGCCGATGCCGGAGCCCGCGGCCGAGTACCTGCGGCACTTGACGCCGCCGCGCAATTCGTCCCGCTCGTAAGCGACGCGGAGTTCGCCGCGGTAGGCGAACATCGGGCCGTCCTGCTTAAAGGTCGGATCCGCGATGCCGACCGTAAACGAGCCTCTGGGATCGGCGAGGTGCGGAAACGACACGTTGAGGCTGGCAAGGTCAAAGTTATAGAGGTGAAACGGCAGACGTCCGATCGGGGCCATTTCGGGTTTGGGCCGCATCGCCGGGATCGACACCTCGACGGCCATTTCGGCCGGGTTGAAGGTCAGCGTCGCAAAGAGCTTTCTTTCGCTTTGCGACAACACCTGCCACGATTCGAGCCGTTTGGGTAGAAACGCGGCCCAGTCCATTTCGGCTATGACAAGGCCGGCCCGCTCACCTTTTTCGTGATATTTCAGCGACTCGATGCGGTTTTCGCCGGCGATGTACAGCGAAATGTTCTCGGGCTGGGTGCCGTCGACGTTGGTCTTGACGTAATGGTAAACGGTGCCGACGGCGACGCGTCCGGGCCGGAAGGCAAAGTCCGCGGTCTGTGCGGCGGCACCGCCGGCAGCTGCAAAACACACCAAAAGCAGCGAGATCAACTGAAATATCTTGTTCTTCATCAGGTTAGGTTTGGTTTTCGGTCAAACACCGTTTACGCCCCTCGCCGGCGATAAGTTCCGAGGATTTGGACATTCCGCCCGCCAATTCTTAGACTTGAATCATAGATGGAAGACGGCTCAAAGAACAAAAAGACCCTGACCGGCCTCGCCGCCCGCCTCGGCAGGCTGCCGAGCGATAAAAAGCGGGCCGCACTCGAGATAAGCGCGGCACTCGCGGGGGTCAGTTTGCGGGTCAGCCGCGAATTTGTCGAGGCCGTGCCGCGTGCCGCAAAATTGCTGTCGGCCGAGGACCTGCGGCTGTGGGGCGAGATGGGCCGGCGGCTGGCGATGGGCAATGCTGATGTCGGGACCGCGTTTTTTGCCGAGGGCGTCGCAGGGCTCAAGCCCGTGCCCGAGATCGCGAGGGCGGCCGTTTTTCAGATCTGCACGCGGCAATTGGTGCTTTCGAGTTCGATCGCCCTTGAGACGTTCCGGGCGGTGCCGAACATCGCCCGCGAGGTCGGCGACGCTGAGCTGCTGGCCGAGATCCTCGCGGTCGCGTTTGAGATCGCGCAGCGGTCGGCCAAGCACAGTGCCGAATTTCTGCAGCACACGCCGGCGGTCGCGGCCGCTCTCAGGTCGTCGGACAGCGGCGGCGAAGTGGCGGCCGAGGCGATCGCACTGGCCCGCCAGTTTGCTGAGCGGACGGGCGGCATGACAGCCGATCTGTGGGCCGGCCTGCCCGACGCCCTGGCGAAGGTCTCGGCGCCCAACGCCGTCAGGCTGCTGCGTTGCGCGGGACAGTTTTTGGAGTTTGGCGGCAGCGTGACACTGCATTTTGTCGCGGCCGGCAGTGACGTACTCGGTGCCGCCGATGCCGTCTTTGACGATTGGACGCTGGTCGCACGCACCGTCGCCCGTCACGGCAACGCCGTCCTGATCGCGTTTCTGCGGGCCACGCCAAAGGTCATCGCCGCCCTCACACGCAATAAGCGCGAGGACCACAGCGAGGCCATTTCGCGCGTGCTGCAACTAACGGCAAAGATCGCCGTTTCGGACGCGGAAAGTGCCCTCGCCGCCTTTAAGTCGAGCGCCTCGGCACTTCGCAGTGTATCGCTCGAACAGTTTGAAGAGTGGATCGGCAGCGGCATCGAGGACCACGCGGGCGACTCGTCAAAGGCACGCCGCAGCTATTTTGCCCTCGAAACGCGCGAGTCGACCTCGCGGCTGCAGCAGGCGCGTTCGGGCCTGCCGCTCGAAAAGGTCCAGAGTGTTCTGCGAATGTACGTCGAGGCGCTGACCGGCAAGGAGGTCGAGATCGCTCCGATCACCGAATTGCCTCAGGAATCGCGGATCGGCGACGGCAAGACGATCTATCTGCCGACATCGGTGACCGAGTTTGACGACGACGAGATGGACTTTCGGCTCTACAAGGTGCTCGCCGCTCACGGTGCCGGACAGATCGAATTTGGCACATTTGAACGCGACACTGCCGAACTCAAGGCCGCCTATGCCGAGCTGACCGAGCTTTACGAAGCGACTGCCGACGCGACCGACGCATTCTCGCTGGCGGGCTATATCGAGGACGTGCAGAAAGGCGAACGTGCGCTGTCGGATGACGAGGCCGCCGCCGAACGGCGTCAAAAGCGAAAAAAACTGCCGAAGGGCTCGGATTACCGGGCGGTGCTGACCGCGTTTCCCGAACCGCGGCTCGCCCGCCGGATCTTCGGCACGATGGAGAACGCGAGGATCGACAGCCGTCTTCGCGGCAGCTATCGCGGACTGAGAAAGGACCTCGACCTGATGCAGAGCTTTCTGCGTGAGCATCGGCCGTATATCTTCGACCTGCCGATGCATCAGGTGCCGTTCGAGCTTCTGTTTCAGATAACCATGTGCGGCGGTGCGACCGACGATGCCCGAAAGTTTTACGGCCAGATCGTGTCCGAGGTCGAGACCATCGTCGAAAAGTACGTCGCGTTTGGCGGCGACAGCGGCGACAACGCCTCGACCGTGGCCGATTCGATAATGGCGACGAGACGCGTTTACACGCTCTTTCAATCGGTCACGCCCGAACAAAATCAGGAGGCCGAACCGGAGCAGTCCGACGACAAGAGCGAGTTTGCCTACGATGACAAGGACGCGGCCGAGGCGGTGACCGAGGATCAGGTAAAACGCGAAAAGCCAAAAGAGACCAAAGACGTTTCGGACCTCTTCAACGCGTGGAACAGCCTCGACGACGAGGGCGAGCCCGAGGAACTGCAGGGATCGGAGGCGTGGTCGCAAAGCGAGGTGCCCGAGCAGGCGCTCGAGGCGGACGATGTCGCCTTTGCCTACGATGAGTGGGACCGCGAGCTGAACGATCACCGGGTCGGCTGGAGCCGCGTGATCGAAAAGAAGGTAAAGCTCGGCGACCGCACCTTTGTCGAACTCGCCCGCACACGCTATCGCGGCGTGATCTCGTCGATCAGGCATCAGTTTCAGCTGATGAAACCTGAAAATCTGACACGGGTCAATCGCGAACTCGACGGCGAAGATTACGATCTGAACGCGCTGGTCGATTTTGTCGTCGACCGCCGGGCCGACGGCCAGCAGTCCGAGAATATCTATACCAAACGCCTGCGAAAACAGCGTGATGTCGCCGTTTCGCTGCTGCTCGACCAGTCCAGCTCGACCGCCCGCACCATCACCCGCAATCCGCTGCAGCCGTACACGCATCCGGGTCGGCGGATCATCGAGATCGAAAAAGAAGGACTCGTGTTGATGAGCGAGGCACTCGAGGCGGTCGGCGACGTGTATTCGATAAACGGCTTTACGAGCGAGGGCCGCCGAAACGTAAAGTTCTATGTCGTCAAGGATTTTTCGGAAAAATACTCCGACGAGATCGAGCGGCGCATCGGCGGCATTACGTTTCAAAACAACACGCGGCTCGGCGCCGCCATCCGCCACGCCGCCTATAAACTGCTGCGGCAGGAATCGCGTACCAAGCTGCTCATAATACTGACCGACGGCCGGCCTTACGATCACGATTACGGCGACGCGCGGTACGCCCGCGAGGACGTTCGCGAGGCACTGACCGAGGCCAAAATGAGCGGCATTACGCCGTTTTGCATCACGATCGACCGCGAATCCGAAAGCGAGCTCCGCGACCTTTACGGCGACGTCGGCTACACGATCATCGACGACGTCCTCAGCCTGCCCGAACGGATGCCGAATATTTACCGGCGGCTGACAAGTTGACCGCCTGAAACACGATCCGCCAAAAAATGCCAGGCACGCGTTATTTTGCTAACGTTGTGATCACGTTATGAATATCATCTCGCTCGAAAACGTCTCGAAGAACTACGGTTTCAAACCGTTGTTCGAGGGCGTGACGCTGGGCCTCGACGAAAAGGATAAGATCGGCATCATCGGCGCCAACGGGTCGGGCAAATCGACGCTGCTCAAGGTCATCGCCGGCCTTGAGGAACCGGACACGGGCCGCGTCGTTCGGGCAAAGGGCAAGTCGCTCGCCTTTCTGGCCCAAAATCCGCAGTTCGACGACAGCCTGACCGTTCTCGAGACGATCTTTGCCTCGAGCGGCGGCGTGATGCGGACGATCCTCGAATACGAGACCGCCTGCCACGATCTGGCGGCCGGGAACGACAGCCCGAAACTGCTCGAACGCGTCGCCGAACTGCAGCATGAACTCGAGATGAACGGCGGTTGGGAGATCGAGACCAACGCCCGGACCGTGCTATCGCAGTTGGCGATCAACGACACCTCGGCGCTGATGGGCACATTGTCCGGCGGCCAGCGAAAGCGTGTCGCGCTCGCTCACGAGTTGATATTCAAGCCCGACATCCTCATCCTCGACGAACCGACCAACCACCTCGACGCCGACACGATCGAGTGGCTCGAGGCGTATCTGGCGCGGTACACGGGCGTTTTGCTGCTGGTCACGCACGACCGTTATTTTCTCGACCGCGTGACCGACCGCATCTTCGAGGTCGACCGCGGCGAAGTGCAGAGTTTCGCCGGCAATTACGCCTACTATCTGGAAAAGAAGGCTGAGCAGGAAGAGCTTCGGGCGGTCGAGGGCCACAAGCGCGAACAGCTTATTAAAAAAGAGCTGGCATGGCTCCGCCGCGGCGCCAAGGCACGGACACGCAAATCAAAACACCGCATCGAGGCTGCCCACGCCCTGATGGCGGTGCCCAAGGAACAGGCGAAAGGCGAGGTCGATATCGCCATCGGGTCAAAACGGCTCGGGTCCAAGGTGATCGAGATCAACGGCGTATCGAGATCGTACGGCGACAATGTGCTGATCGACGACCTGACATACCTGGTCAAGCGGGACGACCGCATCGGCATCATCGGTGCCAACGGATCGGGCAAAACGACCTTGCTCGATATGATCACCGGCCGCGTCGCCCCGAGCAGCGGCAACATCGAGATCGGCCAGACCGTCCATATCGGTTATTACGATCAGGAGAGCCGCGCGCTCAACGACGAGCAGCGGGTGATCGACTATATCCGCGATGTCGCCGAGTACGTGACGACCGTCGACGGTACGCAGATCACGGCGGGCAAGATGCTCGAAAAATTTCTGTTCTCGCCGGCCGCGCAATACGCCGTTATCGGAAATCTCTCGGGCGGCGAAAGGCGACGGCTCTATCTGCTGCGGATATTGATGGGTTCGCCGAACGTACTTTTGCTCGACGAGCCGACCAACGACCTCGACATCCCGACGCTGATCGCCCTCGAGGAGTATCTCGACGATTTTGCCGGGGCATTGATCGTCGTCAGCCACGACCGCTATTTTCTGGACCGAACGGTCGAGAGCATTTTTCGATTTGAGCCCGGCGGCCATGTCCGCGAATACGCCGGCGATTTTTCGGCATATATGGAGCGGCGGCAAAGCGAGGAGGCCGAACGCAAAGAGCGCGAGGCGGCACAGGCCGCGGCCGCGGCACCGGCGACGCCCGCCGCGCAAAAGCCGAGATCGAACAAGCTTTCGTTCAAGGAACTTCGCGAATTTGGGGCGATCGAGCAACGCATCGCCGAGACCGAAAAACGCCTGCCCGAGATCGACGCCGAGCTCGCCGCTTCGGCCAGCGACGCGGGCCGCGTGCACGAGCTTTTTGTCGAACAGCAGACGCTCAACGAACGGCTTGAGGCCGACCTCGAACGCTGGGCCGAACTCGCCGAAAGACACGAAATTTGACCTGTCGGCGGCCCAAATTGTTAATATTGTCTAATGAAAAGCCGAAAGCTCGCGGACATTCTGATAATTTGCAGTGCGGTGCTGTTTGCGGCCTGCGGTGCGGCGGCAACCGGAATTGGCGAAAACCAGATCTTTGAGACCGGGACAAATGACGCCCGGTTCAGGGTCGAGACGGTCGCCACGGGGCTTGAGGTGCCGTGGGGTTTCGCGTGGCTGCCGAATAAGGACCTGATCTTTACCGAGCGGCCGGGCCGCGTCCGCATTATCGAGAATGGCAAACTGCGGACCGAGCCGGTATTTGTCGTGCCGGACGTCGAGCCTTCGGGTGAGAGCGGCTTGATGGACATCGCGCTTCACCCCGATTTTGCCAAAAATGCCTTTGTCTATATCGCGTACGCCTATAACAAAGAGGGCAAACGCGTCAAAGTGATGCGTTACAGGTACGCGGGCGGCAAGTTTACCGAGCCAAAGGCGATCATCGAGGACGTGCCCGGCGCGCCCAATCACGCCGGTATGCGGTGCCGGTTCGGCCCTGACGGCAAGCTGTACGTGACGACCGGCGATTCGACCGAGTGGCCGCTCGCGCAAAAGCTGGATTCGCTGGTCGGCAAGACCCTGCGGCTCAACGACGACGGTACCGTGCCGCCGGATAACCCGTTCGCCAAAACGCCGGGTGCACGGCCCGAGGTTTGGAGCTACGGCCATCGAAACGCACAGGGCCTGGCGTGGCAGCCCGGATCGGGCCTGATGTTTCAGACCGAGCACGGCCCAAGTTCGTTCGAGGGCAAGGGTTCGGGCGGCGACGAGGTGAACATCGTCGAGGCGGGCAAGAACCTCGGCTGGCCCGAGATACACCACAACGAAAAACGCGAGGGAATGGTCTCGCCGCTGCTCGAATACAGTCCGGCGTGCGCACCCGGCAGCGGGATGTTCTACAACGGGGCGGCGTTTCCGGCGTTTAAGGGAAATTTCTTTTTCGGCTGCCTGCGCGGAGCCCGTATCATAAGGGTCGTGCTCAACGGCCGCAGCGTAGCGTCGCAGGAGAATCTGCTCGAAGGCACCGTCGGGCGGATCCGCGAAATGTCCGAGGGGCCCGACGGGTTTATCTATTTTTCGACGTCGAACCGCGACGGCCGGGCAAACCCCGGCAAGGACGACGACCGCATCCTGCGGATCGTGCCGGCCAAATAATGGTGGCGGTCATTTTTTCGACTTTTTGGAGCCTGACCCTTTCTTCTTTCCGCCTTCGGCCGGTTTCTGCTGCTTTACCAAAAGGTGCGGGGCGATCTCGCCCTCGAGTATCTTTTTGGCCTCCTGCAGTTCGATCAGCCGCTCGGGGCTGACGACCGGATACGACATTTTGAGCGACTCGAGCTTTTGAACGATGACCTCAGAGATCGCCAGCCGCGTAAACCACTTTTTGTCCGCCGGGATGACATACCAAGGGGCGTGATCGGTCGACGTTTCTTCCATCGCGTCCTCGTAGGCGTTCATATAGTCATCCCAAAAGACGCGTTCCTTGGCGTCACCGGCCGAAAACTTCCAGTTCTTTTCGGGAATATCGATCCGCTCAAGAAAACGTTTCTTCTGCTCCTCTTTTGAAACGTGGAGAAAGAATTTGAGCACGTGTGTCCCGTTCTCGGTCAGGTGCTGCTCCCAATCGCGGATCTGGCGAAAGCGCTTTTTCCAGATGAACTTGTCGTTCTTGACTTTGTCCGGCAGCTGCTGGAGCTGCAGTATCCCCGAATGGACGCGGACGACTAACACCTCTTCGTAATGCGAGCGGTTAAAGATGCCGATCCGGCCGCGTTCGGGCAGGGCCTTCTGGCACCGCCAGAGAAAATCGTGATCGATCTCCTCCGACGAGGGCTGTTTGAATGAGGTCACCTGACAACCCTGCGGATTGAGCCCGCTCATGACGTGCTTGATCGCCCCATCCTTGCCGGCGGCGTCCATCGCTTGAAAAATGATCAGCAGTGAGTGAACATTTTGAGCGTAAAGGATATCCTGAAGCTCGGTGAGGCGCTCGATATTTTTGGCAAGGTCGGCGACGGCCATCTTCTTGTCGGTGTAGCCGCCCGAGTGGTCGGTCGGGTGATTGTCCAGTTCGACCTTTGAGCCCTCGGCGATGCGAAATCGATCGATATCAAATTTATTTTTTGCCATAAAGTACACGAATACCACGAAAACGATGAAAATACTACCGCTTTTATTGACACTTGTGATCGCAGCGGGCGCTTTCGGCCAGCCAAAGCTGGTGCCGACCCGTGTCGCCCTGAAGAACGGCAAATCGTTTACGCTGAACATCGCGGACGGATTTGAGATCATTCCCGCCGCCGAGGGGCTAAAACGCGTGCGTTTTTTTGCAAAATCGCCCGATGGCCGCATATTCGTGACGGATATGTACAACCTCACCGACAACAAACGCGGGACCGTCTATATCCTCGACGGCTGGGATCCGGCGAAGGGCAAATTTTCGAATGTGATCCCGTATATGACCGGCCTGCACAACCCGAACAGCGTCCAGTTTTATCGTGACGCCGACGGGCAGGAGTGGTTTTATCTGGCCGAGACCGAAAAGCTGACGCGGCGTAAATACACCCGCGGCGAGACCTCGCCGACCGACACGCGGCCGCAGACGCTGGCGACCTTTCCCGATTACGGCCTCAGCTATAAGTACGGCGGATGGCACCTGACACGGACGATCTCATTCTCGCCGGACGGCAAACTCTACGTTTCGGTCGGCTCGAGCTGTAACGCCTGCGTTGAAAAGGAGAAGATCCGGGCGAGCATCGTCGAAATGAACCCCGACGGTACCGATCAACGCGAATTTGCCCGCGGCCTGCGCAACGCGGTCGGACTGAGGGCGATCGGCAATTTTGTTTTTGCGACAAATCAGGGCTCGGACCACCTCGGGCTGCAAAAACCCGACGAGACGTTTTACGCGCTAAAGCGCGGGGCGGATTACGGCTGGCCGTATTGCCATTCGTCCGGCGGCAGGATATTTGCCGACCCGAAATTCAAACGACCTGGCCAGTGCACGGGCGTGACCGCTCCGTACGCGTACTTTCCGGCCCGCTCGTCGGCGTTGGGGTTTGACTATTTTAACGATGATGGCGCGGTACCGGCGATCAAGGACGCTTTTCTCGTTTCGCTTCACGGTTCGACCAATAAGGCGATCGGCCATGGCTACAAGGTCGTCATTATGCGAAAGGGCGAGCGGCTGCAGGACTTTATCAACGGATTCCTGCAACGCGGTGTGGTCAACGGACGCCCGTGCGACATTATGAAGCTCGACGCCAACTCATTTTTGATGACGGACGATTTTTCGGGGATCGTTTACCTTGTGCGAAGAAAGGGCACCGTCACCGAGATATCGTAGAGCTTTGGGCCGCCGGGGAAGCGATTTTAACGGCCGGGCGGTGTAATTAGACGGCCAACTGTGATTAAATTTTTATAGATCATGCTCAAACGTTACATGCACAAACGCGAGCGGTATCACGCGTTTCTCGAAGATAACCGCGTCGTGCATCCGTTTGACTGGGGAACGGAATACATCACCGATGACGCTGAGGGCCGCGACCCGCGTGAGCTGTTCAGCGAATTTTCAAAATACACGATCGAGCACAGCGAAGATTTTTTCTGCTCGCCCGAGATCGCCGACTACAGCCTCAGCGGCGGGCTTCTGACGTGGACCAGCGGCATCGAGACGCCGTCAATCGAGAACAACACGGTCTATGCGTCGTATTTTCCGGCGGACGGCGAAAAAAAGGCCGCCATTCTTGTCCTGCCGCACTGGAACGCCAAGGCCGGCACCTATTTTGACCTCTGCAAAGTGTTCAACCGGCTCGGGTTTTCGGCCCTGCGGATGACGCTGCCGTATCACGAGGAACGTAAGCCGCCCGAGCTCGAACGTGCCGATTATCTCGTTGCCCCGAATGTCGGGCGAACGCTGCAGAGCCTGCGCCAGTCGGTCGTCGATACGCGCTCGGCGGTGCGTTGGCTCAAGTCGCAGGGCTATGAAAAGGTCGGCCTCGTCGGGACGAGTATCGGGTCGTGCGTCGGCTTTTTTGCGTTTGCCCATGATCTGCAGATCGACACGGCGGTTTTTAACCACGTTTCGGGCTATGTCGCCGACGTCGTGTGGGAAGGCCTCTCGACATATCACGTCAAAGAGGGCATCGGCGAAAATGTCGGCCTCGACGAACTTCGCGAATACTGGCTGCCGATCTCGCCGATGGCGTATATGGAACGCCTCGCAAAACTGCCGCCGCGGCCGCAGCGATACATTTACACGCTCTATGACCTCAGCTTTCCGGTCGACCTCTCACGCGACACGATGAACGCCCTTCGCCGTCACAGGATCAAACACAGCAAGGCCGCCATTCCCTGCGGCCATTACACGCTCGGCGAAAAACCCTGGGTCTATTACGACGGGTACAAGATCGTTTCGTTCCTGCGGAAACACTTGAAATGATCTTCTCACAGGGGTATATCGGATAGCTCCGGTTCAACCGCTATCCGATACTCAGTATTTTCGTTTGTTTCTATTCAGCATTTCCTTTACCAGATCGTCTGGCGGAAAACGGAAGTTCGTGGCTGCGAGGGAGGCGATCGCCGATTCCAGGTCTAGCAGTCCTTTTGCGGCAGCAATTTCTAATACAAGGAAAGTGGTAATTATCTTCAGGCCATGGTCGGTCGCTTCGAGAACAGCCGTTTTGTCGTCGATCAATATCTGCCCGATACCAAATTCCAGGGCGATCGAAATAGCCGATGTTTCACCTCTGCCAAGCCCGCCACGGGTAAGAGATGGAACAAGGGACGCATCTCGCACGTCTACCCAATCAGGCGGACAATTTGCCCATTCACTGACAACCAAAGGCGCCTTCGGATGGCTCATTTCCTGAATTACGGCCTTTGGGACCACAACGAAACTGAATATCGAAGGCAGGACAGATATCTTCTCGATCAGAATGAGGTAATTGAGCGGGGTTGTATCAGCGACTACGATCATTTCTTAAGAAACATCTCAAGAGTCTCAAGATCGCGTTCCATGTCTTCCCGATCGTAGTTGGATGGGACATTATGCTGCTTCAGAAAACCATGTGCCTCGTCGATCGAAAGTTCCAGTATTTCAGCCAGGCACCCGAGACTAATATTCTGTCGACGATAGTTTTCAAGCGCATAGGCCTCGAGCATTTCACGTGCAAGATCGGCATCAGTGCTGTAGGCAGGCACGAGGCTTTCCGGAATTGAAACGGTGATTTCCATAACGACAAGATTTTATCATCTTTTCACATGGGTACCAGAAATTTGTTTGCCAAGGAATTGCGGTCAAAACTGGAACAGACCTTAAAGAGGGCCTCCGACCACTGGCTGAAAATACGAAAATCAGCGTATAAAGAAAGCCAATTGCCGGGTAATCTTTCATATAGCGTTAAATTAGACTCCGAACAACCCGCTTTGTTCCACGATACATCAAATCAGTGCTAAAATTCTGTCAACTTTTTTGAATGAGTCCGATCGCCGAAAAGCACAAAAATACGGTCACCGAAGCGATTGAGCACCTGATATCGCGCGCCGATAACGCACGCGGGCTGACCGGGGCTGACATCGCGTCGCGTGTCGAGGCGGCGGTCGAAAAATACCTTTTGCGTGACACGCCCAACGCGGCGCACACCGACATCGAGGAGTTTGTCCACGACATACGGGCCGACGACCTTTGTCTGATCGTCGCATGCGAGCGGGGTGATGAAAAGGCATGGGAAGATCTGGTCGCCAATTTTGACTCGACGGTCAAGTCCGCCGCCCGAAAGATCTCGTCAAACAGCGAGGACGCGGAGGATCTCGCAAGCTCGATCTGGGCCGAGCTTTACGGCCTGAGGGTCGATGCCGACGGCAACAAAAAGAGCAAGCTCGCATATTACTCGGGCCGCGGTTCGCTTGCGGGCTGGCTGCGGGCGGTTGTCTCACAGTTGGCGGTCGATGAGTTTCGAAAACAGTCAAAGTTTGTCCAGATCGAAGAGGACCGCGAGTTTGAGAACCTGGCAAATGAGGCCGCAGGCAGCGACCACGACCATTTCGCCACGCACGGAGCGAATCCCGAGGTCCTGTTCAGCGACGGTCAGACGGCGGCCGATGTTTCTGCGGCGTTGTCGGCCGCGATCGCCGCACTCGAGGCTGAGGACCGCCTGATCCTGAAAATGTATTATTTTGACAGCCTGAAACTTAAGGACATCGCGGCGACCTTCGGGTACCACGAGGCGACCGCAAGTCGAAAGCTGACCCGCGTCCAGGCTGATATCCGAAAAGGCGTCGAACGCGAGCTGCGGTCGAAGCACGGTTGGACCGACGGCGAGGTCAAGCGGCACCTGAGCGAAACCGCCGCCAGTCTCGGACTAAACCTCGAAACGATGTTCGCCGTTCTGTTGGTTTTGGCATTCGTGCAAGATATTTGGTCAGGGGGCGTTCTATAGTTGGGTTACGAAAACCTCACCGCGGGGGCGTCGGGGTTTCGGGCGAGACGGACATGAATTTGCAGGATGTCAGTCATGAACATTAAAACAGGTCGGTTCGTCTCTGTGATCTCTGTGGCCCCTGTGGTGAAAAAATATTAGATGGAACTTGAATTCGACAAAGAAATAGACGCGATCCTGCGAAAAGCGCGGAGCGGTAATGGTGCGGCCGGAAAGGCCGCGGCCTCGCCGCACCTCGACGCGGACACGATCGCGGCATTTGTCGAAAACGCTCTGCCGCCGCGGTCGAAGATGCTCTATATGGAGCACATCGCCGATTGCGACCGCTGCCGGCGTGTGCTGTCGCAGACCGTGCTCTTGAACAGCGGGCCCGGCGTCGAGACGGTCGAGGCCGAGGCCGAGACGCGGCCCGACACTATACCCGCGGCGATCATCCCGTGGTACAAACGGCTGTTTGCGACGCCGGCACTCGCGGCCGCGATGGGTGCGGTGATACTCGCGTTCTCGGGCATACTCGGTTACGTCGTGCTCCAGGAGCGATCACGGCCGAATGCGGAAATTTCGCGGGCTACCGAGCCCGGGCCGGTTCAGGGCGGGCCGTTCTACGGCGGCGAGGCAGATTACCCGACGGCGAACAAGCCGTCATCGGCCGTTGCCGCTAATTCCGCCGCGATGCCGCCGATGAGTTCGGCCGCAAATACCGCCGCGAACACGGCAAGCTCGGCAAACCGTGCAGACGCTTCGTCATTGAGTGCGGCAAACACCCGTACCGACTCCGAGCCGAAACCCGAAACATTTTCTGACGAAAGGCGAACGGCGGCCGCCGCGCCGCCTCCGGCTCCGACCGGCGGTGTGCCGGCAACGGCATCGGGCGACGCCAAAACAGATGACGGAAATCTGAAGGCAAAAGAAGAGGACGCGATCATCGCCGCAAAGCCGGCTGACGACCGAATGGTCCGCGATATGCCGCCGGCCGCCAAAAAGAACGGCCCGGTCCGTTCGGGGCCGTCAAACGCTCAGATCCAGATGCAGACGCAGAATGTGATCACCGAAAACTCGCTGCGTACGGTCAACGGCAAGTCATTCGACCGCCGCGGCGGCGTCTGGTACGACCTTGCCTACAAGGGACAATCGGCCAAAAAGGTCAGCCGCGGTTCAAGCGAGTACAAGGACCTCGACGGCGGGCTCCGCAATATTGCCGAGACGATCGACGGCACCGTTGTCGTAATGTGGAAAGAAAAGGCGTACCGCATACAATAATTCTTCGGTCCTGCGGGCCCAGAGGGTTAAAATAGAACGCATGAGAGTAGCAGCCATACTTTTGTGCGTTCTTTGCATTTTTACCGCTGCGGCGGCGGCCCAGCCGGCGTGGCAGGCGCCGCTCGATTCAAGGGTCAGGTTTTACCAGACGACCGATCTCGGCATCGTCATCGCGGGCACCGAGCGGAGCCTGTACGCGATCGACGGCACGACCGGCGAACGCCTCTGGCGCCGGCCGACGGGCAAGATCGGCGAAACTGCCGTCACCGCCGTTCCCGATACCGACGTCATCCTGTTCACGCAGGACGTCGGCAGCAAGTCGCGGCTCGAGGCGGTCGATATGGTCTCAGGTTCGCGGCTCTGGCTAAGCGAAAAGGTCAAGGGCGACGTGATGCAGCTCGCGGTCGACCCCGAAAATGACCTAATCGCCGTCGTGATGGTCAAGGACGCCCGCGGCGACGCCGGTTCGAGCCTTAAGCGAAAGCCGGTCGTCCACGTGATGCAGCTCTCGACCGGCGACGAACTATGGAAACGCGACCTCGAAGACACGATCGAGATGATGCCCGCGAGGTTTGGCGACGGGCTCGGCGAGATCGCCTTTACGCTCGACAATTATCGTGCACCGCTGATGCTCGACGGCCGGCTCTACCTCTTTTACGACGGTGCGACATCGTACGACGCCCGGACGGGCAAGGAAAAAGAACGCGAGAAATTTAAGGTCAATGAGGACGGGCTCGCCCTGACCGAGGCCGATCCGGTCGTTGATGACGGCCACGTTTACGTCTCTGGCCGAGGACGCGTGCGGGCGGTCAACCGCCGGACGGGCGATATCGACTGGAAGGCCGACGACCTCGGGATAAGTGCCGAGATGGCACAGGTCGGCAGCGTGCTCTACGTCCGGACGGGCGGCCAGTTCACACAGCTCTCGGACGGTGAGATACAGGAAAAAGGGCCGTTCGGCGTATCGGCGATCGATACCCGCAGCGGCAAGACGCTCTGGCGGTACAAGGGTGCGGACAAAGGCCTTACCAACTTTGTCTTCGCCGACGCCGGAACGATCCTGATCGCGGACAAGGACGATCTCATCACGCTCGACGCCCGGACCGGCAAGGAGCGTTCGAAACGCGGGCACAAGGTCGAAAAAGCCCAATTCGTGCTCGTGAACGAAAGCGGCCAGGCCGTGGTCGGCGGCCGCAGCGAGATCGCGGCTTTTCGCGTCGGTGAAAAGAAGGGCCAGGAATTTTGGCGTGTCCGGCACAAGGCGCCGGGCCGCGGCGTGCTGAAGATCGTCGCCGGTGTCGCTCTGCGGGCGGCCGCGATATATTTTCGCTACGGGGGCCTCGCGACATCGGCGATCGGGCTCGCCCGCAGCGGCCTGAGTTTTGCGGCGGCGGTCAACTCGTTTCGCGTTTCGGGGCTCAAGACGCGTTTCGGTTCGTTTGACCTCTCGACTCTGGCGGGCAACTCGATCCGCAATTACGTGACGCGGCGAATTTATGCCTACGGCGCGCTCGGGCGCACGCCGGGGCTGTTAAGCCGGATCTCGGGCTTGCAAGTGACGCTGCCGAATGCGACCGACATTCGCGGCCAGATCATCGGCCGGGCGATCGACCGCGTGACGCCGTCGCGGGCCGATGTGCAGGAGAGCATCTTCGACCGCGTCGATCCGATCCGGCAAATGGAGCGGCTGTCTGACTTTCTGCTTCGCCGCAAACGTCTGGCGGAGCTCCGTTCGAACCATATGTATTTCTACACCGACCTGCCAAAGCCGTACGACCGCAAAGGCCTCGTCGGCGTCAATATACACAACGGCCGTGACGCGAGATACGCACTGGTTTCAGACCCCGATCCGCAATTCGTGACCGACGAAATGAGCGGACTGTTATACTCGGCGGACGGCAGCCGTCTGCAGGCGTTCAGTATCTTGAACCGTTAAGAATTTGAACGCAAATGAACGCAGATAGACGCAGGTGTTCGCAGTTGATATATCTGTGTCCGTTCGTGTTAATCTGTGGTTAATATCACTGTTCTAAAAATTGAATTATGAAATTCCGAATATTTGCCATCGCGTTATTGTGTGTAGGTGTGTCAGCCGCGGCCGTCGGTGCCCAAACGCCCGCCAAGCCCGATCCCGAGATCGCTAAAATGGTCAAAGAGGTCTCGGCAAAGAATATCGAGGCGACCATCCGCAAACTCGTGTCATTTGGCACGCGCAACACCTTGAGCGAACAGGACAACCCGACGCGCGGCATCGGTGCGGCACGCGACTGGATCTATCAGGAATTTATCAAGATCAGCAAGGATTGCGGCGGCTGTCTCGACGTGCAGAAAGAGGCGTTCGTCCAGCCAAAGGCGAACCGCATCCCCGAACCGACGACGCTGACCAACGTTTTCGCGATACTCAACGGCAAGACCGACGCCAAGCGGTACTACGTCGTCTCGGGCCACTACGACTCGATGTGTTCGAGCCCGACCGACGCCAAGTGCGACGCGCCGGGTGCGAATGACGACGCTTCGGGCACCGCGGTCTCGATCGAGCTCGCCCGCGTGATGTCAAAGCGGAGTTTTGACGCGACGATCGTGTTTATGGCCGTTCCGGGCGAAGAGCAGGGCCTGCTCGGTGCCGCCAGTTTCGCCGAACAGGCAAAAGTTAACAAGCTGAATATCGAGGCGATGTTTACCAATGACATCGTCGGCGGCGTCACCACCCAAAAGGGTTCGGTCAACCGCAACAAGGTCCGCGTCTTTAGCGAAGGCGTGCCGTCGAACGAGACCGAGCAGCAGGCGAACACACGCCGCAGCGTCGGCGGCGAAAACGATTCGGCGTCGCGTCAGCTGGCACGGTTCATCAAGGAGCAAACGGCCCGTTATCTGAAGAATTTCGGCGTGATGATGATCTACCGGCGTGACCGATACGGCCGCGGCGGCGACCACATACCGTTTGTCGAACGCGGATTTACGGCCGTCCGCATTACCGAATCCGACGAGGACTACACGCATCAGCACCAGAACGTCCGCACCGAGAACGGCGTATTTTACGGCGACACGCCGGAGTTCGTCGATTTTGAATACACGGCGAACGTCGCCCGCGTTAACCTCATCGCCCTCGCGAGCCTGGCCAACGCTCCCGCCAAACCGGTCAACGTCGGCATCGTCACCAGCAAGCTGACCAACGACACCGAGCTCAAGTGGGACGCCAATACCGACGCCGACATCGCCGGGTACGAGGTCGTCTGGCGCGACACGACCGCTGCCGAATGGACCAACGCGAAATTTGTCGGCAATGTGCTCACCTACACCGCAAAGGGAATGTCGAAGGACAACTATTTCTTCGGCGTACGCGCGGTCGATAAGGCGGGGAACAAAAGCCCCGTAGTTTATCCGCGTCCGATGCGGTGACCGCCCCGCAAATTGCGTTACAAAAATGATATCTGACGCAACCCGACGGGTTCGCGTCTGCGTCAAAGTGTGTTATAAATGCAAGTTACGTCAAAAACTGCCGATCCCGCCCGGTGTATAGACTAGGAATAATCAATGAAGAAGTATTTTTTGGGTTTACTCGTATTATCACTGGCCGCTGCCGGTTTCTTGGGTTCGAACACGACGACGGCCGGATCGGTCGAGCTGACACCGCAGTCGCCGCTTTTGCCGTCGCCTAACATCGTCATCAGCCAGATCCAACCGGGCACGACGGCATTGCCGAATGACGAATTTATCGAGCTCCACAATATCGGATCGGCGCCGGTCGACCTCAATGGCTACACGCTGGTCTATCGTTCGTCGTCGGGTGTCAATGACGTCGGCCCGATGGCCTCGTGGAATCAGTCGACGATCATCCTGCCGGGCCAGTATTATCTGGTGGCATCGACGTCGTACACCGGTACGGCGACGCCCGACCTGACCTACAATCCGACGACCTGCTCGTGCTCGCTGTCGGCGACGGCCGGCGGCATGGCGATCCGCAGCGGCCCGGTCAACACCGGCACCGTCATCGACGCCGTAGGCTGGGGAGCGGCGACCAACATATTTTTTGAAGGTACGCGCGTGGCCGCACCGGGCAGCGGCAACAGCCAGGCGAGGCTCAATCAGGGCTGCCAGGACACCGACAATAACCTTAACGATTTTGCCGTTCAGATATTTTCGGCCCGCAATACGGCCACACCGCTCTTTGCCTGCAGCGGCGGCGGCACGACGCTGTTTGCCGCAATGACGGCAAACCCGGCGACGGTCATTCCGGGCGGTTCGACGCTTTTGGCGGTCACCGTCATACCGGCGACGACACCGCCGAGCACGGGCATCACGGTCGTCGGCGACCTGACGCAGATCGGCGGTTCGGCGACACAGACATTTTTTGACGACGGCACCAATGGCGACGAAACCGCCGGTGACAACGTCTACTCGATATTTGCTCCGATCCCGGCCAATGCGACCGGCGGCGTAAAGGTCGTCACCGCGACCGCTTCGGACGCCCAGGCCCGCACCGTCCCGCTGACGCAGAACATCACCGTCAGCGCACCGCTGCCGGACGAAGATCCGCTCATCTTCGGCAACCCGAGCAACGCGACCGCCAATGTCGCCAACGAGACCAACTACCTGATGGTCAAGCCGCAGTATTCGCTCTCGTACCACCGCTCGAACGGACGCCCCAACTGGGTCGCGTGGCGGCTCGACAGTTCGTGGATCGGCGGAGCACCGCGGCAGGACGACTACCGTCCGGATCCGGCGTTGCCGGCCGGCTGGTATCAGGTCCAGGACAATGATTATTCGGGTTCGGGCTATGACCGCGGCCATATGTGCCCGTCGGGCGACCGCACCCGGTCGATCCCTGATAACTCGGCGACGTTCTTGATGACCAATTTCGTTCCGCAGCTCGCGGCCAATAACCAGGGCCCGTGGAATGATTTTGAGAACTATTGCAGAACGCTGGCATCACAGGGCAACGAGATCTACATCATAACCGGGCCTAACGGCACTATCGGCACGATCGCCGCCGGCCGTGTCGCGGTACCGGCCGTAACGTGGAAAGTGGTGCTGGTCCTGCCCAATGGGACCAACGACCTGTCGCGTGTGACGCGTGCGACGCGTGCCTTCGGCATCATCGTGCCGAACCAGCCGCCGATCAGCAGCAACGCGTGGCGCACATACCGCGTGACGGTCGATCAGGTCGAAAATCTGACGGGATACAATTTCTTTTCAAATATCCCCAAGATCACGCAGGAACTCATTGAACGTAAACGAGACAAGCAGTAATGAAAAACCATAGACCGGGCGTTGCCCGCATCAATGTCATCCTGGGCGCCGCCATCATTTTGGCCGGCGCCTTTTCCGCGTTCGGCCAGCGAGAGTTTGCCATTTCCCTGATCCAGGGCGACAAGAATATGTCGGGCTACGAGGGCCAGCAGGTCAAGGCCTCGGGCATAGTCACGGCGCGGACGCGGTCGGGCTTTTTTCTGCAGACGCCTGACGACAAGGCCGACTCAAACCCGAATACGTCAGAGGGCATTTTTGTCTATACCAAGACCGAGCCCGACGCTGACGCCGCGATCGGCAATCTCATCGTCGTGTCGGGACGCGTCGAGGAGTTTCGCCCGCGGGCCGAACCGGCGAGCCTGCCCATCACCGAACTGTCGATGATGAAGGGCCGCGACCTGATCCAGGTGCTGTCCAAGGGCAATCCGCTGCCCAAGCCCGTGGTGCTGACGATCAACGATTTTAGGGTCAACTCGATCGACCAGCTCGAAAAATATGAGGGAATGAGGGTCGCCGTGCCCGAGATGACGGTCGTCGCCCCGACCGGCGGGCGTGTCGATAACAAGACAAACTCCGTCGAGTCTAACGGTACGTTTTACGGCATCGTCAAGGGCCTGGCCAAACCGTTTCGCGAGCCGGGCTACGAACTCTATGATTTTCTGTTCCTGACCGATAAGGAAAAGGCCGATTTCAAAAAAGATTTTCCGGCGATGAAGTTCAACGACTCAAACCCGGAACGCCTGCGTGTCGAGACGACCGCCCAGCTCGGCTCACAGCCGATCGAGGTGCCGGCGCTGACCGAGCTCAAAAATGTCGTCGGCGTACTACATTACGGCTATCGCACGTACACGATCCTGACCGACGTCAGCGAGCGGCCCGGCGTGTCGAGCTATATCAAGCAGGTCAATCTGCCGCCGGTCGGTGCCCGCCAGTTTTCGGTCGCCGGGATGAACGTCGAGAATTTTTTCGACGATATCGACGATCCGGCCATCAAGGAAGACATCGTCACGACCGACTCGTTCAACAAGCGGATGAAAAAGATCTCGCTCGGCGTCCGCAACATCATGCAGTCGCCTGACGTGATAGGCGTGATCGAGGTCGAGAACCTCGCCGCCCTCAAACGCCTCGCCGAACGCATCAACGCCGACGCCGAGGCCGCCGGCAAGCCCAACCCGAAATACGAGGCTTACCTCATCGACGGCAACGACGGCCGCGGTATCGACTCGGGCTTTCTGGTCAAATCGTCGCGGATCACCGTGATCGAGACCAAACAGCTCGGCAAGGAAGACAAGTTTGACAACAAGAGCGTTGACGAAGAGGCGTTCCTCAACGACCGTCCGCCGCTGATGCTGCGTGCCGCGATGACGGACGACAAGACCAAACAGCCGTTTGAGTTTACGGTGCTCGTCAACCACCTCAAATCATTTCTCGGCTACAACGACCCCAAACGGATGGACGGCGTCCGGACGAAAAAACGCCTCCAGGCCGAGTTTTTGGCAAAGTTCGTCCAGCAGCGGCAGACCGCCAATCCGCAGGAAAAGATCATCCTCGTCGGCGATTTTAACGCCTATCAGTTCAATGACGGCATCGTCGATGTCATCGGCACCATCAAGGGCAAACCGGCCGTCAAGGGCGAGGTGATGAATCCGTCCGAGGACCTCGTCAACCCCGATATGACCGACCTCGTCGATCTGATCAATGCCGAACAGCGTTACTCGTACCGCTATGACGGCAACGGCCAGGTGCTCGATCACATCCTGATCAGCAACTCGCTGCAAAATTACATCATCGGCTTTGGCTACGCCCGTATGAACGCGGATTTTCCGGAAAGCTACCGCACGGACGACAACCGCGCCGAACGCTTCTCGGACCACGACGCCGCCGTCGCGTACTTCTCGATCGACGCGGCCACCGCCAAACCGTGATCGCCGGCAACCGTTATGCACCTCTGAGGCACGGCGTTTCGTCGTGCCTCGCGGTTCGCGGGACGCATATTCAATGCGTCGCTCGATCCGCGAGTTGTGACGATTCTCTTATCTGCTAAAATCTCGGGCGGATCAAACAGAACGAACAGATGTTGTGAGTTGTGACGATTCTCTTATCTGCTAAAATAATCTCGACTTGCCGATCTATCATTTGCTTGTTGTGAGTTGTGACGATTCTCTTATCTGCTAAAATGGGACGAGCATCATCCGCATCGGTTACGAGTTGTGAGTTGTGACGATTCTCTTATCTGCTAAAATCAGGGGCCGCAAACGCACACATCGCAAAGAGTTGTGAGTTGTGACGATTCTCTTATCTGCTAAAATCAGATTGACGCCGACATTGCGGATGCCCTGGTTGTGAGTTGTGACGATTCTCTTATCTGCTAAAATTTTAAACCCAAACCGGTATGACAGGAGAAGGTTGTGAGTTGTGACGATTCTCTTATCTGCTAAAATGCCGCCGACATCTGACCATGACGTCATAGGTTGTGAGTTGTGACGATTCTCTTATCTGCTAAAATACTTTTGAATTATGAAAAACTCAATTGACTGTTGTGAGTTGTGACGATTCTCTTATCTGCTAAAATCCGCAAACATGCGGTCGGTCTTCTCTCTCTGTTGTGAGTTGTGACGATTCTCTTATCTGCTAAAATTAAATGGAGCAACAATAAGAAGATGTATTGTTGTGAGTTGTGACGATTCTCTTATC
>CAZQGN010000039.1:0-29199 GCA_964592865.1 uncultured Chloracidobacterium sp. | reverse complement strand
GTGAGGTTTTGCAAGATCACGCCTGAAGGCGTTACTCTGAACGAAGGTGTAACTCTAAACGGATGTACGACTGGCGAAGGATGACCGAGGTCCAGCGAACCGAGGTTCTGCGGGTACGCAAGTGCCGTAAACAGCCGTGGCACGCGCCGCCGCACTGGAAATACGAGGGCCGGGTGCGGTTCATCGTTTCGGCGGCCTGCTACGAACATCGGCCTTTGATCGGACATAGCGGCGGGCGAATTGCCGAGTTTGAAATGGCACTGTTGGAGATGTGTAACGGTTTTGGCGTGCTGGTATTTGCTTGGTGCATTCTGCCAAACCATTACCACATCCTGATCGAGACCGATGATATTGTCGGGTTTAGGCTCGCTCTCGGAAAGGTGCACGGAACGACCTCGTATCGATGGAACGGCGAGGAGGGCAAACGCGGGCGAAAGGTCTGGTACCGTTCGTTTGAGCGGCCGATGCGTTCGGACGCCCACTTTTGGGCAAGCGTCAATTACATTCATAACAATCCGGTCCGTCACGGCTACTGCGACAAGTGGCAGGACTGGAGCTTTTCGAGTGCCGGCCTCTTTTTGGATCGGTTTGGGCGAGAGAAGACGGTTGAGATCTGGAACGCGTTTCCGATCCTCGACTATGGCAAGGGCTGGGATGAAGACTAAGATCACGCCTGAAGAATCACGCCTGAAGGCGTAACTCTGAACGAGCGGCCCGGCATTATGTTATGAGACAGTTTTGAGCATCGCGTGTTTGGGAAAGTGGCGGTTTTATAGGGGTTTGGGGGCGTTTTCGGGTGTCTCACAGGTGTCCCGCCCGGGACACCTTTTGCGTTTTTGCTGAGGTTTTTGAGGGGTTGGTGAGACAGTTTTGGGACACTTTTGGCCGTTTTGGGACACTTTTGGCCGTTTTTCGACCCCATTTTCGCCAGTTTTTGCCCGTTTTGACCCCGTTTTCGGCCGATTTTGACCCGATATCGACCCTTTTTTGCCAAAAACACGTCATTTTCACCCTCTTTTCCCGATCAACGATTCACTATTCACGATCCACGATTCACGAATCACTATTTGCTATCATAGAAACTGATGTTGTACCGAGAGTCGATCTTTCTGACGGGGTTTCCGGGGTTTATCGCGGGGCGTCTGGTGGCGCGGCTCGCGCGGTCTGAAACGCAGTTTTACCTGCTCGTGCAGCCGCAGTTTGTCGAGCAGGCGATCGAGGACGTCGAGGCCATCGCCGAGGAAACCGGCGTACCGCTCGAGAGCTTTGTGATAGTCGAGGGCGATATTACCAAACCCGACCTCGGCATCGAGCCCGACGATCTCGAGACCATTCTGTTTGAGACGACCGACGTGTTTCACCTCGCGGCCGTGTACGACCTGGCCGTCGAGCGCGACCCGGCCTTTAAGGTCAATCTTGAGGGCACCCGCAACGTCAACGCCTTTGTCCGCCGGGTCAAAAACCTCCGCCGCTATAACTATATTTCGACCTGCTACGTCGCCGGCCGGCGTGAGGGCCGCATCCTCGAGACCGAGCTCGAACACGATGCCGGTTTTCGCAATTTTTACGAGGAGACCAAGTACCTGGCCGAGGTCGAGGCCGACCGGCTCAAGGCCGATCTGCCGATGACGATCTATCGTCCGTCGGTGGTCGTCGGCGACTCGGCGACCGGCGAAACCGTCAAGTACGACGGCATCTATTACCTGATCCAGTATCTGCGCAAGGCGCCCTGGCTGCTCAGGCTGTTTAATGTCGGCAATGACAAGGTCCGGCTCAATCTCGTGCCGGTCGATTTTGTCGTCGAGGCGATCGCCGCCCTCGCCCGTGACAAGGACGCGCTTCGCAAGACCGTCGCTATCGCCGACCCTTCGCCGCTGACGACCGCCGAGCTTTTTGACGCGATCGCCAGGGACATGACCGGCCGCCGTTCTGAGTTTGGCCCGCCGCCGAAGCTGGTCGAGTGGTTTCTGTCGACGCGCATCTCGCCGCCGCTGACAGGACTGCCGCATGCCGGCGTGCCGTACTTTTTTATCTCGCAGACCTACGACACCGGCGTCGCCCATGCACTGCTCGCTAAGCACGGCATCACCTGCCCGCGGTTTGGCGATTACGTCGGCAACCTGCTCGATTTCGTCGAGGAGTTTCCCAGGCTGTAGGCCGCCGCGGTGCAAAGATTTGCGGCCGTTGGGCATCAAACCCCGTAATGAAACGCGCTTTTGCCACGATCATCACCCGCTTCGCCGTCGTCGCCGCTTTTGCACTTGCGCTGTCGGCCGCCGCACTTGCACAGAGCGGCCGCGTGCAGCAGACACCGACGCCGACGCCCGCCGACGACACCCTGCGTGTGACGACCGAGGAGATCAAGCTAAACGTGCTCGCCTTTGACGAAAACGGCAAATTCTTTAGCGGCGTGACGGCAGATGACCTCGTCATCACCGAGAACGACCGCCTGCACCAGCCCGCCAGCGTCCGGCGTCTGCCGGCCAACGTGCTGATCGTCATGGACACCGGCGGCGAGCTCCGCTCGGTCAAAAGCCTCGACAAAACGCGCGCCGTCGCCCGCGCCGTCGCGCTTGCGCTCGCCCCGGGCGACTCGGTGGCCGTTATGCAGTACAGCGACCGGCCCGAGATCATCGACGAATGGACCACCGACCGCACGCAGACACTCGCCGCCATCGCGCGTAAGACCAGCTTTGGCCGCCGGTCGGCCTTTGTCGACGCGATCACGATGGCGACGGACTTTATGCTCCGCGCACCGATCGAAAATCGGCACCTCGTCCTCATCACCGACGGCACCGACAGCCAGGGCCGATCGTCGGCCAAGTTTGACGCCTTTCAGCGCCTGCTCACCACCGACATCAGCGTCCATGTGCTCAGCTATACCCTTATGGAGTCGGGCGATATCGAACCACGGACCAAAGGGATATCGAATGCGCCGCCGCCAAAGGCAATGCCCGACGAGGTCGCGGCCGGCCTGCCGAACGGCGTCCGCGACGTCGCCACCGCACCGCGCGCCAAGACCATCAGCCTCGACCGTACGCTCATCAAGCGGATGAAGTCGCGCAAGGCCGACCTCGAAGACGCCCAGGAGCGCCTCGAACTCCTCGCCGAAAACACGAACGGCGAATTCATCCTGCCGCTGTCGCCCGACGAGATGGAGCTGAAAGCCCCGCTCGTCGCTCGTATGATCGACGCCTCGTACGTAGTCACCTATATGCCGAAGATCCCGGTCGTCGAGACCCGCGGCATCGCCGAACGCGTCATCGACGTTATGTCAAAGCGGCCCGGCCTTATAGTCCAGGCCCGTCGAAAACTGCTCATAGACTCGACACCCGCAAAGAAGTGAGGCAGACTGCCCGTCATTAATGGACGTGTTGTTAACGCGACGCGACGTCTGCCCTTCGCCCCGCCGCGGTCGCTGCCCGGTGCTCAGTTCGTAGATCAGATCCGGGTAGATCTTGGATCAAGTATCAAAAAATGCGATCAGATGTTGACAAAAATATTTATTAGAATTATTCTAAATCTAAAGGTGGAGTGGTATGGAAGTTACGACAACTCAACGATCGGGGTTAACCAAGCAGAGACAGACCATCCTGGACGTCATCCGCGCAGCAGATGAACACCTGACGGCAAATGAGGTATTTGCGAACGCCAAGGCTAAGATGCCCGAGATCAGCTTTGCGACCGTTTATAACTCGCTCAGGTTTCTCAAGGATTCGGGGATGATCGCCGAGATACAGTTTGGCAATGGTGCAAGCCGGTTTGACCGGATGACCTCGCGTCATGACCACGCTCTCTGTACCAAGTGCGGCCGGTTGGCCGACATCGAAATGGAACATCCCGAGGAACTGGTTGACCGGGCGGCCGAGTACTCCAACTTTAAGCCGGAATCATTAGAATTTGTACTTCGAGGCACGTGCCCCGATTGCTTGGATCAGTAACGATCACCCGGAGAGAAAGCGGCCGCATTGAAAGGTCAAATATTCTGTGCGACCGATGTGTCTTTGAGGTGAGATTTTAATAAAACAAGGAGATTTATAGTAAACATGTCAACAGCTGTAGGAACTGCAACGGAAAACACGGTCACATTGGCCAAGGTCGGCAAGCCGGCACCGGATTTTAACATGCCTTCGACCAAGAATATGGAAACCTTGGCCGAGAACGTCAAACTGTCGGACTACAAGGGCAAGTGGTTGGTGCTTTTGTTTTACCCGCTTGATTTCACATTTGTGTGCCCGACCGAGCTCACTGCCTTTTCGGATCGCCTTGACGAATTGAACGGCGTCGGAGCCGAGGTCATCGGTATCTCGACCGACTCGGTCCATTCGCATCGTGCATGGATCAAAACCCCGCGGGACAAGAATGGTATCGAGGGTCTTCGTTACCCGCTCGCGTCGGACGTCGGCGGCAAGCTCGCTCGTGCATACAACATCCTGGTCGAGGAAGCTAATATCGCTCTTCGCGGCCTTTACATCATCAATCCGGACGGCGTGCTTCAGTACGCGGTGGTCCATGACCTGAACATTGGACGCTCGGTCGACGAGACGCTTCGTGTGCTGCAGGGACTGCAGACCGGCGGACTTTGCTCGGCTGACTGGAAGCCCGGCGATTCAAACCTGAAGGTCTGAGTTTAGAGAGTTGCAGGGTTTGGGGCGTACCTGAGTTTTTGAGACATGATCATTGACTCCGGTGCGTCCCGACTCTGTAAGCTTCAAAACCAATTTACGGAGTAATACTATGCCAATGAGAATTGGAGATTTGATGCCGGCCCTCGAAGGGGCGACCGATTGGTTTAACGGCACGGCGGAGGAGACGGCTGAGCTTGTAAAAGGCAAGCCGACACTTGTTCATTTTTGGGCGGTTTCGTGCGGGATCTGTAAGGACAAGATGCCGGCCTTGAATGATATCAAGGCCAAATACGGCGAACTTGGCCTTCAGACGGTAGCGGTTCATATGCCGCGGTACGAGGCCGATACGGACCTTGAGACGGTCAAAGAAGCGATCGAGGCCAACAATATCGTTGAACCGACCGCGGTCGACAGTCTGCACAAGCTCAAGGACGCTTTTCAGAACGAACAGGGCTGGGTCCCGGTTTATTACCTATTTGACGCTGAAGGAAAGTTGAAGACGCGTGCGGCCGGCGAGTTTGGCATCGGCGTGCTTCAGACGGCGCTTGATAAGATGTTTGCTCCGCAGGGAGCAGCGGCTTAATTCGCAATAATCATAAAAAGGCGCTTACCGGGAACTTCGAGTTCGGTGAGCGCCATTTTTTTTGATCCCGCCGTCTATAAGCTGCTTGAGATGACCCAGATCAGCCAGCCCAGCACGTAAAAACTAAAGAATATCGAGCTCAGCAGGATGAGGATCAGAATACCGATCAGTCCGAAAACGAAAAGATAATCGCTGGTCGTTCCCTCGCCGTGACCGGCTGCTCGCGTGCGGATCAGGTCCATATTCTGCTTGTTAGCGCGCCAAACAAAATCAAATGCATCACCGATAAAGGGCACCATCCCGACAACGTAATCGAGGCCGATGTTGAATGCCATTCGCAAAAGCGTGATCTTTGGCACGCCATATCGGACACCGGCAAACAGGATATAGAATGAGGCAAATGACGTCAGCGTATCGCCGACGTTCGGTATCAGGCCGATGACCGCGTCGAGCCCAAACCGCCACCCGGTGCCCGGCACGCGAAACAGCCCGTCGAGATAGTGCGACAGATTATCGAGGCCCTCTTCGATCTCGATCTGGCTCGGATGTCGCCGTGAAGAACCAAATAACTGGTGTGGTTTGGGATGTTCAAGTTCCTGCATTTAATTTCCCTTTAAGCTTACCGATCGACCTTAGGATCTCGTCGCGATTCTTCGCCGACTTTAACCATTTCGGCAGCTTGCTAAGAAACGAATTTCTGCCTTTATTTGTTCTCTCGCGGAGTTTGGCTGCGACATAGCTCTCGATGATCTCGAGATGTGCGGGGTTATATGCCCAGAGCACCTCGCCGCAGCATGGCTCCGTCAGCCACAGCTGCAGGCCGAAATACCAGTCCGCTGCACCGCCGACAGATACCTGACGCCCTGACCAACTATCGCGATGCATACATTTCGTGCATAAAAGGCGGCGAGGGGCAAAGAGGCGATCGTTGAGCCTTGCCGGAACGTCGCCGCTTGGGATCACCTTGGCCATGCCCGAGCATTTCGGACAAACGACCAGAATCTCTTCGCCAAGATCATAGATCCGCTCACCGCGGTCGATGAACCTATCCGTTCCCGAACTCCCCAGATCGGGATCCTGAGACTTGCCCATTGCGTTATTTCTTTTTCGGTAATGATCGTGAGCCCTCACCGGAGCGGCTTTCGAAAACCCTCACAGTGATGATCCTGTCACCACGTGCAATGTTATCGACGACGTTCATTCCGGCTTCATCAACGTGCCCGAAAACGGTATAGCCGCCGTCCAAATGCGGCTGCGGCGAGTGCGTGACGAACCACTGCGATCCGCCCGTATCCTTGCCCGAAAGCGCCATGCCGACGGCACCGCGATCGTACCCGAGCATATTTACCTCGCAGCGTATAGACAAACCCGGACCGCCATTTCCGTCGCCTCGCGGGTCGCCGTCCTGCATCACGAAATTGGGGACTACGCGATGTACCAAAAGGCCATTGAAATAGCCCGAGCGGGCGAGTTTGACCCAGTTGTCGACGGTCAGCGGGGCTTCCTCCGGATTGAATACGATCGTGAACGTTCCCTTTTCTGTCGTCAGGACCGCCCTGACCGATCCGTTCTTTCTAGAAAGCGCCTGTCTGTAATCCGCATCGCGGTAAAGTATCTGGCCGAGTTTGGTGCCGGAGATCTGGCTGTAAGGCAAAACGAGTTGCTTGTTCTGTGTCCGCGCCAGATCGAGCGATGAGGCAATGCCGGGAAATTCTGCCTGCAGCCCTTGATCGGATAAAATGGCAAACGCCTTCTTTCGGATCAGATAATCGTAGTCATTCAGCGATGCCAAAACGGTTCCAACAGCCGCCTTTTTGTCGAGCTTGACCAGCGAGTCAAGAATCGCGAGTTTAGCGTCATTGTCGTGTTTGTCGACCAAGAGAGCCTTGATCGATGCCGCTTTTAGGGCATCTACATTCTCTTTTGAGGCCGGGCGGTCAGCGATCAATGCGGCAGCGGCGGCTCTGATAAAGACGTCGTCATTTTTCAGCTGACCTCGAAGTATCTCATCCAAATTATCCGGTTTAAGAGCTGCGAGAGCCCCGGTCAACTCGGGCATTGCCTTGAGCATCGATGCGTGGTCGGTCGGCCGGACTCCCGTCGCCATGTCCGCGACAAATTTGGTCAATGTCTTGCCGGCCCTGGCGGTAAGGAGATCATCCTTCAGTTCCGCGATCGCCGAAAGCCCTTGACCGTAAGCCGACGCAACCCGAAAATCCCTGTAACTGCCTTCAGGCCTGCCCATATTCAGATAGGCGTTCGGCGCGACGCGTGCAAAGGCGATCTCGGTTTCGGGCGAACTATGATCGTCCCTGGACCGAAGCTTGCTGAGAAACGCGATCGCGGCTCCGTTCTCGGTATTTGTCAGAAGGCGTCCGACTGCTGTGGCGATCTCAAGCAGCTCATTTTTGGGGATCGCAACTTTGATCGGCCGTAGGACGGTGGCCTTTTGCCCCGGCCGCATCGGTGCCGGGTCACCGTGAACGGGTATCAACATCTCGTTGCCGCGGGTGATCAGGCGTTCGGCGGCGCGTGCGTCCTTTAGCGATGCCAGCGATCTGATCGCGGCTACGCGGACGCGCAGATCGGGATCGCCGGTTGCCGCCGCCAACAGCATTTCAAACGAATCCTTGTCCTCCGCGGATCCCAGCACGCGGGCCGCGTTTGACCGAACCACCGCATCCTTGTGGGTTGATAAAAGTTCACGAACTTCCGAGTTAGCATTCTTTGCACGCAGACGCGTGAGAGTGTTTAGGGCGTCGGCGACGATCCGCGGGTCTGAGTACCGCAGAAAGTTCTTTACCGAATCGGCTCCGCCTTCTGGCCGAGCACGCAGAACGGCCGTCAGCGAGAGCATAACGATGTCTTCAAATGCCATCGAACGCTTTTGATGTTCGAAATCAAGCACGGCGAGGATCGCCTTTCCGAGGGTCTTTGAGCTTTCGTCCTTGGGATTTGCGGCGGCGATCTTTCCGGCGGCTTCGGCGGCGCGTGCGACGACACTCGAGTCAGTGCCGGCTGGCCGGCGATCCCGATCGAGAATGCCGAGGATCGCGTCAGCCCCGCTGATCGATTCGATCTCGCCGATCGCGAACGCAGCAATTGCACGGACGTCCTGCGATGGGTCGCGAGCCAGCAAAGCTGACAGTGTTCCGATCGCTTTCTCGTCGCCGATCCGGCCGGCCGCAAGAGCGGCGCGCTTTCTGATCTCAGCATTCGGTGAGCGCATCAGATCTTCGAGCGGCTTCCCGTAGTTTCGAGCGTCCTCGGCCTTGACGATATTTATGAGTGTATTTATCGGAACCTGTGCGACCGCCGGCCGAACAAATGCAAAGGCGCAAAACAGCGTGAATATTAGTGCTTTCATCGTCGTTGATCTTATCAATTGTAAGTCGTCAAATATGTTAATGGATCGAAAACCGGGACTCGGATCTAGTTTATAGGCGTCGGAACGGAACAAAATCGGCCGTTTTCGGAACGAAAAGTGGCTTTTTTCGTGGCAAATAACGCCCCAAAATGGCTCTTAAGTGTCCCAAAACGCCATTTTTGTCCCAAAAGAGCCACCCATTCGGGCCGCCGGATAACGCTGAAACCCCGGTAAATACTGAGCCCGGCAAAGGCGGCGTGTCCCGAACTGTCCCATATTGTGCCGCGATGTGGCACCCTGACGGAGATGCGTCCCTCGTGTTTCACACTTCGATGACCTCGTAGCTCGTCGTGATCTCGGCGGTTGGCCGTACGGTCGCGGCGACGGAACAATACTTGGTGTCCGAGAGTTCGATCGCACGCTCAACGGCATCCGCCGATACACTACGTCCATGCACGATATGGTGAACGTGGAACGCCATGTATTTACGCGGATGATCGTCCGCGCGTGTGCCCGTGATCTCGACATTATAGTCGGTCACATCCTGCCGCTTTTTCTGCAGGATCGAGATGACGTCGGCCGCCGTGCATGCGGCGACAGAAACCAATAGCATCTCCATCGGGGTCGGTGCCGCGTGCCTATCACCTTTAGTATCAATAGCTTGGGCATGCCCACTAGGGCTCGTCCCGATAAAAAATTCGTCGCCGGCGTACCTTACGGTCGCCTTTAGTGCATTGTCTGCCATAAAATTCTCCTGTCGGCCTATTGCGATTTTATCACAACGCCGGACGGGCGATGGGCAACCTTTGAACAACCATTGGCACGAAAAATGCTTCATACCGAGCGCAGGGGCGCGTGTGCGCGCATTTGCGACAGTGCAGAAAGGATGGCAATTATGAAACGACTCGGAAATTCGTTTGCGGTGATCGCGATGATCACGACATTTATATTTGGAACCGCGGCCGTCGCTCAGGCCCAGAAGCGTAATGACCGCGAGATACGTGACGCGGTCCGGAGCCTTTCGTCGAAGTTGGACGATTTTGAATACGACCTCCGTTACCAGATGCGCAGCAGCTCTGACAATAACGCCGACGTTTCGGCCGTGACCGATGACATTCGCTCACTCCGCGACAGCGTCAAACAGTTTCAGACCAATTTCGAACAGCGGCGTGAAAATCGGCGCGATGTTGAAGACATAATAATGAATGCGCGCCAGATCAACAGCTTTTTGAATACCTCGTCGCAAAACCGGCGAATTCAGGACGGCTGGAAAGCGGTGATCCAACAGATCGACCGGATCGGTGCCAATTACGGCATTTCGAACACCTGGGATAACGAGGACGAGTCACAGCCAGTCGTTGACTATCCGGATAATGGCCGCCAAAACACGGTTAGCGTCGGGTTGTCGGGGACATACGATCTCGACCTCGCCCGGAGCGAGAGCATCGACGATATACTCGACAACGCCAAGCTCAGCAGCGACGACCGCGAGGACCTTCGCGAAAAGCTCGAGGCTCCCGGCCAGATCGCCTTCGACATTCGCGGCGACCGTGTGACCCTCGCGACGACCAAATCGTCGCCGGTCAGCTTTACCGCTGACGGCCGCGAAAAGGTCGAGCAGATCGGCAATGGCAAGACCATTCGCTTGCGGGCGACGCTCGGCGGCCAGACGCTGACCGTTTCGAGCCTCGGCGGCGACACCGACTACACGATCACGTTCACGTCGGCCGGTAACGGACAGTCGCTCAAGGTTTCACGGCGTGTGACCACCGGCTATCTCGATCAGACCGTTTTTGCCGAGAGCGTGTATAATAAGACCGACTCGGTCGCGCGTCTCGGGATCGACCGCGGCGGAAGTACCGGCGACACAGGCGGCGGATATTCCGACAACGATCAGGGCGGCGGCACGACATATGGCGGAACGCCTTCGCCGGTTCCGGGCCGTACGGGTGATTTCATCGTGCCTAACGGAATGGTCATCACCGGCGTCCTCGAAAACGAGATCAACACCAAGGCGTCGCAAAACAACGACCGATTTCGTCTGACGGTCCAGTCTCCCGACGAATTTCGTGGAGCGACCATCGAGGGCTACATAACCGGCGTCGGACGTTCAGGCAAGGTCACCGGCCGGTCAAATGTGACGTTCAACTTTGAAAAGATAACGCTTCGCGACGGCAAGACCTACGATTTTGCCGGCAATCTGCAGTCGATCAAGGACCATAACGGAAAGACGGTCAAGATCGACAGCGAAGGCAGCGCGCAGGGCGGCAGTCAGACCAAGGAATCGGTAAAACGCGGTAGCATCGGCGCCGGCCTCGGTGCACTGATCGGCGTCATCGCCGGCGGTGCCAAGGGTGCCGCGATCGGTGCGATCATCGGCGGCGGTGCCGGTGCGGGTTCGGTCGCGATACAGGGCCGCGAAGATCTGCAGTTAATGAAGGGCTCGACCATCACGGTCGCGTCATCATCGCCCATACGTTCAACACAGCCTCAGGATAAATAAGGTCTGGATCATCATTGACCTACCAGAAATGGCGGCCGCGAGGCCGCCATTTTCGTGTAACTTTCTATCTTGTGCGTTCTGCGTTAATCTGCGGTTAGAATTTATGCCTGAACTGTCCGAGGAGATCGAAATATACCGCGACCGCAAATGGCGTCGTGAGGAGTCGTTAAAGGTCGATACCGCCGAAGAGGTCGAGGCGATGGTCGAAGACCTGGGCTTTTGTCTCGGGTTGACCGACGTTCGCAAGGCCCTGCCGTCGGTATATATCGCCGTTTGCGGCCGACGCGACGCGCATATGCCGCGAAACGTTCAAAAGGACTATGAAGCAAGCCGTGCGTGGGTGCTGAAGGACGAGGTGATCGCCCGCGGCAAGGTCTATTATGCCAAGCTGGTCAAGGGTAATTCGATGTTTCTGGCACGTCGGATGATCCCGGTTTTTAACGCTATCTGGGGCTGTACGCGCATGGGCGAGAGCGGAGTTCTGTCGCGGGACGCGCAGCGCGTGCTTGCGGTCCTGCGAAAGGAGTGGGAAATGGCCACCGCCGATCTCCGAGAAGAGTGCGGGTTTAAGGATAAAAAGGACCTCACGCGGGCGATGGACGAACTGCAGCGTCGGATGAAGGTCGTGCCGCAGGAGGTCGTTTATGTGCCCAAGTTCACGTATATCTGGACACTCGCCGAGGCCCGTTTTCCCGAGGAAACGGCGGTCAAGATGTCCCGCGAGCACGCGGTTCGTGAACTCGCCAGAACCTATCTGAAAATGTGCAGGACGACTTTTCGCGGTGAACTCGCAGGCAAATTCGGGTTGCAACGCCGGGAGGCAGGCAAGGCGAATCACGAATTGGTCGACGAAGGCTTTGCCGAACGTCTAGCGACCGGCGTTTACACTCTAAAAGAAAATTGACCGCAGACAGTAAGCTCCTATTTGCGGCCAGGTTTTTCTAATACTTCATCAGCTCATTGACGGCTTTTTCGACGTCTTCGCTCTGGGGCAGGATGTAATCCTCGACCTGCGGGGCATAGGCGACGAAGGTGTCGGTCGCTCCGACGCGGCGGACAGGAGCGTCGAGGTACTCGAACAACTCATCCGAAATGCGTGCGGCGATCTCGGCGCCGTAGCCGTACGAGACCGGATCTTCGTGCGCGACGATGACGCGCGAGGTCTTTTTGACGGACTCGGCTATCGCTTCCCAATCGTACGGCACGAGAGTACGCAGGTCGATCAGATCGACGGTGATGCCTTGGGCTTCGAGGCGTTTGCAGGCCTGATTTGACCTCTCGACCAGTGCGCCGAAGGTGACGATGGTAACGTCATTGCCCTCGCGGACCTTTTTCGCCTTTCCGAACGGGATCAGAAAATCGCTCGACGGGTACTGCGATTTGTTATAGACCTGACGGTAGAGGTGCTTGTGCTCAAGGAACATGACCGGATCGTCACAGCGGATCGCCGTGCGGAGCAGGCCGTTGGCATCAAGCGCGTTCGACGGGTATACGATCATCAAGCCGGGTGTGTGTGAAAAGAGCGTCGTGCCCGACTGTGAGTGATAGACCGCACCGCCCTTCAGATAGCCGCCGACCGGAACACGAATGACCATCGGGCATTTCGTGTCGCCGTCCGAACGCCAACGCGTCACGGCCACCTCGTTGCGGATCTGGTGAAACGCCGGAAAGATGTAGTCAAAGAATTGGATCTCGACGACCGGTTTGAGGTTGCGGAGCGACATGCCGTACGCTCTGCCGATAATGTTCGCTTCAGCCAGCGGCGAGTTGAACACGCGGGCCGAGCCAAATTTTCGCTGCAGGTTGGCAGTTACCTTAAAGACGCCGCCCTTGCCCTTGACCTCGTCAAGATACTCCTCACGCGAACAGTCAGCGACGTCCTCGCCGAAAACGACGATCCTCTCGTCACGCTTCATCTCCTCGTGCAGGCAGCGATTGATCAGATCGACCATCGTGCCGGCGTTGCCGTGGAGTTCGGCACCGTCCTCGGTGTCAAACAACTGACGGTCGGTCGGGTCGACATCGGGCGAAAATACGTTGCGGTGCGCCGATTCGGGGGCCGGCTGAGGCGTTTCGATGGCGATGTCGGAGGCGGCCGTGACCTCGGCGTCGACCTCGTTTCTGAGAGCTTCGAGTTCCTCGGACGAGGCGATGCCCTCGGTCATCAGAAACTCGGCAAACTTGCGGATCGGATCGGTAGCGACCTCGGCCTCGAGTTCGTGCACAGGGCGATAGAGCTTTTCGTCGTCGGACAACGAGTGCGAATACGGCCGGACCACCTTAGCGTGGACAAAGGCCGGGCCTTTGCGCTCGCGGCAATAGGCGACCGCACGCTGCATCGTCTCATAGCTCTCGAGCACGTCGGTGCCGTCACACTCTTGAATGTAGAGGCCGGGAAAGCCGGTGACGAGCTTGGCGACATTGCCGCCGGCGGTGCCGACCTCGACCGGGGTCGAGATGGCGTAACCGTTGTCCTCGACCATAAAGATGACCGGCAGCTTGAGATTTGACGCGGTATTGAGAGCCTCCCACCATTCGCCCTCGCTGGTCGTGCCGTCGCCGACCGACATATAGACGACCTCGTCACCCTTAACGCCGGTGACCTTGTCCTTGAGCCCCTTGACCAGTCCGGCGCGATAGCCGGCCTCGGCGGCGCCGACGGCGTGGAGTGCCTGCGAACCGGTGCACGACGACTGTGACGGAACGTTCAGCTTCGGGCTGCCCCAGTGCGACGGCATCTGGCGCCCGTGCGAGTTGGGGTCGGCTTCGGCACCGACCGATGACCACAGCATCTCCTGAGCGGTCATACCCAGACCGAGCATAAGAGCGCGGTCGCGATAGTACGGAAAGAACCAGTCATATCCCGGTTTTAACGCGTGGGCGGCGGCGACCAGGATGCCTTCGTGGCCGGCACCCGAGATCTGAAAGAATATCTTGTTCTGGCCCTTGAGCTGTATCTCTTTGTCGTCGATACGGCGCGACATATACATCGTGCGGTACATCGCCACCAGTGTCGCGGTATCGAGGCCGTGATACTTGGCCGCGGCGGCCTTGCCGTTTGTCGAAACGGCCTTTGCCGCAGTTTTGGTATTAATTTTTTTAGTCGCTGACGCCATTATGATAGATCCTTTTTATAACAATTATTAATAAACGATTAACATTCTAAAATACCAAAACTGGCCGATGCGGGCAATTTTGAAACCCGTCGGAGTTCGTTCGCTGAGGCTGCAAAACGAAAAGGGCAGCCGCGGACAGCTGCCCCTTAAGTCTCGGTTCAGGGTGACGCCGCGACCGTGCGAGGCGTCTATTGCGTCTTCAGGATCCAACCGTCCGGATCGGCGACGGGCAGTGCACCGGTATAGGTGACGCTGCCCCGGCCGTCTTTCATCTCGACACGTTGTGTCTTGCCGCCGATGACGACGTCGACGGGCATCGGGAAAGGCATGTTGTTCGGCGTCTCCCAGCTGAGCAGCATCTTGCAGTTTGAAGCGCAGTCCTGCGGAAGCGCTGTGACGAGCCGGGGCAGTTTCGGCTGCCGCAGGTACATCTCAAACAGCCAATCGAGCTTCATACCCGATTCCGCTTCGGCGATGGTCAGAAAATCGTCGGTGGTGACGAGGCGTTCCTGACGGCCGTCGGTGAGCTTTTCCATCTCCTTGGTCGGGTACGCCATATGGCGAAGCGCGCTGAAGAACGCTTTGTCGCCGATCAGGTACCTGAGCGTGTGCAAAAAGTACGCGCCTTTGCCGTAGATGTCGCCGTCCGAATTGAGGTAATCCGGCTCGGACATATAGACCTGATACGCTATCTTCGGTTCACGCGGAGCGACAGGCTGTTTGTTCTTAAAGCCTCTTTGCCGGGCACGCATCGCCTTGATGTAGGCTTCCTTGCCGTGCAGCGTCTCGGTGTAAAGCGTGTCCATATACGACTGAAATCCCTCGTGGATCCAGAAGTCGCGCCAGTCGCTCGCGGTCACGAGATTGGCCCAGTATTCGTGGCCGAACTCGTGCAGCAAAAGCCAGTCGGTGCCGTCCTCGTTATACTTGAACTGATTGCCGTAGGCGATCGCGGTCGAGTGCTCCATACCCAGATGGGGCGTTTCGACGATGCCGACCTTTTGCGAACGAAACGGGTAAGGCCCGAGATATTTCTCGTAAAAGGCGAGATATTTCTTTTGCTCGGCAATCAGACGCGGCCCTTTCTCAAGGCTCTCGGGCAAAATGTAAAAGTATATCGGCATCGTTTCGCCCGCCTCGGTCTTGTATTTGTCCTCGATCACCTTGTACGGAGCGGCGTTATAGACCAGCGAGTAGTTGGCGATCGGGTTGGTCATCCGCCAGCTGTAAACGCTCGTGCCATCGCCATTCTTGCGGACGCCCATGTATTTGCCCGGCCCGACACCCATCAGCGGATCGGGCACGGTGATGTGCATCGACGCGGTGGCCGGTTTGTCGGACGGATGGTCCTTGCACGGAAACATCAGGTCAGCACCGTCGTTCTGCAGTGCGACCGAGATCCAGTCGGCGCCGTTCGGCGTCTTTTTCCACATAAAACCGCCGACCCACGGCGGCCGCGGAGCCTCTTTCGGCGTGCCGGCGTAGGTGATCGACGTTTTGATCACATCGCCGACCTGTTTGCTCTGCGGAAACCAGATCCAGATCTTGCCGGCCTTACGTTCATATTTGAGATCGCGAACGCCGTCGGTCAGTTTGCTGATCGTAAACGCCGTATCGAGGTCGAGGACGATAACATTTGTCGGGATCACGGTGCGGGCCGTCATCACGGTCGTGCCGGTGATCGACTTGGTCTTGGGATCAGCGGCGATCGAGATGTCATAATCCTGGACGTCAAAAACGGCCTGTTCAAACATCAGCGGGCCGCCCGTTTCGGTCGGACGTGCGCCCAACTCGCGTTGGGCAGAAACGGCCGCGATCGATATCAAAAGTGTAATGGCCGAGCAGAGTAGTTTTTTCATTGCGGTTGGCTTCCTTAAATTGCTTTACTTATAGACCGGATTTATTAAAAATATATCAAAAGAAACGAATGATAAAGACCCTTTTGACAATACTGCTCGCCGCTGGAGCGTTTGCCGCGTCCGCGCTCGGCCAGGCCGCGGCGCCGACACCGCAACCCGCGGCAACGCCGATCCCCAAGGCCAACGCCCGTCCGGAGGCCAAAGTGGAGCCAAACACCGAACCGTTTGATACCGCCGACGTCGCGACGATGGCTTCGAAATGCGTAAAACTTGATACCGAGGCCGGCGAGATCGAGATCGAACTGTACCCTGAGAGCGCCCGCGAGACGGTCCGAAACTTTCTCAATCTGGTCGCTATCGGTGCTCTCGACACCACAACATTCAGCCGCGTCGTCCCGGGTTTTGTGATTCAGGGCGGCAACCTGTACAGCCGCGAGGGCAAGATGACCTACGCGCTCGGCATGCGGGCCCGCAAGGTGATACCCGACGAGCCCAACAAGATACTCCATGAACGCGGCGTACTGTCGATGGCGAGGACAGATGAACCCAATACTGCGACGACGAACTTTTTTATCCTGCTCGGGCCGGGCGCCCATCTCGACGGCACGTTTGCCGCGTTCGGACGGGTCACGAAGGGGATGGAGACGGTCGACGCGATAAATAAGGCTCCCGTTACCGAAGAGAAACCCGACAAGCCGGTAAGGATCAAAAAAGCGAGCATCATCCCCTGCAAACCGCCGGCCCTGCAATGAAATTTAACTCGAGCTGCACGATCGACGATGAGTTCTATCCGACAGAGGACGTTTATGTCCTACTGGACGAAGAACGTCGAGACATCCGTCTGCAGAAATATCACGTCAGATATGGTCCGGGCGACGACTATCAGACGCTGATGGACGAAGCCTTTTCGCTTACTGAATTTGAGCAAAGAAAAGACTTGCAGGATATGGTAGTGAGTTGGTTTGGCGAGCGAGTGTTGCAAGAGATCCTGAACAAGATCAGAGAGCTAAGCTGATGTTTTAGTCAGCAAGATCAATATCCAGAATCATGCGGTACTCGTTGGCCATGGACGGATGACCGTGTGCCATCGACACATCTATTCCGCGTTTGTAAGTTTCGATAGCCTTTTCGCGGTCGCCATTTTGCAGATAGGCGTTTGCCAAAACACCATACGCATTGCCCTCGTCGTCAAAACCCTCGAGATATGATTCGAGCAGTGCGATGACACGGGCGTGATCGCCGAGCTTTTCATATTCCTTCGCGAGCCCGAACATCACCATCGAGTTCGACGGGTCAGCCGCCAACATCTGTTCAAAAACTGAGATACGATCCTGCATAACTCAAGGATACCGAAAAATTGACCGTCGGTTAACCGCTCTATTAGAAAAGAGTCAGCTGAACGGGCTCGGCGGCGGATTCGGTCCTTTGTTCCGATGGAGCTTGGTGAGTGCGAAAACCGAGACGGCGAACGTGAAAATCAAACAGCTTCTGCGTTACCTCCCATTGCTCGGTCCGGCCCGACATACGCTCCTTGTAGGTCGCGTGGCGAAGCGTGCCGCCGCGTTCGCGTTTCATAGTATTGATCACTTTTTGTGCGGCGGTCGGTGAGAGGCGTTCGTTCATTTTTTGCACAAAATAGCTCTCGATCGAATCGGTGTCGAGGTGGAGCATCGACATAAATGCCCGCTCTGCACCGCACTCCCTGGCCCGCTCGAGCAGGCCCGGAATGTCGGGTTCGTTGTAGCCGGGGATGACCGGTGCAATCCCGATACCGGTCGTGATGCCCGCGTCGGAAAGCAGTTTCATCGCCCGAAATCGCGCTTCGGGTACCGGCGTGTATGGTTCAAATGGATTCGACTTCTCTTTGGTAAGGAACGGCATCGAAAAAAAGACCGATACCTTTTCGAGTTTGGTCAAAAGGTCGACGTCGCGCGTGACAAGTGGCGCCTTTGTAATTACAGCGACCGGTACGCGAAAATCAACACACACTTGGAGACATTTTCGCGTTAGCTCGTAACTCGCCTCAAGCGGCAGATACGGATCGGTCGCAAACGAAAAATCGAGATGCGGCATCTTGTCACGGCACTTTCTCAATTCTTGACGAAGAAGTTCGGGAGCGTTGGGCTTGACGACGATCTTGGTCTCAAAATCGGTGCCGGCACCGTAACCGAGGTACTCGTGATACTGCCGGGCAAAGCAATACGTACAACCGTGAACGCAGCCGCGGTAGCAATTGACCGTGTACCGCCAACCGCCTTCCCAATCGGAGGCGAACGCCTTGGTGATCACCTTTTTGGTCGCGGTCTCTTCGAAAACCTCGAGCTTGGTCGGCGGCGGCTCGCCGACATACTCAGCCGAGTACCGATTGTATGGATTAGGAGGATTGGTGATCTGTCGCACAAATGCAACACTAGCCTATCCGAGCCGCACAAGCAAATTTAAACGCGGAGACCGCTAAGGTCTGGGCGAAAATTCTTCTTCCTTTCTCGGCACGCTCTTCGGGCTTTGCACTTAGAGATTTCTCTGCATTAGCAGATCGGTCTGCGGATCGCTGCCCAGTTGAAAAATGTGGCGGCCGACGACCGAAAATCCGTTCTTCTCATAGAACCGCTGTGCCCGCGGGTTATATTCCCAAACGCCGAGCCACATCACGTCGTGGCCATTTTCGCGGGCAAGTGTAAAGCAGGCGTCCATCAGGTTTTGGCCGACGCCTTTGCCGATGTATTCCTGATGTGAATAAAGACGCGACAGTTCGATCGGGCTGGCCGCCGTTATCCCGTCCTCGGTGCTGCCGGTGATTAGCTTGGCGTAGCCGGCCGGTTTGCCGTTTAGCTCGGCTATGAGAAATATCGAACTCTCGTCGGCGAGCTCAGCCTCGATCTGATCCTGATTGAACGCCTGCCGCATATAATGGTCGAGGTCGTCGGGAGCATTTTTGGGGTGATGCGCGAACGCATCCCAAAACGTCGTATATGACAGATCTGTCAGGAGTTTGGCATCCTCGGTCGACGATCGGCGGATCAGAATTTCAGACATATGTTTTGACCAAATGGAGACAGTGCGGGTCGAGTGCGACTGCCTCCACCAGGTGTAGGTTAGATCATTTTCCGCTCATGACGAGCTTGGCGATCGTCTGCAGCTGCATATTTGACGTGCCTTCGTAGATCGCGCCGATCTTGCTGTCGCGCCAGAACTTTTCGACCGGATAATCCTTGACGTAGCCATAGCCGCCGAAAAGTTCGATCGCCTTGGACGCCACCGCCTCGGCACAGCGTGACGAGTAGAGTTTTGCCATCGCCGCTTCTTTGAGAAATGGCTTTCCGGCATCCTTCAAGCGGGCGGCGTTGTACACGAGCAGACGCGTGGCTTCGATCTCGACGGCCATTTCGGCAAGCTGAAACTGAACGGCCTGAAAGTTGTTGATCGACTGGCCAAACTGTTCGCGTTCGGCGGTGTATTTAAGCGCGGCCTCGTAAGCGCCCTGTGCGATACCGAGCATCTGGGCACCGATGCCGATGCGGCCCTCATTGAGGGTTTCGATCGAGACCTTGTAGCCCTTGCCGACCTCGCCGAGGACGTTCTCTTTCGGCACTTTGCAGTTGTCGAGGATCAGTTCGGTCGTCGACGAAGCGCGGATGCCGAGCTTGTCTTCCTTTTTGCCGACGGTAAAGCCCTCAAAGCCCTTTTCGACGATGAACGCCGTGATGCCCTTGTAACCGGCGGCCGGGTCGATCGTGGCAAACATGATAAAGATCTCGGCTTCATTGCCGTTGGTGATCCAGAGTTTTTGCCCCGTCAACTCCCAGTGATCGCCCTTATCGACCGCACGGGTCGCGAGTGCAAACGCATCCGAGCCCGACCCGGCCTCGCTCAGCGCATAGGCGCCGACCTTGCCCTCGGCGAGTTGGGGCATATATTTCTTTTTGAGTTCATCGCTGCCCCACCGCATGAAGGCGTTGGTCACCAGCGTGTTATGAACATCGACAAAGACCGACACGCTGGCATCGACACGGGCAAGCTCCTCGATGGCGAGGATGGCGTTGAAGATCGTCGAACCGGCACCGCCGTATTCCTCGGGCGATTCGATCGCCATCAGGCCGAGTTCGAAACACTGTTTGATCAGATCGGGGTCAAGTTTGGCGGCTTGCTCCATGTGTTCGACACGCGGACGCACCTCGCCCTCGGCGAATTCGCGGACCGACGCGCGAAACAATTCTTCTTCTTCTGACAATACGGTAAGGCCGGCGTTTGATAAGGCTGTTCCAGTTGCAGTGCTCATATTAAATTCCCTTTAAGTGTTTTGTTATTTATGTTTCGATAAAATACCATTTTAGTCACTAGGAAGCTTAAAGGCAACGCAGTGGATCCTGAACAAGACGCCGCAGATCACGGCCCGCAACCAGCTAAAAGTACCAATGGCAATCTCGGCCGGCTCAAAGTGGCGGGCGCGGTGCTCACCGCGTTGGGCGTCGCACTGTTTGCGTATTTCATCTACTCGGTCGGGTTTGACGATCTGATCGGCGGGATCTCACGTTTCGGGGTCGTCGGTTTTGCGATAATCCTGCTGATCTTTTTTCTGCGTATGGCGACGCGCGCAAGCGCGTGGTCACTGTCGGTTTACGAACCATATAAACTCAGCTTTCGCGACACTTTGCCGGCGGTGGTCATCGGCGAGGCAATGAGCAGCATCATTCCGCTCGGGATACTGGTCAGCGGCACCTCAAAAGCGCTTGCCGTGAGGCACCGCGTACCGCTTGTCGTCGGCCTGTCGTCAGTGGCGACCGAAAATCTCTTCTACAGCCTTTTGACCAGTATTTTTCTGATCGCGGGTTCGGTCACGATACTTCGCAGCTTTACGCTCGACGAAAGTTGGGTCCTGGCGATCGACGTTGCGATCGGCCTGATCATCGCGGTCTTGATATTTCTGTTCCTGCTGGTGATCAGGCAGTGGCACATCGCCAGCGAACTCTGTGAAAAGCTGTATCAGCGCGGATTTGCCCGCGGAATATTGGAGAACGGCCGGCTCGAGGTCCGCCTGTTCGAGAATATGATTTTCGGATTCTATCGCCGATATCCCGAACGTTTTTTGCCGATATGTTTGCTTGAGGGGCTGTACCATGGTCTCGGTGTGATCGAGGTTTGGTACATCCTTTCGCGCTTATCCGACACGGTCCCGGGTTTTTTGACGGCCTTTTCGCTTGAGACGGTCAGCCGTCTGATCACAATCGTATTCAAGCTGATCCCGATGGCGATCGGGGTCGATGAGGCCGGTGCCCAATTCATCGGCGAAACGGTCGCGTTGGCAGCCGGCGTCGGCGTGACGGTCACCGTTATCCGAAAGGGCCGGACGCTGTTTTGGACGGCTATCGGGCTGCTGCTGATCTTAAAGCGGGGTTTGTCGTTTCGCGACGTGGTCAATTTTCGCGGGCGTTAGATCGGCCAGAATATCGGCACCATGATCATCGAAACTATGAATACGATGATGGTCAGGATAGTTCCTATCTTCACAAAATCCATAAATCGATAGCGACCGGGTGTATAGACCAGAACACATGCCGGTTCGAGCGGTGTGATGAACGAAAATGACGCCGCGTAGGTGACCGCGACGATAAAGGTGCGCGGATTGACGCCGAGGGCGATCGCCGCCTTGACCGCGACCGGCAGTACAACGAGCGCCGCGGCCTGATTGGACATCGGCTGAGTGAGAGCTACGGTCAGGATAAAAAAACCGGCGAGAACCGCGGTGCTGCCAAATTGCCCGAAATAATCATTGATGAGCGTCGCCAGATAAACGTCCGCTCGCGTGTTTTCCATCGCGACGCCAAAGCTCATCATGCAGGCGATAAGCACCAGCAGCCGAAAATCGATCAGCGAGTACATCTCGCTGTACCTAACCGTCTTGGTCGCAAGCAGCAGCATCACGCCCGCGAGGACACACACCGCCAGCGGAACGTCGAAACCGATCGTGATCTTGGAGATCGACAGTGCCAAAAACAGCCCGAACGCCGCGATCGCCCACCGACGCTTATCGACACGCACCGTAGCGTCGGATACGTCGTCCAGCAGCAGCACTTCGCGGTCGGCGACCAGCGGTTCGATGCCGGCGCGCTTGCCCTGTACCAACAGCACGTCGCCGAAGATGAACTGTACGTCGCTGAGCTTGTTAATGAACGTCTCGCCGTGGCGATTGACAGCGAGCACGGTCAGATCGTATGCCTGTCTGAAGTTAAGCGACTTGAGCGTCTGTCCGACAAGACGCGAATCACGCATCACCAACAGCTCAAAAAGCTCGACGTCCTCGCTCTCGAGGTCGACATCGTTGAGCATTATGTCCGGCTTGATCTCTAGTCCGACCGCCTCCTTTACACGCAGAATGTCGCTGACCTTGCCCTCGACTATCAGCGAATCGCGCCGCCGGATACGTTCATTCGACCCGGGCGCCGAAATGCGTTCGCCGTCGCGGACAATGCCGAGGATCGAGAGTTGCAGTTCGGTGTTAATGCCGGCCTCGTCGAGCGTTTTGCCGACCAGCGGTGAATCTGGCAGGACGATCAGTTCCGAGATATATTCGCGGATATTGTATTGCTCGGTCAGCGACTCTTCACCGCCGCGGCTCGGCAGCATCCGCCGTCCGACCAGCAGCATATAGATCATACCGACCGAGAATGTTATGATCCCGACCGGTGCAAGTTCAAACATCGTGAACGGCGCCTGGCCGTATCGTTGTATCGCGCCGCTGACCGCGAGATTGGTCGATGTGCCGATCAACGTACAACTGCCGCCGAGAATGGCACCAAAAGCGAGCGGCATCAGCAGTTTTGACGGCGGTATCTTGGCCTTGGCGGCGAGGCCGACCACGACCGGCAGGAACATCGCGGTGGTCGTCGTATTCTTGAGCACCGACGCGCCGACCGCGGCAGCGAGCATTATCAGCGCCGTTAGGACAAACTCGCTGTCGCCGGCGATCTTGTGCATTCGGCGCCCGATCATATCGACCATACCGGTCTTGATCAGGCCGCCAACCAAAATAAAGAGGCCGCCGATAGTAATGATGATGTCGTTGCCAAATCCTGCGACCGCCTCTTGGACGGTCAGTACGCGGGTCAATATCAGGCCCATCACCAGCAAAATGCCGATGACGTCGACGGGAAGTTTTTCGGTCGCGAACAGGACGATCGCCACGACCAAAAGGATGAGTGTGATCGCTATCGGGGACACTGAGCAAAGGATAGCTAAGTTTGACCGTTTTGAAAAGACATATTTAGCGGTGAAAAAAAGACGGCACCCGTCAGAGTGCCGCCCATCTTATTTTCCATTCGAGCAACGCCTATTGAGCGCCGCCCTGGACAGGAATATCACCCGTGGCTCCAAAACCGTATCCGAAGAATGTGGTGAAGTTATCGCTGCTCCTCAGCACAAAGTAGTTGCCGTTGCTCGGACGCCAGATCGCTATGTCCGTTTTGCCGTCCTTGTCATAGTCACCGGCAACCGGTTTGTCGCCGGTCTGGCCGAAAAAGGCGCCTAGCGTTGAGCCGTTCGAGCTCCGCTTGAAGAACCACGTTCCGTTCGACGGTCTGAAGATGCACAGGTCAGCCCTCTGGTCGCCGTCAAAATCGCCATCCACCGGGATATCGCCGTTGAGGCCGAAATTCTCGATCGACACGGTGTTACTGCCGCTGTTGAGCGTAAACCACGTCCCGGTCGACGGACGAAATACTGTCGAATCGGTAATGCCGTCACCGTCAAAGTCGCCGGAATGAAAGTCCTTTGCCCGCGGTTCGCCGTAAATGAAGTCATCCATCGCTACGACATCGACCCCGCCCGTTCCATCGGTGTTGGCGGCGCCGAGCGGTGTGTTGCCTGATTCGATAACGACGCGTGCGATGCGTTCGCCAGCGTTGAATGAGATGCCGACAAACGAGAGTCCGTTATTCAGAACCGGGGCCGAGGCCGCCGAAAGTTGGCGTCCGTCCTTGCCGTAAACGCGGATCAGCGATCGATCGCCGCCGGTCGATGAATCGACGTCCGTTAAAACCATTCCAAATCCGCTGACGGTCGCCGGGATATTGGTTCCGGGAATGACGAAGTTCACTTCCATCATGTGCGAATTCTTCATCGTAAACAGTCGCTCGGCACTGAACGTTGTAAAGATCGACGAATACGTCGCGTTGATATTCGCAAATCTGACAGCGGTGCCCGAGGCTGCGTTTGCACTGACCGAAAACTGGTTGAGCGCCGCACCGGTCTCGTCTTCGATACTGTTAAAGATAACGCCGCGAGGGCTGTTAACGTTGAAAAAGTCGACCGGCAAGAGATTCGGTTCGGCGAAACCGTCAGGCACGCCATCCCAATTTATCTCACGCCGTCCGCTCGTAAATGATCCGCCGACGCCGTTGTTGATGCCGCCAAGGTCGGCACGAAACTGGTCGACTATCGCCTGCAACGCCGCCGCGTTCGCGCCCGAACCCTGCCGAACGATCGGGGCCGCACCGACAATTCCTGCCATCGATGACAACAGGATCGAAGTCACCACTAATTTCGCAATGTTCCTGAACATAAATTTCTTCATTTTTGATCCTCCAACTAACTATTTGATTACTGACCCTGTTGCGACGGCGATCTACTTTTTGACCGGCCCGCACCACAAAGATTAGATCAGATGTGTCAATTCTGATCCGGAATTTCCCCGCTGCTGATCATTCTGATCTCTTTGCGGTATTTCTGACTGTTCATCGCCCTTAAAAGCGACTGGACACAGATAAGTTCATCCAACTGCCGATGAACTCCGCTTGCGTCCGCGAACGACCTGAGTTCCTCGACCCCTATGGCAAATAGCTCTGCGGCGGCCGATATCGAGACGAGATCACTTTCCGACCCGCATTCCCGGCAGATCGCGATCGTCGATCTTGTTCGCCTACGGATCGATCGAACCGTTTCAAACTCGACCACGATCTCCCTCTGCCCGGTTTTCTTCATAAGATAATGCGTCTTCGTGTTAAAATCGCTGTCGGCCAGCGAGCTTTCCTGACAATTTTGAGTTTGCCGCATCCGGTGCGGATGATTCTTTAGGATTTTCTGAAAGATTTCTGAAGAATTTATGAATTACGCCTGATGGACGATAGCGGAAATGCAATTTACAGCTTTTCGAGGTTTCGCCTTGATGCTGCCGAGCGCCTTTTCTTTGACGGCGAGAGCGCTGTCCAGATGCCGCCGAAGCTATTCGACACCTTGCTGATGCTGGTCGAAAACGCCGGCCGTGTCATGAGTAAAGAAAGAATGCTCGAAGTCATTTGGGAAGGCAGCTTTGTCGAGGAAAACAACCTCGCCCAAAATATCTCGCAGCTGCGCCGCATACTCGGCGCCGAGATGATCGAGACCGTACCCAAATTCGGTTATCGGTTCGTCGGCGAAGTTTCGACCGGTTTAGGGCCGCAAACCCGTAACGAGGTGATCGAGTCGGTCCGGGCCCGCGTCTATATCGACGACGGTACCGGCAACATTGAGACAAGTTCCACGCCAATTGATGTATCAGCTCGGCCGATGCTCAGTATGCAGACGCCCGAGACGCGTTATGTCCAAAACGGCGACGTCAACATCGCGTATCAGGTCGTCGGCGACGGGCCGGTCGATATCGTTTTTGTAATGGGCTGGGTCTCACATCTCGAGTATTTTTGGAAACATCATCTGTTCGCTTCGTTCCTTGAGCGGATCGCCTCGTTTTCGCGTCTGATATTGTTCGATAAACGCGGGACCGGCCTTTCGGACCGAGTGCCGCTGAGCGGTCTGCCGACGCTCGAACAGCGGATGGAGGACGTGCATGCGGTGTTGGACGCGGTCGGGTCGGAGCACGCGATACTGGTCGGTGTCAGCGAGGGCGGCCCGATGTGTTCGCTGTTTGCCGCTACGTATCCTGAGCGCACCGCCGGCCTCGTGATGATCGGCACCTACGCGAAACGCATCCGCGACGACGATTATCCGTGGGCACCGACCGAAGAACAGCGTGAGGCGTTTTTCGAATTGATGCGAAACGAATGGGGCGGGCCGGTCGGCATTGACGAACGCGCACCGTCAATGGCAAACGACGAAGAATTCCGTTCCTGGTGGGCCGAGTATCTGCGAAACGGTGCCAGTCCCGGTGCCGCCGTCGCACTTACACAGATGAACGCCGAGATCGACGTTCGCGGTGTGCTGCCGTCGGTCCGCGTGCCGACGCTCGTCATTCACCGTTCGGGCGATATGTGCCTCAAGGCAGACGAGGGCCGCTTTGTCGCCGATCAAATTCCGGATGCCAGATTTGTTGAGTTTGACGGTATCGACCATCTTCCGTTCGTCGGTGATCAGGACGAGATCATCGACGAGATAGAAAGGTTTGTCGCCGACCCGGGCTTTGGCGGCGACCATGACCGCGTGCTCGCCACCGTTGTTTGCATCAAGCTTGACGACCCGAACAGCGAAGAGCACCGACGCGGCAGCGAGGGATGGAGCGATTTTGTCGAACGCTCAAAATCCTATGTGCACCGGCAGCTGCGGCTTTTCAAGGGCCGCGAGGTGACGGTCGAGGATGAGGAGACGCTTGCCGCCTTTGACGGGCCGGCGAGGGCGATCAGGTGCGCCGCCGCGATCAATACGGCAGCGGCCAAACAGGGCGTCGGGCTGCGGATCGGGCTTCACACCGGCGAGTGCGACGTAAATGACGGAATATACAGCGGTTTTGCCGTCGATCTGGCACGCCGTATCTCGGAACGCTCGGCCGGCGGCAACATTATCGTCTCGCGGACCGTAAAAGACCTGGTCGCGGGCTCCGGACTAAAATTCAACGAGATCGGCGTACACGCATTCGACGGCATCGACGGCGAATGGCGTCTATTTGAAACGGCTTTCTGACAAACATACAGGATATATATGAAAAGGATTAGGCTTATCGCACTTATCGTTTTGGTTTTTCCGCTTTTCGCCGGTGCACAGACACTCGACGACAAGCTCGCCGAGATCGACGCGTACGCGAAAACGGTGATCGACACCTGGAAAGACTCGGGCGCCGGCATGGCGATCGCGATCGTCAAGGACGACAAGGTCGTCTCCGCCAAAGGCTACGGCATTCAAAAGCTCGGTGATCCGGCGGCCGTGAACGCCGATACGGTCTTTGCCATCGCATCAAACTCGAAGGCGTTTACCACCGCCAGTCTCGCTATCCTGGCCGATGAGAAAAAGCTCAATTGGGACGACAAGGTCTCAAAATACCTACCCGAATTTCAGTTGTACGATCCGTGGGTGACGAGCGAACTGACCATTCGCGATCTGGTCACGCACCGCGTCGGCCTCGATACATTCAGCGGCGACCTGCTCTGGTACGAGACGACATATTCGCCGGACGAGATACTGCGTCGGGTGCGGTTTTTGAAACCCGTTTCGAGCTTTCGCACGCGGTTCGGCTATCAAAATCTGATGTTTATCGCGGCCGGCAAGGTCGTAGAGAAAGTGTCCGGCAAATCGTGGTGCAGCTTTGTCACCGAACGCATCCTGACGCCGCTCGGAATGTCGCGAACGCGATGCAGCATCAACGATCTGCCCGACAACGCGGCCTGGCCGCATAACGAATCGGGCGGCAAACTGCGTGTCCTCCATCGCGGGAACGTTGACGGGTCGTATTCGGCGGCGGCGCTGAATTCGTCCGTAAATGACCTTTCTAAATGGGTTCGCACACAACTTGCGAAAGGTAAATTCGAGGGCAAACAGATCTTCAGCGAACAGCAAAGCTGGCAGATGCACCAGCAGTGGCTAGCTCAACAGGTCGGGCCGTCAAATGCACCCGGCATCCAGCCGCGGCATTTCTCGGGCGTCGGGATGGGCTGGTTCGTTTACGACTATTACGGCCGCAAGATCATCAACCACAGCGGCGGCCTCGACGGTATGTTGTCCTATACGATCCTCATCCCGGAGGAGAACGCCGGCTTTGTCGTGCTCACCAACAGCGAATCGCCGGCCTACGCCGTTATGATGAACAAGATCCGTGACGTCCTGGTCGGTGCACCGGCCCGCGACTACAATGCCGAGGCCGTAAAACGCGTGGCCGACGGTAAAAAGGAGGACGCGGCCGAGCGGGCCAAGGTCGACGCGGCTCGGGCGGTAAACACAAAACCGTCGCTCAACCTCGCCGATTATTCGGGAAAATATTCGGACAAATTGTACGGCGACGTCACGATCGCGGACGAGGGCGGCAAGCTCGTGATGCGGTTTGTACAGTCACCGAATTTCGTCGCCGATCTCGAACACTGGCATTACGATACCTTCGTCATAAAGTGGCGGCCATCGGTCGCGTACAATTTTCCGCGTGGTTTCGTGACATTTACCATCGACAAGAGCGGCAAGACGGACCAACTCAAGGTCGACCAGCCGAACAACGATTTTTGGTTCTATGAGTTGGATCTGCGACGGTCAAAGTGACGTCAACTCGACAAAATCGGGCGCTTTGTGTAAGAATTCTCATTCGATTATATCTTTATATCGATCAGACAGTATTTAGGAGACTTGTAATTTAGATGTCAGAAGAAGCAGTACAGGCCGCTGAGGCGCCCGAAGTAGCAGCAGTCGAGGCCGTCGCCGAGCCGGAAGACGTTTCGTATCAGGCCGTCGAAAAAGACGGTTCCGTCACGGCGATCTGGGAGATGCAGGGTCAGAAGCACCTCCGCACGATCGACCCGCGTTCGAACGAGGGCAAGCAGATCCTCGCACTTTTCGAAACGGCAGCCTAACAGCGGTTTTATCAACAGATCACACGAATGTTCTCAAAGCGGAGCTTTGCGGTCGTTCGTGTTTTTTAGCGCCGTTACGGCACCAGTTGCAGGATCGGGTGGCCGCTCGGGTCGAACGTGCGATAATCGAGGTCATTGACCTCGATCACCCCGAGCCCGGCCGAGGTCAGAAAGATCGCTTCGGCGTTGATCAGGGTGTCGATCGGCTCACGCGTCTCTTCGCACGGCAGATTGTCGAGCACGAACTCCCGCGTCGTTCCCGGCAAACAGGCGGTTTCGAGATGCGGCGTGAAAAGCCTTCCGTTTTTGAGCCAAAAGATGTTCGACATACAACCACCGGTCATCTCGCCGCGGTCGTTGATGCGGATCGCTTCGTGAAAGCCGCGGCCGC
>CAZQGN010000038.1:0-30924 GCA_964592865.1 uncultured Chloracidobacterium sp. | reverse complement strand
GGGCCGTGGTTATTCCATTTAGTTAACGGACATAGGCATTTGGTACCGCTATATCGCCCGCCTGTCCGAAGGCCTGGATCAGCGTTCCGGCCGTCGAGCGTTGGGCGTACCAGGTGGACGTCGACGGACGGAAAATGGCCGCGTCGGTCTTGCCGTCGCCGTCATAGTCGCCCGGGCTCGGGACATCGCCCGTGGTACCGAACGGGAAAGCGTAGAATGAAAAATCCTCGCTTCTAAGGATCGTCCAGTTGCCCGTCGACGGACGGAAATAGGCGATGTCCGCCTTGCCGTCGCCGGTGTAGTCGCCCGACACGGTCTTGTCGCCGGTCTGTCCAAACTGTACCGCGACCAGGCCGGCCGTGCTCCGCTGGATCCACCACTGGCCCGGGCCGGGACGGTAAATGCCGATGTCGGCCTTGCCGTCGCCGTCGTAGTCGGCCGGAACGGGCAGGTCGCCCGCCGCCCCAAATCCGGTGATGGTCGTACCGCCGCCCGAGTTGCTGATGTACCACGTATTGGCCGACGGACGGTAAACGGCCGCGTCTGCCTTGTTGTCGCCGTCGTAATCGGCCGGGACCGGAACGTCGCCGGTCGTACCGAACGGGAACGCGTAGAATGTCAGATCTTCACTCCTGAGAACGTACCAGAGGCCGCTCGACGGACGGAAAAATGCGATGTCGGTCTTGGCGTCGCCGGTAAAATCAGCCGGCGTAAGCGTGTCGGACGACGTGCCGAAGGTAACGGCACCATTGCCGCCGTTGCTGCTCTTGGAGTACCACCATTCGCCCGGTGCCGGACGGAAGATCGAAATGTCGGTCTTGTTATCGCCGTCAAAATCGAACGGCGAACGGACCGTCGGTGCCGTAGCGAGGCTTATCTCGTACATTCCCTTGCCGTGCGTCGCGATCCGCAGCTTTCGCGGCGAACCCGGTGCGATCGCGACGTCAAAGACGGCGACCCGCGGCAAACCGGTTCCGAACGGAGCCCAGGTCGCTCCGGCGTCAGCCGACTTGTAAACGCCGATGTCCGTGCCGGCGTAGAGCGTATTCGAATCGAGCGGATCGACGACGAAACCGCTCACCGGCACCAGCGGCAACGCGTTGCCGCCCGAACCCGCCGCCGGCGTCCAGGTCGGTGTGCCGCTGTTGAGGTTCGTGGTCTTGTAAACCTGTGCAAAGCCGAAACCCGACATCGTCACATACGCCGTATTTACGTTGTTCGGGTCGATCACGGCCCGTGCGATAAAGAAATTAGGGATCGTACCGCCGAGGTCCAGGTTGGTGAGTGTCGATGAACCGGTCGTCGTTCCGTAAATGCCGCCGTTGGCGAGGCCGACGAGACGGACGTTATCATCCTGCGGCGAGATGCCGATGGCACTGACGGCCACGCCCGACTCGATCGGGGCCTGACTGACCACCGTATGGGTGACGCCGGTGTCATTCGACCGGTAAACGCGGTCAGAGCCGTAGTAGATCGTATTCGGATTGCCGGGGCCGGCCTCGAGCGGGGCGTAAAACAGCACCGCGGTGTCAGTACAGTTGATGCCGTTGGCGGGTGCACCGTTACACCCGCGGAAAGCCCAGCTTGCCGACGTTGTGCCGCGGGTCGCGTATCCGACCAGTGTGCCCGAGATCGAGTTGTAATAGGTGTGGTACATACGGACGTTGGTCGTGTCCGCGGCATTTTGATCGATGACGGTATAACCGCCGTCACCGCCGTCAACACGGGCCCAGGTACCTGCCGGACTGTAATAGTTGGTGCCGTTGTCCTGAGTGCCGCCGATGGTGAAATTGGGGTCCGTAGGGTGAACCGAAATGCCCATGAACTGGGTCGCGAAAAACTGGCTGTTATTGAGCGATGTCAGCGACGACGCACCGTTGACCGACTTGTAGATACCTCCGTCGGTACCGAGGTAAAGTGTATTCGGGTCTGAAGGTGCAACGGCGATCGCATGCGAATCGACGTGAACGCCCGCTCCGGAATTGGTAAATGATACGCCGGCATTGGTCGAGAATCCGATGACCATATTCGGCGAACCCGCGAGGTAAAGCTTGTCAGCGTTGGCCGGATCGACCGCGACGCCGATGTCGTAAAAACACTGCGGCGTGCAGAAATTATTATCGATCTGCTGGACCCACGTCGCCCCGCCGTTGGTCGAACGCAATACGCGGCCGCCGAGATTTCCCGTCGCGGCGTAGAACGTCGCATCGGCATTTCCGACCGGGTGGATCGCGGCAAATTCGGCGGTCAACTCACTCGTCGAGGTGCTGTTAAATGCCTCGACCAGTGTAAATGTCGCCGTCGTCGGGTCAGCCGCCATCGCGTTGGTCGAGCGGTAGATACCGCCGGTCCCGCCGCCGATGATGACATTGGCGATCAGGATATTCGGGTCATTGGGGTCGATCGCCAGGTCGCGGACACTGGCGTTGGCATTTGCCGCGAGCCCTGTCATCTTGGTGAACGTCGGTGACGCCCCGGCTGCGTTGTCCGAACGATAAATACCGCGTGACGGCAGCACATTGTTTGGCGAACCCGAGATACCGCCGACGCCCGAGGTCGACGAGGCGAAGATCACGTTCGGATTGGTCGGATGGACGATGATCTCGCCGATACCGCGGCCGGTAAAGATGTCGGCATTGGCCGCCGTCTTATTGAACGGGCCCGAGATGTTGGCGGTCGTGCTGGCGTTGTCGATGCGATAGATGCCGACGCCGAAAAAGCTGTCGGATGAGAAGTTTGGTTCTCCGGTGCCGATATAAATGGTCTCGGGCTGCGACGGCGAGATGGCGATCGCACCGATGGCGAGGCTCAGGGCGTTGTCCATCAATGCGGTCCAGTTGGTGCCGCCGTCGGTCGAACGGTAAAGTCCGCCCTGTGCGGCGCCGACATAAACGATGTTCGGATTGGTCGGATGAACGGCGATCGAGATCACGCGGCCCGACCATGGGAATGATCCGTTCGGGATCGGATTGGGCCCGATCGGGTTCCAGGCGGCGAGCAATGCATTTTTCTCAAACGAGTCCGGCATGCGGTCACGTGCAGCCTCCTGATTGGCCATTTTCTGCACCGCCGCGGACCTGAGGCCCGGATCGGGGAGTTTACCGTCGATGATCCCGCGCTTTATGGCAAATGCGTCTGCCCGCTCCATTAGGAACTCTTCCTTGCCGAAGGTCGAACGCGATCTGTCCCAAATGCGGGGCATATCCGGTTCGGCCGGATCAACACCGAGCTCGGATTGAGCTTCGGAACTTTCGAGCGGCAGGAATACCGCGGCCGCCGCGACTAAAACAAGGACGATCAAACCGAACAATGCTAAAAACTTTTTCATCAAATGCTCCTGGAACACGAGCGTCCGGCTATATAGCCAAACACGCTATTCCTGCCAAAGGGTCTGTAAGTATGGATCCTGATCGGCCGAACCGCCGCAGCGGCCTGACCATGAACTCCGGAGGTCGTTGGCGCGATTATACAATTATCGCGGGCCATTTTGAAAAGGTATTTTGCAGGTGCGGGTCATTCCGGCAAATATTCCGACAAAAGCCTGAGGACATTGCCGCCCATAATGAGTGCGATGTCATTGTCGCTAAACCCCTCGGCGATCAGAGCGTCGGTGATCAGCGGCACGCCGCTCGCGTCAAAGGGTACCTTGACCGAACCGTCGAAATCAGAGCCGAGGGCGACGTGTTCGACACCGGCAATGGACGCTGCATATTTTATCGCCCGGGCAATCGCGGCAGCATCTTCGCCGCAAATGGCGGTATCCCAAAACCCGATGCCGATAACGCCGCCGGTCGCCGCGATCCGCCGCAGCTGATCGTCCGAAAGGTTGCGGTTGTTGTCACAGGTGCCCTTGACGCCCGTATGAGAAACGACCACGGGCCGCGTTGCCATCGCGAGAATGTCGTCGATGGTCTTTGGCGAGGCGTGAGCGATGTCGATGAACATTCGTTTTGCCTCCATCCGCCGGACGAACTCACGGCCTTTGTCCGTAAGTCCGTATTTTTCGATACCGTGGGCCGAGCCGGCAATGTCATTGTCGAAAAAGTGTGTCGGCGAGATCATCCTGAAACCGGCAGCATAGAGCTCATCGAGGTTGTTCAGATCGCCGTCAAGTGCGTGAGCACCCTCGATGCCCAACCATCCGCCAACGGCTTTCCGGGTTTTACGGCGTTCGACAAATGCCGCGAGATCGCGTTTGTTTTCGATGACCGTCAGTGCACCGCCGGAGGCAGCCGCGTATTCGTGCAGCCGCCCGGCCTGCCACAGTGCCCGCCGGGTCAGGCTGGAAAGGTTTGCAAATGGCTGCCGCTGCGCGAGAGCGAGCAAAAGGATGTTGTCGGTCGAGTCGTCATTGCGCTCGATATTCAACCCCCGCGGCGTTTTCGTCACTACGGTGAACGCCTGAAGAGCGACGTTGCCGCGGACAAGCTTTGGCACATCGACCTGTGCGACGGCGGCGTCGGCGTTAATGTCGCGGCCCCACAACAGCGAATCGGCGTGCATATCGGCGACAAACAAAGTCTCATGGAGCTTTGCCGCCCGTTGGCTGATCGGGTACGGGGGATTGTTTATGACGGGGTTCAACATCCGCTCGGTCACCGAAGCGGCGAACGAGAAAAAGAAGATGACGAACAAGAAGGTAATGACCGCGGACACCGCCGCGAAGATCTTGATGGCCTTTCGCATTGGCGGTTATGCTCCGATCGATATTCGTCTGCCGGTTCGGTCAGACTCGCGGGCCGCGTCGAGCACCCTTTGGACCCGCAGGCCGTCGGCAAAGGTGGCGGCGTGCTCGATCTCCGTGCTTCCCGTCCGGATAGCATGGACGATCTCGGGGGCGATCGCCATAAATCCGCGCGCAAATCCGGTGTCGGGCATTCCCGGCAGATGTATGCCGAGGTCGGTCGGGATCGCTTCCCAATCGGCGGCGCCCGATCTCGCGACGAACACCTCGCCGAGATGGTCGACCCGCATCGCTCCGCCGGTGCCGTAAAACTCAACGCGATTCATATATCGCGGGCCTTCGGTCATGGAGATAGAGGCGAGTCCGCTTGCACCTTCGGTCAGTTCGCCGTCGGCCAGTTTCAGCAGCATGTAACTGCTGTCGTCACTTGTCACCGCCCGCATTTCACCGGCGGCGTCACGACGCTCTTTGACATCGGTCTGAAGGTGGCATGCAACCGAGCTGATCTCGGTACCGAGGAACCAGTGAAGCGAATCGATGACATGCGACCCGATCGCACCAAGTGCTCCGCCGCCCGCAGCGGCATCGGACCACCAATTCCATGGGATCGTCGGATCGCCGCGGTGCGGTGCCTGGAAAAATGATTTGACGTGACGGATCTTGCCGATCGTTCCGTCACGAAGCATCTTGTACGCGACCTGACGACCCGGCTGGAATCTCAGTTCGTGATCGATCAACGCGAGCCTAGCTGATCGTGCGGCGGCAGCGGTCATTTCGGCTGCCTCAGCGACATTCATCGCCATCGGCTTTTCGCACAGAATGTGTTTGTGGCGTTCGATCGCGTAAAGCGTCATTTCGCGATGATCCGGCGGCGGCGTAGTGATGCAAACGAGATCGACGTCATCGCGATCTACGGTTTGCCGCCAGTCATCTGTGTAGTGACCGGCCCCCGACTCAAGTGCGGCGGCTCGCGCGTTCTCCAGCCGGAAACTGGCTACGGACGCGATCCGCACGCCTTCGCAGTGCAGGAACGCCGGTATTTGGACTTTTCGGGCAAAGCCCGTGCCGATAATGCCGATTCCAATGTTGTTTGACATTTAGACTAATATACTCACGATTGCGAAAAACAAAAAAGCGCAGGCTGTATGACCTGCGCCGCGTTGATAAAGATTGTTCGGCCTAGTCGATCCCGAGTTCGAGAGCCCCGGCGGCCTTTCGGGAACGACGGCCATGCTTCAAAAAATGCAGATACGCTTCTTCGCTGCCCGGCTCGTATCCGATGATCTCCGCTCCGATCAGAAAGCGGTCATCCGTGGCTCCGGCTCCGCCCTTTTTGTAGCGTTTGCCGATCGCCAAAATTCGCACCTTGCCGTTCGGCAGATCGATCTCGATATTTAACCGGCGTTCATGTCCGACCAGGTATTTTTCGCTGATCCGGATCGATGGCGACAAAAAGCCGACGCCCGACCTGCTCATATCGACCGTCTCGCCGATAATGCATCGGCTCATCGCGGCGGCACGGTGCCGTTCGGAATTGATGTCGGGATCGAACCAAACCTTTACCGGTGCGGTATATCGCCGGCGGGGCGGAACCATCTTTTCCGACAACGATCGGTTTAGTCTCGAGATTAGCTTTCTGATCATTAAGTTTGAACTGTGCCCCCAAGATCAAGAACCTATTAATAGACCATCTAGATGCAATAGTACACCTAAATCAAAACAGTTTGCGCATTTTTTTACAATGGACCTATTTTTTCATCGGCTGGCCGCGCGTGTCCTTACTCGTCACGTGCGAGATGCCCTTTCCGTCGAGTTGGAGCAGAAACGAGAGCCGGCCGGTTTTTCCGTAGGTTTCGGGAGTCGCCGTGGCAAAATAGCTGATCTTGTTTTCATCAACCTTGATCGCGTATTTATATCCGGTCGACGCACTGGAAGCGATATCATCGGGCAAGAGGCCGGCGGCGATCAGGGTCGCCATATCGGTAAACACTCCGCCGTTTTGTAGCGAGTGGGCAAGCTGAGCTTTCGATATACGTTCGAGCATCTTCTTTGCCTCTTCCTGGTGTGTCTCGATCCGCAGGTTGAAGAAGTAGGATCTGCCGTCCTTCTTTATCTTCGCAGCGGCTGCCTCGTCGACCGTCTGGATGATCCAAACGTCGCCGGAGCGTTTGAGCTTGATCTCCTGGATCGAGTTTTTGCCGTCTTCGTCCGGATCGGGCAAGTTGGCGGTAACTGTCGCCTGATCACCGCTGATGATCTCGCCGTTGATCTGCACCTCGGCGGGGATCTGTCCGGCCAGTGCCTCAAAATCGACCGCAAACTCTCCGAGCTCTGCTTCAGTCAGTCCCTCGACCGCCGGCCGCAGGTTTGTCAAGAAGATCGCCTCGCGAAACTTCTTCTCACGCAGGTACTTATAAAAGACGCGCACGGTGTCCGCGGGCCCGTCCGGGTCGATCGTGATCTTAGCTCCGCCGTTACTTTTTGCCGCTTCGGCTGAATTGGATGAAATGGAATTGGCGGCAGGCCCCGTCTCCGAACCATTCTTAGGCGAAACGGTCGAGCATCCGAAAGCCACGCTGAGAATTGTGCCGGCTATCAGCAGACTACCGCCTCTGTGAAAATGGAAACCCATAATGAACTAATTGATGTTGCCGAGATACTTGCGTCGGATCGAAGAACGATCAATGAAAAAGCGACACGCTAAAATTATAGCGTGTCGCGTTCAAAAACGTAAAACATCTTAAGGCCAACTAACTGCTCTTCTTACCGGCAAGCAGCCATTCGCGGCCAACGAAATACAGAACGATCGCCAATCCCAGGAAGGGCAAAAGCCCAAGGATATCGGAAGCTGCTCCTTCATAAAATGGATTGCCGCCGTGCGACCATTTTTCCATTCCATCCTGGAAGAGCTTCAGGCTCTCGATAACGGCAAAGACCGCGATGAGAATACCGGCAATGGCACCACCGGCGATGTAGCCCGAGGCAAGCAGAACGCCGTTCGATTTGTCGGTTTCGGCAAGGATCTGATCTTCCGTTAAGTTTTGCTTGGCGAGTTTGCGTTTCAGATAGATGTCTACCAGATAACGAACGATGCCGCCAATAAAGATCGGCGTCGAGGTCGAAATTGGCAGATAGATGCCGACCGCAAAGGCAAGCGACGGCACTCCGGCAAGCTCAAGCACAACGGCGATCATTGCGCCGAGGATAACCAATCCCCATGGCAGGTTCTGCCCGAGCACGCCCTTGATGATATAGCTCATCAGTGTCGCCTTCGGAGCGTCGAACCGCTCGAGATCTTTTCCTTCGTCATCCTTTTTGAGGATGCCGTTGATGCCCGGATCGACAAAGTAGACCGGTTTGCCTGACGCGTCGATCAGATATTTACCGATTTGGCCGTCTTTCGGCTCGGTGTTCTGCCATACGTGGTATTCAGCCGTATCGGTATCTTTGAATTTACCGCCGGCCTTTTCGACCTTGGCCTTTCCGCCCTCGGTAAAGAACTTCTCTTTCGGCACGATCACTTTTGCTTCGGGCGAAGCGGGGTCGACCTTTTGATAATAGGTTCTTGAGCTGTTAAGAAAGATCAGCAGTGATCCGAGTACGAGTGCCGAAGCAAGAGCTCCGACCAGGATCGCGATCTGCTGGTTACGCGGCGTGCCGCCAACCCAAAATCCTGTCTTGAGATCCTGCGATGTGGTGCCTCCGTTCGAAGCAGCGATACATACAATGCCGCCGATCGACAGAGCCGTCACAAAATAAGGATCGGCAGCGGTCCAGCCGAGCCCGAGGAAGACCAGACATGTGATCAGCAACGTTGCCACGGTCATGCCCGAGATCGGATTCGACGATGAGCCCACTTCACCGGTCAACCGAGACGAAACGGTAACAAAAAGGAACCCGAGAATAATGATCAGCACCGCGCCAAAGAACGACACGAACGGATGCTGAAAGATGCTCAATCCCAATTGCGGGAACAGCATAATGCCGGCGATCAGCAGCACCACACCGACGACGACCCATTTCATCGACAGGTCCTGATCGGTCCTCGGCAGTTTGCCGTTCGCTTCGCTTGACCCGCCGCGGAGGTCAGCGAGGCCGCCCTTGAGTCCGTGCCAGATCGTCGGCAGGCTCCGCACGAGCGAAATGATACCTGCCATCGCAACGGCACCTGCACCAATGTAGAGAACGTAGGCGCTTCGCACACCGGAGGGCGACATTTCGGCTATGGTCTTGCTGAGTTCCGGAGCGACCGGCGAGGTCAGCGAGTCGCCGAAGAATTTGATCATCGGGATCAGAACGAGGTATGAAAGTACACCGCCGCCCATCATCAGGCCCGCGATCTTGGGACCGATGATGTAGCCGACGCCAAGCAGTGTCGGATCATTATCGGAGCTTATAGAGCCGCCTTTGAAGCCCTTATTCGAAAAATCATAGCCGGGCGACTCTTTCCAAAAGAACAGCACCTTCATCAGTGCATTGAAAATAAAGCCCATCGCGAAACCGATCGCGATGATCTTGCCGCCTCGTAGAGCAGCGTCGTCGTCGCCGTCGGCTCCGGCCTCATGCGAGGCGTCACGCGATTCTTTTGACGCACCCGCCTTGAGTACCTCGGCACAGGCGGTGCCCTCGGGATATTTCAGATAGCCGTGCTGGTCGCGGATCAGCGCCCGTCTGAGCGGGATCATCATCAGGATGCCCAGAAGGCCGCCCATAACGGCGACAAGCATGACCCGCGTAAAGTCGAGATCGAATCCAAGGATCATGATCGCCGGCATTGTAACGCCGACACCGAATGCGATAGATTCGCCGGCACTGCCCGCGGTCTGCATCACGTTGGATTCGAGGATGGTCGCATCCCGCATCCCGATCTTTGAAAGGAGCCTGAACAACGTGATCGCGATAACCGCGACGGGTATCGAGGCTGAGACCGTAAGTCCGGTCTTGAGCACCAGATATAGTGATGAGGCGCCAAATATAATGCCGAGCAATGTACCGACGATCAGCGGAAATGGCGTCAGTTCACGAAGCGTTGACGCATCGGGGATATACGGCTTGAAATTCTCGAGAAACGGATTTTTCATCCCTGGTTGTCTCCTTGAAATCGAACTTTATAACGCCGCCAAAATACGGCTGTTTTGGGAAGAGGGTTGGAACTTGGGTTAAATTTACAGGCACGTTCAAAAAAACGCAATCCTCGACGCCGAGTAACCCTCAAATGATCAGGACATTTCGTCTGATCTCGAAGCCATCTAGATGGCAGTACCCATTCTGCTGTAAAAGGCCTTTTTCGCGGCCTCGGTTGCTATGGCGTAAAGCAAGGCAATTGCTACGATCGATGCCGTGACCCACGCCGGAAGCGGAACGAATCCCATTACGTTTGTGTACGGTAAATACGGGATCGCGATGGTAAGGACAGAAACTGCCAGCGTCGTGATCCATAGCCAACGGCCGGGCTTGCTTCGATAGAACGGGCGCCTTGTACGTACTATAAGAGCAACGACCAGTTCGGTCAGTAGCGATTCGATGAACCATCCGGTTTGAAATTCGGGTTCGGCCGCCCGGACGACGAGCAGCAGCAACCCGAAAGTAATAAAATCGAATACCGAACTCACAAATCCGAATACGATCGTGAAATTGCGAATAAATCTCACATCCCACCGATGAGGCGTGGCTATGTATTCCGAGTCGACATTGTCGCTGGCTATCGCTATCGCGGGAATGTCGGAAAGGAAATTATTCAACAGGATCTGTTTTGCGAGCAGCGGCAGAAACGGCAGAAATAGCGATGCACCGGCCATGCTGAACATATTTCCAAAATTCGCACTTGTGGTAGTAAAGATGTATTTTAGCGAATTTGCGAATGTGATCCGGCCCTCTTTGATACCCTTTTCGAGTATTTCCAGGCCCGACCTGAGCAGGACAAAATCCGCCGCTTCTCTGGCGACATCAACGGCACCTTCGACCGAGATCCCGACATCGGCGTCGTGCAGTGCCGGGGCATCGTTTATGCCGTCACCCATGTACCCGACGACATGGCCCATTTTCTGAAGGGCCCTTATAATGCGTTCTTTCTGGTTTGGATCAACCTCAACGAAAAGCGTCGTGTGTGCGGCCTGGTGCATTAGAGCTTCGTCGCCCAGTCCGGCGAGTTCCGCTCCGGTCATCACTCCCTCGACGGGCATCCCAACCGCATCGGCGACATGTTTGGCAACATACCGATTATCCCCGGTTATGATCTTTAGCCCGACCTTAAGGTCAGCGAGGGCTTGGATGGCGGCTCCGGCATCCTTTTTCGGCGGATCGAGAAAAAGCAAAAACCCCTCCAGGGTCATATCGCTTTCATCTCGGCGAGAAACGACAGTCGCGTGCCCCATGTCTTTTGCCGCAACGCCCAGAACCCTGAATCCGCCCTCGCTCCACGCCTCAAACCGATCGGTGATCTCTTTACGGTCCTCTTCGGTCAATGGAATTATCCCCGTTTCGCTGCGAATGCCGGAACAAACGTCCAGCACGTTATCGAGAGCCCCTTTCGTGATCAAACTTGATCCTTTAGCGTCACTGACGAGTACGCTCAATCGCTTTCGCGTGAAATCGTAAGGCACTTCGCCGGACTTCGCTGTGCCGGCAATGTCGACATAGCGGCCTGATGTTATCGCCACGTCGAGAGGATTTGGTATGCCGGATTGATAATGTGCATTTAGGTAGGCGAGCCGGTAAACCGCGTCTGAACTTTTCCCGGCAGTGTCGAGAGCCGCGTCCAGTCGGACAACGCCTTCGGTCAGAGTTCCGGTCTTGTCAGTACAGAGTATGTCCATGCTGCCGAGATTCTCGATCGCCTCGAACCGCCGCACGATGACGCCGCTGCGAGCCATTTCACGGGCACCTTTCGAAAGATTTATGGTAATGATCGCCGGTAATAACTCAGGTGAGATACCGACGGCGAGTGCGATCGCAAAGAGCAGTGCCTCAACAGCGGGCCGCTCCATCACGACATTTACGGCAAATACGACGAGCACGAGCATGATCATTATCCGGCTCAGCATCAAGCCGAACTTGTGTATGCCCCGCTGAAATTCAGTCTCCGGCGGCCGCAGGCTCAGTTGGTCCGCGATCTTGCCGTACTCGGTCGCCCTTGCGGTCTGGGTGATCAGCACCTTGGCGAAACCACTGCGAACCGACGTGCCCATAAAGACGCAATTTGTCCTCGCCGCAAGTACGGCGTCTCTCGGTGAAGGGCCGGCATTTTTCTCGACCGGGAATGTCTCGCCCGTGAGGACCGCCTGATTTACAAAGCAATCGTTGGCCTCGATCAAGACCCCATCGGCAGGTATCAAGCTTCCGGCCGATAGTAAAACAATGTCGCCCGGCACGATGCTCTCGGCGTCGACTTGTTTTGTTGTCCCGTCGCGAACTGCTGTTACGCGGTGACGTAGTCGGGCACGCAGTTTGGCGACCGCGTTGCCGGCAGAATATTCCTGGACGAACGAGATGATCCCGCTGCCAATCACAATTGCAGAGATAACGGCCGCATCGGTCCATTCGCCTACAAAGACCGACACGGCCACCGCGAAGATCAGGATCAGGACAAGCGGGCTGGTAAATTGTTTTACGAGTAATCTGATCGCGGTCTCGTCGCGTCGGATCTCGAGCAGATTGGGACCCGTTGCTGCGAGGCGGGCTTTGGCGTCATGGCGGGTTAAGCCTTCGGCGGACGAACCGAGTGCTTTCATCAGGTCCGCCGCGGCCAGTTCCCAGTATTCAGTCGGCAATTTTTCGCTAAATTTCATATCCGTCGAAATCCATAGAAAATGCGTCCTGTATCTGATGTTACACCTTTGATCTGATGGCAATATGTGTCATGGGTCACACTGAGGCGTTTAGCTATCAGAGAGAAATGACCTAAACTAGCCGAAGTACTGGAATCGACTTTGCCATATGAAAAATGACCGCTTTGTGACCATTGCGGGCCGAGCTGAACGGCCTGTGTCGTATCTCGTCTTAATTGCCGCTCTCGTTCTTTCGTTTGCGGCGGCGGCGATAGCCCAGAGCATTCCCGCGCCAAAGGATGTCATCGGCTTTACGCCGGGTGACGACCGAAAGCTAGCCAGTTGGGCGAGCATTGTCGATTATTTCAAGAAACTCGACGCGGCCAGCGATCGTGTAATGTTCGAGGAGATCGGCAAGACGACAATGGGCGCACCGTTTGTTTACGCAACGATCAGCTCGCCCGCAAATCTTAAGAATCTCGAAAAATATAAGAAGATAAATGCTCAGCTAGCGGACCCGCGGACATTCAAGAGCAGAGCCAAATTTGCCGAGCGATTGATCGAGGAGGGCAAAACCATCGTCCTCATCACCTGCGGGGTTCACTCGACCGAGGTCGGTTCGACGCTGTCGTCGATGCTGATCGCTTATCAATTGGCGTTGGCTCCGCATCCTGATGTTAAGAAGATTCTCGACAACACTATCATCCTGCTCGTGCCGAGCCTCAATCCGGACGGCGTCGATATTGTTAAGAATTGGTACGACAAGACCCTCGGGACACCGTTTGAGGGCACCGATCCGCCTGAGCTTTATCACAAATACGTCGGCCACGATAACAACCGCGACTGGTATTCCTTTACGCAGGTCGAGACGCAGCTCACGGTCGACAAGATCCACAACGTCTGGCACCCGCAGATCGTTCACGACATTCATCAACAAGGGGCTTATGGTTCCCGGCTTTTCCTGCCCCCGTACATGCAGCCCGTCGAACCAAACGTGCCGAAGCAGATCGTTGAGGGCTACACCGAGCTCGGAAATTACATGGCGACAAAGATGCGTGGCCTCGGGTATCAAGGCATCACGACCAACTCGACCTACGACGCATGGACGCCGGCACGCGCTTATTCGCACTATCACGGCGGCGTACGGATCCTAAGTGAGACCGCCTCAGCACGCCTCGCGACGCCGATCACCGTCACCTACGACCAGCTCCGCAGCGGCGAGGGCTACGACGTCCGTAAAGAAACTGAAAACTTCGGCCCGGTCTGGAAAGGCGGCGAATGGAAGCTCTCAAACATCACCGACACCATGACCACGGCCGCGTTCAGTTTGCTACACCACGCCTCAGACAATCGTGAGAAATGGCTGTCGCGGTTCTACCAGATCGGGGAGGAAGCGGTGCGGCCGAGGAAGGTAGGTGAGGTAACAGGTTTGGCTCTTGACCCATCTTTCAATGGAATGGGTATTGTAAAGATATTAGAGAGAGGCGGTGTTGAGGTCGTTTCCGCCAAACCTTTCGCCGAAGGTGATTCTAAAGTTGCGGAAGGAACGAGAATGATACGGGCAGAGCAGCCTTATTTTTTGTTCGCAAAATCTTTACTCGAAATCCAGCAATATCCGCATCTGGTCGATGATAAAGGTCAGCCAATACCGCCCTACGATGTAACTGCTCACAGCCTTTCACTTTTGATGGACGTGAAAGTCAAACCAGTATTTAAGACATTTGAGTCTTACAATGGCGGTTGGGGCAGCGGTAGTAGTAGTGGGAGTTCTCGTTGCTACGGTTCATTAGACTATCGCATTTATCGCTCATTTAACCCTGTAATGGATGAAGGGTGGACGCGATGGGTAGTCGAAAACTTCGAACAACGGATGATGTCGAACCGAAGCACTTTTTGCAGTGTCCGACACGATTCGATCCAAAATGGTCAACTTAATATGACCTATTTATCGAACACGGTAAATGTCATAGTTTTCCCCGACCAGTCGCCGAATCAGATCTTGAATGGCTATGCGAAGGGGACGATGCCGGATGAGTATGTTGGCGGCGTTGGGAAGGAAGGCGTTGAGAACCTGAAGAAGTTTGTCGAGAACGGCGGGACGCTTGTGTTCCTGAACCGCTCGTCAAATTTTGCCATCGAGCAGTTCAACCTGCCCATCCGCGATGTGACCAGAGGCCTGAACCGAAAGGACTTTTACATTCCCGGTTCGATCCTGCGGACCGAACTCGACGTTACCTCGGCCGTCGCCAAAGACATGCCGCAACAGTCGATCGCCTGGTTCGAGAACTCGCCGGTGTTTGAAATTATTGAAACCGCCAACGTGAAAAATGAGTTAAAGGACGCATACAAGAACGCAGAAACGGTAAGTATTAGTCTTACTCCAGAAGAAGCTAAGAAATTCAACGCTGTAGAAATGGACTCCCGACCGAATATTCGCATCATCGCCCGTTACCCAACCGATCCAAAAAACATTCTCCTATCCGGCTGGGCACTCGGTGCCGAAAAGATCGCAGGTAAAGCCGCTCTAGTAGAGGTAACAATGGGCAAAGGCAAGATCATCCTATTCGGCTTTCGCCCCCAATACCGCGGCCAAAGCCTTGCCACCTTTCCGCTGCTGTTCAATGCGATAAGTCAGTGAGACGCAGTTTTTACCACAGATAAATGCAGATAGACACTGATAAGAGATTAATTGGTTCCCAGGCGGTGTTTATCTGTATTCACCTGTGGTTACATATTCTTAAGTGAAAGAAAACATCACAGAAACACGATTTGATAACGGCCTGACGATACTTACGGACAGGATGCCGGGCGTGCGCTCGGCGACGCTTGGGTTCTTTTTCCGGGTCGGGTCGCGGCACGAACCGGTCGAGCTGAACGGCATTTCGCATTTTATCGAACATACTGTCTTTAAGGGCACAGCGAAACGAAGCGCTCTCGACATCGCAATTGAACAGGATCGCCTCGGCGGTAATCTCGATGCGTTCACGACACACGAGGAGACCGGCTTTGCGATCAAGGTCATCGACGACCAGTTGCCTCAGGCCTTCGACCTGATCGCTGATATGCTGACAGCACCCAGATTTGACGCCGCTGACCTGGAGAGCGAACAGCGGGTGATAATCGAAGAAATGAAGATGGTCGAGGATTCGCCCGAGGAGTTTTTGGGTGAGATCTTCAGCGAAGCATACTTTCCCGGCCATCCCCTCGGGATGTCCATAGCCGGCACACCCGAATCGGTTAGAAGATTTGACCCTGAGAGAACACGGGAATATCACAATGCGGTATTTACGCCTTCGAATCTTGTCATTGCCGCCGCCGGAAATCTCGAACACGGCCAATTAGTAGATATGGCTCGAAGAGCCTTCGCTTCCTCGCCGGCCACGGTTTCTGCTCAGGTCACGACGTCGCCGAAAATAGCTGCCCCGATCCTTCTGAGACATAATGCCAATCTCGAACAGGTTCATTTGATCCTTGCGACGCCGTTGGTCTCGGCACGCGATGATCGCCGTTATGCTGCCGACCTGCTTGCAAACGTCATTGGCGGCGGCACGTCGAGCCGATTGTGGCAAAAGATCCGCGAGGAACGCGGGCTCGCGTACAGTGTCGGAGCGTCGGCCGTGATGTATCAGGATTGTGGTATGTTTTCGATCTTTGCCGGCACTTCGCCGGGTCAGGTCGGCGAGGTCGTCGATCTGGCGGTTGCCGAGATGCGGGACGTTGTGAACCGCAGCATCACTGCCGGCGAACTTGACCTTGCCAAACAACAGACCGTCTCCTCGATACTGCTCGGTTTGGAAGATTCGGCGGCCCGAGCGGCGACACTCGCCCAATCTGAGATGCTTCACGGCCGACAGATCGCGGTTGACGAGGCCATCGCAAAGATCAACGCCGTTACATCCGACGAGATAAATGCCCTTATCGCCTCATCATTTACGACAGATCAGGTCGCATTCGCGGCACTCGGTGACATCGAAGGACTCTCGTTGGACCGCAAACGCTTTGCTATTTAGTTGAACGCGACTTATATTTGGCTTGAAAATGGCGCATCACGCGGAGGACGTAAAAATGGATCTTCGAAAATTCTTTCTTTACATATTGATAGCGTCGGTCGCAACCTGCGCCCTGATCGGCATCGGCGTTTTGCTTTTTGGCGAATTCGGCGAGTTTGAGTCAAAAGTTCTTGCGACGACATTCACCATCACATGCACAAGCATCCTCGGATTAGCGTGCGGAGCATATTTTGAGGCAAAAGGAGCCAGGCAATTGCCATTTGCCGGGATCGCCTTTTCGATCATAGCCGGGATAATGGTCATCGGAGTGATCTGGTTTCACGAACGGACCGGCGATGTATACGCGAAGGTCACCGTTACGGCGACCATGCTGGCCGCAACATGTGGGCTTTTGAGCCTCATTTCGCTGGCGGATCTCGACCGCAAATTCATTTGGTCGCGAAACCTGGCTTTTGCCGCATCGATCGTGCTCGACGGTATTTTGCTGTGGATACTGTGGTTCGAACCCGAAGGTGACAGCGACGTTGTTTCTAGAACTATCGGGGTCCTGTCGATAATTATTGCGTCGATCACGGTAGTCACGCCGGTCTTTCATAAACTGAGCACCGGCGAAACAACCGCGGCAAAGATCGATGCCGAGATCGCCAAACTCAAAGATCAGATCGCGATTTTAGAGGCGAAAAAGGCCGAATTTGAGGGCTCTGGCGACAACTCGTCCAACTAATTCGATCCGTTAGAGATATGCGATCGGATCTGTGACACCAGCCTGAGCAAAGCCTCGCAATCGCAGAGCACACGAATCACACGTTCCACAAGCAAGGTCATTCGAGCGATAACACGACCATGTTAACCGAAGTGGTGCATGCAATTCCACACCTTTCGTTACGATCTCAGCTTTTGTGAGCTCGATGATCGGCGTTCGAATTTCGATGTGCGTTTCCGGCTTAGTGCCTGTATTAATTGTTTGCTGAAATGCCTCGTAAAACTCGGGGCGGCAATCAGGATAGCCGCTCGAGTCTTCGGCGACGGCGCCGATGTAGATCGTATTTGCACCGATGACCTCGGCCCAGCTAGTGGCGATGGCGAGCATGTTGGCGTTGCGAAAAGGGACGTAGCTGGTTGGGATCTCTTTTGATTCGAGATCGGCGTCGGTGACAGCAATGTTTGCATCGGTCAATGACGAGCCGCCGATCTTGGCGAGATATTCGATAGAGACATCGAGGCGTTCGGTCACGCCGTAATGCTCGGCGATCTCGTTAAATGCCTTGCGCTCGCGGGCTTCGGTCAGTTGGCGGTACGAGATATGAAGAAATGCGAGTTCGTCGTTTTCACGAGCAGCGATCGCGGCAGTAACGCAACTGTCCATGCCGCCTGAAACTAATACGATAGACCTCATAAAATCCGAACCGTTGACGCGAAAAAGCGTATAATTCTCTGAGATGTTTTGCCCAAATTGTGCAACACCGAACGCGGACGATCACAGCTTTTGCCGTCGCTGCGGACTGAAACTTGATGCCATTTCAAAGAATGTTGCTGAGCAGTTTCCGTCCGAAGAATATGTGGCGATCGCGAACCGCATTCGCAGATTCGAAAAGATCGGCGTCGCCTCGTTGTCTGTCTCGGCGATCGTCGCGCTATCGATGTTGATCGTCAAAGCCTATGAATACAAGGTCATTCTTTTCGGGCCAAACGTGCTGTTTTACATTGCCGTAGCCGCTTTCGTGCTGTTTGCGTTGTTTTCGGTCTACTGTTTTAACTATAAAGAATTCGTCAATTTCGACAAATTGAATCCGCGATTGCCGTTGCCTGACAAAAGCGAAGCCGAGAAATTCACGACTAGCAAACTGATCGAAGATCGCCAATTTGAACCAGCGAGTGTGACCGAACATTCGACTGAGCTGCTCGAAGTTCCCATCAAACGCTGACGTTCACCGAGCCAAGCCTTCCTGCAATATCTGCGACAGCTTCCATATCAGCAGACTGCCGATATCGTCGGTCGTGTAGTGAATGACCCGCATATCATCGACCGTTATCGCCATCGCGATGCGGCCTCGGCGTGTGTAAACAATGCCAACATCGGAACGCAGACGGTCGAGCGAGCCGGATTTTGAAGCGACCGGAACGGTGTCAAGTACATTGCGACCGAGGCCGTCTTTGTATTGTTGGCGCTTGAGAATCGCTAGCATTTCGGCGGAGGCTTCTTTCGAAACGACCTCTCCGCGTTCGAGCATTTCCATCAACTTGACCATGTCTCGCGGCGATGAGCGACCGATACCGAACAGTTTGTTTACAGGCTCGTCGTACGCCTTTGCATCGCCGCCGCCGCCGATCTTTCGCAGGCTGAGCGTGGCGTTCAGGCCGAGTTTCGCCATGTGATCGTTGACGGCATCGCTCGTGACCTTGTCTAGGACGAGGTTCGTTGCCGTATTGTCGGAAAGCACGATCATCAGGTTTACGGCAGTTTTTAGGTCGATCTTAGTGCCGTCAGTGAACTCGCCGAGAATGCCCGAGCCACCGGCTTTGTTTTGTTTTGTCAGCTCATATTGGTCATTCCACGCGATCTTTCCCTGCGATACTTGACGAAAAACTTCCGTCATTATCGGAAGTTTGATCGTGCTCGCTGTTCGGACGAATTCGTCTGCACGCAACGAGAAGTCCTTTCCTGTATCGAGATTCTTAGCGTAGATCCAGACCTTGCCGTCGAAAGCTGAGACCTCAGCCTGTACCTTTTGGTCAAGAGTGGCCTTTGTCTGCGAATGCCCGCCAATATACAGGCAGGCGAGCATAATTAGTAGAAAACTGAGTTTCTTCATAGGTCGAAATTGAGAGTCAAACGCCGTGAACGTCGGCTCCCCAAATGTATTTGTGTAGCTGCAAATTCAGTCTAACACGAAGCCCGCTCGTCGCGACAGCCTCGGCTAACGGCCGCATATCGATGCCGTGAACAGGCGAGACAAGGATCTCTTTTGTGCAAGGAACAAGATCGTATTTTTCGATGATCTTTTTCGCAAATTCCCAATCAGCAAGGTCAGCGACGACGAATTTCACTTCATCCCATTCGGGGCGCAGACGTTCGAGATTTGGCCAGTGATTGCGTTCAGCTTCGCCCGAAGCAGGGCATTTAACATCGAGAATGATCGACGCTCGCGGATCGACGTTCTCGGTCGAAACAAAGCCGCCGGTCTCGATCAGCACCTCGTAACCGCGGTCGCAAAGCGCGGTGATGAATGGGAACACCGATTTTTGGGCGAGCGGTTCACCGCCCGTGACTTCGACGAGACCACAGCCGAATTCCTCCAGCTTTGCGAATATCTCCTCGAATGACATCCGATCGCCGCCCGTAAAGGTGTATTCGCTGTCGCACCAGACGCAACGCATCGGGCAGCCCGTCAGCCGCACAAATGAGCACGGTCGCCCGGCATGGGACGATTCGCCCTGTATCGAAAGAAATATTTCCGTTATTCGGAGCGATCGGTCAGGGTTCGGCATCGGGGTCAAATTTGAACGAACGGGCGATCCGTGTGACGGCCCGGTCGAATTTACTCTTTTGAGCCTTGGGATACTCGATCGTAAATGTGTAAAAGACCTCAACACCGCCGGTCCGGAGCATCGTCTTTTGGTAATAGATCTTACCGCCCGCCGTGCCCGAGATGACGAAACTATTTTCGCCAAGCACCTTGTATGTCACGCCCGACCCATAGCCGGCAAGAGCCTCGTTGTACTCCTCGCTCAAGGTTCGGTCGAGTGCGTTGTACTGGCCCCAAACGCGCATTTCAACCGTCTTGTCTTTCGAACGAAACGTCCGCCCGTCGTTATTCGCCGGCGGAGCCTGCATTTTCAGAACGTCGGACGGATACTCGATCGAAAAGTAGAATCGGTCGTTGTCATAGGTCGTGAACTTGGACTGGCCGATCACGGCCGCCGCAAGCAATGTGATGAACAGCGATGTTGTGAATAGTTTTCGCATATCAAAATAATCCAAACCAAGCGTTACTATTCATTATCTCTCCAAAGCCGAAGGAAGCAAGATTGGCCGCGACGATGGCCGCGAGCGAGCGAACCCAATCCGTCGGCGAGAGTTCGCCCTTTCCGCGAAATGCCAGCCAAAACAGCATACATTCGGCAACCGGGGCAAAGATCTCAGCAACCGTAAGGTAAACGAAACGCGAAGATCCAAAAAAGACCGCCGGCAGGACAAGGATGACGATCGGATAGGTGCATGCCGTAAGCCAAATGCCGCAAAGCAGTTTTTGTTTCAAGGTGACCTTGTGCGAAAGACCTACGACTAGGACCGGCGTTTCGATCAAGATCGTAAAGAAATAACCGATCGGCAAAAATCGCCAAAGGTCGGCCATAGGGAGATTTTGGACCGGTGGGTCATTTATCAGGTCAAACAAAAACATCGCAAAATACTGAGTGGTTTTCCGTAGCTTCGATTATTGATCGTCATAACATCTTGATCAAAAACGGAAATTCTGCCATCACGTGCCCGATCGCAAACGCAAAATACACGTCGCGCGTAAGCGTATAGTCGACAGCAAAGCCTGTCCAGAAAGCAAAGACCAGCATCAAACTAATGGCAAATGCTCCAACTACGAGTTTCGGCCACCCGCCCTTTTGAGAAAACAGCGGTATTTCCTTCAATTTCCACGGAATGGCACGCCGATCTATCAGCGGAATAAGTACGATCCAAACCGAATAATGGATCGACTCGAGAAATACATGGGTGGCGACAAGGAAATGGCTCGAAACACCCGGCAATATCTCGCTGCCCGCGTGCTGCGTGATGCGCCAAAAGAGTGTTGTTTCTTCGCTCAGAGCAGGCCGTGACGCAAATACTGCCCATAGTCCCAGAACGAATACCGGGATCGACGCCAAGCACGCGTGATACGCCCGAAGCCACTCAGGTCTCGTCCGCCGTATCTGGCGTTCTAGAAACCACATGGCGACAAACGGATGAAAATAGACCAATGCGAGACTCCAGTATTGCGGCACGAGCCAAGCCAGGGCCGAAAGCAGGAACGCGACAGGAAACGCCCATGACCAGTCGCTTTTTTGCCGTTGACGGCCGCGAAGGTAGAAAAGCGACCCGACCCACAGGATGAACGCCGTATTCCAACCGGCGATCAACGACGGCCAATCGCCAAGATTCCAGAGCCAGTTGCCGCCGCCGAAATAAAGCAGGAGGTAAGCCGCCGTTAACACCAGAACGCCGCCGATCCCGACCGAATAGTAAAGTTTCGACCGCCCCCACCGCAAAGGCATACGGGCGGCGAAATACCGGAATTCCATAAAATTGTGAACTCCGGCAAACAGGAAGATCGTGACGATCGAGGCCTGCAAGGGGAAACTCCCGATCAAAACCGCCGCTACCGCGCATGCAGCCACGAACGCCGCTAAAAAATAGTGTGCGTCCGTGACCGCGATGCGCGTTGTGCGAATTTCCTGCATTTTCAACTAATGGCTGCTGCTGGTGGTCTAGCGGGCCTTTTCTTCATTACCATCCGTTTTGGGGATCTGCAGGACGACACCGTCGCCATTTGAGACCCTGATCTGGACAAAGTCTGACGTGGCAGTGCAGCACCCTTCCGACGCTTTGTCCATATTGAACAGCCGACTGTTTATCTCATCACGCCGCGGCAATGCAATGTCGCCATAAACGTAGGTCGCGGCCGAGCCGATGCCGGCAAGCACGGCAACGATCACCAGTGCCTTTCCCTGCTTCGTCGCCGCTTTGCCCGAGCGAACGAACAAGATACCGCCGAACACTATTGCCAGGCTGAGGAACATACCGCTGACAAATGTCTGTGTTCGCGAATATGACGGAGCGGTCACGGCGGCCGTATTATCTTGATCTACGCCGGATTCATCGATGGCGGCCCGAAGGTATTTCAGGCTCGATCGGGGAATGTTAAGAGTGGGCTGGCTGACGTTCGCATCGAGGGTGATCGTCATCTTAGCAACCGTGTTCGACCCTGGCTTAGGTACTGGAGCGGGCTTTTTAGTCCCTGGACGGGCAATATCGGCGAACATCGCAACTGAGGCAAGCAAAAGAACGGCCGCCAACACTAACACTTTTTTCATATTTTTCTCCAAGTTCTTCTTTCGTTGAATTTTAAGTCAGGTTTTCAGGTCTAACTGCATTTCGTCAGTTCATTCTTCGCCGTTCGGCGCCTTTGGTGCTTCAGGAACGATAAGGTCGATCGAATTGCCGTCAGTCTTGGTCTCAACCTTGATCTTTCCACCGCCCCATTTCCAAGTCTGCAGCGTTTGTGAAAACATCTTGCTCGTTATGATCCTCACCTCCGGCGGAGGGCCCGCGTTGGCATACACGTAAGAGGCGACCGAACCAACCCCGGCGACAAGCGCAATGACCGTCAATGTACGCCCGGCCTTTGATCCGGCCTTGCCGGAGCGGACGAACCAAATTCCGCCAAACACCAGTGCCAGGCTCAAGAGTGTCCCGCTGACAACGGTTTGAACCTTGGTCACGCCATTGGCCCGCGGAACCTCAGCGGTATCGTCGGAACCGTCGTCAAGCCTTTCGAGTTCGGCTCGCAGCTGTTTGATCTGCGATCTCGGGATGACGAGTTTTGCTTCGCTGACATCGCTGCTTATCCGGATGTTCATCGTCGAGTCGATCGCCGGTCTCGCCTTCGGGGTTTTTGACGGTTCAGGCCGCGGAATATCGGCAAGGCCGATCGTCGAGACCGCAAGCACGAGAATAGTAAGCCAGAGTGTTCTTTTCATCGGGGGCATCTCCATATTGACTGCAAAATTTTGGTGATTATAACAACAAATCCGTTTGATCGGTCGATCGTTGGATGCATTTTCTTAATTCAAGCAGATTTATTTATTTTATCGGCCGCAGCCGCCGGGACTTCTGACAATGATCGGCTTTTGGGTTACAATTCTCCAAAACGAGGAGAATTATGCGAATACAGCTCAAAAAGTTCATCGAGTCAATGGAACCCAATTCGATCGCGATCATTCCGGCCGCCCACGAGGTAACGCGCAGTTACGACTCGGAATTCAAATTTCGCCAGGACTCAGACTTTTGGTACCTGACCGGATTTCCCGAACCGGACGCGATCGCTGTGATCGATCCTTCGTCGAAGAAGCCGTTTACGCTCTATGTCCGCCCGCGCGATCCGCTGATGGAAACGTGGTACGGCCGCCGTCAGGGCGTCGAAGGTGCCGTCAAGAATTACGGTGCGGATCGTGCATTTTCGGTCGAGCGTTTTGGAGCCGATATGGCCAAACTGCTCGACGGTAAGGACACTCTCTACTATCGGTTTTCGGTTGACCGCAACCTCGATACACGCATTTTGGACTATCTCGCCGAACAGCGAGTTCGCCGCCTGAAGACAGCATACCCGCCGCACACTATCATCGATCCGACTATCATCACCGGCGAAATGCGGCTTTACAAATCAGCTGACGAGATCAAATTGATGCAGCGGGCCGCTGACATTGCCGCCGAAGCTCACGTTTTGGCGATGAAAAAGGTCAAACCCGGTATGAACGAGGGCCAGGTCGAATCGCTGCTCGAAGCATATATGCGTGATCAGGGAGCAAGCGGCGTTGCATATAACTCGATCATCGGCGGCGGCGATAACGCGACGATCCTGCACTATGTCGAGAACAATATGCCGCTCAAGGACGGTGATCTGATCCTGATCGATGCCGGTGCCGAGTATCAGGGCTACGCTTCAGATATCACGCGGACATTTCCGATCAACGGCAAGTTTACCAAGGCTCAACGCGAGGTTTACGATGTCGTGCTCGATGTTCAACTGCAGTGCATCGAATTTACAAAGACCGGAAACACGCATTTGCAGCGCCAGGAATATTCGATCGAGCTTCTGACCGAGGGAATGAAAAAGCTTGGGCTGCTCAAGGGCAAGACCAAAGACCTGATCAAGAAAAAGGCGTACATGAAGTATTACATGCACGGAGTCGGCCATTGGCTCGGCCTCGACGTTCATGACGCCGGCCGTTATTATGTCGATCAGCAGGCAAAACAGTCGAAGCCATATGCCCCGGGAATGGTGCTTACGGTCGAACCCGGCCTCTACATTCCGCCGGATGATAAGTCAGCCCCGGCCAAGTATCGCGGCGTCGGCGTCCGAATAGAAGACGATGTTCTCGTCACAAAGGACGGCAACCTGAATCTCACCGCCGGTGTGACAAAGGATCCGGACGAGATCGAGGCGATAATGCAGAAGTCGGGCCGCAAGTAGTATTTACGATTTTGCAATATGCAGTTCGACCTGTTCGTAAAAGATCTTCCGGTACTATTCGCCGCTTTGTTCACGGCCATTTTGTTCATCCAGTCGGGTCTCGATAAGGTGCTCGACTGGAAGGGCAACCTCAGTTGGTTGACCGATCATTTTTCAAAGACCTTTGTCAGCGGAATGGTTCCGTTAATGCTCGCAAAGATAACGGCCCTGGAACTGATCACGGGCGTCGGCAGTGCCGCAGGGATCGTTTACTTCGTTTTGACCGGCTCTAATTTGGTGATCTTTTACTCGTCAATAGTCGGGGCCGCGACGATCACCGGCTTGTTTTTTGGCCAGCGACTCGCAAAGGACTATGCCGGTGCCGCCGTGCTTGTCCCCTACTTCATTCTGCAGTTAATAATGATGGTCCTGAGCTCCAAGTGACCGTTGATCACCTCTGAAGCCGAACGATGCTGAACTTAGCCGCGTACTTCTTAGGGTCGGTCGGCTTATTGGCATTCGGATACGGCATCAGTGATTCGAGCGTCACCGCGTAACCGCCGATCTGATCGCCCTTCGGCCCCGTTTCGGTATTTATCTCAAAGGTCTTTTTCTCGCCTTTCGGTACTGAGATCTCAACCTTGATCCTTGCGTTGCCGGCCCACACACATTGGGCTCCGACCGGGCATCGTGAATCTTCCACGACCGAGACAAACTTGATCTTGAGCTTGCTCCTTTTCGCGACAGCCTGCTTTCCGGCCTTTACCGAAACCGTTTCAGGGGTAAATGAGTACGCCGACGACACCATGACGACAGCCAGCAAAGCGAATGTTAGAAATTGTCTCATCGCAATCTCCTATGCGCGGCGGCCGTGACGACCGCCCGCACAGTTAGAACGAACTGCAGGTCAAACCGTTGCACGGGAAAGTCAGACCGCTGCCGTCGCTCCGGTGCCGATGCGTTCGATGATGGCATTGGCAAACTCGGCCATGCGGGCTTCGCCGCCGAGGTCCCTCGTCTTAACACCGTCCCTGAACGTAGCCAGCAAGGCACTCTCAAACTTCTGAGCGGCCTCCTTTTCGCCGATATGACGAAGCATCTGTATCGCCGACAGCATCAACGCGGTCGGGTTGGCGATGCCCTGGCCGGCAATGTCGGGAGCCGATCCGTGGACTGCCTCAAACACGGCACCGAGTTCGCCAATATTCGCGCCGGGAGCGAGACCGAGCCCGCCGATCAATCCGGCACAAAGGTCCGAAAGGATATCACCGTAGAGGTTTTCCATGACCAGCACGTCAAACTGCTCGGGCCGCATGACGAGCTGCATGCAGCAGTTATCGATGATCTTGTCGTCGGCCTCGATATCGGGATAGTCCTTTGCCACGTTGTTAAAACACTCAAGAAAGAGCCCGTCCGAAAGCTTCATGATGTTCGCCTTGTGAACAGCGGTGACCTTTTTCCGGCCATTGCTTCGGGCAAACTCGAAAGCGTATCTGGCGATACGGGTCGACGCCATTTCGGTGATTACCTTGAGGCTTTCGACCACGCCGGGCACGACCACATGCTCCAGGCCGGAATATAGCCCTTCGGTATTTTCGCGAACGATCACCAGATCAAGTTCCGGATAACGGCACTCGACATTTGGCAGGGCCTTGACCGGCCGCACGTTCGCATAGAGGTCCAACGCCCGCCGCAGGCCGACATTGACAGAGGTAAATCCCTTGCCGATCGGCGTCATGATCGGCCCCTTAAGGGCGACCTTGGTCGACCGCATCGAGTCGATCGACGCTGACGGCAGAGTCTCGCCGTACTTTTCCAGTGCCTGTGAACCGAGTATCTGAGTTTCCCAATTGATATCGACGCCCGTTGCCTCGATCACGCGGACGGTCGCCGCCGTGATCTCGGGCCCGATGCCGTCGCCGGGGATCAATGTGATTGTATGTTTCATAATTTCGATCCTCTATTTTAGCGAAATAACGCACCAGGACAAATTCAACGGTTTCGGCGGATCCGGTTCATCATCTATAATTCAAGCAAAGTCAGAGGTTAAGACTCTAATGAATTCAGAAATATTGATCATCGGCGGCGGCATCATCGGCCTCAGTATCGCCCGCGAACTCGACCGCCGGGGCCTTCGCGGCATTACGGTCGTCGAACAGGGCCGGTGCGGCGAGCAGTCCTCGTGGGCTGCGGCCGGAATGCTCGGGGCACAGGCCGAAACCGACGAACCGGGCGATATGCTGAGCTTTTGCGTCGAATCACGCTCGATGTACCCCGCACTTGCCGCTTCACTCCTCGAAGACACCGGTGTTGACATAGAACTTGACCAAAAAGGCACCCTTTACCTCGCATTTGATGAAGACGATGTCACGCGGATCTCTGAAAGAGTTCGCTGGCAGCAAAATGCCGGACTCGACGCCCAGATGCTGACCGGCCCTGACGCCCGAAAGACGGAACCGTTCGTATCGCCCGAAGTGATCGGCGGTGCCCTTTTCCCGAATGACTGGCAGGTCGAGAACCGCAAACTGCTGTCCGCCTTGCGGCGATATGCCGAACTGAGAGGGATCACCATCGTCGAAGACACGGCCGTGACCTCGCTCAAAAACGGCAGCGGCGTCGTGACCGGTGTCGAAACCGACGCCGGCGCGATGTCGGCCGGCACAACGATACTTGCAACCGGAGCGTGGACCTCGCTCATCAAAATCGGAGCGTTCCCGGTACCTGTTGCGGTCAAACCTATTCGCGGCCAGATGATCGCGTTTCGCACGGCCAAGAGGCTTTTTGAACGTGTGATCTACAGTACCGGCGGTTACATGGTGCCGCGGGCCGACGGGCGCGTCCTGATCGGAGCGACGTCCGAGGACGTCGGTTTTGATAAGGGCATCACTGCCGCGGCGGCGGCCGGACTGATCGAAACCGCGTCGCGGATCGCACCGGCTCTCGGCGGACTCTCGGTCGTCGAACATTGGGCGGGACTCAGGCCTGCCGGGACCGACCGGATGCCGATACTGGGCCAATTGAGCGGCATCGACGGACTTTATATCGCGACCGGCCATTACCGAAACGGCATACTCCTGGCACCGCGAACGTCCGAGATATTGGCCGATCTCGTAGTCGACGGCCGCCGTTCGCCCTATCTCGAGGCGTTCGGCCCCGAGCGTTTTAGAAGCAGTTAAAGACCGTTCACCGTAAATGCGTAACTTCACCATTATTTTCGTTCTAATACTCGCGGCGGCCGCCAATGCACAATCGGGCAGGCCGCTTGCGGCGCCGACGCCCGATACCGCAATGGCGGTCGGCGTCAAGCAGCTCTTCGACGAAACGAACAACTATACGCGGTCAAAGTTCATCGAGTACGCCGACCGAAAAGTGCCGTACAGCGAGCAGCTTCAAGAGCAGACCCGCAAGGAACAAAAGCAGCTCGCGGCCAAAAACGCGGCGATCGCCGCTGCCCGTCCGCAGCCGTCGACCGAGGACCTCTACTTCACCGGCCTGCTGTACTGGGTCGCCGAAAATCTCGACGGAACGGCCGAATGGCTGACCCGATTTGCCTCGTCGGCCGATGCCCCGCCCGAAAAGCTCCAGACGGCCCGGTCGATCCTGGCGGTGATCGCGGCCAAGCAACGGCGGTTCGATCAGGCGGAAAAAACGCTTGCCGAGTACATCGCCGGGCCTTCGGCAAAGAGCGGCGAACGGCTCAGGATCGAGAGCGAACTCGCCAAAGCCTATCAATCGGCGTCGCTGTTCACAAAAATGGCACCGCACGCCGAGGCGGCATACAACACGGCGAGATCAATGCTCAGCGAAGCCGCGACGCGTGCCCGCGGGCTGGACGAGATACTCGACACCGGAATGCTGGTCTTCGAGGCCTATGCCGGCTCCGGCGACATCGCCCGGGCTGATGCCGCACTCGACGAACTTCGCCGCACCGCCAAGGAACTCGAATCGCCCAGCTTTTACTACTACGCGGTCGATAAGAAGATCACCTATATGATCTCGACCGGGCGAAAACCGGCAGCACTCGCACTTTATCTCGAGGCCGCGGCCGCATCGGCCAGGGACTTTACCTCAAAGACGGCTCAGGCGGATGTCCTCGCCCGTCTCAAACGCCGCGACAAACATTACAAGCTGCTCGGCGAGCCGGTTCCCGAGCTGGTCAATATCGACAAATGGATGCCGGGCAAACCGCGGACCATGGCCGAACTCAAGGGCAAGGTCGTCCTGCTCGATTTTTGGGCGACCTGGTGCGGGCCCTGTCTTGACGCATTTCCGGCGATCCGCGAGTGGCAGCAGGATTTTGCGAAAGACGGATTTGAGATACTCGGCGTGACCCGTTACTACGGTATGCAGATCGGGGCCAAGGACCCGGCGGCCGAGATCGCGATACTCACGTCGTTTCGCAAAAAATACGAGCTCACCTACGATTTTGTCGTCGCCGGCGACCAGTCGAATCAGCTCCAATTTGGTGCCATGTCCCTTCCGACCGCCGTGCTGGTCGACCGAAAAGGCATTATCCGCTATATTGAAACCGGCACTAACGCATCTCGCCTCGACGAGATCCGTGCCATGATCGTCAAACTCCTGGCGGAAAAGTAACGAGATGCCCAAAAACGGGACGCATATCAAAACCGGCAAAGCAAAAACCCAGGGCCTCTACGACCGCATCGCCGATGTTCACAACCTGGCGTTGAAACTCAACGGCTACCGCAAATCGGTCGCCAAATACCTGCGTTCGCTCGACCTGCAGATCGACAATGACTCGCTCGTGCTCGACGCCGGCTGCGGTACGGGCATCGTGTCATTGGCGTTTCAGGATGCGGCATTCGACCCTAAACGGGCGATCGCTCTCGACCTTTCCTTTAAGTCGCTCGAGGTCGCCCGTGAACAATTGCACAAACGCCGCAAGCACGCCGCCAAGACCGACATCGTTCAGGGAAACATCCTGCATCTGCCGTTCGCCGACGAGTCGCTGGACCTGATACTGATGTGCGGCGTACTTGAGTATACGCCGCTCGATACCGGGCTTCGCGAGGCGGCCCGCGTGCTGAAAAAAGGAGCCCCGCTCGTACTGCTGCCGGTCAAACCGTCGCTTGTCGGCTCGGTGCTCGAACTGCTGTACAAGTTCAAGATCCATCCGCTGGATAACGTCCGCGTGGCGGCATCACGCTATTTCAATATCGTCGGCAATCACGAATTTCCCATCACCGAACCGATCGCCTGGTCAAAGACCATCTTTCTGCTCGAAAAGAAATGACACGGGTCCCGCTCATCATCGGCCATCGCGGAGCAAGTGCCCTGGCACCCGAGAACACGCTGGCGGCGTTTCGCCTGGCGATCGAAAGCGGTGCCGACGGGCTTGAGTTTGACGTACAGTTGTCGAAGGACGGCGTTCCGGTCGTCATCCACGACGCGACACTCGAACGCACCGGCCGGCGGCCTCACGCGGTAGCCGAAATGACCGCCCGCGAGCTGGGCGAAACGGACGTCGGGACGTGGTTTAACCTAAAACGGCCGAAACTCGCCCGGGCCGAATATTCGCTCGAAACCGTACCGACACTGGCAAGCGTTCTCGACCTCTGCGGCGGGTTCAGCGGCCCGATCTATATCGAGCTCAAGGTCAACGTGCCGGACCATCACTCGCTGGCCGCGGCCGTCTGCGACGTGATCCGCGATTCGCCGATGCTCGGCCGGATGATCGTCAAAAGCTTCAGGCTCGGTGCGATACCTATTGTTCGCGATCGCCTGCCGCAAGTGCAGACCGCCGCCCTGTTCGAACCGTCGATAATGACGATACTTCGCCGGCGCCGGCATATGATCGCTATAGCCCGCGAGTTTGGGGCTCATCAGATATCGCTGCATCACTCGCTGGCCTCGCGAAAGCTCGCTGCTCTAGCGGCCGAGGCCCGGATGCCCGTCACCGTCTGGACCGCCGACTCACCCAAATGGATAAAACGCTGCCGCCGCCGCGGCATTAACGCCCTCATCACCAACGACCCGAAACGCCTGCTCGCCGCCGCCTCAAATGCCGGTTAGATCGCAACTCCTTGATCTACCGCGACCCGTTCCAAATTAGCCAATCTAGGCCGAGACCTCCGGTTTCCATGCTTTGCAATACAACGCCTTTTGATCGCTGTCGGTTACGGACATTGACCGCGTCGAATTAGCGACCCGAGCACTTGAGGCATGAGATACAACAGGCCGATCACCGTACAATTTTTGCAAAAAAGTACGCGAAAATGCCT
>CAZQGN010000037.1:0-33164 GCA_964592865.1 uncultured Chloracidobacterium sp. | reverse complement strand
TTGTCGCGAAAGTACTTGTCCAGTTTTTTACGATCTTTGGCATTAAGCCCTTTGTAAGGCTCGATCGTAATGCCGGCTTTTTTGAGTTCGGGCAGCACTACTTGCTGCAGTTGAGCGACCTGACGCTTGAGCATCGGCCGCAGGCGCTTGCGCAATTCGGCCAACTGGTCATAAGCGGTCATTCCGTCCGGCGACAATTCGCTTATGCCTTCGTCGATCTGCTCCTTTAATCCGGAGACCCGGATCATGAAAAACTCGTCCAGGTTTGTCGAGAAGATCGACAAGAACTTGAGCCTTTCAAGGACCGGAACGCCTTCGCGAAACGCTTCTTCGAGGACCTGACGGTTAAATTCGAGCCAGGCGAGTTCGCGGTTGAATAACAACTGTCCGTCAAACGTCGCTGCGACAGTTTCGGCCGGCAACGGCTCGTCGTCCTTTTTTGTTATTTTTCCGCCCAATTGACTAAGCATGCCGCCCAAATTATATAAGATTAACCAGCAGCATTAAACATTTTTTATGTTAAATTTTCGCCCCGCGAACGATCTTCGATCGTGATGGTCCGCGGATCGTCGCCATCGCCCGCGATCCGCACAACGATCGTTGGGGCCGGCAACGCAGTCTCACCCAGTCGGTCGGCCCACTCGATCAGGGTGACCGCATTCGGGTGTTCGAGTATGTCGTCGAGCCCGACCGCGTCGGCCGGACGGTGTGCGGCGTCGAGCCGCCAAAGGTCAATGTGATAGACGTCAAAGGCAGGCGTATTGTAAAGATTGACCAGCGAAAAGCTCGGGCTCGTGACCTCGTCGATATCGAAGTCGAGCGCGTTCATCACGCCCTTGGTGAGCAGAGTCTTCCCAGCACCGAGCCCGCCGTACAATAAGACGACATCGCCGACGCGAAGATCGCGGCCGACCGCCTCGCCGAGGGCAAAAGTATCGTCCGGGGTTTTGCAGGTAAATTCTCGATTCATCCGACAGCGACTCCTATCTGCGAGAACCACGAATATTTGTCCCAGTAGCCATGTTGCAGGATTATCAACCCGTCGCGAAACGTGAAGAATCCGCACCCGCGGATCTCAAACGGCTTGCCCGTCGGCTCGATATCACCAAGTTTGCCCAGGAAGGTGCCGCCGCCCGTCCATTCCCACGCGGCACGGTCGCCGTCTGATATCAAATTCTCTACGCGCGACCATGCATCGGGAAACGCTCGGAAAAACTCCGCAGTATCAGTTGCGATCGCTTCACGCCCGACCGACGGTTTGCCGGTCGCCACCTGGAAGTTCACAGCGTCTTCAGCATAACAGGCCGTCACTCGATCGGCATCGCACGCCTGAAAAGCGTCGATCCAAACTTGCAGGAGCTTTTTAGAGTCAGTCATTTCGTTTCAAGTATCTCAAATACCTCTGTCAGACATTCGCGAACGTCAGAAGCCGTCATCACGCGTTTGCCGTAACGCTTTTCGGCAACGTCGCCCGCCATGCCCGCGACGTAAACCGCCGCGACGACCGTTTCGAAAATGTCGATATTCATCTTAGCGGCCTGTGCGGTAAATCCGGCGAGGATCCCGGCGAGCGTATCGCCGTTTCCCGATTTGCCGAGTCCTGAATTGCCGGTAGGATTAACCACCACGCGTCCGTCCGGTGCGCCGATCAGAACCCGCTCGCCCTTCAGAACGAGGATCACGTTATGCTTGGTCGCGAAGTCGCGAACCGCCGCGACGCGATCATTAATGACGCTTATGTCCTCGGTCCCCAGCAGCCGCAAAAATTCACCCTCATGCGGTGTTAGTATTAGCGCGGTACGTCTCCCCTCCTTACGAAGGAGGGGTGTCGCAGCTTCGGCGACGGGGTGGTTCTCTACTCTCGGTTCCACGTCCGACGAATTGAAGAACCACAAAGCTCCCGCATCGATAACAACGGGAACCGTCCGATCCTGCACTATCTGCCGAACCAGCTTCTCGATCCCTTTATCGTTCGCCTTCAGCCCCGGCCCGATCAGGATCGAATCAGCCTGGCGTATCGTCTCCGCGTTGACCGCATAAGCATCGCCGACAAACTCGCCGTCCGTTTCCGAAAGCGTCTTCACGATAACCTCCGGGATCACGCGCGAAGCGACCGCGACCTTACACGAAGCCGGAACCAGCAATGTCGTCAGCCCAACGCCCGACCGCATCGCCGAATTGCCACACATCACCGCTGCCCCGGAATAGTCATCGGAACCCGCGATCACTAGCGAATGACCACGTTTATTCTTGTAATCGCCGCTCGAAAACGCTGTTTTCGCAAGCCACGCTTCAGCGTCCGTTCTATCGGCTAAATATAGCTGTGAGGGCTGCTCGTCGATCAGTTCCTGAGGCGTGCCGATATTCGCGATTATTAGCTCGCCGTTGAGTGCCGATGCCGGAGCGTGGACATTTGCAAGCTTTGGCGCGGTGAAGGCAACGGTTGTCGTCGCTGTCACGCTTCGCCCGATCAGCCTGCCGCCGTCGGCATCGAGGCCGGAAGGCAGGTCGACGGATATCACCGTCGGCTTGTGGTTTTCTAAACGCTGAATAACCTCGGGAAACACGCCGGACAATTCTCTGGTCAATCCCGTGCCGAACATCGCATCGACGACGAGATCGATTTCATCGGAACCAAGCATGCCTTCGAGCATCGGCAGCAGGTCTTCGTTGTCCTCGTGGACGAGCAGCTTGTTGAATTCGCCGCCCGAAACAGCAACGTCACTTTCGATCGCTCTCAGGATGTCGAGGTTTGCCCTCGCGTCACCAGTTGTTTCGGCAACGCGGCCGAACAGCATGAACCAAACGAAGGCACCGTCCTTCCACAAGATACGCGCGAGTGCCGCACCATCGCCGCCGTTGTTACCCTTTCCGCAAAGGATCAGTACCGACTTTCCCTTGACCGAACCGCCCATCTTTTTGGTAATGACGCGGGCGACGGCATGGGCGGCGTTCTCCATCAGCAGGATCGACGGTATGCCGTACCGCTCGGTCGTCAGGCGATCGACGGCGCGCATTTGCTCGGCTGTGAGAACCTTTTGCATCTAGGGATAACTTGCCATATTCAAGCGGAAATCGAAAGGACGCTTTTGCGAGTTTCTACTCTATTGGCCACACGGAGGAAGATCGGCCATTTGGCCGCCTAAAACACACACTTTTTGAGAGATCTTAAAAAAAGTGAAAAAAAATTAAAAAAAGTGCTTGACTCTGTAGTCGAGTACAGGCTTTAGACTGGTTTTGTCGGAAATAAACCGGCAATAAATTTCATAAACGAGAGGAATAATTAAAATGAAAAAAACGAACCAGAACGCAACCGAAAACAACGTCCGCATCGCCGTCACCACGACGGTGTCCACCTGTGAGGGAGCCTGTTCCTGCTGCAAATGTGCCGTCGGAGAGTGTCTTTGCGGATCGAACTGCCAGTGCTGCAAGTGCGACAATTGCCAGTGCGGCTAAACATCGGCTGGAAGTTCCCGCCGTATTCTGCTATCAAATTGGTAGGATCCGGAGACAGACCCCAAGCTCTCGCGGCCGGACCGCCGGCCGCGGGACATTCACATTTTGAGGTAAGGATGAGCCGAGCATTTAGCTATATAGACAGATACCAGTCAGCTGACCAGACCGGGTTATTGAAGATCGGCGAGGTCTCAAAACGCTCAGGCGTGGGGATCGAGGCTCTTCGGTTTTATGAAAAGAGCGGCCTGCTCGACCGGCCTGAACGCACCTACAGCGGTTACCGAATGTATCCGGAAGAGGTACTCGAGCGGATCGCCTTTATCAAGCAGGCGCAGACGCTGGGGTTCACGCTCGACGAGATCAAGAGCCTCATCACGCTAAAGAAAAAGGGCGAAAGCCCGTGTCTCGAGGTCCGCGACATCATTCGCCGGCGTCTCGACGAAATGAACGAAAAGATCAGCCTTCTTGTCAAATATCGCGACGAGGTGACCGCGGCCCTCAAAGAATGGGATCAGAAAGAAAGTGCCGACGGCCATGTCTGCGGCCTTATCGAAGAGTCGGCCATCGAGACCGACCTCGGGAAACGCAAACTATGATATCCGGCCTCGCACGCCTGCAATAAAAAAACCGCAACGCTCGCTACGTTGCGGTCGAAAGGTTTGATTTGGAGATCGTGAATAGACTTCGGGGGCGCCAGATACCGGCCGATTTGCCTGCCACTGTGCTTGAACACCCTTTTCTTCCGTTCATTAAGTAAAAAGAGCGATTCGCGTCGGGCTTCCACAAAAGTGGATAAATAACTCGCTTTGACCGACTCAAACGTTCAATTGTCGCAATTGCCACAGGCCCATTCACGCTTTCGCAATATAAATGGTACCGTCAGCGAGCCTATCAAAACCAGTATCCACACCGGCAGCAACAGCGGAATAGCGATGGTTCCGATTAGCGATACCAGGAACAGAATGATAAACACGGTGACCGACGATGAGCCGAAACCAGACCGTCTTTCGACCATATCGCCGCCGCATTTATCACAATGCTCCGTCATATTGAAAATGGTGATCCCGGGTGGATTCGAACCACCGGCCTTTCACTTAGGAGGCGAACGCTCTATCCAACTGAGCTACGGGACCACGCTATTGGGAAAACTTCAAATTCGCACCGAATTAGGAATCATACCGTATCAGCGATCGAACGTCATACCCGTCAAACTTGTCCCTGCCTTTCAGAAAATCGAGTTCGATGACAAACAAAAGGCCGGCGACAACACCGCCGAGGCTTTCGACGAGGTCAACCACAGCACGAGCCGTTCCGCCCGTTGCGAGCAGATCATCGACTATCAGGACGCGATGGCCTTCGCCGACGGCGTCCTTGTGGACCTCGAGTGTGTCCTGTCCGTACTCAAGATCATATGAGATCGAAACCTTTTCGGCTGGCAGTTTTTTCGGCTTGCGAACCGGGACAAATCCGGCGTCGAGTCTGATCGCCAGCGGCGTCGCAAAAATAAAGCCCCGCGACTCGACCCCGATGACCGTGTCGATCTTCTCGTCGGCACACAGTCCGTACAGCGCCTCGATCGTGTTTTTGAGGCCGTCCGGGTCCTTTAGCAGCGTGGTGATGTCATAAAAGTTGATGCCGGCTTTCGGAAAGTCAGGCACTTCGCGAATCAGTTTTCTTAAATGTTCCATTCTCTATCGTTCGATCCTAAATGTTGAATAACGTCCGCTCGGGTCGAGCACTATCTCTTCGATCTGCCCGACCTTAGAATCTATCGGTCCGGCGGCCATATCCAGCGTAAACGACCTGACCGCCTTTTCACTGCCCTCGACCAACGCCTCGACCCTTCCGTCGGCAAGATTTCTGATGTAACCCCGAACCTGATACCGGGCCGCTGACCGTTGGGCAAAAAATCTAAATCCGACCCCCTGAACCTCGCCGCTTATAAACAATCGTCTAGCTATCGTCATTAACCCAGCGCGTCCAGACAATCGATAAGCTTCCGTTGCCGACAAGTGTAAACCCGTAATCCCTGCTGCGTATATCTGCTCGCAGCTGTTTCCCGCAGTTCGGCCGCAAGGGCCAAAAAATCGCGAGGTTCATCGGTCTCAAATGAGATCAAGTAGTCACGTTCGCCAAAACCCAGTGCATGTGTCATGTGTATGCGGATATTGGGAAACCTCTTGCCGACCATAAAGTTCTCTTCGATCATTATGTCGCGGTCCGCGGCCGGTATATCATGCCATTCCTTTTGTTTTGAGCACGGATAAAAGAAATGATATTTCGATCGCCCTGCCAAAACGTGATTGCGGTCCTCGGACGAATCGGCGACAAACATCCGCGACTTAGTAACCGAAAGATAATTTTCCGCCGTCTCAAGATAACCGCCTAATTCCGTACGGTTGAGGTCCGCGGTCATTTCCTGCAGCCTGTCGAGCGAATCTCCTATCCGCCAGAACATCAGGTCGGCCGACGACTCAAATCCGACCAAAGAATAGCTGAAAAGCAAGAGGTCCGACCGGTACCGGTCAAACACCTCCATAAAATTCGCCTTGAACTTTTGCTTTAACTCCGTATCGAGTTTGCGCCAGCCGGGATCGGCCTTAAAAAAAACAAAATTGACAAACTGCTGCTCGAGCTTCACCACATCGAATGGATCCGTCGGTTCGGGGACGAGGCGTAATCCACCTTCTATCGGATCCTTTTGAAAGTTGACGATCTCCATATGTGGGTAATACTCGCGTTACGGACACCAATTAGCTCAACAAAATTTCATCCACCATTGTGGCAATTTTCACGTTCAAAGTCCAAATTGTGAGAAAGCAATACTTTTGAGAATGAGACCGTACCCTGGAATCGAAACGCTCGAGCGCCACGCCGGACGTGCCAGCGAACGGGCTCAAAAATTTTATCCCGGGACATAGATCCGACCGGCCTGTTGATCAGATGTTGATGGGCGAGTTTCCGCGGCCAAGGTTCGGAGCGGTTCGGATCGCGTCGGCAACAAACCGCTTTGCGATCGCGACGGCTTCGGCCAGATCATTTCCGAGAGCCAGATTCGCCGCGATCGCAGCGGCGAGCGTACAACCGGTTCCGTGCGTTGCAGTGGTATCAAAGTACTCGCCATCCAGGCAATTGAGCGTTTCGCCGATAAATAGAAAATCTCTCGCGATGCGGCCAACACCTCGCTCCTCACCAAAATGACCACCTTTGATGAGGATATTTGCCGCCCCCATCGCCCGCATCACAGCGGCGGCGTCCGCCACATCCGATTCCGTTCGGATCGCGATCCCGGCTATCCGTTCGGACTCGGGTATGTTTGGTGTTACAAGGTCGGAAAGTGGGAACAGTTCGCCGATCAGCGAACGCAATGCCCGGTCGTCTATCAGGTCAAATCCTGAGGTCGACCGCACCACCGGATCGACGACGATGTTCTTGAGCTTGTTTTCGGCGATCAACCGCGCCGTCGCAGCGATGACCTCGCCGGTCGGCAGCATTCCCGTCTTGACCGCCGCGACCGGCATATCATCGAGAACCGGCTGGACCTGTCCGCGGACCGATTCGGCTGTCTGGTGGACGGCCCCAAAAACACCTTGAGTATTTTGAAACGTTATCGACGTGACCGCCGCCGTGCCAAAGCATCCGAACGCCCGAAATGCTTTTATGTCCGCTATGATCCCTGCACCGCCGGAAGGATCAAGTCCTGCGATCGAAAGACAAACTGGCTGTTTAGTGTTTTCCGGATTCATTTTCGAAGAGTGTCCGCTAGTTCGGCCGCATTGTTAAATTCAGCAAAATATCTGATCGCGGCAAATCCCGCGGCTCCCGCCGAAACGGCATCACGCCAGTTATCCTTGCTGATACCGCCGAGCGCCAGGACCGGAAACTCGCCCGCATCCTTGCAAACGAATGCGAGGGTTTCGAGACCCACAGCAGGGCCTTTCCCGGGAGTCGAAAACACCGGCCCGAACACCGCCAGATCCGCACCTGCTCCCTTGGCACGCAAAACGTCATCCGCCGAGTGGGTCGAAACGCCGATGACGAAACGATCGCCGAAGGTTCGGCGAATTTGATCAGTTCCGAGCGACGTGCCCGTCAAATGCACACCGTTCGCTCCCGCCGCGGCGGCCACATCGGCGCGGTCGTTGATCAACAAAAGAGTTTCCGAACCTTTAATAATACGGGCTACTTCGGCCGCCAGATCGAAAAGCATTCGTGTTGAAAGTTGCTTTTCCCGTATCTGGACGATGCTCACTCCGGCATTTACGGCTATTTGGATCCTCGACAGGAAAGTACTCTTACAAGCATTGAAATTCTCTGGCGATAGCGAACCGTCTGAAATGAGGCAGGTGATCAGAGCCGGCCGTCTGATCATTTTGCGGCCTCGTTATTTTCGCCGGCGATCATTTTGACGCTCTCATTAAAATGGGCGATCTCCCAGAACGCGATTGCCATGTTCAATACACCTAGCCCGGTTACGCCGCCGCGAAACCACATCGACGCGACGATCGCCTGGATCGACGGCAACCCCGATCTGTCAGCGATGAACGCCAGAATGTAATTTTGCCCCCACGGCCCGAATAATGTATCCCACGGCGCGAGGATAAGGTAAAAGCCCAGCAGCAAGCAGAGGATAATAAAGAAAATGACGGTAAGGCGTTCTACCATACCGTCAAATTATAGACCGTCGATCCGATCACAACAAACCCGTTGATCTCTGACGCCAATATTAATGGCTTATATAAATGTTCTTTACCCTTTCGGCGACATCCCTAAAATCGACATTTTCCGCGTAGACCATTTCAAAGTACTTGGCGGCGTTGGCGGCGTCATTTTCGGCGTCGTACGCGAGCGCGAGTTCATACCACAATCCCTGTTTCTCGTCATCGGTCAGATCCGGCGACTCCAAAGCCCGTAAATACCAGGTAACGGCAAAGTTGGGCATTGCGTTTTGCATGAAGCAGTGTCCCAGGAGATTGGCACAGTGAAAGAACCGCCGCGAACCGTCATTCGGCGAGGCAAGATTGATGGCGTCCTGATACTCCCTGATCGCGTTTTCCATCAGGCCCATTTCCTGATAGGCGATCGCGGTTGCGTAATGCGTCTCGAAATCCTCGTTTGTCGATGCCTCAGCGTCGTCGAGCCCAAATTCCGAACGCATCTCCTCGATTCCGATCGGATGAGCCTCGACATGGGTCTGCTCTTCCCGAGCCGCGGCGGACGCCAGTTGATCCGATAAGTTTCGTATCTCGGATCTGTCGCCGAATTCGGCCTCGAGAGCCTCGATCGCCTTTTCGGCAAGGTCACGATAGTTATTTTCGATGTAGAAAGCGATGCTCTCAATTTCCTTGTTCAAACGGGCGTCGTCCGAAGGATCGAGGTGGACACTCGATTCGTCAATGGGCAAGTGCTCATCGTCGGAGGCCATTGTAACGTTTGTTTCGAAACCGCCGCGCTCGATCTCGATGCCGCTCATATGGCTTTCGAGCTTTTGTTCAAAAAGGTCACCGGCATTCACAAACCCATGATGTTCGACTACCGAAACCTCGGCAACCTCTGTGGCATGTTCGACGACCGGTTCGGTAAATTGAGCTCGGACCAATTCGGTATCGACCTCTTCGTATTCAAAACCGTTTTCCTCGTTGACCTCGGCGAGCCTTTCGGCAAACGCTGTTTCTAACGGACGTATGGCCACCAGAGTCGAAAGGGCGAAACGTTCGTCCTCGGCCGCACCCTTTTCACGCGCCGCTTCGGCGAGCCTTACCAACGCAACTACGTACGCCTGCTCGTCCTTGACCCATGAGCAGTAACGAACCAACAAGCGAAGTGCCGAAATGTGTTTGTGATCACGCTCGAGAATCTCAGTGATCCAGCGATTGCACTCATCTCCCTGACCGGCCGCTAGCAGGTACTCCGACGACATTGACAGTATTCGCGTCGCCGAATCCGGGTCGTTGGCGTTCAGGTAAATGCGGATCAGGTCGAGCAGCTTCGGATAATTTGCCGGCTCGAGTTCGACCAGTTTGATGACCGCTCGTTCCGCACCGGCAGCGTTTTGCGAGTCGATATGGCAATCGATCAAAAGGTAAAGGACGTCACGGTTATACGGCTCTTCGGCCAAAATATCCTCAAGCAGCGTCACGGCCTTGCCGACACGTCCGAGGGCTGAGTACGCTTTCACCAAACCGTCCAGGATCCTCAAGTCATTGGGACGAATTTCGTGCCCTTTCATCAGAACCTTGATCGCCTCTTCGTTGCAGCCCTGCCGGCTAAAACGAGTCCCGGCCTCGGCATATGCCTCGGCAGCCTCGTCGCGATGGCCTTCGCGCAGATAGGACTCGGCCAAGCTCACGCAAACTTCGGTGTTATTCGGGTCAAGAAGTGCGATCTGCTTCCACATCGAGAGCGCCTCGATCCGCCGCCCGCTCTTCTCGTAGTGTTCGGCAAGCGTGGTGTAATGTGCCCTCGCTTCAGAAAGCGAGCCTTTGAGCTTGTAAAGTTCGGCAAGTTTCGTCGAAACCTCGATCGATTCGGGCTGCAGCCGTGAGATCTTGTTGTAGACCGCGATCGCTTTCTGGGCAAATCCCTGAGTGCTGTAGTGTTCTGCGACCTTAAGGTAACATTCTACCGCCTCACGCTTTTCCATGTTCTTGGCGTAAAGGTCACCAAGCATATTCATTGTCCCGATATCACGCGGGTCGTTACTGACAACCGCTTTGTATTCGGCGATAGCGGCGCGAAGTTTGCCTTGTACGACATACTTCTCGGCGTTTCGCATGGCCTTTGTCTTGTCGAAAATCATCTTGAACAATTATCGGAACGGGTCGCTACTTATATTTTTAATGGCGGTAATGCGTGACAGCCCTGAGTGGTGCAGACCAATTGGAATATCTCCAACTTCGCCTGTGGATACAAAGTTATCATATTGACCGAGATTGTGTCAACATTGTTGTGCTTTGTTGTGCATTCAAATACGCTTTGGCAGAAAGTCGGTCATTTTGATTTTTGCGGCACATTCCCATAGTCTTAAGGTTCGGGCCGAACGGTTCGTTTCGTTGACTATGCAAGCTCTAATTTTAGCGGGCGGCAAAGGCACTCGTCTGCGGCCGTTGACCGTTTATACGCCCAAGCCCGTGGTCCCGTTCTGCAATCGGGCATTCCTCCTCTACCAGATCGAGATCCTGCGAAAGGCGGGCATCACGGACATCACATTGTCGCTGAGTTACCAGCCTGACAAGATCGAACATGTCCTCGGCAACGGCTCGGACTACGGTGTAAATTTGCGCTTCATAACCGAACCGGCTCCGCTCGGCACGGGCGGCGCGTATCGTTTTGCGGCCGACGGCATTGAGGAAACAACGGTCGTTTTTAACGGTGACATTCTCACCGATTTTGACATCGGACGATTTGTCGAACGTCATAAACAACTCGGTTCGGTCGCGACGCTTGCCCTTAAACCGGTCGACAATCCGTCGGCCTACGGCCTTGTCGAAACCGACAGCGAATCGAGGATCCTCGGTTTTCTAGAAAAACCTACCGACGACCAGATCGCAAAGCTCAAAATAAATACGATCAACGCCGGCATTTACGTACTCGAACCCGCAATACTTGACCTCATGCCGCTCGGCGAAAACCGTTCGTTCGAGTACGATGTTTTCCCCGAGATCCTAAAACGCGGAATGCCGTTCTATGCCGGCATTATGGAAGAGGAATATTGGCGTGACATCGGTACGCCGGCTAGCTATCTGGCGGCACACCAGGACTTTCTCCGGGGTGCGATCAAGGGCTTTGAGGTCGAAAACTCAGACCTCTCGGATGTGGCGACCAAGGCGACCATCGACTCACGCTCGATCATCGGCGAAGGCTGCGTGATAAAGCCCGGCGCCCGTATCACGAACTCAGTGATCGGCCCCGGTGTTCAGATCGAGGAAAAAGCAGTTGTCGAAGATTCTGTGCTCTGGGCGCATTCTCGAATATCGACGGCCGCTGAGATCCGCGGATCGATCATCGGCCGCAGTTGTCACATCGGAAGAAATGCGGTCGTCGATCATGGATCCGTACTCGGCGATAAATCTACCTTGACCGATTACACCCGAGTTTAGGACTTAAATATGCCTGAGTTGCCCGAGGTTGATCTGGTCGCCCGCTCACTGAATTCACTGATCCGAGCCCGAACGATCGTCTCGGCCGAATTACTCCGCGATCGACTCGCCCCCGAAAATACCGCCGCGGATTTTGCTGCCGGGCTCGCCAACGCCCTCGTAAACATTGTCGACCGCCGCGGCAAGCATCTTCTGATGCGGCTCAACAACGGCAAAACGCTGATCGTTCACCTTCGAATGAGCGGCCGCTTCGTGCTCCTTGAGCCTGACGCCGAACCGCCAAAGTTCACGCACGCGGTCTTTCAGTTGGACGACAGCCGTCGTTTGGTCTTCAGCGATCAGCGTCACTTTGGGCTGATGAAACTTGTCGAGACGGAGCGCCTTGCAGCGGCGAAAGAGATCGCCAAACTCGCCCCCGAACCATTCTCAGAGGATTTTTCAGTCGCGTACCTTCGCGGCCGTCTGTCGCGTTCGTCACGCAGTTTGAAGGAGTTTTTGCTTGATCAGACGCATGTCTGCGGCCTTGGCAACATCTACGCCGCCGAAGCGATGTTCGCCGCCGGGATCCATCCGGCGGTTCCGGCCAAGTCGGTGGGCCCGGTCAAGGCCCGCCGCCTCCACGAAAGCATTTTGGCAGTTTTGGACGAGGCCATCCAACACAATATCGGCAGGCCAGTCGACCCGGAAGATCTCGAGGGCAGCTATTTCAGCGGCGCAGCATCGACGGGCTGGTACGTTTACGACCGTGAGGGTGAACCGTGTTCAAATTGCGGTTCGGCGATCGTCCGGCTAAAGCAAGGCGGCCGTTCGACATACTTTTGCCGTAAATGCCAGCGAAAATAATGCCGAAACGTGTCCGCCTTTACCGCTCTTATTCGCAAACAATAGTGATCTGTTGAAATCTCGTGATCAGGCTCGATCGGCCGGTCGTCATGGTCCAGTTCCTGACAGCGGCGATTCGGGCAGCCCGTTTCAATGGTCTTGACCCTGCTGCCGATCACGTGAGAGCGGCCATTTCGGAAAACCGCTCTTTTGGACCAAATTGGGCAGTTGACCTGCGTGTCCCGGTTCTACTTGACACTCCATTTCAAAAAGAACATCATCGTCTTTACACTCGTGGTGAGTTAGTGCGACTTGCGACCACGTTAAATAATCCGCTAAACAGCTGAAAATAGGTTCTTGATCAAGGAGTCTCGCTGTTTCGGCGAGGCTTTTTCGTATGAAAGATTTCCGCCAATTACTTGATTCTGATGGTGTTTACGTTTTTGACGGCGCCATGGGAACACGCCTTTACGACAAGGGCGTCTACATCAACCGCAGTTACGACGAACTGAACATCACTGCCCCCGATCTGGTCAAAGAAGTGCTCGAAGAATATGTCGCCGCCGGTGCTGACATCATCGAGACCAACACATTTGGAGCCACCCGTCATAAATTGCTCGCGTATGGCCTCGAAAACCGGCTGCGTGAGATAAATATCGAGGGCGTAAGGCTTGCCCGCGAGGCCGCCGGCGACAAGGTTTTCGTAGCCGGAGCGATCGGGCCGCTGGGCCTCAGACTGGAGCCATTTGGCCCGACATCCTACCAGGACGCCCGCGAGATGTATAAAGAACAGGTTGCGGCCCTTCTCGAGGGCGGTGTTGACCTATTCGTTCTCGAAACCTTTTCCGAGCTTGCCTTGATCGAACAGGCGATCCACGCCATTCAGGGGCAGTCGGACCTGCCGATCGTCGCTCAGATGACGGTACAAATGGACGGCAAGACGCTCTACGGTGACACGCCCGAGCATTTTACTCAGAAGCTGGACAGTCTCGGCGTTGACGTCATCGGCCTCAATTGCGGCGTCGGGCCGACCCATGTGCTGAGCACGCTTGAAAAGATGCGGGAGGTGACCGACAGGCCGCTTTCGGCTCAGCCCAACGCGGGGCTGCCTCGTGACGTGCAGGGACGGCAGTTCTACATGGGCTCGCCCGAGTACATGGCAACTTTTGCCAAGCGCTTTGTCCAGGCGGGTGCATCATTCGTCGGCGGATGCTGCGGCACGACACCGACACATATCAAGTTGATCTCGGACGCTATTCGGTCGATCAGCCCGCGTCAGATACACGAACTTCACAAGCATCACGCGGTGTCGGTACGTGAGCTCAAGCCCGAGGACGTACATGTCGTCGATCCGCTCGAGCGGTCACGTTGGTCGGCAAAGATCGCCCGCGGCGAGTTTGTAACCTCGGTCGAGGTCCTGCCGCCAAAGGGTTGCGACGCCGCCGCGACGCTCGACTCGATCCGCCTGTTAAAGGCGGCCGGTGTTGACGGCGTAAATATTCCCGACGGCCCCCGGGCACAGACCCGGATGTCAGCGCAGGCGACTGCCGTGCTGGTTGAACGCGAGATCGGCATTGAGGCCGTGCTGCATTACTGCTGCCGCGACCGCAACCTTTTGGGGATGATGTCCGACCTGCTCGGTGCGGCCGCCCTGGGTTTGCATAACCTGCTGTTGATCACCGGCGACCCGCCGAAAATGGGCCCGTACCCGGACGCTACGGCCGTTTTTGACATCGACGCGATCGGCCTGACCAACATGGTCAATAAGCTCAACCACGGCCTCGATCTAGGCAACAACCCGATCGGCAAACCGACCGCGTTCTCGATCGGTGTCGGCGTCAATCCGGGCGCCGTCAATCTTGACGAGGAGATCAAGCGGTTCGAGTGGAAGGTCGAGGCCGGTGCAGAATATGCCATCACTCAGCCCGTTTTTGATACCGAACAGTTGCGAGTGTTCCTCGACCGTATTGCTCACGTTCGCATCCCGATCGTTGCCGGGATCTGGCCGCTCGTCAGCTATCGCAACGCCGAATTCATGCACAACGAAGTTCCCGGCGTCAATGTGACGGCCGACATCCTCGAACGCATGAGAAAGGCGTCGGACAAGGGCAAGGAGGAGGCCCGGGAAGAGGGTATAGTGATCGCCCGCGAATCCCTCTTGGAGGTGCGTGACGTGATCCAGGGCGTCCAGGTCTCGGCCCCGTTCGGCAACGTCAAATATGCCCTACAGGTATTTGAGGCCCTTGAAGAATTTAAGCCTGCTTCAAACTAAAAGGCTCCGCCAATCTCGAAAGGCGGAGCCATCGTCTCATCCATCGTTTGGCACTAACGTGCGTCGAACGATGCGGTCGCAAAATCACCGCGAATACCCCACTGCGTGGAACTCGCCGTATTGGAAAGGCTGTTAAATACCCAGAAGTTACTTACTGCCCCGGTCGTCGCGCCTTGCCGATAGATCGCGATATCCGCCCTTGCGTCGCCGTCATAATCGCCCTGAACGGGCACGTCCGAGGATATCCCAAACTGCTGATTCCGGGTCGCTCCGTTGCTGCTCTGTAATATCCACCAGACCATCGGTGAACTTGAGGTGCCGCCTGTCCTCGCGACCGCAAAGTCATATTTTCCGTCACCGTCATAATCGCCGGGAACGACATAGTCGGTGTTGAAATTGCCGAACGGCCGGTAAATATACGTACTGTCCGAACTTTGGAGAACGATGAACGAATTTGTCGGTGTCAATGCTCCGGCTCGATAGACTGCAATGTCAAATTTGCCGTCACCGTCGTAATCGCCCGGGACCGGTACGTCGATGTCGCTCGCGGTAGCTCCGGTCGTACCAAAGTTAACGATCCGGGTCGCTGCGTTAGAACTCTGCCGTATGTACCAAACCGCTTGTGCACCGGCCGAAGCACCGCGTCTAAATACACCGATATCCGTCTTGCCGTCGCCGTCATAATCGCGGGCGACCGCGTTGTCGCCGTTCAGGCCCCAGGCGAAATACTGCACCGTGCTTGTTGCGGACTGAAGTATCCAAAACGAACTCTGCGCTCCGGCCGTCGCACCGGCCCGGTATATCGCCAGATCGTCTTTCCCGTCACCGTCGAAATCGCCCGGCGTCGGAAAGTCGGTTGCCGCATCGCCCCACGGCCCCGAAGCCTGCGGGCCGGTAGTGCTGTTCAGGTTCCAGTAGGTAATGGCCTGCGGTGCCGATGCCGGAAATCTGAGAACGCTGAAATCCTGACGCCCGTCGCCGTCAAAATCCACGGGCCGCTTTATGCCAAGTTGACCCCGGATCTCTCCACCCGGAAAATTTGCTGAATGGACGTTAACGTACCCCAGATGTTGGCGTATCTGACTGAGTTGAGTCGCGGTTATCGACCCGCTGCCCGTGATGGTTCCGGACGTGCCGCCAACCGAACCGAAGTTGATCGCGACGCCGGCACTGGCTCCGATCGCGGCTGGTGCATGTATATGCGATGCCGTCTGGTTGCTCGTCAGGCCCGAAAACACGACAGTAAACGAGTACGTTAGCGTGTTTTCATCTACCACCACGCGAGCATAACCGGTTGCCGAGGTTGCCGCCGCCGGCACCTCCTGTGCTCCGGTAAGATATGCGTAAAATGTCTCTGCCCGTACATTTGCAGAGCAGAGACAAACCAATGCCAGTCCTAATATCGCGCCGATCTTTTTCACGTTCGTTCCTCCGGTTGGTATTCTGAACGGCCCAGGCTTTGGTCCTGGTAAGATCCGTTACCAAAGCCATTACCGACAGTTGTTTCAAGTAAATACGGTTATCGAAAGCATACGCCCTTGCCGGATGGTGGTCAATAAAATTCTTTTCGCCCGCTGCGGCGACGGCGAACGTATTAATGCCCGATTTGCTCTAAGCTCCGTATGTTAGAGTATGATGTCGTCATCTGAACCGATTTGAACTGAACGATCCGGAGAAAAGCAAAATGCTAAAAAATACCCTATTGGTGATATTCGCAGCCCTGATCATCTCGATCGCGGGCGAGTCCGTACTGGCCTGCTCTTGCCTGATGGAACCGAACAAACCGGCGGTGGACTATTCAGCCTGGGCGAAGAACTTCGACGGTGCTGCATTCTCCGGGCGAGTGGTAAAGATCGAAAAGGTCGCCGGCAAACCCGAGATCAAGGTCACATTCGCCGTTGACAAGATATGGCGGGGAGTCGATTCGGCTAAGGTCGTCGTGTACACCGCTGAGAATACCGCGATGTGCGGCGTCTATTACGAAGTCGGCAGAGAACAGATCGTGATCGCGGACAAGACCGGCGATCGAATAATGACATTCAGCTGCCCGGAAATGGAGTACGCCTCGCACCGCTCGGAATACCTCGCGGCCCTTGGAACAGCCCGCGAACCGCGTGACCCGGTATCTCAAACGGCCGTCAAATTCGTCGAGTTTGGAAATATTAACTGCGAGTCCGAATTGGCGTACCTCGACGCACTTACCATCGAATTGCAGAATGACCCGCAGAAATCGGCCTACCTTATAATTTACGGCGGCAGCAAGGGAAAGCGAAATGAAGCCAAGGCCCGCATCGCTCGTATGAAGTACTATCTGACGGCCAATCGCGGAGTCGACTCAGCCAGGATCAAATCGATCGACGGTGGCTATCGAAAGGTCCTTTCCGGCGAGATCTGGCTCGCCCGCGAAGGCGATTCGGCACCAAAGGCAACCCCGACCGCTAAGTCGAAAGATGTCAGGCTGAAGGGCACAGCGAAGATCCGCAACTACAATTGCGGTGACGCAATGGGTACCGATTGAGGCGGCCGGCCGCTTGACTCGCCCAATGGCGGGTAACGCTCGAGACTAAGGTCTCAGCACGATCTTGCCGTTCGATTTTTCGTTGATCACCGCCAGATGTGACAGCGGCGCTTCGTCAAGGCGAAAGACGCGGCTGACGATCGGGTCCAGAGATCCGTTGCTCAGGCCCGTGTGTATCGCCGCGTGGATCATATCCCGATCCGATTGAGGCGAGTTAAACAGCGACATCCCGTATATCGTTGCATCCTTGGTCATCGCGAGCCGCGGTGTAAAGGTCAGGCTGCCCCGGTTGCCGACAACAACGATCCGCCCGAACATTGCGAGGGCCTCAAAGTCGCGTTCGAGATTTACATTGGCGAGCATTTCGATAATGATATCGACGCCCTTTCCGTGGGTGAATTCGCGGATCGCCGAGTAATGGCCTTCGTCAGTGTGGTCAAAAACGGCGTCCGCTCCCAGTTCGGCAACTAGTTTTGCGCCGGCATCCGAACTTGCGGTGCCGATCACGGTCAGTCCCGCATTTTTTGCCCATTGAACAGCGGCACTGCCGACGCCGCCTGAGGCTCCGTGGATAAGGACGGTCTCACCGGCCTTTGCCTGAGCCTTTTGAAACAATGCCCGGTAGCTGGTCGCATAGGGAGTCCAGACACCCGCACCTTTCTCAAAGCTGATATTACCCGGCAGCCGCCCGAGCTGGGCCTCACTTGCCAGCGAATATTCCGCGTATGTGCCCGTCAGCGAATCGGCCGTATATACCCGATCTCCGGGCTTCCATACCGAAACATCACCGCCGACAGCCTCTACCACGCCCGCCGCGTCCTTTCCCGGTGTGTAAGGCAATTTCGGCGCGTGAGCATGAATTCCCGTACGCAGATAGGTATCGACAGGATTCACGCCCGCTGCCTCGATCTTGACCAACACTTGCTTGCCTGTCGGCTCGGGAACGGCAACTTCCTCGACCTTCATCACCTCAGGCTCACCAAACTCACGCACGACTATCGCTTTCATACAAAGAGTTTACCCACGAAACGCAGAAAAGGCACGAAACAGTTTCAGTGTTTCGTGCCTGAACTTGATCTCAACTACTTTAGCTACTGACAGCTAGTCTCGTCTGCCTTGATCTCGCCCTTGATCCATTTGGTTCCGATCCTGGCCTTGACCACGACAACTCCTTGTCCGCCGAACGTGACGATCTTAAGTGCTGTGCCTTTCTTCAGTTTGACGAACTTTTCCGAAGACGAGTACATGAATTCGGCGTTATTCTTAGTGACCTTGCATGAGGTGCTCTGAGCCGAGGCTTCGGTCGCACTGAACGCGGTAACGACGATAGCTGCAAATGCTGTAAATGCGATAGTTAGTAGTTTTGATTTCATTGTTGTTTCTTTTGCTGAAGGTCGTCGGAAACACAAATCAGGGAAAAACTGACTCCCTTATCTGTCTGTTAACTGCTGATTCGCCTCCAAACTTACTTTGGGTTTACTCGTTTAAATGTCAATGCCAACCCATCAGATCTAGTCCAAACTAGGGTTTTGCCATCATCTTTAAAAGTAAATGTCGATTTATTACGTTCCCCAGTTTTAACATCTTTATGTTCAACAGTCTTTTCATCTAATATACTCATTTCAAATGCTTCTAGAAGATCACCCGTGCTTTTCTCCTTAATCTCAATTTTGTCTTCGGTGAATACAGCTATTTGGGTACCGTTGTTAAACTCCCACTTTCCAACAAGATTATTTTTGAAAGCCTTAACTTCAGCGGTTTGGGGAACTTCCTCTTTAGGAGCGGTTGCGGTATTAGCGGCAGTATTGCTTGCCGAGGTGTTGGCGTTGGCGGCGGAATTAGTCGGTGATGCCAATGTGTTTGTGTTTGGGTTTGGGTTTGCGTTCGCATTAGCATTACTGTTTGCCGTCGTGTTGTTGTTAGCGGTCTTGTTGACCATGTCATTGACCTGCTGACAGCCCGACATCATCAGAACTCCAAGAGCAAAGCTCATTAATATTGATCGTGTTTTCATTTTAGTTTCCCCTGATAAAAGATGTCGGAAAGACAAATAAGGGTAAAACCGACCCCCTTATCTGTCTTTTGACTGCTGATTCGCTTCCGAATGATTCACCGAATTATCATTACGGTTTATTCACTTCGCGTTTATAACGGAAGTCGCCCATTTTATCTACCCAGTGCAACTTCGTGTTATTTTCTTCGAAAGTCATTGTTGCCTTAGATTTTTGACCCCTTTCATCTGTAATTTCAACGTTTTTCTCGTCAACGATTGCGTATGTCCAGGTAGTTTTACTCCCATTTTCGGTAAATGTTATTTCATCTTTAGTGAAAACTACCTTTTCAGTATCACTACTCCAGTTTCCTATAAGCCTATTGGCAAAAACCTTTTCTTCAGCAGTTAAGGGAGCTCCATCTTTGGTTGTGGTTGCGATATTGGCGGCGGTATTGCTTGCCGATGTGTTGGAATCGGCGGCAGAATTTGTCGGTGATGCCGATGTGTTGGCATTAGCATTACTGTTTGCCGTCGCATTGCTGTTGGTATTCGTATTTGCCGAAGCGTTGCTGTTGGTTGCGGTGTTTGTGTTCGCGGGTTTGTTGACCAGATCATTGACCTGCTGACAACCCGACATCATCAGGACTCCCAACGCCATTGTTATTAAGATTGATCGTGATTTCATTTTGGTTTCTCCTTTGAATTTTCTTTCTTATTTCTTAGTAGGTCCATCTTTGCTGTCGTTGCTGTCTGCGTACCGGCCTTGGTCAATTTCGTCGTTCCGCCCCTCTGGTCGTAATAGCTCAGCGTATTCCCGTCATCCGAGACTTCGACTTTTTTCAAAGGCAAACAAATATCAAATACGCCTGACTTCAGCCCTTGCTCGCGGTTTATGGCCGGTTTGGCTGGTCGGGTTTGTAGCCTTCGCATTTGAGATTTAGGCGGGACGTAAAAATATCATTCATTACACCGTCCTCTTTGGCAGTTAGGCTTCCGTCCGGCGTTCCGAACCAGTTTTGAATACTCCACGGAAATCTCTCTGTAGCGGGAAATCGCGGATCATTGATGTAATTACTGCGAATTGTCTCATCTAGACCAAATCTAAAAGCCATCGCATGGCCGAATTCGTGAACGACCTGGTCTAGCGTTCTCTTATCGTTGTCGGGCGTTCCGGCCTCATTTCTGGTTCTGATGCCTGTTTTGCAGATCATCTGTTCATCGATCCACAAATAATCTTTAGTAGTTCCACCGCGAAGATAATCTCCGCTCATATTTCCGGTCTGAGCAGGCCACAGTGTTCCAACCGGACTGATCTTGGCAAGTTCCGACCATGGCTCGCCGTTGGTCAGGTATATTTTGTAACCGTTGAATTTGTCCTTGGGATATTTCTCGCTGAAGCGCTTTGTGATCTCCAAATAAGTATTGGCAACGCCATTCAGGGCGGACTCACTCGCCAGTCTTGAGCCGAAGATCTTGATAGCCGGACTCGCTATCTCGATACAGGTCTTCCAACCGGGTTCGGCTTCGCATCCTTTTACGTCAGCCTTGACAGTAAAGACGGCTCCATTTGTTTCCAAACTCGCGTCCTTTTTTTCTACATTAGCAGCGGCGGTCGAATTGGCCGTTGCATTGCTGTTAGCATTCGTATTCGCGGCGTTGCTGTTCGATGCCGTGTTGGCGTTCGCTGCCTTGCTGCCGTTGACCGCATCATTTATCTGCGAGCAGCTGGTAAGCGAGAGACAGGCTGCTAATGTTAATCCAATAAAAAGGTTGCTTCTCATTTTGCTTTCTCCTTTTATGTTTTGTGTCTGAGAGGTAATTCTGAAACGGCGGACCATCGGTCGACGAAGAAACTAGCCGATCCGCCTTTCTATTCCTCACTCCCACTGATCGCGTCTGACCTTTCTTGAGACTCACCGCCTGAAAACGCCGCTAACGAACTCATACAAATCATCAATGCTCCCGATTCCGTCTCAGTAGAATGTGCCGCGCCTCTTTCAACGATTTTGAAGATCCGGCTTTGTTTGATATCCAACAAAACGGCAGCTTGCGCTATCGCCAACATCGGCTCACCACACGTAATACAAGGACTGGAGCCACTTTCGATCGGCGACTGCCGAATGATAAATCGGCGGCTTGCCCGCGTGACCGTTTCAAATTCCCGCTTGATTTGCATATCGTTTTAACCCCAAAATGCGTAGTGCGAAATCGAATTTAGCTGTTTGCCCACGAGCTGTCTGGAGTTTTTTTGGATATTTTTTGGATTTTTTTTGGATTGTGGCGATTTTTGTCGATTTTAGGCCCAGAAACACTGGTCAATTGCTTTCACATCGGTTCTTTCCATCGGACTCGGCCGCAAATGAAAAAAGGAGCGAAATGTTATCCACACTTCGCTCCTTATCGAAAAATGACCGCGTTTGCGTTCTATTCCACCGTCACCGATTTTGCCAAATTCCTCGGCTGATCGACATCGCAGCCCCGACGGACCGCTATGTGATAACTGAGAAGCTGCAGCGGCACGATCGACAGGATCGGTCCTAGCAGGTCCGAGGTTTCCGGGATCTCGATCACGTGGCTCGACACCTTGGAACTCATCGTGTCGCCCTCGGTCAGAACCGAGATGATGATCCCGTCGCGGCTCTTGACCTCGACGATATTAGAGTGCGTTTTTTCGTAACGGAGTTCGCTGCCGGGATTTCCGTCCTCTTTGGTGTTGATGACAACGACCGGCAGTTTTTCGTCGATCAGCGCGTTTGGCCCGTGCTTCATCTCGCCGGCGGGGTAACCCTCGGCATGGATGTAGCTGATCTCTTTGAGTTTGAGGGCACCTTCAAGCGCGACCGGAAAATTAATTCCGCGGCCGAGGTAAAGAAAGTCCTGCACCCGGAAAAACTCCTTCGAAAGCTCCTCGATCGAATCGGCGTCGTTCAACAGCTGCTCGATCTTCAGCGGCAGTTCCGCCAGATCCTGAGCCAGCTTTTTGGCCCGCGTTTCGTCGATCTGGCCGCGAACCTCGCCCAGGTACAATGCGAATAGGTAAAGCGCGATCATCTGCGACGTGAACGCCTTGGTCGAGGCAACCCCGATCTCGGGCCCGGCATGCGTGAGTATCGTGCCGTCGGCTTCACGGGTGATCATCGATCCGTGGACGTTACACACGGCCAAAACCTTGCATCCCGACAGTTTTGCCTCGCGCATCGCCGCGATCGTGTCAGCCGTTTCGCCGGACTGCGAAATGACGATCAGCAGGTCCGTTTCCGACAGTACCGGATCACGGTAACGAAACTCAGACGCGTAATCGACGTCGACCGGGATGCGGGCCAGATTCTCGAGCATGTACTTGCCGGCAAGCCCGGCATGCCATGACGTGCCGCAAGCGGCGATCTTGATCGAGGTCAGAGCCCGAAATTCGTCTTCGGAAATGTCCATCGGCTCGAGATACACCTTGCCGGTATCGAGCGAAACGCGTCCCTGAACGGTATCACGCACCGCACGCGGCTGCTCATATATTTCCTTGAGCATAAAGTGCTTAAAGCCGCCCTTTTCGGCCATGATCGGATCCCAGGTTATCCGCTGCTGTTCCGGTTCGACGACATTTCCGTCAAAATCCGTCACGCGTACCGAGTCCTTGGTCAGGATCGCGATCTCGCGGTCGCCGAGGAAGAAAACGTCTCGCGTATGTGCCAGGATCGGCGGGATGTCGGACGCGACAAAAAACTCGCCGTCGCCCATGCCGATCACGACCGGCGGGCCCTCGCGAACCGCGATTATCGTATCGGGCTCCTCGACCGAGATTATTGCCAAAGCAAATATCCCGCGCAGTTCTGCCACGGTCTTTCGCACGGCGGGCTCGAGCGCAAGGCCGTCATTATCAACGTAGTGGCCGATCAAATGAGCGACCACCTCGGTGTCTGTCTCGGTAAAAAATTGGTGTCCGGCGGCCTGCAGACGCTCTTTTAGCGTCAGGTAATTTTCGATGATCCCGTTGTGTACGACGACCACCTTGCCCGACTGATCGCGGTGCGGGTGGGCATTTTCCTCGGTCGGACGCCCGTGCGTCGCCCACCGCGTGTGCCCGATGCCGTAATTGCCGTCGAGCGGATTGAGCCGGATCGCTTCTTCGAGATTTCGCAGCTTGCCCTCGGCACGCCGCAGGCTGAGATGATGGTCGTCATCAACGACCGCGATGCCCGCCGAGTCATAGCCGCGGTACTCGAGTTTCCTGAGGCCGTCGATGATCAACGGCACAACTTGTTTATTTCCAACGTATCCTACAATTCCGCACATATAAGAAGTAAATGGGGACAAGTAACCAGATACAAGTGCCCGTGTAAATAAAGGCCTATTTTGACTTAGATTCTAAATATCTAGACAGACCTATTAGCATCCGTCCTATGTTCGACGATTCGTTTCTCAGTGATTCAAATGCCCCAGTTTCTAAATATCCTAGTTTTGAGGCTATCAAAAGTTCGGTTTCGAGTTCGCTGCACGAACCCTGAGCGATCGCGAGAAACTGCAAGTTCCCTTTATCCGACTTTCTGGCGGCGCCTTCGGCGATATTTGCCGGAATCGAAACTGCTGCTCGGCGAATTTGCGATGTCAAACCGAATCGTTCGTCGCTCGGAAACTCCTTGGTCTCCGCATAGACTGAAACAACCAGTTCAACTGCCCTTTTCCATACGTCAAGATCTTCGTGGGGTCTCATTTCGTCCTTGTCGCTTGTTCCTAGTCACTTGTCACCGTCTTGATCGCTCGGGCCGGAGCACCGACGACCAATCGACCGGCTTCGACATCCTTTGTAACAACACTTCCCGCTCCTGTCGCGGCGCCGTCGCCGACCGTGACCGGTGCCACGAGCATCGTGTCCGAGCCGATCCTGACGCCGTCGCCAATGTGGGTTTCGTGCTTGTTCTTGCCGTCGTAGTTACAGGTGATCGTGCCGGCACCGATGTTGGTCTTTTCGCCGATGGTGGCGTCGCCGAGATATGTCAGGTGGCTGGCTTTTGAGCCGCGGCCGAGTTTGGTCTTCTTTAGTTCGACAAAGTTGCCGACCTTCGAGCCTTCGATCATTTCAGCGTGGCCGCGAAGGTGAGCCATCGGCCCGACACTGCAACCGCTGCCGACGGTCGAATCCGTGATAAACGAATTGTCCTTTATCTCGACACCGTCGCCGATGGTCGAATTTACGATCCTGACGCCCGGCCGTATGACGCAATTCTCGCCGATGACCGTCCGTCCCTCAATGCTCACATTTTGATAAATGACGGTGTCGCGTCCGACCGCCGCCTCGGCGCTGACATACGCCGCGGCCGGATCGGTGAAACTCACGCCGCTTTCCAGCATCAGCCTTACAACGGTTCGGCTCCGGATCACGTTTTCCATCGCGGCCAATTGCCGGCGGTCATTTACACCCTCGATCTCGGCCGGATCGTCGTGAAGATATATCGCAATGTCTTCGCCCGCCGAGCATAGTATCTGCGGCACGTCCGTAAGGTAATATTCACCCTGCGCGTTCGAATTGCCGACCTTCGACAGTGCGGCAAACAGCTTGCGCGTATCAAAGCAATATATGCCCGAGTTGATCTCGTTTATGGCGAGTTCATCGGCCGTTGCGTCCTTTTGCTCGACGATGCGGTCAAATGTCCCCAGTTCGTCGCGGACCACGCGCCCGTAGCCTGTCGGATCGGGTAATTTGACGGTCAGAATAGTGCACGCCGCTCGCCGGCCGTGGTGGTCATTGTGCAGCCGGACGATGGCTTCGAGCGTCGACCGTTTGATCATCGGCACATCGCCCGAAAGCACCAACAGTGTCGAGTCGCTGTCCTCGAGCATCTCACGGGCCGAGTTTACCGCGTCGCCTGTCCCGAGCATCTGTCTTTGCCAGGCAAAATCGGCGATCGACCCGTCGAGTTCGGCAAGCACGGCCGCCCTCACGTCATCGCCCTGATGGCCGATAACCGTATAGATCTTCTCGGGCCCGAGTTCCGCGGCCGTTCGGCAAACGTGGCTGATCAGGGGCCGGCCGTCCAGACGGTGCAGGACCTTGGCCAGATTCGACTTCATTCGCGTGCCGAGCCCGGCCGCCAGAATTAATATATTTAGGTCGTTATTCACTTTAGAATGGTCAGAGTTCCGAGACGCACTTTACCGGGCGACCGCCGCCTCACGGGGCTGGATGGCACACAACAACACTACCTGGGCCAGCCGCTCCGGATCATGCCGGACCATCTCGCCATCGTCCAACAGATTACCATAAACGATCTCGGCCCCTTCAATAGTTTTTGGCGAGATCGAACCGTGGACGCCGATCTGTTCGGCCCCTTCGCTCGCGTATTTTTCCAACTGCTTTTCGCTGATCGGATGATCGTTTACGATCACGTAGTCAAAGTCGATCTCGGGCGCGTATTGCCGGACGAGTTCGAGGTGCGACCGCGACGACAGCCCGTCCGTTTCACCGGGCTGCGTCATTAGATTGCAGATAAATATCTTTACGGCGTTCGATGCCGAGATCGCCTTACTGACGCCCTCGACCAATATTGGCGGGATCAGGCTTGTAAATAGCGAACCCGGTCCGACGGTGATGACGTCCGCCGCGGCGATCGCCGCCAGGGCCTCGGGCAGCGGTTGGCAATCCGCGGGCTCCAGGAATAAACGCTTGATCATCGGGCCGACGTGGCCGATCTTTGTCTCGCCGCGGACGGTCTTGCCGTCCTTGAGTTCGGCCGCCAAACGCACATCAGCGACCGTCGCCGGGTAAATATGCCCTTTACTGGCCAGGATCTCTGACGACAGCTTGACCGCCTCGGCAAAATCGCCGGTAACCTCGGTCAGTGCCGCCAGAAACAGATTGCCGAAACTATGTCCACCGAGATCGCCGTCTCCGCGAAAGCGGTGCTTGAATAACCGCGACAGTGTCTGCGAATCTTCGCTCAGGGCGACCATACAGTTGCGGATGTCGCCGGGCGGCAGCATCTGCAGTTCGTCGCGGATGCGGCCCGAGCTGCCGCCGTCGTCCGACACGGCGACGATGGCCGAAAGATTTTCGATCCAGACGGGTTCGGCCGACCCTGCGTCCACAAACCTTTTCAGCCCCGAAAGCAGCGTTGACAGGCCATTGCCGCCGCCGATCGCGACAAACTTTAGTCCGGCCGAATTGTCTGAAAATATATGATGCTTCATCTGGATCGGGATCCTGTCCCGGCATTGGAAGGCACGTCAGGTCGTGAAAACAGCTTGAATACAAATGGGGGCCGGCGAGAGTGCCGACGACCCTAATATTAGCATTCTTTTCTACCCCGTATCAATCTTTCTTATGGCGCACGCCGCTCCGCCGCTTTTTGTATACGTGTGTCTGGGCGCCGTTTCCCAAAAAATCTCTTGTCGCAGGCCGTCTGATTGTGCTAGATTTACGTATATGGAGTGCCGTTTGGCGCCCATCCGCATAGTCTAAATACAATTCACTGGAACTATCTAAACCCTCGGTCGTGCCCTCGGGCAGACAAACCAGATGGCAGAAACGCCCTTCATAATACAAGAACACCAATTCCATCGGATCAAGATCATCTTGGCGAGGCTCTGTGTCGAGTGCGCCGCACGGGTTGTCTTTCTGGTCGACCGTGACGGCCAGCCGATCGCCTTTCACGGCGATATCGGCGATATGGATACGACCAGCTTTTCGAGCCTGGCCGCCGGCAACGTCGCCGCGACCAGCAGCATGGCTAAGCTCATCGGCGAAGACACGTTCCCGGCCGTGGTGCATGAGGGCGAACACGAGAGCATTTATATCAGTGTCATCGGGCGCAGTTTGCTTGTGATAGTATTTGACGAGCGTTCGACGCTTGGGCTCGTCAAGATCCGTACCAAGCGTGCAAGCTTTGAGGTCGCCGCACTGCTTGAAGAAGCGACCCGCGACTCGGCGAACTATCGCCTTAATCAGAACTCATTTTTCTCGGAGATCACCGACGAGGACATTGACAGCTTATTTAGCTAGATTCGGTTACCACCTATGACCTTTATCAATTACGCATCACGCGAGATCAATTGCAAGATCGTCTATTACGGGCCCGGACTGTGCGGCAAGACGACCAATCTGCAGTACATCTACGATTCGACCGCCCCGCAGGCCAAGGGTAAGCTCATCAGCCTCGCGACCGAGACCGATCGTACGCTGTTCTTTGATTTTATGCCGCTCGAACTCGGTACGGTCCGCGGATTTAAGACGAGATTTCACCTCTACACGGTGCCCGGCCAGGTTTATTACGACGCGTCGCGCAAGCTGATCCTGAAAGGCGTCGACGGCGTCGTTTTTGTCGCGGACAGCCAGGATGAGCGAATGGACGCCAATATCGAGTCGCTCTATAACCTCGAAGAAAATCTCGGCTCGCAGGGTTACGACCTTGCCCAGATACCGTACGTCCTGCAGTTGAATAAACGCGACCTGCCTAATGTCACGCCGATCGAAGAACTTTCACAGGAACTCGTCCGCAAGGGCGAACCGGTCTTTGAGGCCGTCGCAACGAACGGCACCGGCGTTTTCGACACGCTGAAAGCCGTCGCCAAGCAGGTCCTGACCGAGCTCCGAAAGGGATAACCTCGGGACAAGCCTTAAATTACGAAAGAGAGGTGTGCACCCGCAACACCTCTCTTTTTCTGTTTACTCTCGCGATCCGGACTGTTTTCAAAGTCCAACCGACAACCGCGTTCCGTCGGCATTCACGGCGGCCATATCTCTTTCGCCGAAAAGACAATCCGCTTTTCGATTCTCACTTTTCTCCGCGTCCTTCGCGTACTTTGCGTTAAAACCGCCCACTTTTACCATTCTGGACTCGGCACGCACTTGATTGGCAATTTCCCGGAACGGAAACCGCAAGGCCGAGGGATGATTCATAACCGCAAGATCTAATCCCGGACCACGTGCACGCCTGTCAATACGCCGCAAGTTCTTTATTCCATTTGTCCGAGACTCGCTGCCAGTTTAGCCCACCGTCAAACGTGCGGTAAACGGATGTCGGTCCCCATGCCCAACCGATTTTCGAATCAAGAAAAACTACGTCCTTTAAGAATAGACCTTGATAGGCACGACTGGTGCTATCAGGATCCAGAAGCGCATATTTCCAACTCCTGCCGCCATTACTGGTCCGCATAATCGATGACCCTACTGACCACCCGATCCGCGAATTAAGAAACCATAAACTATTGCGATTCTCCGATTCCAAATAAAGAGAACTCCAATTTGTGCCGTCAAATGTGCACAAGAGTCTGTCGCGACCAACTATGCCACATCCATGTCGAGCGAAGCTGACAAAAACAGCCCCAAATGTCTCGCCCTCGGGTAAGGTTCTTTCTGACCAAGTCCTTCCGCGATCGACGGAAATTAGATAGCCATACCGAGTTAACCCTTTGAAGGGCTTCGCCCAATGAACAATTAGCGACCCATCATTCGCAGATTGAATCTTTATAAGCTCATAAGCTGATCCAATTTCGACTTTTTGCCACGTCACTCCACCGTCATAGGTCGAAAAAATTGAGCCGTTTCGACCACAAACCAAACCATTTTTGGCGTCCGTGAAATACGCACTCACAAACTCTGTATCGGACGAATCCGGCTTGACCTCCGACCAGCGCACTTTGCCGCCACTAAAATCAAAGTGAAATCGAACCAGGCTTTTCCCAACGATTCCCCACGCATCGGTTGAGGAAACAAACTGTATTTCATTGATGAAACCGAGGTTAAATGTACTTGAGAGCTTCCAGGTGCGTCGACACTGCTTGATGAAAAAATCTTCACCGCCGAGACCACGAGTGCCATAGATCAACGCACAATCCTTTGAGATCGGAGCGACTCGCTGAAAATAAGGTTCGCCGCCAAAGGCCAGAGCGTTAACACTTATTCCGAAAAAAAATATAATCAGGAGATTTGACACCAAATTGGGATGATTTTTCGACATTGGTTCTAAGGTTGCTACTCGATTAATGATTCAGAACCGGATTGTGTTAGTCAAAGAAGGCGACATCGACAACCCTTTACATTTTCGATTGACAATAGTATTGAATTCGATCGATGCTGAACAAAATCTGGGGGTCAAATCTGGGGGTCTGACCTGCGATTCTGCGATTCCCATTCGATCTCACTTTGGCACTTTTCGCGGACATTCACAGGCCGTTTTCATATCGAGATCATTCTCCATTGTTCGCCGGCCAAGGGCTCCTGTCAGATCAGAGTCGTCCGCATTTTGCGTCGGTATAATACACCTTTGCTTTCGTTTTATCGCAGACGGCGACAACTGTAGGGACAAGATGATCTCTCCCTCACCGGACTCATAAGTTTCGATCCCAATTCCCAGTTCTTCACTAACATAGTTCCAAACATCAGAGTCATCTGTGCCTTTTTTAGTGAATGAGGTCAAGTCATATCCAATTCGCGTTAATAGTGTTTGTGTCTTTGGACTAACAACCACGCTGACAACCGTATCGTCTGACACGTCCCATACACACTCTTCGCCCGCCGACTTCAGGCCTCCGTACCAAACGGTAATTCTTGCGTCACGCGTATCGTAGATCGATACTTTCCCGTTTCGCGACATTGGGGCCCCGAGGGCTTTTTCCACCTGCGGTGCTTTGGAAACCAACGGAACGATCCGTCGCCAAGCCTCTTTGTCCTTAGCATCCTGACCACTCATCCAGGAAGTGGCAAGCATAAATATCAAACACAAACCCGAATAGGATCCAAATCTCATAGTCTTTTTCATCTTTCACCTCATTATGACGATTATCGTGGATGCATGGATGGTTTGTTGGGTTTAACGTAGGTAGGATCACAGTGAAAGCGCAGAAAACAATCGAGGTCAGACCTTTGATATTACGATTCTTGTTCCATCTCCCATTGGTACTCCTCGCGGACATTTCATAGGCCGTTTTCATATCGAGATCATTCTTCATTTCTCGCCGGGCGACGTCCGAACAGCGTCGCAGCGGCGGCTGACGTTGGTGACGTTCGTTCCGGCCGGTTTGTGCCTGTAGCCGGTAATTGTCAACACTCATTTGGGTGACGGGTGATAGATGACTACTCACGATTCACCATTCACGATCCACGATTCACGCCTGATCGTTGCACAAATGACATCTTGCTGTATCTTTGCAATATATGTTACACTAAAGGTTTGATCAGATCTTTGAAAATTCATCAATCACGATGGTAAGTCGGGTCGGTCTGGCGAGTCTGGTGAGTCTGGTGAGTCGAGAGTGCCAGGACACTCGGGACACTCGGGACAGCCAGGACACTCGGGACAGTCAGGACACTCGGGACACGCAGGACACGCAGGACACGCAGGACACGCAGGACACGCAGGACAGTCAGGACAGTCAGGACAGATGCCGTATCCGCAGCGGATATTGAAGTAATAGTATTTGTTTGCGTTTGGGCCTTTTAAAAGGAAGTGGGGTTTGAGTTCGGGAAACTCAAACCGCTAATTATCAGATAGGCTTTGCTGTAGGCCACGCGGAGATGTAGGCAAAAGGCAGATTATTTATTGGCTGGCAATTGTGCTGACGAACAAACTTCTCCGCAGAGTTCAATTCGTCGGCACCGAAACTTTGGCCTTCGGGACTAGCCCGAGGCGGCGTGCCTCGCGTTCGATCACGCGGGCGTCGCTTTTGAGACTGTGAATTTCCTCCTGGAGCTGCAGATTTTCATCTGTAATGCTCTGGATCTTGGTCGACAACTGGTCGTGCTCGGCCTGTTCGCCGGTCATTACCGAGAACGCACGGTAATTGATCGTCAGACATAGCATGACCGAGATCGAGATGACGATCGCAAATGCAGCCCACATCGGCACCTTCGGTGCTCGGCGGTTTTCGGCAGTTTTGCTTGGCTTTCGCGCTCTCATCTTTTTGGTTGGGCCGTCGGCGGCCGCTAGTTCATCAAATATTCCCGGCCGATCTTGAGTAACTGTTCGAGGTCGGCTGCCGATTCGCTTTCGGCATAGATACGGACCATCGGCTCGGTACCGGACGGACGCATCAGCATCCAGGCGTTGTTCTCGAACAAAAACTTGACGCCGTCCATGCGTTCGATCTTTTCAATTCGTCTCCCGGCGATGTCCGCCGGCTCTCGGCCGAGCTTCTCTTTCAGTTTGGCGGCGATCTCGGGCGTCAACTTTACGCCGATGCGGCCCGATTCGAGCCGGCCGACCCGGCGGTAGATGTCCTCGAGCTGCTCGCCGAGGCTCGCGCCGCGGGCGGCGACCGCTTCGGCGGCCAACAGGCAGGCCAGGATGCCGTCTTTTTCGGGATAATGCCCCCGTATCGACAGGCCGGCTGACTCCTCGCCGCCGAGGATGATCTCGTCTTTATTTATCAATTCGCCGATGTACTTAAATCCGACCGGCGTTTCGTACAGCTGTATGCCGCGTTCAGCGGCGATACGATCGACAAGGTGCGATGTCGCCACGCTGCGTGCCACGCCCTGGTTCCAACCGCGGCTTTCGGCCAGATAGTCTGTCAAAAGGGCGACCAGTTGATTTGGCTCGATAAAGGTGCCGTCTGCGTCGATCACGCCGAACCGGTCACCGTCGCCGTCGGTCGCGAGCCCCATCGTCAGCCCTTTGCTGACCACCAGTTCGCGAAGCTCGCCGAGGTGGTCTTTGCCGGGTTCCGGCGATCGGCCGCCGAACGTCACGTCGCGCCAATCGTGGATCGTCTCGACCTCGAGGCCGCGATCCCGGAGCGCCTTGTTCAAATATCCGCGGCCCGTGCCCCAAAGTGCATCATACGCATAACGTCCATTTGCCGCGGCGATGACGTCAAACTTGATCTTGGCGGCCAGATCGTCGAGATACGCCGGACGCGGGTCAAAATTTTCGATCGATCCGCCTTGTGCGTCGGCGATCCGGTCTCCGGCCTCGATTCGGGCCTCGATCGTTCCCGTGACCTCCGGCAATGCCGGTGCACCGTCCTCGGTCGAGAATTTAATGCCCTGATACTCAGGCGGATTGTGCGACGCTGTAAAATTGATCCCGCCGGCCGCTTTTTGCGATCGGATCGCGTGTGCGATCGTCGGCGTCGGCGTCGGGCCGCCGCACAGCAGAACGCGAAATCCCTTGGCGGCAAATATATCAGCGGCGATCTCGGAAAACCGCTCGCCCATAAAACGCGAATCGTGGCCGACCACCAATGTCCTTTCGAGATCGGTGCGAGTTGTCAAATAGCTGGAAATGGCGTCTGAAACACGTCTCACATTGTCGAATGTGAAGTCGTCGGCGATTATCGCCCGCCAACCTGATGTTCCAAAACGTATGGCCATGAACCTCAGTTCGAAATACTATCTATCGGCATCGCCGAGTTCGCCAACGCCGCGTTATGCGGCCAAATGCTTTACGAAACTTAAGTGGTTTGATCCCAATTTCCCTTGAAGTGTTTGAAAATTTAACACAGTATCTTAAAGCTGTAAAGCGCTTAGTTGGCCGGAGTATTATCAATGAATACAGTATGTTACATCGCTATACCTAATGTGTGACCTGATGGTGGCGCTTAAACATGAACAAAACGCGTACGTTTTCTTTAAGGATTTGACGGCGTCGGCCTTAATATATTATTCATCAGTGCTTTACCGTGAAAAGGAGGATCGCGGGGCACGTTCGGGGCCCGGATGGAACATGGGTCGCTGCGGCTACTTTATAACGCTATTGCGACAATTAATATGATGACACGAGCAGATCCGAGAGTGTGTCAATTAGAGTCGCCCAAATCACTCGGGCCCGTCGTGTGTCGTATCGATACAGCGATAAAAATGTCGAGGCCCCGGAGCGGCCCGTGTAAATGTTGTAAATGCGGCGGTTACGGGCGGGGCGGAGGGATCGGGCATCTGGCACGCGTATTGCTTACATACACGCGATACAATTTGTTGCTCGTCATTCGACAAAATCGCAAGTACAAACTGAGCACATTATTTGATTAAGAGCATTCTTAGTGGAGAACTATATACATGAGACCTGTAAAGCATTTTGA